>JAJFVA010000015.1 GCA_021371995.1 Methanoregulaceae archaeon | reverse complement strand
AAAAAAAAGGATCCACGTCCCCTTCTCCAGTGATCTCTATCCCCACAGTACCCCCCCCTGAATACCAGGACAATAACCCCAAGGGAGTATGAAATCCCCACGACAATTCATCGGCACCGGTTCTGTTCTTGCACCGTCCCTGCGACCCGGACTCACCGGACCAACGAAGATATTTAAGAACAATTATCATCAAAAAATTGAAATTTCATCCTATGGAAAAAAACAATCATTCCAATTTTTCGGTGACAATCGTAATCATTTCTCTCATTATTGTTTTTTTATCCGTTTCAGGATGCACGGACAGCCAGGCATCGGGATCAACCAATCAGGACAGCCCAAGTCCTAAACATTCACCGGCAGTCACGGATCCATCGGCAACGCAACCTATCTCTGAAGGTCCAAACAACGCTCTGCAGGACACCGCTCCGGTCCGAATTACCATCCATTCTGCATTCAAAACGATGAAAATCAGGGATACAAACCCGATTTCGGGGAATGTTTTTATTGTTATCAATGCGACGATTGAAAATCTGGATGAGACAGCTCCCTATGTTGCCAATGAGACAACTGTTGATATTACCGGGGGAGGACCGATTACGCAGAAGGTCTATGGCAGATTATCTCATCCCTTCTACTGGGGGTCTATTCCGCCAAAGAGCAGCAAGACCGGTGAAATTGTTTTTGGGGTGAAAGCAACGACAGAACAGTTCACCATTACGCTTCGCGATGAACAGGGGAACACCCTACTGACAAAACCGATCGGGGCAATTTCCACCGGCCCTTATATTCCATCACTGGATGATCCGCAGCTGCTCAGTGCAACAAATTTTTCTTCCGTGATTGAGGAGCTGGACACCCCTGAGAAAGCGGCAGAGTATGCTGATGCGAAATTTACTTTTACCTATCATGACGGATGTATATCCTATCCCCCGGAAGAGTTCTTCCGTCTGGAGAGGGGGGATTGCAAGGACTATGCAACTTTCCTGTCGTACGTGCTGGCACATCATGGCTACGATGCACAGATTGTTGCCTTCAAGTATTTTAAGGACGGTAAACGTAACGGACACGTGGTAACCCTCTTCAAGGATACCGACGGGTCCATGTATTATATGACGACCCCGGCAGTGAGTACCATAAGGGCGGTCACGTCAGTCGAAGATCTTCTGAAAAAAGAATGCTCACGCCTTGCAATACCGACGGTCGCCAATTATACGGTTGTTCCAGCGGGTTCCCTGGACACCTGTGTTCTTTAGAAAAATATTGAACTATTTTTTTTATATCCGGGAATGAACATGAAAGCTGGTGATAGTACAAAATCCTTAAAAACGGATTGTTATGGTTTTTACTCCTGTTTCCTGTTTGTATCAAATCCCTTTCCTAGCATGGAAACGGAGTAATCTGCCAGAGGAGGAGAAGCCACTTGTTCTCCCGTCTCGTGTAGTGGGCGGCGACGTGAAACGTCCCGGTTATCTGCTTTCCTTTGACGGTCAGGTCCTCAATGCACTGATACGTGAGGATCGCTGCATCTGCAGAGGCCGTGACCAGCCGGGGGTCGGAGATGATGAACTCGTGCAGGCTGATCGCAGGGAGGAGGGATATCAGGAGATCTTTTTTCGAGAAACGGCCGAGCCCGTTGATCTCAATGAAGTCCGGCGCCAAGAGGACCTCGAGGGCCCGGGAGTTCTTCTCCTTCCATGCCCGTGCCCGGGCTTTTTCATGGGCGAGGAGGATGGTTGCAAGCTGGCCGGGGTCATCGGCTGGTGCTGCCATGGGGAGAGGTTGCACGGGAAGGTGAAATAAGTGCGCCAGGGTACATGGCTGTACGGTGCGCATCGTTCTGTCTGTCGGCAGGTTATCTTTATTATCGGATAAAAGGAACCATTCGCTTAATTCTTTGTTTTTTTTGGATCAGCGAAGAGGTCAGATGTCAGATCCCCGGAAAAAAGAGGGAGGAGAGCGCTCCACAAAAAGGGCAGGAGAGCAGGGGTACAGGGTATCCGCAGATATCGAACAGGTCATAGACGAGCGTTATGCCGGCCTTGAGGCAGAGATCGAAGCACTTAAAAGAGAGATTGGTGATCTCAAACAGCGGGAGGCAGATCAGGTAAACATCGGGGACTCACTCAAAGAGAGTGAAGATAATCTGAGGAACCTTATCCTGAATACACCAGACGGGATTATTCTGAACGATGACCGGGGGGTAATTCTGGAATGGAATATCGGGATGGAAGAGATCTTTGGCATCCCGCGTGAGGATGCCATTGGAAGCACGATTCTTGACGTGGCATCGCGATGTATCCCGGAAGACAGCCATGCGGAGAATATCGAAACATGGGTATCCTCTATCATCGAGGAGTTGGACAATGCACCACTCTCCTCGTCAAAAAATCCCTTCAAAGAGATTTCTATCAGCCGGCCCCATGGTAAACAACGGTTCATTGAAGCGAAAAACTTTCATTTTACCTCTCATGGCCGGATGTTCTATGGAGGCATTGTCAGGGATATCACTGAGCGGAGGCATGCAAAGGATGCGCTCATCGAGAAGGAGGAGGAATTACAGAACCTGATCGAAAGTTCTGGTGATGGGATTATCACCACTGACGAAGAAGGACGGATCACCAGGTGGAATAATGGTGCAGAGCTACTCACTGGCCTTGCTGCAAAGGATGTGCTGGGGGCGCCGGCATGGGAGATCCAGTCACAGAGCGTGACTGATGAATGGGCCGGACCAGACCCTCTGACGCTGTATCATGCGGCCTGGGATCGGTTATTGCATGATGATTCAGATCAGCACTTCAAGGGTCTCTTTGACGGGCAGATCCGGACCCCGGGCGGAGACACCAGATTTATCCAGCAGAGGGTATTCAGGATTCCCACCAGGAGTGGCTTTCGTATTGGTGCAATCATACGGGACATCACCGAGCAAAAGAAGGCGGATGAGAGGCTCATCGAGAATCAGGAAGAATTACAGAACCTGATCGAAAGTTCAAATGACGGAATTATCATCACTGACGAAGAAGGACGGATAACCAGGTGGAATAATGGTGCAGAGCTACTCACTGGCCTTGCTGCAAAGGATGTGCTGGGTCTGCCCATGTGGGAGCTACAGGCATCACGATCAACCGATGAAATGCATAAACCAGATCCTGCCACGTGGTACCGGAATACCTGGGACCGTTTACTGCATGATGAGACTGATCCATTTTACCGTCATGTTATCAATGATCAGCTGAAATCCGGGAATAACGATATCCGGGACGTCCAGGTGAGAGTATTCAGGATCCCGACCCGGAAGGGTTTTCGCATTGGCGCCATCATACGGGACATCACCGAGCAGCAGCAGATGGAGAGGGCGATACGGGAAAACGAGAGGAAGTACCGCACGCTCGTTGAAATGTCCCCGGATATCATCGTGATTCACCAGGATGGCAAACTCGTCTACGCGAATCCTGCCATGGAAAAACTGCTGACAACAGCAAGACCGGAAGAGCTTATCGGCATGGATGTTTTTGATCTGATTCACCCTGATTTCCACCCGGTTGTCCAGCAGAACATTGAGGACGATCTCAAAGGGATCATCACTCCGACAACCGAGATCCGGATTGTCCGGGGCGACGGGACTCATGTGATCTTCGAGGGAAGAGGAAGACAGATATCTTACAACGGTAATCCGGCGATCCTTGTCGTAATCCGCGACATTACCGACAGGAAAAATGCTGAAATGCAGCTGAAGGAATACGCCGAGAATCTGAAACGGAGCAATGAGGACCTGGAACTATTTGCCTATATCGCCACCCATGACCTCCAGGAGCCAATCCGGGGTATCGTAACGTACTCTGAGCTCCTTCTCAACCAGTGCAAAGAGGGGAAGAATCCCCAGATCGAAAAGTACTTAAAAATTATCGAAAACTCCGGTCTCCGGATGAATACGCTTGTCAGTGACCTTCGTGAATATTCGCGGGTGCGATCTCAGGCCAGGCCACCGGAGCCGGTTGATGCGGGAACGATTCTTACAGATGCCCTGAGTAATCTTCAGCTGCTGATAAAGGAAACGCGGGCATCCATAACGCATGAACATCTCCCGGTTGTCCTTGCCGATGCGATGCAGA
>JAJFVA010000009.1 GCA_021371995.1 Methanoregulaceae archaeon | reverse complement strand
GCGTTCGAGCATCTTCATCGCCCGCTTCAGCCGGGCCCGGAGCTGCGAATTCTCGCTCTCAAGGCGGCGCACGCGCCGGTAAAGCGGCTCGTTTCCCCCTGCGCCGCAGAGGCTTGCGATATAGTGCTTCAGGAACCGGTCGGCATTGTTCTGCTTCCGGGGGATCCACTGGATGTCCACGCGGAGGTTCTTTGTGACGATCAGGTCCTTTATGAGAAGCCTCTTTTTGAGAAACGTGGGGTGACGCGACTTCTCGTCATCGGAGAGGTGCCAGACCACGACCTGGCTGTCGGTCCGGATACGGGCATGGGCATGTTCGGGCAGGTGCTCGAGTGCCAGGATGACCGCGTTGAACTCAGCCTCGTTGTTCGATGCTCCCCGTTCATAGGAGAAAAAGACCTCCTCGTCCGGGAACAGGGCGACCGAATGGCCGTCCCCGCTTCCGTCCACAATAATATCGATCCTCTCATACATGGGTGCCTCACCGGATTCCGGGTAATATACATCGGGCAGTGTATCGGATTGATCAAATTTCAGAAAAAAAAGGGACGGAGCGCGGGGGAGGGCCGCCAGTTCATACGCAATCTCCCCCGGGCTCCTGTTCTGGTGCAACCGGTATTCTCCCTCCGGTGGCTATAGAAGGGAATCGGGCCTCGTTCTATTTATTATTTTTGCTCCGTTCAGGAAAATAATAGTACAGGATGTCTGGTATGCTGATCGAACGGTTATAATGTGCCAGAAAAAAAATATCGTTTATTCACGCGCAAAAAGAAAAATTAACGGATTATCTTTGCTATCGGGATCTCAAGGATGTCCTGTGCCCCTGCCGCCTTGAGACTCGGGATGAGGGTATTGACCTGGCCCTTCTGGACGACCGTCTGGATGCTGTAGTAATCCACCCCGTGGAGCCGGCTCACGGTGGGTGTCTTGAGTGCAGGGAGGGCAGAAACGACCCGCTCCATGGCATCTTCCGGGACATTCATGGAGAGAAGCACCTGATGGCGGGCATCGATCACTCCCAGGAGCAGTGTAACAATCTCCTCGATTGCGCGCCGTTTTGCCACGTCCTCGAAACTCTCCCGGTTGGCAATAATCACGGTATAGGACTCCATGATCTGCCCGATGATTTTAAGCCCGTTTCGCCGGAGCGTGGTCCCGGTCTCCGTAAGATCCACCACGACATCCATCAGATCCGGGACTTTTGCCTCCGATGCACCAAACGAATGGAAGAGCTGGACGGGAATCCCGAGCCGGCCGAAATACTCCTTTGTGAGCTCCGGATACTCGGTCGTCACCCGGCTGTTTGGCCTGATTTTCCTCACATCATCGATCGGCTCGTCGCGGTGGACCGCCACCACGATCTTCACATTCCCTTCGCCCGTCTTGGAATACGAGAGCGGAGAGACTTCCCGCACCCTTGCGCCGGTTTCCTTCACCCAGTCAAGGCCCGAGATTCCCACATCAAAATACCCCATCTCAACGTATTTCGGGATCTCCTGCGGGCGAAGGATCTTCACCTTGCCTATCCGGTGATCATGGATGACGGGGTTATAGTCGCGGTCACCCCGTTTCACTTCAAGGTCTGCTTCCTTGAACAGCTGCAGGGTCTGGGCTTCAAGGCTGCCCTTTGGGAGCGCAATGCTGATCATGGCATAGTGTTTGGGCATTACAGGAAAAAAACATCCCTGATGGTGAGGATACAGGGTGTCATCCCGGATACTAAAAGAAGGTTCAGGAAAGAGAATGGACCACAAGCCCGGAGAGGAGCTTTGGTTCGAACCACGTTGATTTCGGGGGCATGATCCCATCGGCATCTGCAATGGAGAGCACGGTCTCAACCAGTACCGGCTGCATTGAGAACGCTACCGCATAATCCCCCCTGTCCACCATCGTCATGAGATCAGCGATTGGCCGCGCACCGCCCAGGTACTGGAGCCGTGCATCGCCCCTGGGATCGCTGATGCCAAGGATCCGCTCAAGAATCTGCTGCTGGAGCAGCGATACATCAAGGGAACCGATCAGGTCTGACGATGCTGTGTCAGGCAGGGTACATTCGTACCAGGCCCCGTCAAGGTACATGTGGAAGATATGGGGGCTATCGGACCGGGGCTGGATCTGGTACGATCGGTCATTCACCTCCCCGTATGGAATGACTGAGCATGAGAGGGACATCTCCTGCATGAACTCACCGGCCGTGCGCCCGCCAAGGTCCCTGACAAGTCTGCTGTAGCCATGGATCCGGACCCCTGAATCGGCAAAGAGCACTCCCATGAACCGGTCCGCCTCTCCGATCTCCCCCCCTGCAGCCCTGCGCCGTTTTGCCACGTTGACCGCGGATTTTGCCCGGTGGTGTCCATCCGCAATGTACAGCCGGCCGACCGATGAAAACTCCCTTTCAAGACGGGAGAGTATCCCGGGATCGGAAATCCGGAAGACCTGGTGGAGGGATCCATCCTGCCAGCGGACCTCAGCATCGGGCGATCCTGATGCAAGCGAGGCGATATGACGGGAGAGATCATCAGAATCCCGGTAGATCAGTACGACGGGCCCGGTGTGGGCATTCACGGTATCGATATGCCGGGTCCGGTCCTCTTCCTTGTCATACCGCGTCTGTTCATGCCTCCGGATAACTCCTGACTCGTAATCGTCGACATGGAGGCAGCAGCAGAGCCCGGTAAAGGTTCCGGCCGGTGCAATAACCCGGTAGACGTACATGCCGGGAACTGCATCGCGTGCGAACACTCCTGATGACTGGAGAGCGCCAAACCGTTCCCGTGCATGGGAATACACGCGGGAATCAGTCGGAGGGATATCGGGGAGCTCGGCATCCGGCCGGCTGATACGTAAAAAACTCATCGGGTTATCCCTGATAACGGCCCCTGCCTCGCCGGCAGTCACCACGTCGTAGGGCACCGCAGCCACCTGCGGGGCAGCGGCCCGGCCCGGCCGGACTGCAGCAAATCGGAAGATCCTCACCATGAAAATACCAGGCTCTCTTTACTCATTTCCTCTGACACTATATTATTCCAGTGACACCAAACAGTACAACCGCAAATGGGCGACGAGATCATAATACGCCGGGCGAGGCCTGAGGATATCACCGCTGTTGCAGACATCGAGGCGGTCTCCTTCCCGGACCCCTGGAGTGCCGGTATCCTTGCTGACACCCTCACCTACTTCCAGAAAACATTTTTTGTCGCCACATACCGGGGACTGGTCATCGGTTTCATCGCTGGCGGACTTGAGGATACCGGGGAGGAGATATACGGGCATATCTGCAACCTCGCTGTCGCAGGATCGTTCCGGAAAAAAGGGGTGGGAAAGTTACTCGTCCAGAGGGAGGAACACCAGTTTGCCATCGAGCTTGCATCGGGAGTCCAGCTCGAGGTCCGGCTCTCCAATTACGCGGCCCAGCAGTTTTACCGGAAGATCGGGTACCGCGAGGTCTTTCACATCGACCGCTATTACGCAAACGGTGAAGATGCCGTTGTCATGATGAAATGGTTCCGGTTTTAGCGGCCGAGCTTCTGGTGGGCCCTTGCAAGGTGCTGCGCGCCGAGTGCCCCAAGAAGCGAGAGTTCGCCGGCAAGGACTCCCGCCGCGATAATCTCGGCAAATTTCCGTGCATGCGACCCGGGTGGATCACCCCCGCCCGCAACACCGAGCATCCGCAGGCATTCCTGCTGGGTAGCGATCCCCGTCCCTCCTCCGACAGTGCCGGCCGGGAGTGACGGGAGCGTTACCGAGACATAGATGCCGCCCTCAACGGGATCCACCGTTGTTACTGCAAGGCTTCCTTCGACCACGTGGGCAGGATCCTGCCCGCAGGCGATGAAGATGGCAGCGATGATGTTTGCGGCATGGGCATTGAATCCAAACGAGCCCGCCCTTGCCGATCCTACCAGGTTCTTCCGCATATTCACCTCAGCAAGAGTCGCTGCATCGGTCTTGAACACCTCGCGAACAAGAGCATCGGGGAGATTCACGCCCGCTGCAACCGTCCTGCCCCTCCCCATCACCATATTGATTGCGGCAGGTTTTTTGTCGGTGCAGACGTTGCCTGAGAGCGCAATCAGCCGGGCACCGGTCGCGGAGGCGATCAGTTCCGCTGCCCTGGCGCTCGCGATCGTCACCATGTTCATTCCCATGGCGTCCTTGGTGTCAAACTCGAGGCGGACAAAGACGCTCGTACCTGCAACCAGGGTGGTGATCCCGGTCAGTTTCCCATGCGAGGTCGTGCTCTCTGCGGCGGCAGTGATCTCATCATGGTGTGAATTCACATAATCCACAATCCCGCGTGCATGGATCACGTCCCTTGCAGCAAAGACCGGGGCCCGGGTCATACCGTCCCGGAAGAGACGGACCTCTGCCCCCCCCGCCCGCATGATTGCACTGCACCCCCGGTTGACCGATGCGATGAGCGCACCCTCTGTTGTTGCGAGGGGAAGGAAGAACGAACCCTCTGCATACTCTCCATGGACAGCGAGGGGTCCTGCAACGCCAACAGGGACCTGGACCGCCCCGATCAGGTTCTCGCAGTTCTTCTTTGCCACGCGGTCGACCGGGATGGTATATGCGCCGATTGCCGGAAGCGCGACACCCGTCTCGCGCTCAATAAAAACCCGACGCACCCGGGCCGCCTCGTCGGCCGGGAGTTCCTCCTCGAGCGCGTAGAGTTTCAGACTCCCCCTTTTAAGCCTCTCGAGATAATCTTCCATAGATATACGTGTGCGTTCCCGGTATACATGAGGGTGACTGAGCAACCATGGAGCAGGAACAGTGGGCAGTGCGGGTGAAGCGGAACAGAGGGGAGGAGGTGCGCCAGCAGCTCATCCGGGAAGGAATCCTCGACCGCCAGAGGAAACCCCGTATTGAAGGGGAGTTCCTGATTTTGCCGGTCATATCCGGGATTGAAGGGGCAGAGCGGGCATTGTTTGAAACGCGGGATCCGCTCCCGGACCTGCCGCGTCACGAACTCATCGGGGGGATCGCGATCATGCTTGAACGGGATCCTGCCGCTGCAGAGCAACTCCTCTCTCTCAGACCCTCGCTTCATACCGTACTCTTCCCGTTGAGCGACGTGGAAGGGAACTTCCGTACACGGCGCTTTGAGGTGCTGGCCGGAATACCGGTTACAAAGACCCTCTGCCAAGAATACGGGCACCGGTTCGAGATCGACCTTTCAGAAGCATACTTCTCGGCCCGACTCGCGACAGAGAGGCAGCGGATCGCCACCATGCAGAAGGAGGGCGGGCAGGTTCTCGATATGTTCGCCGGGGTTGGTCCTTTTGCGGTCACGCTCGGAAAAAAGGCGGATCGGGTCCTTGCAGTCGACATCAACCCCGGGGCAGTCCGTCTCATGGTCAGGAACATACGGATGAACCATGCAGAAAACGTCCTCCCGATCCTTGCTGACGCCACAAGTCTCCCTCATATGGTGCCCTGGACCTTTGACCGGGTGATCATGAACCACCCGACAGGGGCGCTGCCGTTCCTGCCCCAGGCATTCCGTCTTTGTACTCCCGGGGGGACGATCCACTGTTACGTGCTCCAGTCTGCAGAGGGGGAAGCGATGACGGAAATCCTGAAGTATCCGGTCGCAGAAGTCACCGAACGCTATGTCCGTTCCTACTCCCCGGACAGATGGCATGCGGTATATGACATACGGAAAAAATCCTGAATGTACCGGATCCACCTATAGTCAATCACCAGGATGTGAAACATTTAAGAAAACAGGATTGGATTGGAACAGGATGACCATTGCCAAAAAGATCGTTCCGGTAAAGAGAAAAAAAGGTCACTCTGCGGGAGCGTACTTGGTCCCGTAGTAGATGACACCACTCTCACCGTCTGCACCGATCCGCCTGAAGACCGGCTTCACCCTCATCCCGATCCGGGCTTCCTCGGGGGCGCAGACGATCTGCCCCGAAGTCCGCGGCCCCTCGTCCAGCTCAATGATGGCGAACACGTACGGGGTGAGCTGCTCAAACTGCTCGCTTGCCGTCCGGATCACCGTGAACGTGATAATTTTTCCGTTTCCTGCAAACTTGTGATCAACGATCTTCCCGGCCCTGCGGCAGTCCGGGCAGAAGGAACGCGGCGGGAAGAAATACCTCCCGCAGCTGGTGCAGCGTGTCCCGATCAGGTTGTAGCGCTGGGGTATCTTTCTCCAGAACCGTGCGACCGACATGGCTCACACCCCGAGGATATGCACAGCGACCGTGGCCCCTGTGCCGCCGACATTGTGGGTCATACCGATCTCTGCGCCCGAAATCTGCCGTCTCCCGGCCTCGCCCCGGAGCTGTTTTGTGATCTCGTAGACCTGCTTGATCCCGGTCGCACCGACAGGGTGCCCGCATGCTTTCAGTCCTCCGCTCGTATTGACCGGGAGATCGCCGTTGAGGGCGGTAATCCCTTCTTCGGTAAACCTGCCGGCCTCCCCTTTCCTGCAGAACCCGAGGTCTTCAATTGCGCAGATCTCGGCGATGGTGAAGCAGTCGTGCACCTCGACCATATCGATATCCGATGTAGAAAGCCCGGCCATCCGGAATGCACGCCTTCCGGCAGCAACCGTTGCATCCAGGGTGCTGATGTCACGCCTGTCGTGGAGGGTGATCGTATCACTTGCCTGGGCGCTTGCAAGCACCCTGACAGGAGCATCCGTAAACTCCCGGGCACGCTCGAGCGGTGCAACCACGACCGCTGCAGCTCCGTCAGTGATGGGGGAGCAGTCAAAGAGACGGAGCGGATCTGCGACGAGCGAAGATTTCAGGACCGTATCAAGGCTGATCTCCTGCTGGAACTGGGCGATGGGATTCCTTGCCCCGTTATAATGGTTCTTGACCGCAACAAGCCCGAGCTGCTCGCGGGTGAGGGGGTATCGGTGCATGTAATCCTGCGCAATCATGGCATAGAGGCCCGGGAATGTCGCACCCGCAAATCCTTCCCATTCCCGGTCAGCTGCACCGGCGAGTGCGTCCACACTTGCCCCGGTCCCAACGTCTGTCATCTTCTCGACTCCGGCAGCTACCACGATATCCTCAAGCCCTGATGCCACTGCGATCACTGCCTGCCGGAACGAGAGCCCCCCTGAGGCGCATGCCGCCTCGACCCGCGTGGCCGGGACATGGTGTGATGCGAGGCCGGCATAGTCGGCGATCAGTGCGCCGATATGCTCCTGCTCGATGAAGCGTCCCGCACTCATGTTCCCCACGTACATAGCATCGATCTGTTCACCGGAAACCCCGGCATCCTCGAGTGCAAGCGCGCCGGCCTCGACAAAGAGATTCCGGAACGAGGTGTCCCATTTCTCCCCGAAGGTGGTACATCCGGCCCCTATTACTGCTACCTCTCTCATTTCTGCATCACGATTTTTCCCTTGTGTCTGGCGTACCGTGCATAATCGATATAGATCGGGTCAGCGAGAAGCCGCTCGACTCCCGGGGCCGCGTCCCGCCGGAACGAACGGCCCTCGATTTCATCAGTGACCTCGATATCAAACGCATCGCTCCCTGCCCCCGAACCGAACGAAGCGACAAAGATACGGTCCCCGGCTTTTGCGATATCGAGCGTTGCGGCAAGCCCTATCATGGAAGAGCCGGAATACGTGTTTCCAAGGCGGGGCACCACGAGACCAGGCCTGATCTGGTCCTGGGAGAACCCGAGGATCTTTGCCACCCGCTGGGGAAACTTGGCATTGGGCTGGTGGAAGACCGCATAGTCATAGTCCTTCGGGCTCTTTCCTGACTGGTCAAAGATCAGCCGCACCGCCCCTTCAATATGCCTGAAGTACCCGGGCTCTCCCGTGAACCGACCGCCATGCCGGGGATAGTCCTGCCCCTCCCGCCGCCAGAAATCAGGGGTGTCAGTGGTAAACGAGCAGGTCCGGTGGATGATCGCTATCGGGTCTTCGCAGCCGATCAGGAAGGCAGCGCCTCCTGCAGCCGCAGTGTACTCGAGGGCATCGCTCGGCGCACCCTGTGCAACATCCGACCCGATGGCAAACCCGTACCGTATCATCCGGCTCTTTGCGAGCCCCATGCAGGTCTGGATCGCAGCGGTTCCTGCCTTGCAGGCAAACTCGTAATCGGCTGCGGTCATGCAGGGGGTAGCCCCGATCGCCTCCCCCACCGTGCAGGCCGTCGGTTTTACTGCATACGGATGGGACTCTGAGCCCACGTATACCGCGCCAATCTCGCAGGGATCAATGTCTCTCCGGCGGAGGGCATTTCTTGCTGCCTCGACTGCGATGGTGGCCGTATCTTCGTCCAGGTCCGGGACAGACTTTGAATACACACCCAGTCCGCCCGTCACATCCTCGGCATTTGCGCCCCAGACCCTGGTGATCTCTTCCACCTTTATCCGGTACCGGGGGATATACACCCCGTATGTAATGATTCCTACCATCGTTCTTCCCTCAGTTTTTCCACTATCTCATCAATGCCCATCATGGTGCAGAGCACGGTGATATGATCCCGCTCGGCCATCTTTGGAACCAGCGGGTGGACGAGCTCCGGCTCGATCCCCTGCAGCACCACAGAACGCGGTTTGAACGGGGTAACCCGAATCGCCACCATGGGGGACTTGCCGGAAGTGACATCGGTAAAGATGAGTACCCGCTCTGTGCTCCACCCGTAGATCCGGTTGAACTCATTGGACGAGAGCTGGGTGATTGCGTTGAGACTGTTGACAATCGTATAGCCAAAAATTGACTGGCTCAGGGAACCGCAGAGCGTCTTGCATGAGAGCAGCGCGGAAAACCGTGAAAGCATTACGGGTGTCGGGTAATCGAAAATGTCGTAGATGACATTATCGTCAATATCGGTATACAGGATCTTTGCAAATTTCTTGATGTACTTCCCGCCGTTTGCCTCATCGATGGAAAGGATCATGTCGACAATCTTTCCGACGACAGCAGTGCCCGGGCTTTTTCTTCTCCCGCTCTCGTAATCGCTGATCACGGAAGGGGAGACTTCGAGGTGTTCACAGAGCACGCCCTGGGGAATGTTGAAACTCATCCTCCATTTCTTCAGGGCCTTGCCTGGTGATTCTGAAAGCGTGATCTCTCCCGCCATCTTCTCGGCAAGCAGATACCGCACATCAGATTTCATGCCACACTATGAGGGCAGGGGGGCTGATATAATTAACGAACTCGGATTCGACATTTCACGAAATCCCCTGTATAGATACTCATAAATAATAAGCATCTCAATTTTGATAAGTATATGATTATGTCCGAGGATCTCCAGTGCCTGAAAGCGATCGCCCTGAAGGGTGGCCTGAAGGGGCCGGTCTGGGTTTCCTCCCAGTCTCTTGGGAGCGCGCTTGGCACGAGCCCGCAGACCGCATCACGGCGCCTCCAGTCGCTCGAGCGGCAGCTGCTCCTCTCCCGTTCGGTCAACCCTGACGGCCAGTATGTCACGGTCACAAGGAGCGGAGAAGAGATCCTGCGGCATGAATACGCGGATTATTGCCGGGTGTTTGGGAGCGGGCGGGAAGAGTTCATCCTCCAGGGAATGGTGATCTCCGGTCTTGGAGAGGGCAGGTATTACATGAGCCTTGATCCCTACGTGCAGCAGTTCTCTGAAAAGATCGGGTTTGCGCCCTATCCGGGAACCCTGAATATACGACTTGAACCGTCAAGTGTCCAGATACGAAAGAGGCTGGACCAGCTGGAATGGGTACGGATACAGGGTTTTTCAGCGGATGGCCGTACCTTTGGTGATGCCCGCTGCCTGCCCTGCAGAATTGAAGGCATCCCCTGCGGCATCGTGATCCCGGGAAGGACCCATTACCCGGATGACGTCCTCGAGCTGATTGCCCCGGTCTGTATCCGGGAGACGCTTGGGGTGAATGACACGGACGAAGTGAAGGTTGAGGTGGCACCATGATTGACGAAGCATTGACAGCCCTGCGGCAGGGGAAGATCATCCTGCTCTATGATTTTGATGAACGGGAGCGTGAAACGGATTTTGCCATACGTTCGGATATGGTGCGCCCGGCAGATATTGCCCTGATGCGGAAGGATGGTGGCGGGCTGATCTGCACGGCCATTCACCCTGATGCAGCGGCACGTCTTAGGCTGCCTTTTGCAAGCGATGTCCTCCAGTCCTGCAGCGGCATCGCAGAAACGATCGGGGATATACCGTACGACCGGAAGAACCATTCATCGTTCTCACTATGGGTGAACCATCGCGATACCTTCACCGGGATTACAGATAATGATAGGGCACTCACCATCACTGCGATTGCAGACCAGGTAAAACGGAGCCTGAACGGGGGAGGGTGCGACTTTTACGGCCGGTTCCGGTCTCCCGGCCACGTGGCAATACTCAGAGCAGCCGATGGACTTCTTTCCCGGAGGAGGGGCCAGACCGAACTCTCGGTTGCGATGGCGATCATGGCCGGGATCACCCCTGCAGTTACCGTCTGCGAGATGCTTGATGACCGATCAGGCCTTGCCCTCTCAAAAAAGGACGCACAGGAGTATGCACGGAACCACAGGCTTGTTTTTGTCGAAGGAGACGATGTTCTCGAAGCCTGGGACAGGTACTCATCTCCCTGATTGTTTTTTCCTTAGGTATAGTACTATTTTGCCACCAGCCTCTCTAATAAATCACGTCGGAAAATATTCCGTAAATGAAAATTTTTGCTGGAAAAGCGATAATCCATCCAGCATCCACTATGACGAAATTTTTGTGCCTGATACCGCCTTATCGCATCTGGGGGACGCCACAGCGGCGGGGGTAAGCCAAAAGGCGAGAACCCCAAGGAGCGCCTATTAAGACATGTAACTCTTCAGATGTGTGAAAAAATGGTGGTTGAAACGCCACTATACCCTTTTCCTTTTTCATTTGCACCGTTTATGGAAAACGGGAAATCCAGGTCTGCCATACCATAAGTATCTTGGGAATTATCTCCGCGTGTGGCACTATCGCAGGGATTCCAGGCATTCATCCAGTGTTACACCAGCACCAAAACCCGCGGGATATTGCCGCAGCATATAATTGCCGGTGACGACCAGTACGAAACAGGGGCTGCGGTATGGTGAAGGTGATCATCAATCGTGCAGAGTGCGTCAGCTGCGGGACCTGCGTGGACACCTGCCCTGCATTCTTTGAACTGGGAAAAGAGGATACCCTCTCACAGGTTGTCGAAGCATACCGGACGGAGGGAAAACCGGAACAGGGGGAAGCCCCCCCCGATCTCGAAGACTGTGTCATCGAGGCAGCAGATCTCTGCCCGGTACAGGTAATTGCAGTCGGATAATCAGGCACTCATTTTTTTGCAAGTGCGAGGAGCGCCTCATCGGGGAGCAGCTTGGCGATCGAAGTCTTTGTCGGGCAACGCCCGGGCTTTATCCCCCGTGCCTTTGCCTCCTCTTTCAGCACTTTCAGATCCAGGTTTTTGATCAGTTCGGCCCTTTTCTTCTCATCCATAGATGATCGGACGAAGATCTCTGCCCGGGAAAATAAAGGTATTGTGGGTCACAGCCTGAGCTGGGAGAGTGCTTCAAACACCATCTTACGGAACACGGCAGGGTCGGTACGATACTCCTTCTGCGCCCTCTCCCCGTACTGAGTTGATGCCATACTGTCAATCCGGTCAAGGGTGGCGAGACCACAGTCAAGCACCCAGCGATCTCTTGTCTCCTTGTCAACCGCGGTGACTGATTCACAGCGGATCGAGATCAGGGTCGCTCCATCCGGGGTCTCGTACACGTTCGGTTTTCCGACAACTGCCACAAAGGCGGGGGGATCGATCCGCGCGATCTGCTGCATCGCTTCAGGCTGGTAACTCCCTGCCATAACGAAGAACGTCCCGGTCGGGTCCACTACCCTCGCCCGGTAGAACATGTTCTGCTCCCCCTGCTTCTTCTTCTCGGTGAGGGTGCCGACCAGAAACACCCTGTTGCACCGTTCTCCGGTGGGAAGGAGTACGTACGTGGGGCTCTTTTCATCGTCTCCTTCCCGGAAGTGGATCCTCGTCTCACGGAGTTCCGCGGCAAAGACCCTCCGGGCAGGTTCACGCTCAAACGTCCCCTCCCTTCGTGCAAAGGAAGGCCTTTCCGGTGTCGCCATCAGGATGACCCCCCGGCCCTGTTCAGGAGTCCCGGGATCTCAGCCGGATCAAAATGCAGGAATCCGCATTCGGATACAAGGATCCTCTGGTCCATCTCCCTCCCCCTGCAGGTAAGGTACCGCCCGAGGATCCGCTCACGTACCCGCAGGAACACCTCATCCATCCCGAGAGGGTTGTTCTCGGCAAGTTCTTTTGCCTCATGGAGGGAAATGCCCGTAAGCTGCTCTGTTACCTCGCGCTGAACAAGAATTTCCCGGGTTTCCCTGCCATTATCAAGCCACCCCTTTATACGGAGATCATAGAGAAATCCCGGCTGGATCTCGTGCACAGGGCAGTAGTTCTGTCGCGAGAGGACACGGTTGCATCCTTCAACCGGACACCGCTTGATAAGTCCGGACCCGGGTGCAACATGCACCAGTGCCCCGGCAAATACTCCCTCTCCTCCGCTCACCGGGATATCCCCCTCTTCGGGAAGTACCGTTGCGGTGGTGAGGTTGAGGGAGATTCGTCCCTGATATTCGTCTACCAGCGCATAGTAAATGCTGTATACCGTGCCCGGGACCAGTCGTTCTTTTCCCTCCTCTTTCCATATCACGAATTTTGCGGTTCCTGATTCATCGCCGAGAAGTCCGGACTGGAGCATCCGGTCATGGCTGACTTCCCACTCCTGGATGAATTTCGCCCTGACGCTGCCAATACCTGGCGTCAGATCCCTTATCGGGATACTCTCTGGAATCAGTGGCGTTTCACTGGCAATCTCTTTGATTGTGGTCCCTGAATGGACCTTCAGGTTGGGGGATCCTTTGTACTCATCCACCACTACCGACTCGAAGCGGTACCATGAGCCGACCGACAGCCGCGGGGCATTTGCTTTGGCCCAGACCACAAACCGCATCGCACCCGTGGAATCGGCAAGGATGCCGGTCTGTGAGATCGCACTTGAGAAGGAACTGGAGAGCGAGACGACTTTTGCCTCGATAGTTGCCCAGTCACCGGACGAGAGCTGGCGGAGCTGTTTCTCCTCACCGGCAGCAGTGCCAGGCCCGGAACCGAGGTCCGGGATGGAGAGATCGCGGGCAAGCTCGTTTAAAACAGTTCGTTCGGCTTCCTGCGGCGGTACGCCGAACTCCTCGATGAGGCGGCGGAGTTTCCCTTCGATTTTTGCCGTATCGGCCTCGTGGCCTTTTGCACTTACTTTCAGGGAGATTCTTTCAGTCATACTGGAATAATCCATGTTCATACATCTCCAGAACTAGCTAGAACAATCATTCATAGATAAAGGATCTGGGCGGGTTGCGAAAATGAACCGGCAGCTGCAGATTTAAGTACCTGCACCCGCAAACAATAAAGGTATGGAAATTACGGCTGACAGCACGATTTACGACCTTCTGAAAGCAAAGCCTGAATCGGCCGAGGTGCTCTTCAAGTTCGGGATGGGCTGTGTGGGATGTGCAATCGCCCGCGGGGAGACTATCCGCGAGGCAGCCATGGTCCACGGGATCCCGCTCGAAGAGCTCATGGCCGCACTGGGCATCAAGGAAGCCTGAAGAGGGCACAGAGGGATTGACGGCGTGAGATCTCACGCCTTTTTCCTGCGTTCTCTCTCCTTTGTTTTGAGTTCATGAAGCGATGCTTCGGGATTTTTTAACAGGTAATCCGCGATTCCGGGCTGGTGGAGCAGGGTGCACCCGGCACAGTTCCAGACCGGTCCGTTTTTCAAAGAGCTCTGCACCCACTGTCCGAGCGATTCATCCCCGCACGGGTAGAAGGGGCAGTAGCAGAATTCACAACGCTGCCCCTCAAAATGGCAGGGGTAATACGGGCAGGCTTCTGGGAGCCATTCGACCCAGTGGTCCCCGCCATATCTCGAGAAAATAAAGTAGGAGGGGGCATCGCGGACCACGATGCCTTCGTGCCGCTGCAGGGCTTCCGGCACCCCGAACAGGACTGCTGCATGGATCCTTCTTCCCGCTTCCGTAAGGATTCCTGCATACGGGTGCACCACAGGTCCTTCCGAGGCAACAATGACCGCATCGGTGGGAGTTCCATAGAAGGGATGCCCGAGTCCCCTGAGCGCTTCTGACTTTGCCTCGGTTGCCGTGATGACAGCGCCTGCGAGAGCTGCATCGGACATCCCCTGGCTGCTGTTGACGATGATAGTGATGTTCCCGAAGGATTCCGGGCGAATCCCGGCGGAAATGAAAACGGTCATAAAATCATACTGCAGGATACACAGGTGCTGCATCTTCACAGCGGTGAGCAGCCCGAAGAAATCGCCCGGGAGCCCTTGCCGTGCAGCAACAGTGGCGAGCTCGCGGAGAGGATCCTGTTCATCCCATTCCGGTGGCACCGTATGGCAGAGAAGCGTGCTGACCGTGCCGATCCCGCCCCCGGCTCCCGTGCTCACCGAGCGGAACCTGCCCCGGACAAAAAGGGTGCTCTCCCGGAGATAATACCTCATGCTACCGTGTAGCGCTTCCGGTCCTTCAATTCCTGCTGTTTCCCGGCGTTCCATCCGGAAACTTCCTGGAGATACCCGGTCACCCGGCTTATCTGGACGACATCATGAGAGCCGCAATCCGGGCAGACCGGTTCACCGCAGAGGGGACAATATTCTACACCCGAAATAATCTCATGGGAGCAGTGGCAGTGGTCAAGGGGGCACATGATCACGAGGTGCTCATCGCCGCATTGCGGGCAGGGCTTCTCATCGACGATGAGATGACAGGTGTGGCACTTGTAACGCCGCTCGGCAACGGGGATATCTTCAAGCTTCCTGTACTTTTCAGCCAGTTTCTGCTGTTCCTCGCTCCATTGCATACAGTAAAATGGTCGATTCAGTATTTTAAAGTTTAGAACGGCCCCTTCCGCCTCAGGTGACTCATAGGGTTCATCAGCAGATCAGCATCGTCATCTCATCACAGGCGGAGAGGGGCAAACTGTGCAGCAGCAGAAGCCGGGTCAGGGGAGCGGTAGATCTGGCGGCCGACAATGATGCCATCCACGAGGCCTGCAAGAAGTGCTGCATCGCCGCCCTGGGCCCCAACGCCAGGGGAATAGATCTTCTTCCCTCCGACAATTTCCCGGAGCAGGCGGACGCGGTCCGGCCGGGTGGCTGGTGCGATGATGCCATCCGCACCAAGCCTGACCGCAAGGTGTGCAATGCGCTCGGCAACACCGCCATGGAAGAACTCTTCTGCCCCCGGGTGGCTCATCTCGGCAACAATATAACATTCCCCCCCATGGTCATGGGCAGAGCTGATGCATGCCTCTGCCGAGTCACTCCCGGTAAAACCATGGCAGATGATCGCTGAGAACCCGCACGAGAAGACCTGCCCGGCAATCAGGTGGTTGGTGTTCGGGATATCAGCAACCTTGAAGTCGGCGATCAGGGGAAGACCAGTTGAACGGAGATCCCGGGCAATGGAGAGACCCGATGAAAGGACCAGGGGATACCCGATCTTGATCGCATCGATGTGCGGGGCGCACTGCCCTGCAATGCGGAGTGCATCGTCTCTTCCGGTGACATCAAGGGCAAGGATCAGCCGGGTCATCGCGCGATCCGCTCCAGCACTGCCGCGACAAGCATCGGGAGGGTGATCGTTGCGTCGCCATAGACGGTCACCGCCGCTGCATCCCCGGTAATTTTACCCCACGACCGTGCTTCATCGAGGGTTGCTCCGGAAAGCCCGCCGAGGTCCGGCCGGTCCCCCGTCAGCTGGACGGCATAGCTGAATCCCTGCGGGGTCATCAGCATGCTCTGGAGGATAAAGTTCTTCGGCACACCGCCCCCGATAAGCAGCGCTCCGGCCTTTTTGGCGGTAAAACAGAGATCGATCAGGTCTTTCATATCAGAAAATGCGTCCACCGAGATTTTTCCTGACTGGGAGAAAAGCCAGCACTGGAGCCCGATCATCGAATCGGCCACAGCAGGACAGTATACCGGCACACCTTTGCCCGCTGCCGTTGACAGGATCCCGTGGTCGAGCCGCTGCCCGAGCATCGCCATCAGCCCGGTGATGGGATAGCTCCGCCCGGGATCGAGCGAAGCCAGAGCGTCCTGGATAAAACCCTCGAACGTAATAAACGCATCGTTCGGGAGGTACACATCGTAAATGCGGTTGATCTCATCCTGCCTGAGCTCGACATCAGAGCAGCATGCGGAGCCGTGGTAATGCCGGCACCCCAGCGCTTCAATGATATCATGGGTGAGATTGGCCCCGGTGCTGACAAGGACATCGATATGTCCGCGTGATAGAAGATCGCTCACGATCCCTCCCATCCCCGCTGGGACCATTGCTCCCGCGAGCCCGAAAAATTTCACGGCATTCCTGTCGGTAAGCATCCGTTCGTAGATATCGGCAGCCCGGGCAAGCGCACCCCCGTTATACGCTCCGGCCCGTGCGAGCTGGCGCATCAGCTCGTCCACGCTCATACCGGGCCGTAATGACACCTGCTCTACGGGATCCCCGCATTCCATGCTAGAGAATTAAGTTCGCTGAAACGTTATAAGTGCGTCCTCAGGGTTCTTTCCGGCAGGATGCCTGCTGGTGAAGGTGCGGGAAAGGAATATTTTCGGTTACGCAGGTCAGACCCTATCATACCTGCAATGCCAGCACCTCCATCAATCACCGGACTTATCGAGCGGTACCGGGCTATCCTCCCGCACGCTGCAGAGAGGGATACGGTCAGCCGGGACAGCTGCAGGGAATTCATCGATCTGTTCCTGGAAAACATTGGCTGGGGGCCGGAACAACCAGGGGAGTGCAGGAAGCAACGCACCGGGGTCAGCCGGGATATCCCTTTCCGCAGTAACGGCCGGATAAAGTCTGTCGATTATGTTCTCTGCACCCAATCCGGCGGGGTGATAGCAATCATGATCGGGAATCCTTCGGCTGCAGATCCCGGGACTGCCGGCGGGCTGCTCGATCTCCGCAGGTATGCATGGAATGCCGGGCTGAAACTTGCCATCCTCACGAATTTTGGGGAATCAGCGATCTATGATGCCACGATCCCGGTGCAGTGCGGGGACGATGCGGCCATAGCGCGGATTGCCAGGGTTGCGGTTGACCAGTACGCAGAAAAGTGGGACCGGATCGCGGCAGTGATCTCCCGGGAGTGTGTTCTTGGGGGATCACCAGGTCTTTTCCTCAAAGAGAGGGGGGTTGAAAAAGGGGCAGCCGGCATCAGACAACTGCTTTTGGGTGACATCGAAGAGTGGCGGCTCCTGCTCGCAAAAAGGATTGCGCTCCGCAACCACGGGCTTTCTGCGGGGGCAATCAACGAGGCGGTGCAGCAGCTTCTCAGCCGCATCCTCTTTCTCCGTATCGCGGAAGACAGGGGGATCGGGCAGTACGGAATCCTCCGGAGAGTCATCGAAGGGGGGTCGGCCTATGGCAGGCTCTGCGGGCTTTTCAGGTACGCTGAGGATGAATACGGTGGAGGGCTCTTCCGTTTTTCGGAAGGAACGGGCACAGACGAACCCTCTGACGATCTGACGCTCACCCTTTCTGTCGATGATGAATCGATAAAAAAGATCATCACCCGGATCTCCCCCCCGGAAAGCCCGTACGAGTTTTCCGTGATCCCCGCTCAGATACTCGCGGAGGTCTTTTCTCCGTTCCTCGGGAAGGTGATCCGGCTCACCACCGGGCACCAGGCCTTTGTCGAGGAGCGTCCCGAAATAAGGGCGGCCGGGGGCCCTTCCGGCACTCCGCGTGAGATTGCAGCATATATCGTGAGAGAGACCCTTTTTGAGCTCGTGAAGGGAAAGACACCGCGGGATATCGCAGGCCTCCGTGTGCTTGATCCTGCCTGCGGATCCGGCCTGTTCCTGGTCATGGCGTACGAATTCCTCCTCGACTGGCATCTCAGATGGTATACTGAAAACCTCGTACCCGTCATAGGGCGCGCGAACTTTACTCTGGACAACACCCTGGGTTTTTTGCCGGGACCTGGAAAAGAGGGGGATACGGCCCCCCCTCTTCCCATCATCCGTTGCACGGAACGCGGGGGGAATTCATCACGGGAAGAGATCACCTGGAGACTCACGGCAGGAGAAAGAAAGAGGATCCTGCTTGCCACGATCTTCGGGGTGGATATCGACAGGAGAGCGGTTGGGACAACAAGGTTCCTCCTCCTCGTAAAACTAATGGAAGATATGGATCATGGCGGACTCCCGCTCCCGGATCTCTCCGGGAATATCCGGTGCGGGAATTCGCTTGTCGGCCCCGATATTTTTAATGACCCTGATGCATCACTGATCGATCCCCGTTCATGGGAACGGCTCCATGTGTTTGACTGGGAAGCAGCATTCCCGGGTATCATGAAATCGGGAGGATTTGACATGGTCACCGGTCATCCCCCCCATTTTCGCAGGGAATCGCTCAAAGGGGAGAAGGAATACCTTGAGAAGCGGTACAGGATCTTCCCGGGCACGGCAGACCTGTATCACTGCTTTGTGGAGAAAGGAATCATGCTTCTCAGGCCGGGAGGGCAGTTCTCCGCCATACTCCCGGATGCGTGGCTGCGGGCGGACAATGGAACGAAGCTCCGGAGTTTCCTTCGAGGATTCGGAATACGGGAGATCATCGACACCGGCAATAGGGGAGGAGGGTGGGATGGTCTCCTGCAATCCTGCAGTATCAGGGCGGTAAAAGAGGCGCCGGGACCCTCTCTTTCCGTGGTGCAGGGAGAGATTCCGGAACCAGGGACCGCTGAAGGCTATCTGGAAACGCACCGGTATACACTCCCCATGAGCCGGCTTGGGGAGGGGAGATGGATCCTTTCGGATACAAGGGTGCAGGATCTTGTCAGCAAGGTGCAGAAGGCCGGAACCCCGCTTGGGGAGTATGTTATGGGCGCACTGTGTCCGGGAATAAGGATCGGGAATTGTTCTGCTCTTATAATCGATGAGGAGACAAAAAAGCGGCTCATTGAGGAAGATCCGGAATCAGCCGCGATCATCAGGCCTTTTCTTTCCTGCAAAGGCCTGCAACGATACCTGCCTCCTGATACTGGTGGCAGTCACCTCATCATGGTTCCGCTGGGAACTGACATGAAAAAGTATCCCGCAGTATTCCGGTATCTCATGCGCCATAAAAAGGAACCTGTTCAGGGGAAAAGGGATGTTAAAGGAGAGGAAGGTATACAAAAAAAGTCAGATGCGTCTCACTGGTACGAACATCCAAATACCTATAATTCTGCCGACCTGTTTGAAAAGCCTAAAATTTTATTCCCGGGAATTGCGAGAGAAAGAAGATTTACCCTGGATGTGTCCGGCCACTATTGCCCTGATACCTGCCGGATCATCGGGTCATCATCCCCCTACCTGCTTTCGATCCTGAACTCACGGCTCATCTGGTTCGTCATCAGGAATACGGTTCCGCCATTCCGGGGGGATTACAGGAGATTATACGGCCCTCTCTTCGAACATATCCCGGTCTTTGTCCCTGACTTCGATGACCGTGCCGAATCAGCCAGGCACGATTCGCTTGAAGCCCTGGTGGGGCGGGTCCTCCTGATCCGGAAGAGATCTGCCGAAACGAACGATATCCGAAAAAAGACACTATACCGGCAGCAGATCATGGAACTGGACCGCCGGATTGACGGGATAGTCTATGAGCTCTATCGCCTCTCCCCTGAAGAGATCATGATCGTAGAGAAGGATACGCCCGGAGAGGAACCGTCCTGCTGATCACGCTATCCCGTATTTTTCCAGATCCGGCTGTCCCCTGCAGAGCGGCTTTGCCAGATGACGCCGGGCAGAAGGCGGAACCTCGTACCAGCCGGGTTTCAGATTCCGGGGGAGGCGCACGAGATCCGGTTCCTGTTCACGTGCACCGCAGATCCGGCATTTATACCCCTTGGCCGTCCCTGCACTTGTCATTCGCTTCTGGCACGAAACGCAGAACGGTGCCTTTCGTTCGGACAGGGATATGACCGATATCACCCTGATTTTTTCGAGATTTATGCTCCCTTCCTTGTAACTCCCGGCAACCACCAGCTCGTCCCCGGGACGGAGCATACGTATGATATCCCTGAATCCTTTTGTCGGTTCGTATGCCATGCACCGGACAGAACGAGCGCCTTCTGACAGCATGAACGAGACATGCCCGCCTGTCCGGGTGACCGGGACCGAGGAGACTGTCCCCCTGATCAGGTAGGATCTTCCGGGTTCAAGGGCCCCGATGGATCCTTTTCCCAGGTGGGCATCGGTCCCCTGATTTGTCGTAAATACTCTTTCCCGCTCCGGCTCTTCCGAACAAACCATGCTTCGCGCCCGGAGCACCCACTCCTCTGATACCCCCCGGATACCAAAGAGGACCGGGTCCGGGGTGTGGGGGACACAGACAACGACATCGTTTTCTGTATCTACCGTATCCCACGTGTGGGGATACGTCTCCCGTTCTGCCAGAAAGAGGCTTTCACGATCGACCGTCCGTGGGGATCCCCACCGTTCCGGTTTGCGGTACACAAGAATCTCGGAGGTTGTATCTTCAAACCGGCTGGCGACCGCGGCAGCAGCCCCGATCAGTCCCCGCCCGTTTCTGTATCCCCGAAAGCGGGCTCCCGCCTTCGCAAGAAGCGCGATTGCCTCGTCAGTCTCGCAGAAATCCCCGACCGCTTTTTCGTAGAATTCTACGGGAAGATCTGCTTCGGAAACGACAACCCCGGGGTTTGTGTCCTCGCAGGAGAAATCGGCCAGCTCCTCAACGATGTCGCATGCCATGCCAAACGCGGTGTCCGGATCACCCAGGACATCAAGGCAGATCGCTGCATTCCCGCGGGTCTTGTGGATCACATTGGGATTCAGCCGGACCAGAATTGCATCCCTCACGGTCATCCCGGAATCAGAAAGCCGGCCGGCAAGAACTGCCCCGAGGTAGGTGGTACACATCCCGGCCGGCGAATCCGTGTCGTCGATTCCGATTCGCATGTATGCACTACTATTAATAGCCTGCCCTGCTATATCCATTCGTAACGGAAATGTCCCAGGATCGCCTCCTCCAGATGGTTGTATCGGTACTGCTCATGGCCGGGTTCCGGGTCACGGAACGTTTCTCCATGAGGCCGCGGAGCTTCGACCTGATTGCAGGGAGGCGGGAAACCCTTCTTGTCATCAAGGTGGTCTCCCATATCGACAGCGTGAGCGAGGAGACGGCCCGGGATCTCGATCATATTGCACGCTCTCTCCGGGGATCACCCATGATTATCGGCGAGAGAGCCCGTGATGCGGAGCTCGAGCGGGGAGCCGTGTATGTCAGGTACGGTATCTATGCGGTCAGTGTCTCAACCCTCTATGATGCCTTTGTCGAGAACAATCCTCCTCTTGTGTACGCCTCCCCGGGCGGGCTCTACGTGAACATCAACGGGGAGGTACTCCGCGAGCAGCGGGAGAAGCGGAACCTCTCACTTGGAGACCTTGGCACCCTTCTCGGTGTCTCCCGCAGGGCTATCAGCAAGTATGAGAGCGGTATGGGTACCACGCTCGACATCGCGCTCCGGATTGAGGAGATCTTTGATGCAGCACTTGTCAGGTCGATCGACCTCATCACCTACGAGTCCCACTTCATGAACGAACCGGAGAAGGAAAAAGAAGACGTCCCGATGAGCTTCCTTGAACGGATCGGCATGAAGCTCCACACCATGCACCGGGCTCCCTTCCAGGCCATGATCGAATTTTCAGATCATACCATCCTCGCCGGGTATGGCACGACCGATAAGGTTGTCAGGCGCGCTGCACTCATCGGGAATATCTCGCAGGTCACCGGGACCCATGCGATGTGCGTGCTCACTGACTATTATAAGCAGAAAAAGATCGGCAGTACCCTGGTGATTGGAGAGGAGCGGCTCCATTCAGTTGCAGACGGTGAAGAGCTGATCGATATGATCGATAAGTCATAATATTTATATAGAACCACAAACCAATTTTATCGCTACAAGTGGTGAATATCTATGGCACAGCAGCTTGGAGGACAACCAATCCTTATTCTGAAAGAAGGCAGTTCACGCACCCGTGGACGTGATGCACAGGGTATGAATATCACCGCCGCAAAGGCCGTTGCAAGTGCGGTAAGAACGACGCTTGGGCCGAAGGGCATGGACAAGATGCTCGTTGACACTATCGGCGATGTCGTAATTACCAACGACGGTGTGACAATCCTCAAAGAGATGGACATCGAGCACCCGGCAGCAAAAATGATGGTGGAGATCGCAAAGACCCAGGACGATGAAGTCGGGGACGGGACCACCACTGCAGTCGTCATTGCCGGAGAACTGCTGAAGCGGGCGGAAGACCTGCTTGAGCAGGACGTGCACCCGACCGTGATCGCCCAGGGATACCGTCAGGCCGCTGAGAAGGCACAGGAGATCCTGAAGAACATCGCGATCACCATCAAACCGACCGATGCAGCGATGCTGAAGAAGATCGCAGAGACCGCCATGACCGGCAAGGGTGCGGAGGCTTCAAAGGAGAAGCTCTGTGACCTCGTGGTTAAGGCCGTCATGATGGTTGCTGACGATGATGGGACGGTTGACAAGGATAACATCAAGGTGGAGAAGAAAGTCGGCGGATCCGTGGACAACTCTGAGATTGTCGAAGGAGTCCTTATCGACAAGGAGCGTGTCCACCCCGCGATGCCAAAGAGGGTGAAGAACGCAAAGATCCTCCTCCTGAATGCAGCCGTCGAGTTCAAGAAGACCGAAGTCGATGCAGAGATCAACATCACAAGCCCGGACCAACTCCAGGCGTTCCTCGATGAAGAGGAGCGGATGATCAAGAACATTGTCGACAAGGTCGTGGCATCCGGAGCCAACGTCCTCTTCTGCCAGAAAGGAATCGACGATATCGCCCAGCACTACCTGGCCAAGGCCGGTATCTTTGCAACACGGCGTGTCAAGAAGAGCGACATGGAGAAACTCGCCCGGGCAACCGGCGGGAACCTTGTCTCAAGCATCGATGCCATTTCAAAGGAAGAGCTTGGTTTTGCGGGGCTTGTCGAGGAAAAGAAAGTCTCCGGCGAGGAGATGATCTTTGTTGTCGAGTGCAAGAACCCCAAGGCCGTCTCCCTCATCGTCCGTGGCGGGACCGAGCACGTGGTGGACGAGATCGAGCGTGCCGTTGAGGATGCACTCCGCGTTGTCGGTGTCGTCTTTGAGGACAAGAAACTTGTTGCAGGCGGCGGATCCCCTGAGATCGAACTCTCGCTCCGCCTCCGCGAATACGCAGCAAGTGTCGGAGGGCGTGCACAGCTCGCCATCGAGGCATTTGCAAGCGCCCTTGAGATCATCCCAAGGACCCTTGCCGAGAATGCAGGGCTTGATCCCATCGACATGCTGGTAGAGCTCCGTGCAGCCCACGAGAAGGGCAAGAAAACCGTTGGTCTGAACGTGTTTGATGGCAAGGCCGAGGACATGCTCAAGTCCGGGGTTGTCGAGCCCCTCCGTGTCAAGACGCAGGCTATCTCGAGTGCTGCAGAGGCAGCCGTGATGATCCTCCGTATTGATGATGTCATTGCCGCATCCAAGAGCGCAGCACCCCAGGGACCCCCCGGCGGCATGGAAGGTATGGGCGGCATGGGTGGCATGGGCGGCATGCCCGGTATGGGCGACTACTAATCCCCGCCTCTTACCCCCCCTCTCCCCTCAAAACAACCTTTTTTTAAAAATATCCCTGGATGCTTAGTACAATAACATAGCCCCGGCATCAGTGCCGCTTTTCACCAGCAGGGTTTTCCTGTGCATGACTACTTTCTTATAGCCTCCGCGGGAATGATCATGCATGACGGACCGGTTTATCTTCACCAGGTTCCGGACGACCTGCTACCATTGCAACAAGGAGGCGGACCAGATCATCAAGGCCGTCCCCTACCAGGCACAGGTCATCTGCGATACCTGTGGTGCCACCCGGATCTTTATCCCGAGGAGAGAGGAGGTCACAAAGGAAGGCAGTTTCACAAAGATCGGCTGTTATGATCTCTGGAACCTCGTTACTGAGGCATCCTGCCGTAACTGTCGCACGACCGGTCCCCATGACCTTACCATCGGGTGCAGCCACTTTACGGCACGGTGCAGGAACTGCGGGTTCACCCACTTCTACAAGTTCGATCTTGAATATATCGCAAAATGCCCGATTGAAGAAAACGAATGAAGATCCGGTCAGGGAGAACCGGATCTCCTCTTAAAACCGGAAGGGGCTATTTCTCTTCCCGTTCCATAGAGATTGCTTTTTTCGGGCACTCCTGTGCACAGATCCCGCATCCCTTGCAGAAATCGAGATCGACTTCGAGCTCCTCGCTGATTGCTGCATCCGGGCAGAACATGGCGCAGATGCCGCATGCATTGCATTTCTCTTTGTCCACGACAGGTCTGAAGACCCGCCAGGACCCGGTCTTTCCCGAAGCCCCCTTGACCGGTCTGCTCATTGCCGGGCAGGTGCTCATATCACCAGCTCCCGGTAGGCCGCTTCTGCTGCCCTGACATTTCTTTCATCGGAAAACATCTCCCGGATCGCTTTCTTTGCCGAATCGACTGAGACTATTCCCATCTTTGCAAGGGCCCCGATCACCGGGGTGTTCAGGATCGGGCTGCCGGCAACAACCAGTTTCTCTGCGAGCGCGATCCCGGTCAGATCGACGGCATAGGCCGGGCAGCCACGGATCTTATCAGTAGTTGCCCCGTTGATCAGGACCCGCCCGCCTGATTTCAGGCCATGGAGGACGTCCACGACCTCCATCACGCTTGGATCCAGCACAACAACCAGGTCCGGGTTCCGTATCTGGCTGTAGATCCGGATCGGCCGGTCATCGATCCGGACATAGGAGACGACGGGGGCACCCCGCCGTTCCGCTCCATAGAACGGGCATGCTGTTGCATAGTTTCCGTCCCGGAATGCAGCGAGCGCGAGGAGGCGGGCGGCAGTGACCCCGCCCTGTCCCCCCCTGGAGTGGATCCGTATCTCATACATTGCCCTTCACCCCGAACCATGTTTCACTGCCAGGCGTTCTGTCCCTCACAAATCCTGCGATGTCATCGAAGGTGACTTCCTGACCTCCGAGGCCGGCGATCACGCTGTATGGCTCAATCCGGGACTTGGCCATCAGGGAATGGGCAAGGACTCCTCCAAAACCGAACGAATAATCGCGATCGATGACCACGATATCGCGGCCGGAGAGGTCGAGTTCCGGGAACGGGCGGAGCCACCGGACCCGGAGGGATCCGGCCTTCACCCCTTCATTTCGCAGGAGATCGACTGCCACCTCGGCCTCCTTGCCAAGGGTTCCCATCGCGATCACTACCACATCGGCATCCTCGTACCGGTACTCCTCTGCGACCCCGTACTGCCGGCCGAACCGTTCGGCAAAGTCTCTCTCGGTATCTGCAATGACCCGAACCGATTTCCTCATCGCCTGCTCGATCTCCCACCGGAATTTGAAGTGCTCATCGGGTCCGGTCAATGTACCGTAACCGGCCGGGTTCGTGACATCGATCGCGTGGGGGAGGTGGAGGGGTGGAACAAAGTCTCCCGGAGTTACCGTCTCGAGCGACTGCATGGAGTGCGATAAAACAAATCCGTCCAGGTTGACCATCACGGGAAGGAGAACGTCCTTGTGTTCTGCAATCCGGAACGCCATGAGGGCAGTATCGTATGCTTCCTGCACCGTGCTCACGTAGACCTGGAGCCAGCCGGTATCCCGCTCCTGGAAGGAATCGGTATGCTCGGCCCAGACATTCCACCCGGGGCCAAGGGCCCGGTTCACGTTCGCCATGACAATCGGAAGCCGGGCTCCCGCCGCCCAGTTGACCATTTCGTGCATATAGGCCAGGCCGTGGGAGCTCGTGGCGGTAAACGTCCTTGCCCCCGTGATGCTCGCCCCGATACAGGCAGCCATCGCGGAATGCTCGCTCTCCACCGGGATGTAACGGCTGTCCAGCTCACCGGAGGTCACGTATTCGGCGATCTGCTCGACAATCTCGGTCTGGGGGGTGATCGGGTATGCGGCGATGACTTCCGGCCTGACCTCTTTCACCGCGGCGGCGACCGCTTTGTTCCCGGTGGCGATCGTCAGCATATCCCTTCAGCCTCCTTCTGCAGGTGCTTTGCCCGCTGCTCTGCCTGGGACTTCAGTGCATCGATGGCCTTCTGGCTAATCCCCTTAAACCGGCCCTGGCCTGACAGGTAATCCTCGAGCGGGACCGGCTTGATCATTGCCGCTTTTGAAGGACCGTTGATGGTGACCTTCCCACTCTCTCTCTCGTACAGGATCCAGATGCCGGATTTAACCGCGAGTTTCCCCATCTCGACGGTCATCTCTGAGGAGAAGCGCCATCCGGGGGGACACGGGGCAAGGACATGGATGAACTTTGACCCCCGGAGAGAGAGGGCTTTTCCGACCTTTTTAAAGAGGTCCTGCGGGTACGCAGCACAGGCTGTTGCGAGGTAGGAAGGATTATGGGCAGCGACAATGGCGTCGATATCCTTTTTTGCATGGGTTTTTCCGCCCGGCGTGGTGGTGGTCCTCGCACCAACAGGAGTTGAACCGGATCGCTGCATGCCGGTATTGCCGTACGCCTCGTTGTCGTAACAGATATAAAGGAAATCGGTCTCCCGTTCGAATGCCCCCGAGAGGGCCTGGATGCCGATATCGACCGTCCCGCCGTCACCGGCATACACGATCACGCTGGTCTTTTTCCCGGCTTTCCGGAATGCTTCGCTCATTCCTGATGCACACGCCGCGGCGGCAGCAAACGCAACATTGTACACGGGAACATTCAGTGCGGTATTGGGGTAGATGCCCTGTATGACACTGGTGCAGCAGGCAGGGACGACAAGCACCGTATCAGGTCCTGCTGCCTTGAGGACATACCGGAGAATGAGGGAGGAGGGGCATCCGGCACAGGCCGATGTGCACTTCAGTATATACTCCTCTTTGGGGATCTCGGTCATGGAAAATCGTAAGAAAGGTTAGCCTTCCATCAGTAATAAGGGTATTATCCCCTCGAATCCGGGGAATGGCCAGGCCTTACTCCAGCAGTTCGGCCAAGTAGCTGTGCTTCCGGAGAATTTCTTTCAGGACGGCATCGTTTGAATCTGGAGGGATCTCCCGCCATGCGGATTCAAGGACAGGATCATTAGTCACGAGGCTTCTTCTTCCCTTTACACACCCCGCTTCCCTGCCTCCGGGACCATAGATTATCATCGTACGGCACCTGAACTCCCGGCAGATACGGGGCCGGGTCTCGTAGATTGTGCAGGTGAAGAGACCCGCATCCTCCTTCCGGAGGAACGGGCACCAGGAGGGATCCCTCTCACCCGATGAAAAGAGATCCCGGTGTTGCGGATGAACCGCGACCGGGAGCAGTTCACCAGTGACTGTCACGCGGCAGTAGTGCTGCGCCGCAGAAATGCTCCGCTCGATCCGGATATGCCGGCCAAGGCTCATACAGCATTTTCCGCACCGCGTGCAGACAAACCGTGCCATCCTGAAGAGATCTTTTCCCGGAGGATTTATGAAGATGGAGGCTTAGGCAGATCGGTACCATGGATAGGCCCGTCAACCCTGTCTGCATCATTGTTCCCAGGAAGCATTCCGGAATTACACCCGCTCACACTCTTCCCGCTCATCATTATCCAAACCGGTTCGCATGAAGACCGGTATCAGTTCCCTTCTTTCAGGTCGCGGACCACCCGTTCAAGCACAGCATGGTGTTCACGGAGCCGCAGGAGAATCGCCAGCCGCCTCCCTTCCAGAGGAAGCGGAAGGAACGATATCCCGCAGTCCACGTCCCAGAGGATGAGACCATCAGGTGGTGCCGGGGAGAGCGGTGAGAGCCGTTCACCTTCAAGCCTTTGAATAACTGCATCCTCCCCCTCCTCTCCTTCCCCGATACGCCTGAGGCAGGCCGCCATGAGCCGGACCATGTTCCAGAGGAAACTGTCACCGGTCACCTCAAAAATGCAGGTGCCTGGTTCACCCCAGACTCTCGCCGCGGTGATCGTCCGCTCAGGGTTTCGTTCACTGGTCCTCGAAAAGATGGAGAAATCGTGGGTGCCGACAAAAAGCCGGGCAGCAGAATCCATGGCCTTCTCATCAAGGGCGGTGGTCCCGAAATAATAGCGGTAGGTCCGGCTTTTTGCATCGTACCGCGGGTTGAAACCGGCATCAGCCCTTGCACATCCGCTGATCCAGCAATCTGAAGGCAGCTGCCAGTTGAGGGCAGAGAGCGCCCGGGAGGGATACGGCGTAAAAAAGGCGAAGATCTGCCCCCTGGCATGGACCCCGCGATCCGTCCTTCCGGCAGCAGAGAATCCGGCACTCCGGTGGTCTGAAAAGAGGCCGAGCCGGATACATGCGGATATAAATTCTCCCTCAACAGTCCGCGCTTCTGCCTGCATCTGCGATCCAAAGAACCGGTCACCAAGGTAGGCGACCCTGCAGGCCAGTCTTACCGGTGGGAGATCCGGCGCCTGAACTTCTTCCATGTATTCCTTATCGTCTGCCTGGTATAGCTTGGAAGAGGGGTCATCTTCCCCCCCGCCCTGGTCTTTCCTGCCCTGATCGCGGCAAGGATTGAGGCGCAGTCTCTCTCTGCATCCACGATTGTCCATCCAAATCCAACGTATCGTGAGTGGTGTGCATCGGATCCTCCGACGCATGGCTTGCCGATACGACGTGCCATCCGTGCGGCCTTGAGGTTTGCCGATCCGACGATGTACCGGCTGTTGAAGATCTCGATGGCGTCAACCGAATACAGTGCAGAACGGAGTTTCCTTCCGACTCCGTGCCGCCAGATGTGATACGGGTGGGGGAGGATGAGGACAGCCCCCCTCTCCTTTGCAATCCTGATGGTTTCAAGCACATCCAGCCCGGAGGGGATCTTCTCGGTGACCCCGAGTGCGATCAGGTGGCCCTGCCGGGTCGAGATCTCGATACCCGGAATGATCACGATGCGGGAAGGGATGCTGAGTGCGGCAACAGCACCTTCCACGGTATCATGATCAGTGATGGCGATGGCATCAAGGCCGGCTGCCTCAGCCCTGCGTATGATCTCCTCGGGGCTGCTCTCCCCGTCACGCGAAAAACTGGTGTGGACATGGAGGTCGCAGGAAAGCATGGTACCATATGACTTTTTATCTCACTGGTATTAAGCAAGATTGAATTGTTGTACCGATTCCATTCATTCATCAATATCTTCATAAGTCTACAAGCGTATACATAGATATGCAAAACAACCCGTGCCTCCGCATCAGCACTGATAACCGGCGGCGCCTGGATGCACTGAAGAGTCATCCAAGGGAATCATATAACGATGTGATCGGCCGGTTGCTGGATCAGACATATGATACCGAGCCACTGACAGCAGAGGAGCTGAATGCCATTGAAGAGAGTGTCCGTGATATCCGCGAAGGCCGTATCTATTCTCACGAACAGGTGAAGAAAGAGTTGGGATTATCGTAAATGCCCTATACTCTGACCTATTCTCAAAGGGCTTTGCGTGATCTGAAGGCACTCCCTCACCATGATCGCGAGCGAATCCTTTTGGCGCTTGAAGGGATTGCCACCGAGCCATTGACCTTCATCCACAAGCTGGAAGGCTCTCCACTCTTCTCATTCCGGGTTGGTAATTTTCGGATCCTGCTCGATGTCCACAGGCAGTCACTCGTCATTCTTGTTATCGGAATCGGGCACCGGAAAAACATCTATCATCGAGTGTAATCTGTGCTGGGGCAGGTCCCGACAAATGCCTCCTTTTTGGATACGTTCAGAAATATTCATTGGTGCTGATAGAGTACAAGAATTATCATGCGCATCCTCCTCCCTACCGGCTCTGTAACCTTTGAAATGGTGAAAATGGCAGCCCGGGGGATGGATGCAGACGTTGTGGTGACCGGGGAGATCGCCTCCTTTCTCACCCCCGCACATCTGGAGAGGCTTCTTTCAGGCAGGGGGTATGACCTGGCACTCGTCTCAGGCATGTGTACTGCATCATTCGAAGAGGTTGAGCGGCGGACAGGGGTTCCTGTCTACAGGGGCCCCCGTCATGCTGCCGATCTTGCCCTGATCCTGCCCCTCCTCGGCACCATTCAGCTCTCCCGGACTACTCCCGCAGATGATTTCCTGGTATCCGAGAAACGGACGGAAGCAATGCGGACTATTGCGGAACGGGAGGAAGAGGCAGAAGGAGAGTACCTCATCAGGGGCGTGAAAATCGGTGGCAATTCGAGGATGAAGGTTCTTGCCGAGATCATGGACGCCCACAAGGAGGCAGATATCCGTGCGAAGGTCTGTGAATATTTTGCATCCGGCGCTGACATCGTGGACCTGGGATTCGGATTTGATGCGACCCCTGACGATGTGAAGCGGGTCTTATGTGAACTGGAAGACCTTCCGGGACCTCTTTCCATCGATACCCAGGACCCGGCCCTGATCGCGGCAGGGCTTTTTCGGGCCGACCTTGTGCTCTCGCTGTCGGACCGGAACATCGGTCCTGTTGGTGGCCGTGTAGCAGAATGCGGGGCAGGGGCGGTAGTTGTGCCCGGGGATCAATCCCTTGCTGAGAATATCAGGCGGGCGGAGTCGGCCGGGATCTCCTGTATCATAGCCGATCCGCTCATCGCTCCTGTCGGGTCAGGGCTTGTCCCTTCTCTCTCGAATTTTTCTGATCCCGGCTACCCTCTCTTCTTCGGAGCTGGAAACGTGGCAGAACTCCTCGATGCCGATTCGATCGGGGCAAACGCACTCCTTGCCGGGATGGCAATGGAGGTGAAGGCATCCGTGATATTCACCAGTGAGCATTCGGACAAGACCAGGGGGGCTGTCAGTGAGATGCGCCGGGCGACAGAGATGATGGTGCTTGCAAAGGAACGGCCCTATCCAAAGGATCTTGGGATCGACCTTCTCGTGCTCAAGGAAAAACGGAGAAGGCGGGAGCCTCCGCTGCACTACCGTGAAGAGATACCTGCAGGGAAGATGCCGCAGGAGATCACCTACGATCCCTGCGGGAACTTCCGTATCGGGATCGAGGGAAACGAGATCGTGGCCGTCATCAGCGGAAGGGCGTACCGGGGGAGTTCCTGGGCAGACGTGTTCCACGAAATCCTGGAACGCGGGGAGGTCTCGCTCCTTGATCATGCTGCCTACCTTGGAGCCGAACTCTACAAGGCCGAACTCGCCATAAGGTTCGGGAGAAGTTTTGAACAGGACGGCCCCTTCTGAGGCAGGGTATCCCGACCCCTGGTTTAATCTCTCCGCTATCCCAAAACTAGGGCAGGATATGCGTATCAGGGGAATACGAAAGGACCTGCTCTCCCTCCTGCTCCAGCTCGGGCGGGAGCAGCACCCGAACGAATTTGCCGGGCTCCTTCGCGAACAGGACGGTATCATTGAAGAGATCAACCTGGTGCCGGGCACCACGAGCAACGAATATTCTGCAAGCCTTTTTCTTGACATGATGCCGCTTGACACCCACCTGGCGGGGAGCGCCCACTCCCACCCGAACGGGGTCATCTTCCCTTCTGATGCCGATCTCGGGTTCTTCCCGCGGACGGGGAGATACCATATCATCGTGGGATTCCCGTATGAAGAGGACGACTGGCGCTGTTTTTCTGCCAGCGGCACACCGGTTGACATCGGGGTGGTGGAATGAAGCGGATCGTTGCCACGGGGACCTTTGACCTGCTTCACCCGGGGCACCTCTACTATCTCGAGGAGTCGCGCCGGCTTGGTGAGGAACTCTGCGTGATCGTGGCCAGGGATGCCAATGTCCGGCATAAGCCAAAACCGGTCCTCCCCGAAGACCAGCGCCTGAAGATGGTCGCGGCGTTAAAACCGGTCGACCATGCGGTGCTCGGCGACCTGCATGACATGTTCCGGCCGATCCGCGAGATTGGACCGGCGATCATCACCATCGGGTTCAACCAGCATTTTGACGAAGAAAAGATCAAAGGAGAACTCCTTGCAAGAAGTATCACCTCTGATGTGGTGAGAATCGGCCAGTATCCCGGGGACTCCTGTTCCAGCACGAGCCGGATTATCCGGAAAGTCCTGGAGCAGTATAAGGA
>JAJFVA010000043.1 GCA_021371995.1 Methanoregulaceae archaeon | reverse complement strand
CCAGACCGGGGTCCCGATCACGATACAGTCATAGCCGGAGACATCGATCGATGCCGGGTCGACCGGGTCCTGTGTTCCGGAAAGGGCACGCCGGATCCCGACAATCATCCGGGAGACGGGATTATAGGGAAACCGCGAGCGTACCTGGACGAGGTCCGCCCCGGTCTGCCGGGAAATATAGCCGGCTACTTCTTTTGTATGGCCGGTGTCACTGTGATAGATAACGATCGTTCGCATGAGTGCCCGTTTTTGGAGTGTACCGGAATAAATCTTCTGATTATTCTTTGGGATCCCAGAAAAAATGTAACAAAGTGGAACAAGTAAGCCCGGGATTTTTATGAGGGTATCGATACACTGTTTCACAAAGGGTAATGCAGAATGGCGTATCATTCAATTTTTAGGAAATTACCCCCCTAATCGAACTCTTTTCAGATAACATTTTTATAGGTAGAATATGACGATGTACTGAGGTCATCCTATGACTGACGTTATCGTATATGAAGAAAAAATGTGCAATGTGAAGTGGGGGACCTTCGTCCTCATCGGGCTGCTCTCACTCATCTTTGGTATCCTAATCTTTTTCTACCCCGGCATAACTGCAGCAGTGCTTGTCATGCTCTTTGGGGTACTGATCATCATCCTCGCATTCATGGCTCTTGTCATGGCACTGATGAGTACCGGAGAATCAGGTCGTCCTACCCTTTTACTGTTTGCTGCAATACTCGGGTTCATCGTGGGAGCCAGTGCTCTCGTCGCCCCCCAGTTCCTGGCTGCGTTTCTTACCATCATCATTGCTATTGTCATGTTTGTCATCGGTATCGTGAACGTTACCATTGCACTGTCCGAAAAGACGTACCCGCATCGCTGGCTGCTCTTTATCATGGGTGTCCTCTCGATCATCTTTGCCATCCTGTTGATGATCTATCCGCTCATAGGGTCAGTTATTCTGTTCGGGTACCTCATCGGCCTGTACTTCCTTATCTACGGCATACTCTCTATCATCGCAGGGTTTGCCCTCCGGAGTATCAAGAACGAGTACTGCAAGGCATAAACCACTCATCTATTTTTTAGATTCTTTCAGACATGAACTGTCACTAACTACGACCCTTACGATACCTCTTCGATTCAAGGCATTCCCCATGGGTAATGTTTTTCGTCTTTTCCAGGGAATTCCTGCCTCCCGATAGAGCAGAATATGAAAAAAGGTTACCCTAACGGTGAGAAGAGCCGGGAAACCGATTCCTTTGCCTTGATCCACCGTGACCTGTTCTTATACTTCTCAAGTGTTATCTCGGTGCACTTCGGGAGATCATCCAGGAATGCTTTCTTCATCTGGCCCCCGTATTCCAGGTCATAGAAGAATGCGTTGGCCTCAAAGTTCAACCGGAAACTCCTGATGTCAAAGTTGGCACTTCCTACCGACGCTGCGATGCCGTCTACAACGATTGTTTTTGCGTGGATGAACCCGTTGTTATACGTGTAGGCCTTCACCCCGGAATCGAGGAGATCCCCGATGAAAGAGAGCGTCGACCAGTAGACAAACGGGTGATCGGGTTTATCCGGGACCATGATCCTGACATCCACGCCGGAATGCGCCGCAATCCGGAGGGCATCCGAGATGCTGTCATCGGGGATGAAGTACGGGGTCTGGATGTATACCGATTCCGTTGCAGTCAGGATCAGTTTCACGTACCCTTCTTTGATATGGCTCCAGCGGGCATCAGGACCGCTCGAGACGATCTGGAGGGGACACTTCCCCGTTCCCTTCGTTTCCGGGAAGTAGATCGGATCATAGTTTAGATGACCAGAAGCAGCATAGTTCCAGTCCATGAGGAACCGGAGCTGCAGTCCGGTTACCCCCATCCCTTCGATTTTTATTGCCGCATCCCGCCAATATCCGAGAGGGCCTTTCCCGAGATATTCCTCGCCGATATTGTAGCCCCCGATAAACCCGGTGGTTCCATCGATCACGGCAATCTTCCGGTGGTTCCGGTAATTCAGGGTAAATATTCGCGGGAAGAAGACGGCATGCATCCCCCCGGCCTGCTCAAACTCTTTCAGTCCTTTCTTTTTCACCTTCATGCCCAATGAATCAGCGAGCAGCCTGACCTCCACCCCTTCCCGTGCCTTCATCGTGAGGAGCTGGATGAGTTCCCGGGAGAGCGGGTCGTCCCGGATGATGTAATACTCCAGGTGGATGTGGTGTTTTGCCGCCCGGATGGCGTCAAAGAGGGATGCGAACTTGGCCTCCCCGTCAGTAAAAATGGTGAGAACATTGTCATTGGTTATGATTGCCTGGTTGCTTTCAAGAAGCATCCTTGCGATACTGAGAAACCGTTCATAGAGATCACCGCGGTGTTCGTGAGCGATACGCTCGAGTTCCTTTATCTGGAAGAGTGCTTCATCAGCAAGCCGCTGATCATCCTGCGCTTTCAGGGAGAACAGGCGGCGTTTCGTCCAATCCTGGCCAAAGAAAAGATACAGCAAAAAACCTAGTACAGGCAGAAGAAGGAGGACCAGGATCCAGCCGACAGTCGATGTCGGGTTTCTCCGCTGGTCAAAGATGATGACAAAAACCAGGAAAATCTGGATAATTACTATAATCAGAACGATGGTAAGACCGATGGGCAAGAAAGAATACCTCTATGCTGTTCTCGCCGGCAGTGATGATAAGTTTTACCTGTCGTCCAGAGACTTCTCAATGATGTCTCCTTCCAGTGCGATAAGAATTGCCTTGCGGAACAGGATCTCTGGGGCCTCCCCGCAGAGAATCCCATCGGGCCCCGGGATCTGGCGGACAAGGTTTTGAATCGGCATGCATTTCGATGCATGGCAGTACTCCTCCCCTTCTGCAGCACGGGAAAGAAGGAGGGAGAGTGAAATCCCGTTGAGCTCCACGGCATTCACCTTCATTCCTTTGCCGGGCGAAACCGTCTCATCCTCAAAAACAAGCTCGATCCCTTCTTCCCTGAATGCCGGGAGGAGTTCCTCCAGTAATCCCGTGAAGGATTTTCTGGTATCAGTGCAAAAGAGACAGGGCTCTGCCTGGTCGCCGGAATGCTTCCAGAGCACGGTCAGAGTCCTCTCCATGGGGATTCAATATAGTCTTATGAAAAAGGAGGGGATAAGGAATTCGGATCAGGGACTTATCGTTCGATCATTTCGATATGCTCAACCGCAGCTTTCTCAAGTTCGGATTTATTCTTGAGGGCTGCAATATCCCGGATTGCTTCGAGCACGTGGACTGACTCCTCAAGAAAACTCAGCACGTCGGCGGGATAGAGATCAATCCCATATTCTTCCTGGAGGTATGCTACGATCTGGCGGTGATCAAGCCCGTTTTCACGAAGTTCGATGATCTCGCGGGCAAATTTCTTCTCCGGGCAACCGCACTGGGGATTATCCCTGCAGTCGCATTTGAGAAACGAATTGAAAAAAGAGAGAACCTGTTCCCTCAGCACATTATCAAGACGGTCAGGATTGATGCGGGAGGAGAGGGCATCAAGTGTCGCCCCGTGAAACGCAAGATCAGGGATCCGGTATCCCACCGCACGTTCGATCTTACGGGCGTGCCGGAACCGGGCCCTGTCCGCGATCACGACGACTCGCCAGCCTCCTCGTCAAAATTCTTGAGCGAGGCCATGGCCTCGTGCATGCTCTCGACCTCGATGAGCCATTCGTCAAAGAGGCCGGGCTGCTCGATATCGTCCTTGATGTACTTGCCGCAACAGGCTGCACCGTTGATCACGTTTGCTGCAATCTCGGCAGCAATGCCAAGCGCTGTCTCGAGGTTCTCATCACCCGCTTTCTTCCCGTCTTTGACAAGGGTCTTGATGTCGGTGGAGTACTGGCCTTCCAGGAACCGCTTGCAGCCTGCAAAGAGGACCAGCATGGAGAGCTGGAGTGACTCAATATACTCTTCGAGTTTCTCGTCCTTGATATCCCCCATGATAATGGCCTCAACCTGGTTCAGTCTCTGAAGGGACTCTTCTTTTGAGAACCTGCTGTTCTGGAAGAGCTTTATGATCTTCAGGACCTCGATGTTGATATCCATTGAAAAATTATAGAGGGTGGTATAGCCTTCCGGCATCTCTTCTGAACCGGGCTTGATGGTAAAATCAGATTCCCTGAGCGTATTGATCCAGTTGTCCCAGCGTTCCTGGTTGTAAAAAATATAGAACAATTTGAGGGGTTCTTCTTCTTTGCCCGCTTTTTCCTTCTTTTTAGCCATCAGTACCTGATGCATTCTTAAATCTTAAAGATTTTTGGGTTTCAACCAGAATGGAGCCCGGATATGGGTTAATTTTATATATGACGTGCACAACGCATACAAAAGCATTATTCTGTTTAAAACCTCACTCCCTGGATCAAGAATTATTATTGCTTAAAACTAGGATCAACAAACCATTATCCGTGGTAATGGATCTTTTTGTCATCATCTGCATCCAGAGCGATACCTGGCCACTGGTTCGTGAACCATAGCATGACCGTAACTTTTCCCCAGTTTTATCTTCCCGCTGCATCTGTTATCAGGGAAACTGACGGATGGGTATGTAATGCACGAAACAAAGCGGTGGCATTTAATACTCCACGGTTTTTCATTCTGTAAAAGGAGAGAGTAATGCCCGGGGATGTGAGCAGCACAAGGATTGATGAGGCTACCGATTCGTTAAACACGAAAAAGTTCTATCTCCTGCTCCTCTTTGTCTCTGTAATCGGAGCCATTGGTGCTCTGATGATGATCGTCTTCTTTTTCTTAGAGGACCTTTTCACCGCGATTGTTTGGAACGATATTCCTGTTGATTCCCTCTCTCCGGTCTTCAATCCCTGGATCCTTGTCATCTGCATCCTTGGGGGACTCGGTGTCGGGTTGATACGCCACTATTTCAAAGGCGAGATTGCCATCATGGCAGAGGACCTGGTTGAGTTCGATCGGGAAGGGAGATTTAGCCTGAAAAGGGGGATCGAGCTCTTTTTCAGGGGACTGGTCTCACTCGTCTGCGGTGCGCCCCTTGGCCCTGAGGCACCTCTGACCGTCTCTACCGGGGCAGCTGGAACACTCATTGCGGAGAAAGCCCGCATGCCGCCGCCTCTGGTCACCCTGGCCTCTCTCTCGGCGTTCAGTGGTTTCTTCGGGGCATTCCTGACATCACCGTTTGGCGGAGCCCTCATCCTCATCGAGGTCACCCTTGAAAAGGGCAAAATGACGTGGAAGGCAATCCTCCCCTCGATCGTAGCAGCCACAGCAGGATTTGCTGTCTATTTCCTGCTCTCTGGCACCTTCATGAGTGGTATGTTCACCGTGCCGCCGTATGGGGGATTCAAGAACATCGATCTCGTCTATGCCATCTTTCTCGGTCTGCTTGGCGGGGTAACCGGGATTTTTTTCATTATCCTTTATAAGAAAATGCGGGGCATATTCGAGCCCTGGGAGAACAGGCCTGTCCTTCTCGGCCTGCTGGGTGGTCTCGGATTAGGGATTGCCGGGATCCTCCTTCCCCTCACCCTCTTCATGGGAGGTGAACAGCTCCAGGTGCTCATCAATAATTATCTTGAAGTAAGCCTTCTGATGTTACTCGTCCTGATCGTTGTAAAGATTCTTCTCATAACGTTCTCCTTCTCCACCGGTTTTGCCGGAGGGTACATCTTTCCTGGTTTCTTCATCGGGGGAACCCTGGGAATCCTGGTATTCAAGCTCTTTCCGTTCATTCCTCTCGCTGTGTGCCTTGTCTGTGTTATCTCCGGAGTCAGTGTTGCCCTGCTCAGGAGCCCGATTGCCCTTGCCATGATCATTGCCATTGTGTTCGAACCACAACTCGTCCCTGCAATGGCTATAGCGCTGGTGATGGGCTTTGTAGTAAGCTATCGGTATTCCCTGCCTTATACGAGGAAGATCAGCAGGAAAGAGGGATGACATTCATGGTGTATTGTCTTCATCCGGGGCTGGAATTTTTACCCTCAAAACAGGTAACGGGAATCATGAGGTCCTGACATGATGGATTCGGGCAAACTGAAACTCCCAAAAAAAGGCACTCCTACGCTGGATGTCATCTTTGCCATCATCCTCCTCGTTGCCACGCTCTCCACCGCGTTTTGTGTCTACCAGGCTACCCGGTGGAACGGAGTCCAGGCAGTCGATTTTGGCGAGTCTGCAAAGTACCGGACAGAATCGATTAGAGCTACTACATTGGCAAATTCAGAGGTAATTATTGACGTCGAGCTCTTTCTTGGCTGGCTGGATGCAGTCAGCAAGAATGATCAGCAGCAGGCAGATTTTTTAGAAGAACGCTTCAGAGAGGAGTTCAAGCCAGCATTTGAAGCCTGGATTGCTGAGAGAAATGCTACAAACCCGATCCCGCCAGGAACGCCATTTAATCGTCCGGAATATGAAGTCGCGAAATATAAGGAGAGTGCCCTCCTGGAGGAGCAGGCATCGGCTTCATTCAATGCCGGAAAGGACGCGAATACTAACGGAGACCTCTATATTTCAAATACGGTCCTCTTTGCTATAGTCCTGTTCTTCTGCGGTGTATATTCACGGTGGGAATCAACGAAAATACGGCAGGGGATATTAGTGCTGACCCTGATCATGTTCAGCGTAGCTCTCTACCTGATGGGCTCTCTCCTTCTTCGCGTAGGATATATCTGAAATAACAATTTTTCGCAGAAACGATCGCAATACCCCACTCGAACAGTTTTAATAAGTCGTCCCCGAATCTTTCTTGTTGTGAATTTCAATGTACCATATCAAGCGCAGAGAGGCAACTGGACTTCGGCTATGAATTATTCATCGCTGCGGTCTCGATCCTTTCGGTCTTCAACATGCTCCTCGCCTACATCCCTGGAGTTGACCAGGATGCACTCAATGTCGTCTACATCATCAATCTGGTGCTCACCCCCCTCTTCATCTTCGACTTTAGTTTCAGATTAGCCACGGCGCCTTCCCGGTCGCATTATTTCTTCCGGGATTATGGCTGGGCTGACCTGCTGGCTGTGATCCCGGCGTTACGAATCTTCCGGCTGTTCCGGATCTACAAGGCATACCGGATCATCCACAAGTACGGGGGACGATATATCGTAACCTACCTTTCAAATAACCGGGCTGCATCAGCATTGTATATCCTGGTGTTGATGGTTATTCTCATCATCGAATCAGGGGGGTTCATGGTCCTGCAGGCAGAACGTGCGTCACTGTCAGCAAATATCCTCACTGCTGGTGATGCGATATGGTGGGCGTATGTGACCATAACAACGGTCGGTTATGGTGACCGATTCCCGGTAACAACCCAGGGCCGGCTGGTAGGAATTTTGGTGATGACCACGGGAGTGGCGGTCTTTGCGACGTTTGCTGGGCTTATATCAAGCAAACTGTTAGCTCCATCGGCAAAAGAGGAGGAGACCCCAGAACAAGCTCCGGTGGGAGAAGATGAGGCTGCCAGGTATCGTGCGGAACTAAAACAACTTATCAGCGAACGGGAAAAGATAGAGATGGAGATCACCAGCCCGCCTCGAAAAGCTGGAACAGCTGATAGAATAGGGTCAATATCAGGTTGTTGAAAGGAATTGAAGGATATTGTCAGGATCTATAATTTTTTTGAGGACAGGATTTCTGTTAATTGTTTTTTTAGAGGGAATATAGTGAATACGAGCATATCGTTTCCTGCATAGACATTGTGCGGACAACCTCCGGTTGCCGTGATGCATTTTATATGGTGATTATACAAACAGGTGCTGGTATGAAAGCCGTGATTATTGTTTTCATGATGTGTGCGGCAGCCTGTCTGCTGGCTGCCGGATGTACAACCCAGGTGCCGGTGACACCTGCTCCAACGAGGATCGCGACACCTCAACCGACCGCGACAATCCCGGTTACCGATTCTGCACTGACAGGTAATTGGGCCCTCTCGGAAATGGGATTGCAGGGCGGACAGGCACTCCTCACTATCTTTCCTCAGCCGATAACCATCACGTTCACTGCGCAGGGAACCCTGGCCGGATACGGCGGATGCAACAATTACGGTGGATTCTATACCCTGACCGGGACAAGCGGACCATTCGGTAAGACAATCACCATCGGCCCTATCACATCGAACATGATGTATTGTGTTGATACCATTGACATTGAAACATCGTATTTCCAAATCCTTTCGAACGTTACTTCGTATGGAATCGACAACAACACAACACTGTCCATGCGGGATCCCCTGGGAAGCACCTTAGTGTATCAGCGGACCTAATTTTTTTTGAATTAAACATTTGTCCATGTTGTGTGAGGCAACTGACAGGACAGAGAGGCCGGCGAGTGGAATTAAGGATGGGGGCAGGAACAATTTTTTAAAAAAATGGCAATTACGAAAAAAATTATCTTTCCACAAGAATGGGTTTTCCCTGAATACTTTTTCAGATGACAGAGATGCCCCGCACAGCGATACCCTTGCTATACAAGCTCCCGCCGAACAGGATAGAAGTACCGGTTCTGCCCGGGTATGGATGAAGGTGCCCTGCATACAAAAAAACAGGAGGATAAGGTGATCTGATATATATTGATGAATACACTCATCGCGTTTTGATCATATTCGCAACACTAATAACCGCTTCTCCCCCAATCATTGTAAGTCCTTCAGGTTCTATTCCGGACCTGAAAATCATTGAAGGGGACATGATGAATATCCAGGGAATATCGCTGGAAGCGGCCAAACACAGGGTAGTCGCTCTGGTACCTGTTCTGCGCTGGCTTCCTTCATACGATAAAACCTGGCTGAGATTTGACCTCGTTGCCGGGCTGACCCTCGCTGCGTTTGCCATCCCGAACAATATGGCCTATGCAACACTCGCCGGCCTCCCCCCTGAATACGGCCTCTATGCGGGCATAATGGCCCCGCTGGCCTACTTTATCTTTGGCACCTCGCGGCAGGCTTCCATCGGACCCAGCTCCTCTGAATCTATCATGGTGGCAACATTCCTGGCCGCAATGGTCATCAGCAGCCCGGCAGAATATGCCGGGATTGTTGCCCTGACAGCAATTATTGTGGGAGTTATCTCTGTGACTGCATGGTTGCTCAAGCTGGGGTTCCTGGTAAACCTGATCTCAGGTCCGGTATTGAAAGGGTTCCTGGTCGGGACCGGGATTGTAATCCTCGTCAGCCAGATCCCAAAGCTGCTCGGACTTTCGGGGGCTCCCTCATCATTCTTCCAAAAAATTATCTTCATTCTGCAAAATATCCCTGAAACAAATCTCTATGCACTCGCCCTTGGTATCGGGGCGCTCCTCCTCTTTTTTGCCCTGGAACACAAGTTCCCGCGTCTCCCGGGTTCTCTTGTCGTGGTTGTGCTTTCCATCATCCTGGTATGGCTGACAGGGCTCGAAGAGAAGGGAGTGGAGATTGTCGGGACCATTCCCCAGGGACTCCCGGATTTCGGGTTGCCGGTTTTCTCACCCGGTGATGTGGCATTCGTCTTTCCCCTTGCGGTCGGCCTTTTTGTCCTTTCCTTTGTTGAGCTCAGTACAATTGCCCGGACCTATGCAAAGGCACACGACTACGAAATTGACAATAACCAGGAACTTCTCGCGCTCGGGGCGAGCAGTGTCTCGGTTGGCATGGGCCAGGGATTCCCTATTTCAGGGAGTTTCTCACAGACCGCGGTCAATGACCGGAACAATGCAAAGACTCAGTTGGCCGGGGCAATCGCTGCAGGGGTGACTATCCTCGTCGTCCTGTACCTGACAGGATTCTTTTACTATCTTGCAGAGCCGGTGATCGCCGCACTGATTGTCGTTGCGGTGTTCAGGATGGTCGATATCGCCGGGCTGGCCCGGATCGGCCATATCAACAAAACAGAGATCTACATCGCCCTGATCACGTTCGGGGGCGTATTACTATTCGGAATCCTTGCCGGGGTATTGATTGGTGCGGCCCTCTCCCTTGTCGAGATTTTGTACCGATTTACCTTCCCGCACATGGGGGTTGTCGGCAGGATCCCTGGCACGAACCTGTTCGGCAGTACTGCTCGTCACCCTGAAAATGAGGCCGTTCCCGGGGTATTTATTTTCCGGATAGATGCCCCCCTGATCTTTGCCAATGCAGAGAGCTTCAAAGAGAATTTCTTAAAAACGCTCGCAAAGGAGCAGCGACCGATTCATCTCGCGATTATAGATCTCGACTTATCCCCGATTACTGATGTGACTGCCGTAGATATGATTCGCGATCTCATTACCGATCTCGATCGGAGAGGGGTAACCCTCCGCCTCGCGAATGCATCATGGCAGGTGAGAGATGTGTTACGGGCAGCAGGTATCGAGGAGAAGGTAGGAAGACTGGATCGCACCACCACCATATCAGTAATCCTGGAACAAGACGGGAACGTTCCTCCGGTGCAGCCGTGAGGTACCAAAAAAAATACAAAGGGATTATCTCCGGAGTGCAGATTTGCTGTTGAACTAATGCTCTCATTCCCTGTCTGATTTACCTATCCCTGTCACTGATGGAGCTCAATCTCACCGGGACGCCAGGTCTTATCAAACCACGGCTCGAGCGGACCATAGAGCCGCAGGAGCGTGGTCCAGCCCTTGCCGGGAATGGTCTGGATCCAGTTGTTTTCCTTGCCAGCTGGTGCTCTGGGTCCGAAATAAATATCGACTGACATGTCTCCATTGACCAGGAGTCCCTTGCTCTGGCTGCTGACTGCCGGCCACTTCTGGCCAGTCTGGAGCATGGACCGCGTCTGGTTGTCGTACAGGATTACCGACCAGAAGTCTTTGACCGGGATATTGGGGGGCAGGTGCAGCCTGTAATTCTTTCCTCCGTCAAGCGGGTTGCCCCTGGAATCAATGAATGCTGCCATATACTGCGATCCCATTCCGATCATCTTCGAATCCATCGCCGGTGTTATCCCGGTCGCATAGAAGAAGAAGAACGTGTGGGCATCGAGAATGAGCGCCCCGTTCTCCTCGAACTTGTAGCCACCAAGGAAGCCGGTGCGCCAGGCACTGTTTGGGTAGAAGAAACCCTCCGGTAAACGCCACCGGTAGGCAATAGCACGTGCGGTTGCATCTCCGACTGCTGCTGCCTCGGTCAGGATTCTCTTCATCCTTGTATCGGGGGCAAAGGGTTTCCCCTTCCTGATTCCAACAGAAGCATAGAAACCGAGGGTAACAGGATCGACCGACTCAATGGGTTCCTCCTGGACAACCTGGTTGAGATATTCCCAGAACGTGTAATCCGCCGGGGCGACCGTGCAAAAATCCCGGTCGGACACGTTTACGAAGTTTAACGCCGGAGGATTGGCGGCCTGTGATAACGGGTATATCCTCGTATATTTCCTGACCATGGCAACACCGGGTTTCGGGTCGCCATTCTCAAGGAAGGTCCGCCACGCGGCCCACAGGCTGAAGGTCTCCAGCCGAACAATAAAGTAACCTTCCGGCATTTCACCTGTATAGCCTGGGGGCAGGAGCAAGTACTTCCCACCAAGGCCCTTGTCCGGTCCCATGATACCCAAATCGGTGACAAATCTGTACCACATATCATCGATTAAACCAAGGACCTTTGGGGGGATTTCGAGAACCAGAGGGCCATTGCGGAGATCGAGCCAGAACCAGGTGTAGGGAGTGTTATTGTTGGGGGTAAGAAAGATCGACTTCGGGGTCATCATCTGCTCAAAAATCGGTACCGTCCTGTTCGCCGGACCCACCTTGAGGATTCCCTTGCGATTTGCAACCTGGCTCACCGGGGCAAGCCCGAGTAAGTATGCCTGCACTGCCCGCTGGAAGTCCAGATTGTCGAACAGCTTCTCAACACTTGGGCCGTCAGGAAAGCCATCGAAGAATTTCAACGTGCCAAGCCGGGTCTCGATCTCATCCGGCGAGGCGATACCTGGTGGAACAGGAGAAGTCATACCTAACTGATTGTAGTATATGATAATTAAATAATCACGGAGAAAACAGGTTCAAATTTGGTCATTCATTTAGTCTTAAATAAATATTTGACGAATGTCGGATTACTTCCATGAATTATCATTTTTAAGGCAGGCTGTTAGCGTTATTGTGTGCCCTATGGCAGGCGGGGTCGATCGAGCACCAGTCCGGAGCAGCATAATGCCTGAGGTAAAAAGGTAAAATTATCCGGTGCTGATAATCCCTAAGACCGCGAAGGGAACCTGCTTCCACTTGAGGTACCCTCTTTTATTTCATTCTCAATTGCTTTGTCCCGCAGGTCTCCAATATATTCATTGAGGAATACATCCAGCAGATTATAAGGGATGGTCGGGGGCAGGTCCGGATCTGCTTCGATATTCTGCAGATCGAATTTTGCTGCAGTTGCACTTACGAGTGCATCCCGATAATCGCCGAAACTTTCAGATTCTGCAGCATCTGCTATGTGGTAGGCAGAAGACTTGGCCGAATAGAGGAATTGGAGATAGGCAACTCTCTTCATCTCATTCTCCGGTGTGGATACCTTCATCTTCAGGAGCTGATCATAATAATTCTCAGTCGTATATCCGAGGTCTTCAGCTCTCACATACACCAACGAGGGAGAATAGCCGACCTGAACTGTCTGGGTTCCCGGAACCATTGCCTCAAGTAAATCGTTTGTTTTATTAATAATTTCGGCCTGGGATTTCAAAAAAAACAGATTGAATGCGGTATCCTGGTCACCTGTTCCTTCACGATTTAACAAATCGTCTTGGAGCAGCGGTGTGTTTGCCGTAGGGACAGGAGTGGTGTTTGATGGAGTAGTTACCGGCGTCACCTCATCGGTCGGGGTTATGGTTGCTCCAGGAGTTTGTGTTGCGGGAGGCAGTGCCCCTTCCTGTTTTGAGGTGCATCCTGAACCGACAACGAACAGCACACACACGATAACAATAAATGTTCCCATTACGATTTTTTGGTTCATGATAAAAGATTGGTACAGGAATATAAAATCATGTCTTAATGGGCCGGATGTGTCAACGATCGGACTCCCTGGGCAAAATATCCGGTGAATAGATCGCTTTACAAGCCGGAAATTAATTTCCTTAATTTGACTGAGGGAACCGGACGAGCCTCTGACCCCTCTATCGGATGAACATGATATTTAAATCATATCGGTTAATAGTATGAATAGTCCAGATTTCAAGAGGATGCTATGACCAAACCATGGAAAGGAAAAATCGCGGTTGATATCAGGGACGCTACCCCTGACTGGGCCCCGTTTACCCAGCCGATTGCACCGGAAGGATCTCCAAACATCCTGATGATCGTCTGGGATGATGTGGGGTATGGGACCATGGACACGTTCGGGGGTCCGGTTGAGACCCCGAATATGACCAGGATCGCTGATTCGGGTATCCGGTTCAGCAATTTCCATACCACTGCTCTCTGTTCACCGACTCGTTCAAGCCTCATCACGGGACGGAATGCGACCACCAACAACATGGCCACCATTGTCGAAGGATCGGCGGGATACCCCGGCCTGAGTGCGCGAATACCCTTCGAGAACGGGACCATAGCCGAAGTGCTCAATGAACGGGGCTGGAACACCTATGCAGTCGGCAAGTGGCACCTCACCCCGGGAGAGGAGACCGATCTCTCGGCATGGAAAGCACGCTGGCCACTTGGCAGGGGTTTCGAACGGTTTTACGGGTTCCTCGGCGGGGAGACCAACCAGTGGTACCCGGACCTCGTCTATGATAACCACCCCGTCGAACAACCATCCACCCCTGAAAAGGGGTATCACCTCTCTAAAGACCTTGCTGACAGGGCAATCGAGTTCATCAGGGACGCAAAAACCGTGGCGCCGGATAAACCCTGGTTCATGTACTTCTGCCCGGGTTGTGCCCATGCTCCTCATCACGTCTTCAGGGAATGGGCGGACAAGTACAAAGGCCGGTTTGACAGGGGATACGAAGAGATCCGGAAGCAGATCCTTGCAAACCAGAAAAAGATGGGACTGTTACCAGATTCAACAGAACTCTCCCCCATCAACCCCCACGGGGAACCCGATGTAAAAGGACCCGACGGGCAGCCATGGCCGAAACTTGATTTCGTGCTCCCCTGGAACTCCCTCTCTCCGGATGAGAAGACGCTGTTCATCCGGATGGCGGAGGTATTTGCCGGGTTTGTATCGTATACAGACCAGGAAATCGGACAGATCCTCGATTATCTCGAGGAGTCCGGGCAACTGGAGAACACGATTGTTATCGTGATCTCAGATAATGGTGGGAGCGGGGAAGGTGGTCCCACCGGTTCCTTTAATGAAATAAAATTTTTCAATAATATTCCGGATGACATCAAGGAGAACCTTCTCCGCATTGACGAACTTGGCAGCCCGAAGTCCTACAACCATTACTGCACCGGCTGGGCATGGGCTTTTGACACCCCGTTCCCCTACTGGAAACGGTTTGCAGGGTATGAGGGGGGAGTCGCCGATATGTGTCTCATCTCCTGGCCGAAGGGAATCAAGGCACGGAGAGAGATACGTGACCAGTATATCCATGCTGTGGACATCGTACCGACCCTGTATGAGCTGCTGGGGATAACGCCACCGGAAGTCCTGAAAGGGTTCACCCAGAACCCGATCGAAGGGGAGAGTTTCGCAGCGGCGATCAGGGACCCGCAGGCAGAAGAAAAAGCGGTCCAGTTCTACTCGATGCTCGGACAACGTTCTCTCTACTCCAGGGGTTGGCTTGCAAACACCATTCACCCCCCTATCTCCGGATGGGGCAGGTTCGAGCATGATGTCTGGGAACTGTACAACTTAAAAGAAGATCGGGCACAGATGCATAACCTGGCAGATAAAAATCCGGACATCCTTGAGAATTTAAAAGGGCTCTGGTATTACTATGCAGGCGTTTACCACGGTCTGCCCCTCGATGACCGCAGTCCCCTTGAACTTCTTTCGGCCCCCCGGCCAGAACCTTCGAAACCACGAAACCGCTACAGTTACTATCCTGATTGTGCCCCGGTGCCCGAAATGGTTGCCGTCAATATCCGGCGACGGAACTATACCATCGCTGCCGGTGTGGTCATTGAAACCCCCGCTGCTGAAGGGGTCCTCTTTGCCCATGGCGGGGTTGGAGGAGGCCACAGCCTGTACATTCAAGATAAAAAGCTGCACTATGTGTATAACTGGCTGGGGGAGAAGATCCAGCGGGTGACATCGGATATGGAGATAACGCCCGGTAAACATGCATTTACTGCGGAGTTCGTGAAAACGGGCGACGATAAAACCATGAGTGCGGTCGGCACGCTCACCCTCTTCATTGATATGAAACGGGTCGGTCAGGGGACTATCATGACCCAGCCAGGCGTGTTCGGGGAAGGTCTCTCTGTCGGGAGTGATGGGGGAGCACCGGTTTCGCCGGATTATGCTGCACCCTTCCGGTTTGCGGGGGGGGCAATTGAGAAGGTTATCGTTGACGTGAGCGGAGAATCCTATATGGACCATGAGAAAGAGGTCCTGGGCTGGCTCATGAGAGACTGACCTTACGGAACTTCCCCGTTTCCATTTTATCATCCGCCGAAGGTTGTATCCCCCAGGTCCGGCTCACGGTCTGATTGAAATCGGCTATCATGGCTGGAGCTCAATTTCACCGGGACCTGGAGCCCTAGCTTAAGAAGCCCCCACGTCGCGGAGAGCCCCCTGGATGGTCTCCTTGACACGATCCCTGCCAGCCAGTTCAACCAGTCCCTGTTTCTCCATGTCACTCATCGTCACTGTATTCACACCAACGAACATTATCTGAACATTCTTCTCCTGTGCTTCCTTTACTACCTTTTCAAGGACGCGAGCTGAGCTGATGTCGAGATGGAGGTAGTGGGCTTCCATGTCTATGATTACTACCTTCGGCCGAGGGTCCTCTCGAATGAGATCGAGCAAGCGTTTCTTTATCATGGGTGCGTTAGCGTAGAACATGGTGACGTTCAGCCGGAGGATTTTTACCCCTTCTATCTCTTTCGCCTCCGGATGCAGGCTGAGATCCATGAACCGACCGTCAGGCATCTGTCCTAGCAGGGTACCTCGTTCATTGCTAATCCTCAAGATGACCAGGCCGATGGCGATGATGATTGCTAACAATAAACCTACCAGTACGTCGAAAACCAGTACCCCGAACAGTGCTAGTATGGCGCAATAGAAGTCGATTCGCAGCGTCCCATAATAACTTGCCAGTAGCCTTATCTTCAAGGCCCCCTTCACTGCGAAGATGACGATAACGCCCAGAATGAACTCAGGAAGATAGTAGAACAGGCCTGTAAGGAAGAGTAACGTGGCCAATACCGCAAGGCCTGCAACGATGAGGGTCATTTGGGACCTGGAGCCACTATTGTCACCAACGTGAGTCGCAGACATGCTCACCCCCGTCCCTATCCCCTGGCCAAAGCTCGAGCCGATGTTGGTTGCCGCCACGGCAATCAACTCCTGGTTGGGATCTACCTCGTCATTGTGCTTCTCTGCCACCTCATCACCGATGGACACAGATTCCGAGAAGCACACAAAGGCGATGCCAATAGCGGCAGGTATGACAAGGAATATCAGATCGGGATTCATCTGCGGGACTGAAAACGCAGGCAACCCTGCAGGGATGAATCCCACCAGGGCAACGCCCAGGGACTCCCAATTTAAAAGATATGAGGCGCTAAGACCAATGATAAAGAGCAACAACACACCGGGGATCTTCCTGAAACGCTCTTCAAGCACGTAGAGGATAATCACTGCGATAATCGATAGGGCCAGGGTAACCTGGCTGGTCTGGCTGAGCGAACCGATAATACTCCACAGTTGCTCGAAGAAGTTACCTTCCCCTTTTGCTATTCCCAGGAGCTTTGGCACCTGACCGATGATGATAGTCAATGCGAGGCCGAACAAGAATCCTTTCATGACCGGGTAGGAAATGAAATTAGCCAACAATCCGAGGCGCAAAACCGCCATGATCAGGAGAATCAGGCCGGTCAGGAACGTGATGGTCACGACTGCCGCCAGCACATCTTCGTATGCGGTAAGGGCAAGGGTGGCGATGGCAGAGGCGGTGAGAAGAGCCAAAGCGCTCGGTGTACTTATCACCGAGCGACGTCCAGAACCAAATATTGCGTAGAGAAAAAGTGCAATAAGGATGGCATAAAGGCCGTGCTGTGGTTCGACCCCTGCCACACCGGCAATGCCCATCGATTCGGGGATTATCAGGCCTGCGACCACAATACCCGCAATCAGGTCGAAGCGAATATCTTTCCAGTTGTAGTTCGATAGCCACGTCAGAATCGGGAACAGATTCCTGACCTTACTTCCGGACCCATTTTTTTGAGCGCTGGTCATATTCTGACATCCATCATCGTGAGTATTATTGCAGTAATAATAAGAATTATTGCGTTGTTTTCATTTCTTCAGCAGCGCCATCGCGTGGCCGATTGTGAAGGTTTCGTATCAGGATATACACACTAATCACCAGCACCCATCCCGGTAAGATCAAGGTCACCCAGAAGGAATAATCGATGCTTAACAGCAACACCAGTGCCAGCACATAGGTCAGAAAAGCCCAGCCTCGGTGCATCACGCCAGTACGGAGCCAGATCGTGGCCAGTGATATCATGAACACCCCTGACATGCGAACGGCATAAATGTTGAAAATATTATACACCACCGTACTGCCGTAGATCATTACTCCGCTTTGTATGAGAACACTCGATGCAATTGCGGAGGCACTCAATAACCCGGCTGCTAAGGCTGCGCCAATGAAGGTTAAGGCAAGAAATAGCAAACCGCTGCCGAGGAAGACGGTCGCAAAGAGGCGGTCTTCACTTTCGCTCAGGAGATCGCGAATCACGCCAATGAACCAGAGAAAAGCAATCCCGGCGTACGGGATGAGGTTCAGGGCCAGAAAAACAGTTCGCGGGTCTGCCACCGTTCTGGCAAGACCAGCCGCAGTATCCTGGGAGAGAGAGACATTCAAGAGCACCATGCTGGCACCGTAGAGGACAGCAAAGATGATGCCGGCAATAGCCGCGGATCGGGGGGTTTTCAGCGCCTTACGGGTTACGGAAATTTTTGTCTCAGCCATAACGTTACTCTTTCATTCTATCTATCAGGGGTGCCCATGGTTCAGACCACACTTTTAAATTTTCATTTTCAACGCTTCACTACCCTGTTGATAGGCACCCGATTCTCTTCGATCAGGGAGCCGGGTTGGCTTTCCGGTAACTTTTTTTATTACAATACTTTCTTTTTCATACTAATCCTCAATAGGGCTCCCAATTGAAAGAGCCAGCATACGTTACTGGTGAGTTCATTATTAAATACACTATTATTATTTTCACCATTACTAAAGAGAGGGATATCAGAGGACATGAAAGAAAATTTATTCGACGTTAAGGAATGATTCGATAAGTCTCTGACCTCATCAATTTTATCTCTCGAAATTTCTCTATTGGAAAATGATATGGTTTATACCTTAGTTCACAATCAAAAGGGTTTTTTAATGACGGTTGATCATATACTCATTGAAGATTGATAGATGATTCGACCATCCGGTTTAGCGGTGCCCGTCAAAGAGCCAGAACATTCCGGCATACAAAGAATTGAGAAATATGTGCCAGGAATAGGGCTTATTCGTACTTATAAAAGGGATTTGCTGAAGACCGATGTTGTTGCCGCTGCCACCGTTTTTGCTATTCTCGTTCCCTCAGCTCTCGCTTACGGTGAGCTGGCTGGGTTTGATCCCGTGGTTGGATTATATGCGGCTCTGGTCGGAATGATCGTGTATGCCCTCTTTGGCAGCTCACGACAGCTCATCATTGGTCCCGAGGCAACAACGGCAATCTTAGTAGCTACCGTCGTTGCACCTCTGGCAGGGGGGGATGTCGTCCGTTATGCATCCCTGGCGGCGACATTGGCTATACTCATCGGCGTTATCTGTATTCTCGCGGGCAAATTCAGGATGGGGTTTGTGGCCAATTTCTTCTCAAAACCCATCCTCACCGGGTATATTGCAGGAACCGCACTGATAGTAATCTCCAGCCAGTTAGGCAAGATTTTTGGTATCTCCCTGGAAAGCGATGGTTTTTTTGCAAAAATCTGGGAACTGATACTCAGTCTGGATGAGACTCACCTGTTAACGCTGGCAGTGGGATTGGTTACTATTCTGGGACTTATACTCCTCAAACGCTTCGTCCCAAAGCTTCCCGCCACGCTGGTAGCCTTGGTTGTTGCCATTATCGTATCTTCATACTTCAACCTTGCGGAGTATGGGGTAGCCGTGGTTGGCCAGGTTGCAAGCGGCCTTCCCGAACTGCAGATACCGATCGTAAGCCTGACCGACATCGCAATGCTTGTGCCGGCAGCACTTGCTCTGAGCGTTCTCATTTTTGCTGATGGGGTGCTGACATCCCGGGTATTTGGAAGGAAAAATCACTATGATATAGACGCCAACCAGGAGCTGGTTGCCTTAGGAGCAGCAAATGTCTCAACCGGCTTTTTCCAGAGTTTTTCTGTAGCAGCCAGCTCTTCAAGGACGGTTGTCAACGATAATTCCGGCGGAAAGAGTCAGATGGTGGGATTAATCGCTGCCGGACTGGTGATTGTTTTTCTTCTGTTCTTTACATCGCTCCTTCAGAGCCTTCCTACCTCAGTGCTGGGTGCGATTATCATCGTTGCGTGCATCAGCTTATTCGACATCCAGGAGTTCCGGAGTCTGCATATCGTGCGCCATAGCGAATACTATCTGGCCATTCTGACCCTCTTTGGAGTGCTCGTCATTGGAATCATTCCGGGCATAGCGCTTGCCATAGCCTGCTCCCTGATTGTGTTTATCCAGCGCGTGTACCGTCCCCACACCTCGGTATTGGGAATTGAGCCTGGGGTAGATGGATATCATGGAATAGCACCTGGACGTGACCTGCAGGTAAAGCCGGGCATGATCGTCTACGGATTCGATGCACCACTGTTCTTTGCCAATGCTCCTTACCTGATGGATCAGGTCACTGACCTCATATCAACTGCTGATCCGCCACTCAAGTACCTGCTCCTTGATGCAGCGGCAATTCCTGATATCGATACTACCGCAGCCGATACCCTCAAAGACATACACCAGGTACTCAGTGAGAAGGGTATCACCCTGGGTATTGCACGGGCGAACAAACGTTTACGGGAAACCATGCAGCTGACCGGTCTGGAAGATCTCATCGGTGTCTCTAATTTCTACCCATCTATCAGAACCGCAGTCGAAGCGTTTCGTGAGGATTCCCTTGAAGAAGCATAGCCGGAGCCAATAAAATCAGATGGTGATATTTTAAAAAATAAAGTTCAATCCAAAATAAAAACCTTAAACATTCTTTAATATTACCTGTTTTTACAAACCTTTACTCCACCCCAAACATCTGATCAGAACTATACCAAGGCATACCTTCATCCTTTTTTCTACCCCACCAGTTCACAGGGATTCTCTCCATGCCTTCCTGCAATCTTCCCGCATTCCATCTCATGGCCAAACCCGGGGGTCCCCGGTGTGACCTTGCCTGCCGTTACTGTTTCTACCTTCGCAAAGGGGAATTGTATCCGGGGAGCCGGTTCCGGATGTCAGATGAAGTCCTCGAGGAGTATATCCGGCAGACTATCGAAGCACACTGCATACCGGAAGTTACCTTCGCCTGGCAGGGAGGTGAGCCGACACTCCTTGGCCGGGATTTCTTTGAGAAAGCGATGGTACTTCAGAAGAACTATTGCAGGCCTGGCATGGTACTCCATAACACTATCCAGACAAATGGAATCCTTTTGGACGATAAGTGGTGCGAATTTTTCAGGAAAAACAGGTTCCTGGTTGGTATCAGCATCGATGGACCGCGGAAATTGCACGATGTCTGCAGGACAGACGCTGCGGGGAAGGGATCGTTTGACCGGGTGATGCAGGGGTTCGCCCTCCTGAAAAAGCACAAGGTGGACTATAACATCCTTTGCACCGTCAATGCGGTGAATGGGGATCATCCCCTTGAAGTCTACCGGTTCTTCCGCGATGAAGTAAAGGCACAGTTTATCCAGTTTATCCCGGTGGTAGAACGTGACCTTCAAAGTAATACCGTGACCCCCTTATCAGTTGGTCCGGAACAGTACGGGAAGTTCCTCATCGGGGTCTTTGATGAATGGGTGAAACATGACGTGGGAAGGATCTACGTCCAGCATTTTGATACAGCCCTTGCAAACTGGTACGGGGAGCCGCATGGGATCTGTGTCTTTTCACCCACCTGCGGGTCCGCACTGGTAATCGAGCACAACGGGGATATCTACTCTTGCGATCATTTTGTCGACCGGGACCACCTGCTCGGGAATATCCTGGAAGTTCCGATAATCGAGTTGGTTAATAGCGATAGGCAACGACAGTTTGGGCAGAATAAACGGGAAAAACTCCCGAAATACTGCCGGGAATGCAATGTTCTCTTTGCATGCCGGGGAGAATGTCCAAAAAACAGGTTTGTGGTAACTCCTGACGGTGAGCCAGGCCTTAATTACCTCTGTGAAGGATACCGGATGTTCTTTTCACATATTGACCGGCCGATGAAATTCATGGTGCAGGAATTAACAGCGAACCGGCCGCCGTCAAACGTTATGAAATACATGGTGGATTAAATGAAAAGAGAGGCAGTGTCTTCCCACAAACCCGCTGCTTCTTATATCGCTTCCCGATATCAGTACCTGAATATCTCTCTCAAGCAGATCACAGCCTTAATACGTTTTGGCTGAATTTTCTTGTTGTGAATTTCATGTTCCAGATCAAGCGCAGAGAACAACTGGACTTCGGGTATGAATTATTCATAGCTGCGGTATCGATCCTTTCGGTCTTCAACATGCTCCTCGCCTATGTCCCGGGAGTGGACCAGGATGCACTCAATGTTGTCTACATCATCAACGCGGTACTCACCCTGCTCTTTATCTACGACTTCAGTCTCAGATTGGCCACGGCGCCGTCACGGTCACATTACTTCCTCCGGGATTATGGCTGGGCTGACCTGCTGGCGGTCATCCCCGCGTTACGCATCTTCAGGCTGTTCCGGATCTACAAGGCATACCGGATTATCCACAAGTATGGGGGAGGATATATCCTATCGTATCTTTCCAATAACCGGGCTGCATCGGCATTGTATATCCTGGTGGTAATGGTCATCCTGATCATCGAATCAGGGGGGTTCATGGTCCTGCAGGCCGAACGTGCTGCAACGTCTGCGAATATCCAGACTGCCGGTGATGCAATCTGGTGGACGTACGTCACCATCACTACCGTTGGTTACGGTGACCGGTTCCCGGTAACAGCCCAGGGCCGGCTGGTGGGAATCCTGGTGATGACCACCGGGGTAGCAGTCTTTGCGACGTTTGCCGGGTTGATATCAAGCAAACTGTTAGCCCCCCAGGCAAAAGAGGAGGAATCCCCAGAACAACCTCCGGAGGGAGGAGATCAGGCTGCCAGGTATCTCGCTGAACTGAAGCAACTGATAAGCGAACGGGAGAAGATAGAATCGGAGATCACCAGCCGCGTCGAAAAGTTGGAACAACTGCTGGAAAAAGGTCAATATCAGGCCAGTGAAGGGAATTAAAGGATGTGGTCTGGAACCATTTTTTTTAAAAGATCTTATTGTTTTTTGGAACCAGAATCCAGGGTGATAATGTTACTGCATCTACTATCTCGGGCAGCATCTCTGCAGGAAATCTGCTCTTTAGGGGAGTAGAAGGTAAATTCATATAACCATCAATGAAATACTATGCCATGGCTTCTCGATTCCGTACACCTGGCATGTACCTTGCTTATTTTGTCCAGGCAGCTATCGCCTTTAACGTACTTCTTGCAGTGCTGTTCAAACCAGAAGATATCCTCATCGGTTTAGTCCTCTTCCTGATAGCACTGATAATCTACGTGTTCTCCTGGAAGACAAAGATCATGTTCCCCTGGTTCGTGTATTTCCTTGTATCCCTGGCCGTCCTGATCCATACCTCGGGTTACATCCAGGGGAGATATCTCACGTTCATTAACTGGGATATGCTTGCCCACTTTGTATCGGGAACTATCGTTGCCCTGATCGGTTTTCTGCTCATTTTATTCTGGGACAAGATCAAAAATTTCAACCTCGACGCCTCGTTCATTGGAATCTTCATCGTCTTCTTCGGGTGTGTCTTTGAATATTTCTGGGAGATATGGGAGTTTGGTATTGACTCATTCTTTGGAGGATCCGCAGCCGGACTGATGCAGGCGAACAATGCCGACACGATGACCGACATGATCTTTGTACTGATCTCCTCACTCGTTGTGGGAATTATATGCTACTATTACCTGAAACACTATGGAAAAGAAACGATCTTCCATGAAATGGTGAAGGACAGCACTTTCCTTAAAAGATTCAATGCGTGAAATTCTCATTCTTTTTTTAAAAATCCTGGAATAACAGGCTCTGTATAAATGCTTGAATCGAGATAAACTCCCATTTTTTAACCGAAAAGTTAAGGTACGATAAATCCTTGATATTTCAATGCTGTAAAAACACAAGGAGGCTTGATTTTGATCGTTATGATCGGCCAGCGCATGAGAGCAGAAAAGGATAGTAAATATTGTGATTTTCCCCAATTTACATTGAGGATTGATTGGGTTAGGATACAGAGTTAAGCAATAGTATTATTGAGAGGAGTAAAGGTATGACTCCGAATGTCGGAAAAAGTTTAGTGGTCGTCATGGCCCTTGGAACGTTTGTAGTGGTTCTGGATAACACCATCATGAATGTTTCCATTTCGGCACTGGTTACCGATTTGCAGACCACCGTGTCAGGGGTCCAGGCGGCAATTGCACTGAACGCTCTCATGATGGCTGCGTTTGTGCTGATGGGCGGGAAAATGGCCGATATTACGGGGATGAAGAAAACTTTTCTGACAGGAGCCCTGGTTTACATTGCCGGTAGTTTGCTGGCTTCCTTGAGTACTACTTTAACGATGTTTATTCTGGGGTGGTGTGCTATTCAGGGCCTTGGGGCTGCCATGATGTTACCGAACGTGAATACCATCATCCGGGCCTATATTACTGGGATGGATCGGGTGAAAGCTTACGGGATGATGGGCGGAATCAACGCGGTGGCCATGGCTGTCGGACCGATTATTGGCGGGTTTTTGACCACTTATTTCTCCTGGCGCTGGGCTTTCCGTTTGGAAGTGGTGGTGTTAATCGGGGTCTTACTGATGAGCAGATCAATTCCTAAGGATGTGATGGGAAAAGTGAGACCAGTATTGGATAAAGTGGGAGTGATGTGGCAGGCAGCGGCAATGGTGCTGTTGGTCGTAGGGACGCTCTTAATTGCAGATTACGGATTAATTTTTGCGAAACAGCCGTTTATGATCGCCGGTTACGAATTTGCTCCTTTTGGCCTGTCCATCGTCCCATTTTTATATGGAGCGGGAGTGTTATGTTTAATCCAGTTTGTCCATTGGGAGCGGCACTTGGAGGAGAAGGGCAGGGATAGGTTGATAGACCTGTTGCTGTTTAGTATCAAAGATTTTGTTACCGGCCTGAACGTAAGATTTATCCAGGTAGCTCTGGTTGCCGGAATTCTTTTTACGGTACCCTTGTTCTTACAGGTTACCTATGGGATTAGCGCGTTTGAAACCGGGTTTATTCTCTTTGGGTTAACCGCCGGCTTGTTGTTGACGGCCATGGGTGGAGCTAAAAGAGGACTCAATATTTTACCCAAAAAGAAGGTCGCATGGGGATTTTTAATGGCTATTGCCGGGGTCCTCATTATGATCGGGTATATGTTTGTCGGAGATGACCCCTTGGGTTTGTTGCCTGGTTTGTTTGTTTATGGTTTGGGGATGGGTTTAGTGGTGTCGCAGATTGTTAACATGATCATGTCGGCAGTGACGCCCAAGCAAACAGCGGAGGCGTCGGGAATCACTTCTACCCTGGAAACATTGGGGAGCGCTGTGGGAACAGCAGTGATCGGTACTATTTTGGTAGTGGCTTTAACTGGTGGAGCGGTCCAGATGGTAGAACAGAGCAGCGTATTTCCCTGTGAATTAAAGCAGCACATTAGCCAGGACATGGTGACGAGCCTGGAGGTGGTTTCGACCGACGTGGTGTCGGCAAACCTCCAAGGGAATGGAGTGTATGAAGCTGAAGCAATAAGAATCTATGACGCCGCCAGACAAAATGCGTTCATCATTACTTTGCTATTTATGGCCTTTACGGCGTTTGTAGCTTATCTGTTGGCTCGACGTTTGCCAGCTGTAAAAACCGCAGAGGAGGTAGAGGCTTGATCCTCTACCATAGGTGGTCGTTTTCTGACGCCTTCTAGAGGATCATAATATTATTAATCTGGCTCTTAAAAAAAAGGCACATTATTCGAAAACTCAAGTTTACAGAATGAAAAACAAGGAGATCCTTTTTCAAGTATGTTCTGGTGGGGAGAGAAGGCTGAAAGGTTTTTGGGAAATAATCCCTGTGTAGAAACCAGCCAGAATCTCTATCGAAAGCATACATGCGTCTTTGAACGGGGATGCTAAATTGCCTTCAATGGGAATATCTCCCCGCCGGAGTATGAGTTGTCCCAACGAAGTAAAGTTAGCGGGGTAGATGTTCACAAACAATTCTTTGTCGCTGCACTTCTATCACAAACAGGGGAATCAACAAGTAGGAAATTCCAGTCTGACAACTCAGGGCTGCTTGAATTCAAGGAATAGATACTCAAGGAACGATGTGAACGGGTAGAATTAGAATCCATTGGGATTTACGTGTATTCTCTTTATTTCACCTTGGAAGACCACATCGAAGTCATAGTAGCACATCCATATCTCATCAAAAATATTCCCGGGAGGAAAACTGATATCGCCGATGCCCAGTGGATAGCCCAGCTTGCATTGAATGACCTGATCAAACCTTCACGCATCTTCCCAAAAAAAGCAGAGAGAGCTAAGAAACCTCACGCGATCCCGTGAGCACCTGGTCAACAATCGAACCATGCTCAAGAACAGAGTTCACCGGATCCTCGAATCGGCATCAATCAAGGTATCTTCAGTACTTGCAGATATCTTCGGAAAATCCGGATTGCACATTGTTCAAGGTCTTCTTGCAGGAATAAATCTGGATACGATTATTGCGTCTATCCCGAATGAAAAAATCCGTTTATAAAAACCGGAACTACGGAATCACCATCTCGAGTCATCGCAGATACTTATCATCGACCAGCATCAAGTGACCTGAGTGTTTGCAGGTGGGCAAATAACAGGGAACTATGGATGAGAAGAGATGAAAGAAAAGATCTTCGTATTCTGAAAGGACCCTGCCTCCCACTTTTTCCAAAAAGAGGGTTGCAATGGTCAGTATCCCCGGATAGTAACCGGGATTTTTGTGATTTTCCGATATATCCTCCGTTTCCTGGCAAGGTTCCGGTACTCATACACAAAGTGTTCGTAGGTATCCCATATTGTCGCCCAGTTCATGATGGTAAGGAATCCAACGATAATTAAAACTTTAACAGACTCAAGGGGGATTTCATTCACTGTGACATAGAATATGAACAATAACAACAGGGCAATATTCCCCGCCATAAGAAGGAGACTATAGGTCCCCTCTCGCCGGGCAATTTTCAGGTCATGGGTCAGGTCATCGTGGCGAAATCCGAAATGGTGACGAACAGCCTCGGTGATGAGGGAGGATGAGGTATCGGCGAGATCTTTTTCCGGAAGTTCTATGGCAAGGCTTACGGGTTTGCGGACCCTGTATTCATCGAGATGCCCTGCAAGGGCGTCCTCTGCCTCTTCCGTCAGCTCTTTTCCGGGAAGGGGGGTGGGATCTCCTTCATCGAGAAACTGCCCGAGTGTCTTGAACCTGAACGTAAAATGAACCGTCCCGTCCTTCTCTTCTTTACTCACAATAATTTTTTTCATTACACTCTCTTACAGGAATTCGCCTGAAGGGAATATAACCCTACTCTTTGAATAGAACACACCTTTCTGCGAGATTGCGAGAATGTGTGATTTGAGGGCTCTATTTGACAGTGTCTTCCTCACACATGGATAAAACGATTCGCTAATGATTCTACTTCTGAATGTCAAAAAATCGTTATAGAAAAAAGATGTTTCAGAGGCCCAGAAGCTTCTTTTTCATCGCACTGAACTCTTCATCGGTAAGAGCACCGGATTTATGAAGGTCAGCCAGTTTCTGCAGCTCGGCAGTGGTATCTTTTGTTGCCGGCGCCGCTGCCTGGGCCTGAGATGCGCCCTCCTGCCTTGCCTGTTCTACGGCTGCCTGCTGCTGGGCCTGGGCCTGAGCCTGCGCCTGGGCCTGCTGCTGCCCCATCTTCATACCTGCTACGAGCATCAATCCTCTTCCTCTCATGTTCAGGCACCTCCTTTTGCCTTTAACTGTTTTTCTGCCTTCACGATTGATTCTGGCGGGATTCGTCCCATATCGATCAGTTCAGCATCAGCCTCAAGAAGGGCTTCCTTGAACTTGATGGCCCAGATGTTCTCGAAGAGCAGGAGACCAGCCGATGTGTTTTTCGGCAATGACATTGCCAACGCCTCAATGTCACCTTCAGAGAACCATTCATCGGTGCGTTTTGCCAGTTCCCTGTACGCTGCACCCGCCTCTCCCTCCAGGTTATTAGCCTCGATGATCATCAACTTTCCATTCGTATCCTTCAGTATCATAACAAGATCGATTACTCTGATGATACCTTTCTTTTCCAGATCAATCAGCTCGGGAGCAATCTTTCCGGTGAACTTGTTACCAGGAAACCTGATCATCAGGTAGTCAACCGGACCCATAACTTTGCCTTGTTTTGCTGTCATAATATTCCCCCCGTATCTTGTTGAAGGGTAGGAGATTGTTACATGTGGATGGTAATAAATTCTTGGAGTGAGGTTACCAAGAGAGTGTCCGGTTAACTAGTTTAATTACTTCATTTTTGTCTCATATGTGTAAAAAAGCACAAATTACCTAGTTAGGTTGATAAGCAGAAAGGTAAATGTTCTTTACAAACTGGTGATTTAGACAATGTCAGCTGAAATGACTACAACCTCTGCTCACCCCCTTGGGAGCTTCTTCCCTTGGTGGCTCCTCCTCATCCAGGGCATCATTGCCCTCATCCTGGGTATCTACCTGATAACCTACCCTATCCAGACCCTGATGGTGATCATCGTCTTCCTCGGGGCATACTGGTTCGTAAGCGGAATCTTTACCTTGTTTGGCGCCTTTGCGGATACCACCGATCGGGGAATGAAAATTCTTCTCGGTATTATTGGTATTATTCTCGGCCTTCTGATTCTGGCCTACCCCTACTACAGTACCTTCGTTGTGCCGTTTGTATTCACCATCATGGTGGGAGTCATAGCCCTGATCTACGGGTTTATTGCCCTGTACGGGGCATTCACCGGTAAGGGGTGGGGTGTCGGAATCCTGGGTATCCTCTCCATCCTGTTCGGGCTTATCATCCTTGCCAACCCCTGGGTATCCACCCTTGCAGTTCCCTTTGTCTTCGGGGTCCTTGGTATCGTCTTTGGATTTGCGGCTATTGTTGGTTCATTCTTCCTCAGGTCTGCACAAAAAGCGGCCTGAATATTTTCAACACATTTTTCTCTTTGTATCTGGATCAAACGCCCCTTCCTTTCAAGATCCCGAGACTAGAGTTCATGTCCCGGCATAGGAAGATGCTTGTGGGCTGATAGGAATCGTAAGAACTGGAGCAATGGAGGAGTAGAGTCCTGGATTAAAAAGTGGGAATTTTCTTTAATGCCGCCGGCCCGCTATGAAGAGCACCCCAAGGGCTGCAATAATCGTCAGGGGAAGAAGCCCTGTCTGGGTTGGGGTTGAAGTCGGTTGGCTCACCGGTATGAGTGTAGCGGAGATCTGGGCGGTCTGGCCGGCCGTCACCTGCTGGGTCACCTGCCAGTCCTGATACCCGCTCAGCTTTATAAGGACAGTGTAGGAGCCCGGAGTAAGACTATCGAGCGTGATGGGTGTGAGCCCCCTGAACGCGTTGTTCAGGTACACCTCTGCCTGGCTGGGAGCAGATATGACCGAGATTCCCCCGGTGGTCGGGTTCTGGACCGAATTCAGCGTGACAGCAATATTATAATTCTGCCCAGCAACGACTGTCTGGGTACCGGAATAGTCCTGGTAGCCGGACTTTGTGATGAGAAGCGAATATGTCCCTGGATTTACCTGGGTAAAAATGAGAGGGCTTCCCGCACTGGTCTGGCCGATGTAGACTCCGTTACTATAGACAGTTGCTCCCGGGGGATTCGAAGTGATACTCGCCGTTGCGTATTTTGGTTGCTGGTCAACGGTCAGGGTTGGATTAAGGTAGGTTGTTGCGCCGGCCGATATGGTAACCGTTCCGGTCCAGTCCTGGTAACCGGCCAGTATTAATTGCACAGAATGAGACCCGGGTACGAGGTTCCCCACCGACGTTGAGGTGACTCCCCGGTAACTACCATCGACGTAAACCGCTGCACCACTGGGGGACGAACTCACGCTCAGGGTTCCGGTGGTCACGGCCGGTTGGAGAACAGCATTCACATATGAGGTCTGTCCTTTGTTCACATTCACGTCCATGTAGAAATCCTGGTATCCCGACATAAAGACGGTGATCTCATGGGTGCCCACCGGAATGTTGGTGAAGGTGTAAGGAGTGTTTGCCGACCGGCTGCGGTCAAGGGTAACCAGTGCGCCCGATGGTGTTGAAACGACCTGGATATTTCCTGTCTGGGCACTTGGGGTGAGTTGTGCAGTAATCGGGATAGTCTGCCCGTCTTTTGGATTGCCGTAATACGAGTCACTCCATTCTTCATAGCCGGGCAGGCTGATCCTGATGGTGTGATCGGGATTGCCAGTTGTGGAAACGGTGACCATCGCTGGGGTCTCCCCCCAATACGCCCCGTCAAAGTACACTTCCCCTCCTGATGGAACAGAATTGATCGAGAAATATCCCGTCCCGCCTCCTGGTATCACCGGCAATGTCGCTGGTGCGACCGGTTGTGCGGGTAATGTCGCGGGTACGGCTTGTGTCACCGGCAATGTCCCAGGATTGACCACGGGAACGTCTCCGGTCGAGACCATGGCAGAAGATACTGCAGCGGTAGCTACGAGCAGTATGACAATAATGAAAGTGGTACTACTACGCATTTTTCTCTCTCCAGTTGGTATAAGAAACAGTGCCGTGAGTACCTATTTCTAACTGCCGATAACCTGTGTGGTTGGTTAGCCTTCCTGAGGAAGGTCTGAATACATTCAAGATACTAAAATACGCTTTCATTCCCATGTCATTTCCAGGATACTGCACTGTTCCTCTCCAGACCTGAAAACCTCCATGGCGACACCACAAATAACCGTGGAACAGGAAAATGCCAGAAAAAATGGGGTCTGGTAATCCTCAACGGAATTATTACTAGATTACCTGCACTGCACCCTGTTCGATGAGTGAAGCACCAATCTGCTGAACATCCTCGTTACCAGGGGCACCCTGGACAACAAGGACACTGGAGCCACTCGTGAATACTTCAGTATTCAGAGTCTTCCAGTTCTGATAGGTATCCTGGGCTATTGCAATGGCGGCATTCATCGCCTCCGTGCTTGTAAATCCGATGATGAGGACCTTGACAATGGTCGCATCTGTGGGAGCGCTACAGGACGGAGAGAGCTGATAGAGGATGGCACTCTCTCCTCCCGGAACATTGACAGGGTAGTTTTCCGAAGAGCAGATCTGCAATCCTGCAGCAGTAGCGGCGGATTCGACCATCGGGGATGCGGTCGAAGCCGCTGTGTGTGAACTCGAATCAGGGAGAGATGCCCAGATAAGGATGGGCATGATGCCGAGGAAGCACAGGATGATGATAATCGTGATAGTCTTACTCGAAGATCCGGAACTCTTCGATCCCTGATCTGATTCTGTTTTGTTCTTCTTGCTCATGATTCACCTGTTGTGTTTCGCAATGATCTCGAAATTCAATGGTATTGTTTTTTGCCATTTGATCCAGCCAGGCGACTGATCCCGGAATTTGAACGGTATCAATTTATAGGAAGTAATTAAATCTCGTTATAAAAAAAAGGTGATTTGAACAATGACTGATGAAATGACTGCAACAACGGGAGTCCCTCACCCGATGGGGACCTTCTTTCCCTGGTGGCTCCTGCTGATACAGGGAATACTCGCCCTTATCATTGGTAGTTTCCTGCTCACCTATCCCATTAAAACCCTGTACGTAATCATCTGGTTCCTTGGGTTTTACTGGTTCTTTAGCGGGATGGTTACCCTCTTCAGTGCCTTTGTGGATAGCAGCAATCGGGGAATGAAAATCCTCCTTGGTATCCTTGGTATCATCCTTGGTCTCCTGATCCTTGCCTATCCACTCTACAGCACTTTCATCGTGCCGTTTGTATTCACCATCATGGTGGGAGTTATCGCACTGATTTATGGGTTTATTGCCCTGTACGGAGCATTCACCGGCCAGGGCTGGGGCGTGGGAATCCTGGGTATCCTCTCCCTCATCTTCGGACTTATCATCCTCGCAAACCCCGTCGCTTCCACCATTGCAGTCCCCTTCGTCTTCGGGATTCTCGGTGTCGTGTTTGGGTTTGCAGCCATTGTTGGTTCGTTCTTCCTCAGGTCTGCACAAAAGGCAGCCTGAACAATTATTTTCAATTTTTCCTTTGCGCTGCTCTGCTCAAGGGTATTCCATAGCAGTCAGTCAAGAAAGGAGTTCCTTTTCAATAAGGAGAAGTGAACATACCTACTTGAGAAGGTATGATTATGGTGAGAAGGTTCATGAGGGTGTGGAACGCATGAGGATGCCATTAAAGAGCAGAAATGCAGGCCGTCACCTATGGGATCGGATGACGGTGAACTTCTTGTTAATTCCAGCGATCATGGGGCTTGGAGGGATGCTGCTGGCCGGGTTGATGTTCTGGCTGGATGGTCAAGTCCCCAACGAAGTCCTGAATACCAGCCATTTCATCGTGTCAGGAAGTGTCGGGGAACTGCGTGGATACCTGTTTGCTATGGCCACCACCGTCCTGACAACCGCCGGGGTGGTTTTCACACTACTCACCTTGCCACTTTCCACCGTAGCGGCACAGTATGGTTCACGCTTGCTACGCATCTTTCTGGGTGATCACACTACCCAGTTAATTCTGGGCATGTTTGTAGCTACCTTCGTCTATTGCGTCACTGGTGCCATGATCATTCCTCCGGTCCAAATCGTACCCGAAGGGCCCCAGATTACCATGACAGTCGGATTATACCTAATCGTCGCATCTTTCGCCGCACTGATCCTGCTGATCCAGCATATCAGCATAATGCTGCAAGCCCCCAATATCGCAGCGGGAGCGGGGGGGGATTTACTCGATGTGGTCCGCAAAACGAACCTGTTAGAAGGTCAGGACGGTGAAAACAAACATCAAACCGGTGCAGATACGCTGGAATCTCTAACAGAGGCTGAAGCCCATCCGGTTCATGCGGGTAAACCGGGGTACATCCAATACGTGGATTTGGATTACCTCCGTCCCCTGGTCAGAAAAAAGGACATAATCATCCGTTTAGTGCATAAGCCGGGTGACTTTGTGGGAAATGGCGTAGTGATAGCACTCATTTGGCCTGCAAACAGGGTTGATAATGAGCTGGATAGAGAAATCAGAAACACTTTCCATCTTGGAAACCAGCGAACACCCCCCCAGGATCTCGAATATGCTGTGAACCAGCTTACTGAAATGGCCGTGCGAGCCATGTCTCCGGCTATCAATGACCCTTTTACTGCCATGACATGCCTCGATTATATTGGCAACGGTCTGTCGTTGTTTGTCCGACAGGGCCCGATAAGTTCATACATCTGTGATAGGGATGGCCAATTACGCATTGTTTTTGATCCCGTTACTTTCGACGAATTGCTCAGCGCTGCCTTTGATATGCTTCGCCATGCCAGTTGCCACAATGCGAGGGTATTGTTGCATATGCTGGCGACAATCGATATAATCAGCCAGGAGACGAAAATGCCCGATGCACGCCAGAGCCTCCTTCATCATGTGACTCTTATCCAACTGGAAAGCCAGGAGGGCTCCCTGATAGAAGATGACCGGGAGTCCATCTATCGGAGTTGTGAAGCTTTACAACTGAAATTGAAATGAGAGTTGGGATTGAACCGGACCTATCTCGGTCAGCCTTTTCTATTTCATCAAAGAGTATCTTGGGATTAAAAATGATGTCAACAGGTTTGGGTTTTCTCTTTTCTTTGGCAGTGCCTGTCCTCGTTGGTGTAATTCGATTATCACTCCATCCCTTCAAGGAATCCCTGAAGGGCATCCATGAATTGATCAGGGCATTCTTCCTGGGGAACATGTCCGCATTCATTGAATACCACCAGTTGCGCTCCCGGAATCTTCTCTGCAAGTTGAATGGTGGACTCGGTGGGTACAATGCGGTCATCATCACCGGTAACGACAAGTACCGGCATTGCCAGTTCCATGAGCCGGTCATCATAACCGGCCGGCTTTTCAGCGATGGCAAATTCGTATAGCGCCTTGTCCCAGTTGTTTGCCATCAGAGGCTTCCGATATCCGGCGTAGACCTCCTGGTCAATCAGGGATGGATCATGCCATGCCATCCGAATGGTTTTATTCCCCATTTCCCCTGAGATGCTCCGGACAAGCAGGGGGCCAAGACTCCTCATCTGGGGGGTTTTTAGCAACGGAAGTATCCATGACGGGATCCGGCCTCCCTGCTTGCTGCCCACAGCGGGATCCACTAATACCAAGCCCTGAACCTTGTCCGGGTGTTCGAGAGCATATGCCACTGCAACCTCTCCACCGGCAGAGTTTCCGACCAGTATGGCCTTTTCCACGCCAAGTTCATCCATCAGCCCATCCAGCAGCTCAATATTCCCCTGAACACTATAGGGATTCGTTCCTGTCCATTCCCCTGTCATGGGGCGTGTTGTAAGACCAAATCCAGGACGATCGTAGACGATGACGCGGCCCTCGCGGGAGAGTGGTTCTCCCACCTCCCTCCAGGAGAATTCGCTCGCTCCAAATCCATGGAGCAGGATAAACACCGGTTCACCCTGTCCCATATCCTTGTAATGGACAGTCAGGCCATTGATCTCGGCAAACCGGCTCTCCGGATCTGCAAGATCACGTTCTGGAACAGTGCCTTTCAATGGGGGCCCTTGGTACAGCAATGATCCGATAAGGAGCAGCAGGAATGCAATAAGAGCGATGATCCCAAAAATCTTCCAGATACGCTTCATAGTATCCCCTTTCTGCAGCCTGAGAAAACCTTATGGTCGGATCTGTCCCTGCAGATCGAACGTGAGGCCTCTATGTTTTAATCTCCTCACTATCACTTAATGGATGAGTTCTATGGTATTTTCAGATGAGAATAAATACCCCTGCCCCCGGAATGCGATTATTTCGTTTATATTTATTTCATAAAAGGGCGACTTACCCATGAAGAGGCCCATATGAATACTGGAAAAAGAGGAGATTTGCCGATCTCTCAGCTTGAATACACCAGGACCGCAGTTCCATTCATGTCCTTAAGATTCAGAACGCCA
>JAJFVA010000003.1 GCA_021371995.1 Methanoregulaceae archaeon | reverse complement strand
CTTTGGTGAGGGTGACGGGGGTGAGGACCTTTGAGCCTCCGGACGGGATAGTCACCATGGTGGTGTAGGGCTGGTAGCCTGCTTTTGTGAGCGTCAGGTTCTGATTTCCGGCAGGTATCCCGGTCACAAATTTGTCGGTATTGCCAAAGTCGGTGCCGTTGATGAGGATGGTCGCGCCTGAGGGACGGGAGGAAACGTACAGGGTGCCGGTGCCTTCCGGTGGTACTTCTCCGTCTCCGCTTTTCGTGAGGGTGACTGAGGCCAGCATCTTCACCCCTCCATCCGGAACAAAGACAATGACTGTTTTTGGCTGATACCCTTCCTTCACGAGCGTCAGGTTCTGGCTCCCTGCGGGTACTTCGGTCACGAGTCCGTTGGTCGTGCCAAAGTCGGTGCCGTTCATGAGAATGGTGGCACCTGAAGGGACAGAGGCCACGTACAGGGTGCCGGTGCCTTCCTGAGGCACTTCTCCGCTTTTCGTGAGGGTGACTGAGGCCAGCATCTTTACCCCGTTTGCCGGGACCGTGACTACCGTTTTGTAGGGCTGGTAGCCTGCTTTTGTCAGGGTCAGGTTCTGGCTCCCTGCAGGCACATTGGCCACGAGTCCGTTGGTCGTGCCAAAGTCGGCGCCGTTAATGAGGATGGTTGCGCCCGATGGGACTGATGCCACGTACAGGCTGCCAGATCCCGGGGATTCCCGCACCCTGAACCAGATCGCCCGGTCATGAATGATGTCGTCGTAATCGGCACCAGAGGCCGTGGCCGGATTGAGGTAGGCACGGTAGCCGATGATGATCGGGTCGTCAAGCCCGATACAATAGCCGGGGCTCTCGCACGGATGTTCCGGGGTTGCGGTCGGCACGACGACATAGTATTTGTCGAGTTTGTCTTGCGGCGGCTGGCGCAGCACTTTCACTGCGTACAGGTAAGGCGCCATCGGGTCCCCGGGAATGTATTCCTCTGCGCTCCCGGTAAAAACGTGGCTGGTCATGCTCACCACGCCGTTCCAGCTGCGGTCGCCGCACCCGAACACGTACTGCCATGGGTCGTCCTGGCACGAACTGGTGATCCAGTCTCCGTACACCCCGAAATTGGAATAGGTAGCCAGGCCGGTTGCCGCATGGTTGACCCCGTAGACCACCACCATATCGTCGTTTTTCAGCGTGAAATTGGCAGCTTCACCGGAAAGCGATGTCCGCAGGTAGGGCGTGTCGGAGGCTTCCCCGGCAACGAACTTGTGGTAGAGTGGCGAGCCGGGGTCTGTCTCCTCCAGCACCTCCCGTGATTCGGCAAACCAGCGGATGGATTCATAGGATTCGTACGCGTCATGAGGCGTCTGGGCGATGATGGCGTTTTTCAGTCGCTCCAGTCCGTTTTCCAGGTCGGGATAGAGCTCACTCTCGCTCTTCCATGTGCGGACCCGCTGCTTGGGCGTGGGGAAAGGGTCCAGCGCCGGCGCCGTTTCGGGCGTAACCCGCCACACCCTGGCATAGTGGTCGTTACTGAGGTAGAGGTCCCCCTCGATCTGGCTGGCGAAGTTGGCCGTGCGCACCAGGATGATAAACGAATCGGCGAGCGGGGTCTCGGGAAAAACACCGAGATTCAGCAGCCCGGAAGGAATGACATAGGAATTGATCATGGATTCCGGATAGCCCGCCTCCTGGGCCAGGGCCGACACGTTCTCATAGATGCCCCTGTCCGCCGTGAAGATCACGATCGTCTGTTTGCCGAAGGGTGTGCCGCTCCCCTCGGTCTTGATCAGGGCGTTGTTGAGCGGATCGTTCACGGCGGCGACCATCCAGTCCCCTTTGGGAACGAGGCTGTCCTTGTGCCGGACCCAGAGAAAGACCGTGAAGCTGAAGTAGTCGCACGGTGGCGGTGTCGGCCCCAGGTAAACCACCGCCTCGTCAGGTCTGAGCCGAAAGATCGTGAGCCCCCTCTCCAAAGGATGTTCCTCGCCAAATGGGGAGATCGGAACCATCAGCACTTTGTAGGGCTGGCCTGCGTTGTTGCCGTTGGCCGAATCACCGATGCCGGAGTCCAGCAGATCGACGATCGGATCGATGGGTGTCATCTGGCCGCTGTTGACACTATATCCGTTTGCCTCCAGGGTTGCCTGAAAGGACGCAGCCCGGCCGTCGCTGGCGCCAAGTGAATCCGGCACGCTGGTCTGTTGGGCGGAAACAGACGGTGAAATGATGGATGATTCCACTGGTGCGGATGCTGCCGTTATTGAAAGTGCTCCGACAAGGCACAGGAGAAGAATGAATGCCACTTTTTTATGCATGGTTCATGAGATATTTTCAAGAACCATAAATTCTCCTTAGTTTTCGTGGGGTAGTACTCTCTGTCAGGACACTGCGTTCTCTAGGTTTTATCGATTGTAACGGCAGGATTGTGGAATATTCAGGAAAAGTATTACCTATCCTTATTTTGAAGGAAAAATCTCTTATAATGCCATTGTAATGCGAATTTATCAGGTAATGCCTTTAATTTTGAAATATCCTCGACCTGTATCTCCAAATCTTTTTTTGAGGGTCCATGCTCCCTTGTTACGATCTGATACGAACCAGGATGGATGGTGAAGCAGAATGTATCGAATGCTAAACGGTGATTCTGGCAGAATGGAATCCCGTTTCTCGGATCATCGGATCCATTCTCGCTGACCGGTTTGATATGGGCAGCAGACAATAAGCCCCCGACATTCATGCTGCATACCGCACAACACCGCCCGTATCGCTTGAACACATCAAATGAAAACCGGGGATTCATCTCGTTCCGTGATGCGAGACTTCGCTTTCTTTTCTGATTGAGACTGAAGGGGTTATCTTCCGAGAAGGACCCGTCTTTGGTATACTCAGGGATTTTGCCGGATTCGATAAGAAAGGTCTGGTTCGTATCATCCCAGTCCCTGACAAATCCTTTTTTCACATCCCTTCTCGTGGGATCTTTTTTCGACGTAGTGATCACAAAGACCGGGATATTGAATTTCTTTGCATTCTTTGTGGCAGTGATCTCAAGCCCATCCTGACCACCACGACGGTTAGTAACCGGGTACGGGAACACTATCGATGATTCAGAAAAGTCATCTCGGTATGGGGTATCTTTCTGGAACACTGATACGGTGATTCCCGAAGCATCATTCGAGATTTTTGAGGTCCGTTCCCTGTCCACCCATATCCTGCCAGCTCCCCCGTAAATCCGGTAGGTATCTCTCAGGACATGCGCCGGGATGTCCTGTCCCTTGTATTTCGACTGAATCTCCCTCCAGATCCTCTCCCGGCTCATGGTTTCAAAATCAAAACTGGTATGATCCACCTCCGAATGTGTCTTTTTCACGATCCGGAATCCAAACTTCCTGAGAAAATTATTGGACTGTTCTCCCCCGGAATAGAGGCTGGTATCGAGAGGCTCCTTATTCGCAAAGATATTGGCGGTCCGGATGACCCATACCGGCGGATATTTTCTTCCCTCGTATACCAGGGAATACCTGATGGATTCGTGTTCCTTTGGATAGCCTTCCTGATCGATTGTGGATAGGGCTGAAATGATGTGGTCTTTCCTGATATTTCTGGGGATCCCGGGGGTCATGGGTATGTGAAATTGTGGGTTGCTCTTAATAAATTTAGGTGGTTTTGAGAGAGATGAGAGAAATCTAAAAAAATTAGGTTATTCATGTCATGGTCCCGGCCAGTCATAGTCCCCGGGACTTGCGGAACCGTGTGGTTTGTACTATGCCCCCGCTTCATCCTTTCAATGCTCTAATTCATAACGGTACATGGTATTTAAATCAGCCATGGACTGGATTATACCATTATTATCTATTAACACGAGCTTATTGGTCCTTGTTCCGCTATAAATTATATACAGGACAGGTCCAGACAAAGTCTCCCCTGGCTGGATGTGGAGAGGGAAACGGAGATACTGAGCTGCCATCTCCCCGGTAAGCCGGTCACCCCCATGCTCAAACGTCCCCCCTCGTTCAGTCAGGATAAACAACTGTTCCCGTCGGATTGTGGCATCGGTGTCGGCATGATTCGTGATACTCACGTTGATAATTGCTATTTTTACGCCGGGTTGGAGGTTCATACCGGGAATGGTTTTCATCTGGACGGCAGAATCAACACTCATCCCAAGGGTCTTTTTATAGTCCTGATCAGAAGGGGGTAAAGCACCGTTTGCGATCTCAGGGATATACTGTTCTCCTGCTATCGTCCAGTTGGGATATTTCACATAAAGGGCCCCAGAATGCACGTTTTGTAGTAAGGGGAACACAACAATACCCCGTGCTTCCTGACCGGGAGCAAGGTGGAGCGGGAATATGGTGTTTGTGGTTCCTTCCGGCAGATGCTCTGTTTTCGGGTAGATATTCATCTGGCCCGGGTAATCCGGTGCAATCAGGACCAGGGATCGATTATCAATTGAAAAACCTTCAGGTATTCCATTGTTTCGTAATGAAATGTCGAATGTTGCCAGTGGTACTTCTGTTCCCGGGTTTTGCACGGTGATACGGTGAATAGTAATCTCAATGAGATCAAATGCAGAAGTATCCGTTTCGAGGACCGGGTTTTGATCTGATTCGTTTATCGTGGGAGTTGTCCCGGCTACCGGGAGCTCAGTCGATTGCTTTGAAGGAGGCGTTTGCGTTGTGCAGCCAGCGGCAAGGACAAACACTCCGACAAGATACAGGATGAGAAAAAATGCATATTTTTTATTCATTGAATCAAGAATCAGTTCCCGAATCCATAAACGATTCTGTAGATACCATGAGCAGGTAAATGCCATAGGACATCCTCCGTTTTTTGCATCTGGTGCTTTTTTTAAAGACGGAGGGTGAAAGTGAATGGGTGCACCATTCTCCTGGCGGCGAGGGGCATCGCGTATTCTAATCCCTTGATCCTTACCCGTTATCTGTTTCCTCCCTGTAATAGCCGTATTTCATCGGGCCGGCCGATCTGCGTGATATCCTCCTATTTTTATATACGTGAGAAATAAATCACTCCTGCATGGCAGAAAATGCTCGGCCCCTCGGGGTCACGATTATTGGTATTCTCTGGATTCTTGCAGGTCTTCTGACAGCACTCGGTGCAGGTCTTGGCGGTGCAGCCCTGGCAGTTATCGGACTCGGCGCACTTGGCGCGATGGTTGGTGTGGTCTTTGTCATCATCGGTCTCGTCTTCATCGCCCTCGGAATCGGATGTTTCAAGGGCTGGCCATGGGTCTGGCCGGTCGGGGTCATCTTCACCATCATCGGCATTGTGATCAACCTTCTGTCCATCCTCTCAAACACCGGCGCGGCAATCATCGGGATCCTCATCGATATCATCATTCTGTGGTACCTGTTCCAGCCGCAGGTCAAGGCCTGGTTCAGGGTCGGCTGATTCCACTTTTTTTTCTGAGAATCTATCCCGGGAGGGTTCTCCTTTCAGGTGAGAGTGTTTCGGAAGATGTAAAAATCATACTGACCAATTGGGACCGATCACCAATCCTGTCTTTCATTGGTCCTAAAAGTGTGTTTGAAGGAGAACTGCTGAGCTTCAATGTAACAAAGACCATGAAGGGGTATAGCCTTTATCCTCCTGATCCACACTCCAGATAGGGAGGATACCTGAATGTCCCTCATTGACATCACCCTTGAAAACCCGATAAGGGAAACCGGATCACCCATGCGACAGGCTCACGGTGCGAATTGTGTGGCAGAGCATTCGAACACTACATCGTGATCCACTACGATCGATTACTGCACGGGGCTACCCCGATGAAATCTTTGGAAGAGAACCGGGAACAATAAAAGAGAAAGGAATCTTCTATTCCACGCCCTCTTTCTTCTTACTTTTCCGGAAGCATGCGGGAAGGACCCGGAGAAATTTCCAATGAAGCAGGAGATGCAGGATGACGAGTATCGAAAAGATAATTCCCCAACGATCGTGCATAGTGATCCATACCTGCCGGGAGAGTCCCATAAAGACCGCCTGACCGCTGAATCTCCCCCCTTCCGGAAGGAAACCGTAGAGCACCACTCCTGAAATGAGCGTGGGGATAAATGCGATGAGCATGATGATATCCACAATGGCATTGATCGTTACTTTCCTCATAGAATCACGTACGATGGTGATTGGCGGGATCCGATATTAATGAGATCGGAAATACCCCTGCCAGAGAATACCTCCGGTTTTCAACAGTGCCGGGATATCCTCTTACCCCGGGAACTCCAATCGATACAAGATGAAACTTTCCACGATTGTCCTCTGGCTGGTCATCATCGCCAACGCCATCATGTTCTCCTACATCATGATTTACATTCCCCATGCATGCCGGAATCTCGCTATCGCCTCGAACGGCACCATGATCTGTGATCTTTCTATTGGGGCATACTTCATTGCGATCGCCAACTGCGTCGTTGCGACGGCTGCAGCACTGATGCTCATCCACGAATGAAAAAGAGACGGGCGAGGCCGGTCAATCCGAGCCTTCCATTCCCATTTTTATACATCGATGATTCCCTTCCAGCGTTCACATTCTGATCGGGCATCATCGCGTTCACAATTAAATTTTCTACAGAACAGAATTTTTCCCTCATCATCTTCACGAAGAAATATTTGTCGATACTCACACCCTGTACATGGATTCATACCTTAAGCACCCTCCTTCCTATTGTAGAGAATTATTGCCTTAGTCTCCCCCCATTTCTCATAAATTCTCATCTTATTATTTTGACTGATTATTCGCTGCCTGGCCGGTCATACGTGCTGCAAGGAGGTCCGGCCTTGGGGCGCAACGGTTATCGTTTTAAAAAAAATAGCAATTTTCTTTCACTATTTCAGGAATTATTTCCTTTCGGTTCCGTATTCCTGCTCATGTCAACGCATTGGACAACTGGATTGCAGAGAGAGGCAACGGAGCACCACTCCCGGGGTGATCAGACCCCACTTTCTCCCTGCACATACCGCGATGCCATATCCCCAAGCATCTCACCTCGTATCATGGAAGAAACGCACTGGTGTAACCGGGAGAACAGGTTCGAGAATTTCGGGAAAGGGATTATACCGATCGCCCTTCTCCCCTGCAAAGGGGAGGCCTGCGAGGAGTGGGAAACCGGGCCGATGAAACACTGTATTCATCTGGTCCGGGTAGAGAAGGGAAGGCGGCTCTAGGAGTACCAGATGCCATGGCGGTGACCACTCTAACCTATGGTTATGGCGGGTTGGCTGAACATTACCAGGTATCCGGGTGAAGTGT
>JAJFVA010000037.1 GCA_021371995.1 Methanoregulaceae archaeon | reverse complement strand
ACCGCCTGCAGCTTCCTTGACCTCGACGATCATGGGGTCAGCGGCGAACGCACCGGGGTCACGCCCCTTGAGTTCATTGATCTTGGCCGCGATAGCGCCAATATCTTCGGACTCCATGATGTTGATCAGTTCACACTGCTCCTGGAAACGCTTGATAGCGTCATCGGCAAGGTTCTCGATGAACGGGATGGCGCCTTCAGCCCCGACGACTCTTCCGTCCTTGACCCCGCCTTTGTGGAGTGCTGCCATGGTCTGGCCGGCCAGGTGACCTTTCACCTCGGTCCCGCAGAGCAGGAGGAAACGGATGTTCGGGTTGGAGATGATGTTGGCGATGACCTTCTCGAGACCAAGGTTCTCGGTCTTGCAGGATCCGCAGATAGCAGCCCCCTTCTCGCAGATTCCTTTCTCATCGAGGTGGGAACCGCAGGTCATAACGGCGACCGGACTATTGGCATCGCCGGAGTTGAAGTCTCCCTTAACGATTGGCCACCCGCTTGCCGGTGATTTCTTTTCTGCCATTTCTCTCACCTCATATCAGATGGAACACATAGATTCCAGCGATGAAGAGCCCAACTGCCAGCCCGTACCAGAACGAGGTCATCCCTCCGGCGAACGGCAGAGCGTTCTCCCTTCCCGGGAATGAGGCAAGGAAGTTGCCCGTTCCGGAAAGCATGTTCACGATGTCGTCGGCAACCGCTTCGAGTTCGGTGACCTTGTCAATGACAGGCGCCAGCGACTCTCCAGCCATTGTGACAATCCCTATCATGGGATCTGCAACAAGCCCGTATTCGGGAAGAACTTGGATGTACATCACTGTCCCTCCACTTCTGGGATCGGCTTTGAGTCAAGCCATGCAGCGGCATCACGCTGGGAGAGCTCAATGTACTTGCTGTAAGTGTAGAACCATCCAATGATGGCAACAAACAGAGATACCAGTGCGGCGCTCATCTGGATGAGTGGCATGGACATAACTGCGGCCGTAATCATTGAGAGGAACCCGCACTCGGCAGCCAGCATCAGCATCCTGTCCTGGGTCCAGTTGGGTCCAAGACATGCGTTGAACGGATGCTGAATGGCAATCGCACCGAGCATGAAGGCCGTTGCGATAAGTGCACCGCCAAGGAACGAAGCCTGGTAACTTGGGAGCGAGAGCCCGAGGATCACCACGTTGCCGGTTGTCAGCGATGTAAACTCAAAGGAACCAGTCATCATGGCAGCATAGCCCATCAGGACAAGAGCCCCGATTATGGCCATCTCTACGAGGGACTGGATCATGACCGGAATGCGCATGTTCAGCACATTATTGGCCACGTATCCGAGGATGAGCCCGATAACAGCGGCGAGAACCACTGCGACAACTGGTGCTGCGATCCCGTATTTGGTCGCAAAGAGCATAGCAATCACACCTGAGCCGAAGGCTATCATACCAGCGGACGGGACACCCGTCCCGATACCATAACTGCACAGGTGCTTGATGGTGTGGCTACCCCAGACAAGTGCTGCGACAGTTCCCAGACCCCCGAAGAACGAGAACAACTGGGTCCCGGTCAGCACGTTGATATACGTGAGGTAGATGCAGACCACTGAGGCGATAAGGCCTGCCACCATGATCGTGGTGTGGGGAATGCCTCCCTCAATTTTTTCAACTTTTACTGTCATTTTGGGCACCTCACAATGCAACAATCATGATCGCAACGATCCCGCATACTGCGGATGCAACTGCTGAGGCAACGATCGCACGGGGAAACCGCTTGAACTTGGGGTCATGCGGACCTTCAATCGTCCCAGTGATGTTGTATGCAGCAAGCACAGCGTTTACAAGGAACATGCCGATTGCAAACATCCCTGCGAGGGTGACTGCAATAGGCAGGACTTGTCCGGGCAGAGCGTTCATCATCCCTGGAAGTTCTTCCTTGTATAAGTCAAGGAGCATCAGGTAGATGAGTGTCCCTCCGGCACCGCCGAAGAGGCCGCCGATAACTCCTCCGACATAGGATACAAACGGCAGGCCATGTCCTTCCGTTCCCTGGGATTTGAATTCAGGCTGAGTATCTCCCGTAATCGGGTCTTTTAAGACCTTTCCTGAAGCACAGGGAATGCCCATCCCAAAGACGTATATGAAGGTCACGAACATGCAGGTGATTGCCATCATCAGACCGCCACCGACAGCTCCAGTAATAACGATTACATAGAGGTTATCAGTGGTCTGTGCAGCCCAGGCTCCTCCGAAGAGACCGGCAAGACCGGCACCTGCCGCGAGCATTGCGACCCCGGTTGCAATACCGGGCGCCTGTCCCATGGCAGCCGGTGCTCCACCGACCGGAACAAAGTGGACGCCGAACCCGATCAGGACACCGCCAATGATGATGCCGATAAGGGCCATGAAGGCGAGGCCGGATCCGAAAACGAAGTAGGTTGCAGCAATCACAAGAAGCAGAATGATGAGACCGATGATCATTGCGGTCATGTCAACCGCTGAACCTGCAGTGGGTTTTGCAGCGACGGCGCTCATGAGGATGCCTCCTCAGTTGGTTTCTGATAGGGCCCGTAGTTCTTCCGTGCCCAGACCTCGATGTAGCGGTCGATCACGGTGAATACGAGGATGATAATGATTCCGATGATGATCGCACCCCAGCCGGCGCCGACCTGTTCAAAGAGAACAGTACGCCATAGTTCGAGGAATACGATCAGTCCGAAACAGACTCCTGATGCCGGGCCGCCGAGCTTTGCGGAGAACCAGCCGTTGTCAAGAGAGTTCCTCTCACCAGCTTCGGCATACCTGACGATGTTTCCTGAAGCAGCAATCGGGACGCCTGCACCGAACTTCTGGTTCTGGTACTGCCGTTCCTTTCCGTAGAACGGGTTCCCGGTTGCTGATCCAGCTGCTCCGAGAGCGATACCCCACACGATGCCAAGCAGTGGCAGCGGGAATGGGTGCCCGAGGGCGGCGTTGATCAGGTGGCACAAGGTCACCGTGGTGAAGATGGCAACAAAGGCGTGTGCCATAGTCACCGTCGTCATCGACTTCAGTATGTCGACGTATACCGGCTGTCCGAATTTAGCGAGACTTGCAGTCCTTCCGAGATATGCGGTGGTGGCATATACTCCCTGTACGAAGACGGCGAGACCGCTTCCCAGAACAATTGCAAGTATCGGGTTTATCTGCATTGCCATGAAGGCCCAGGCGATCCCTGCGCCGAGTGCAATCCACAGTCCGTATGCTGGTGGCTCACCGGCCACTGCCTTATTGAAGATCCGGTGAATGTATCCCATCTGCGGAGCGAGCTGAACCTGCGAGTTCGGGTCACCCTGTGATCCGATATCAGACTCAGTGTTCTCTGCAGCACCGGCAACTGTGGCAAGAGCTCCTGCCAATGCAGTTATTCCAATGCCAAATACAATACTTTCCATTTAGCCTCCTCCCTGCGTGCTGAATAGTGCACGAGAGTGTTCATCATGCATTGCCACTCACAACGAGTACAAACCCTTTGTGGTTCATCTAACAGTTACGTCAGTAATGAGTTAAAGGTTTCGAAATATTTGTTTATAAACCGGTTTTTTGGGTTTTAATCACAAAACGGAGGTTTTTCCTGCGGAATTTGCACATCCCAGATTTAATTAAATAAAGTTAAGTTGTGTTGTCAGCAAGATGGCGGACTGGTCACTTCTCTATACGAGGATATCAGGTGACTTCTTATTCATTCAGGGAATCTGGTTTTATTCCCGGTAATATTTATACAGGAGTTCGGTAACTGCCCTGATATCCCGTCCCTGCTTTCTGGCCTCTCCGAGATAGGCATCATACGATTGTCCTGCAATGATGACAGGTCGTGTCCGGCACATCGCGGCATGGAGGGTGAGATCGAAGAAGCGGGCCTCAGCTTCTGTGAGCCCCAGCGGCCGGTATTCTCCGGTATGCGATATATAAAGCGGGTTTTTCTCTTTCGGTATCCCGATGGTAAGTGAAGCAAGGGGAGTGGAAGGGATTGGTTCGGCAACGCTCACAAAGATGTCATCGAGCGGATGGCCCGCAATGAACTCTTTTGTCAGATCGTAGTCATCTTCCGTTTCGGTGGGATATCCCACAATGAAACTTCCTGCTACAGCGAGCCCATGCTGCCTGCAGGACGCGATGGCGTCTGCAACCTGTGCTGTCGTCACCCCCTTTCCCATTTGTGCAAGGATCCTATCACTCCCGGACTCGATCCCGAAAAAGACCCAGCCTATGGTGTATCGTTTAATTGCATAAAGGATCTCATCACTGATACAATCAACGCGGATGTCAGGTGCTGACACATTCCTGGAGCCCATGATCCCTGCAAGACCAGAAAGAAGGTTTATAAATGCATCAGGGTCCATCTTTCCGTTCCTGTACTGATACAGCGAACCTGTGCCGCCGCTGACAGAGATCCGGCGTGCCCCTTTGTGATGGAATGCCCTTACCTCTTCAAGTATTTCACCGATATCCCTGCTCCGTATGGACCGGCCGAAGAACCGGGGTACCTGGCAGAAGGTGCAGGCCCCGAGACACCCGCGATGGGTCTCGATATATACATTTGCCCCCCGGATGTCCTGACTTGCAATATCGTCCGGGATGAGGGGGAGCGGGCGGGAAATCGTCCCGGGCGGGTCCCTTGGGATACGTACGATCTTCCCGTTTTTCCGGTACGCAGTCCCCGGAATACCTTCAGGACCGTTCAGAAGGAGGGGGAGGACCACCCCCTCGCCTTCTCCCACCACCACTGCGTCCGGAGACAGCTCGCCGAGCACCATATCAGGAGCTGCCGAGACTGGCCCTCCAATATAACAGCGTTTCCCGGTTTTTTGGGCATCTGTGATAAAAGACCTGATTTTTTCATCAATCAGGTGCTGTGTTGAGAAGAGGCTTAGGAAAACAGCATCACCAGGACGGGAGACGAGCTCCCTGTGCAGGGTGACTATATGGCCGGCTTCTTTCAGAATGCCTCCGACTACCATTGCACCATAGGTGTAAATGCCGGGGGAGATGACCTGGACCTGCATGTTGCTATCAGATATTCGGGCACAAGACTATAAAATGCTCCAGTTTCCTCTAAAAGGGCGGTGTAAAGGATAACCGGTGAAAAAGAGTGACCGGATTACCCTGAACAGAGGATTAATTTATACACATATGAGTAATAATTAGTACTATGAAGATATGCATCCCTTCAAGCGGGCCGGAGCCTGGTGATCTCATCGATGACCGTTTTGGCCGGGCACCGTATTTTATTATCCATGATACGAACAATGAAAAGACTGAATCGCATCGTAATGATGCAGCTGGTGGCGCTGGGGGTGTCGGGCCGAAAGCCGCACAGTTCCTGATCCGCCTCGGAGTTGATATGGTGGTCACAGGCAGGGTCGGTGGCAATGCTCTCGAAGCACTGAAGGCAGGCGGAATAAAGGTGTATCTCTATGAGGGGCGTGGACCTGTCAGGGAAGCACTGAAGGCAGCTCTCAGTGGTGGTCTGAAAGAGCAGTAAACGCAGTATAAAAAGAAAAAAAAGGGAGAATGAAACTGCGCAGTTCTGCCAAGAAATGAGGTAAATTTTATGAAGATAGTGGTAGCGAGCGGGAAGGGGGGGACAGGGAAGAGCATGGTTGCAGGAAACCTTGCGTTTGCGCTCTCATCCGGGACTCCGGTCACACTCGTCGACTGCGATGTGGAGGAACCGGACCTTCACCTTTTTTTCCCGGAAGGTCCCTGCGCGAACACCCCGGTGCATATTAAAGTCCCCCACATCAACCCCGATGTATGCACACTGTGCGGGGAGTGTGGAGATTTCTGTGCCTTTGGAGCCCTTCTTGTGGGAAAAGACCGCGTACTATTCTTCCCTGAACAGTGCCACTCCTGCGGCGGGTGCATGATCGCCTGTCCTGCCGGTGCGATTGAGGAGGCAGACATGCCGGTGGGCACGATAACCGTGTCACATCCGGAGAAGAACCTGACTCTTGTCACGGGAACGCTGAACGAGGGGGCGATCCAGAGCGTTGCTGTGATCAGGGCTGCCAAGATGATGGCAGGCAATACAGGGTGGATCATCTATGATGCATCGCCGGGCACGTCCTGTCCGGTGGTCGAGACACTGGAGGGTACAGAGTTCTGTATCCTCGTCACTGAATCGACCCCTTTTGGCCTGCATGACCTTGCGCTCGCCCTGGATGTGACGATGCAGATGGGAATCCCGTCCGGAGTGGTAATCAACCGGAGTGATGGGAGGGACGAAAAAGCGCAGCAGTTCTGCAGGGAGCATAAAATCCCTGTCCTTGCCACGATCCCCTTTGATCGCAGAATCGCTGAAGTCCAGGGATCCGGAACCCTGATTGCCCGCATTGACCCGTCCTGGAAGGACCGTTTTTCTGCCCTTGCAAAGGACTGCCTGGCACTCTGGGAGGGTTCATGATCCGGCTCGCGGTGGTAAGCGGTAAGGGCGGGACCGGAAAGACGGTGGTGACCGGTGGGATTGCACACTGTTGCACCCGGTCTATGGTCCTTGTCGACTGCGATGTGGATGCCTCCAATCTTGAGCTGATCCTCTCTCCCCATATCATTGATCGGTGGGATTTTTACGGGATGGATGTTGCAATTATTGATCCGGATGTGTGTTCCTCCTGCGGGATCTGCAGCGGGGTATGCAGGTTCGGGGCTATTGCCACAAATGGAGAGGTCTTTTCAGTCCGGACCAGCAAGTGTGAGGGGTGCAGGGTCTGCAAACTGACCTGTCCGGCAGGGGCGATCACCATGCAGCCACGGGTGTGCGGAGAGATCTTTTATTCCGGGACCCGGTATGGAAACCTGGTGCATGCCCGGCTTGCACCGGGAGCGTCCAACTCCGGCCTCCTTGTCGCAGAAGTTAAAAAAACCGCCTTTAAGCGCAATCCTGACTGTGACCTGATGCTTATTGATGGTCCGCCCGGGACCGGCTGCCCGTTAATCTCAACGGTATCAGGGACCGATGTGGTGATTGCAGTCACCGAACCCAGCCGGTCGGGACTCCACGACCTTGAACGGCTCGTCCGGGTATGCCGGACACTCAGGGCCGGGATTTACGCCGTGATCAACAAATGGGACCTTAATCCGGATATTTCCGACATGATCAGGCAATACTGCCGCAGGGAGGAAATCCCGGTAGTCGGAACCATCCCGTACGATGAATGCGTGATGGCGGCGGTAAGAAACGGGCAGCCGGTTACAATGTCCGGTTCACCTGCAGCACAAGCCATACATGCAATATGGGATGATATATCCATGAGACTCTGGTGATCCAAAAGCATGCAGGGATCTGATATTCCGGAAGGAGTGCGCCGCCGGGGCCGTCCGCGGGTAACACGGAGGGTTGAGCTTACCGGCCAGCAGCTGCGGTGCTATGCACCACAGTGCAGCACCAGTGAGGAGCAGGAGAGTATCACTCTACTCCCCGAAGAGCTCGAACTCCTGAAACTGGTCGACCTTAATGGTTTAGAGCAGGAAGAGGCGAGTGCGATCATGGGGATATCACGAAGAACTGCGTGGAAAGACCTCCACGGTGCCCGTAGGAAGGTTGCTGATGCCCTCGTCCATGGAAAAGTGATCGAGATTGCCGGGTGCGAGCTCCGGATGGATGGACTGTGCCCGAAAGATGCGTCAGGCCAAATTTCACAGAACCGTGATGAAAGTTCCTACAGGCGACGCCGGAGAGGCAGTTGTAACGAACCTCCCTGAGAAATGGGATCATCATGCAAGACAGGTTCCTCAATCAATATATTTATTTATTTATACTCATATGAGTAATTAAGGCATTTAGAGATGCCAGGTGTTAATCCATGCCAGGATTTGATGGAACAGGACCCCTTGGACGGGGGCCCAGGACCGGATGGGCCCGGGGCTATTGTGTGGCCGTCGGTGCGCCCGTGCCGCAGCAGGGGGCAATCCCCCAGACGGCAGGTACAGAGACGCAGGGACAGATCCCATTACAGCCTGCACCGGGAGCAGGACCGGTTCTGTTTGGACGAGGCCGGGGGGGCATTCCCTGGGGATGCGGCAGAGGTTTTGGAGGAGGGATGCGGGGCGGCAGGTGCGGGCCCCGTGGTGGTGGCATGCGGGGGAGATTCTGAAGAATGACAGAACCTAAAGCGAATGGTACCCAGAGGGTTGCCATTGCAGCGGACGGGAACGGCGTCTCCTCACACTTCGGTCACTGTGAAAAGTATACCGTATACCATATCAGGAACAAAGAAATTTTTCACCAGGAATATATCCTGAACCCCGGTCACGAACCCGGGAAACTTCCCCGGCTGCTCGCTTCATGCGGGATTACGCATGTCCTTGCAGGAGGCATGGGAATGAAAGCTGTGCAGCTTTTCGAGGAACAGGGAATCCAGGTAATAATGGGTGTTTCAGGTCCGGTGGATGCGGTCATCTCTGATTTTATCGAAGATAGGATTGTTCCCGGCGAGAGCACGTGCCATCATTCCGGTTGCGGGGAGTGAATGTTACTTTTTATTCTTTTCTTCTCATTATAGCCGGATCAACCGGTTCTAGGAACGATGAAGGATTTTCCGTGAATCGGAACGACTGATACAGTGAAATGAAATAATTCCCGGATTATCTCCGTTGCATTGATCTCTGCTTCACCGGCAGCATGAATCCGGGCGGGTACACAACCAGCATTACTCCGCGTGAGCTGCCAGGGAGAAATGAGAGGATTTGAGGGGGTTACCGGCTTACCATCCGCTGCATCAGGGACATGATGCCTGGTTTTGAGGGTCTCCGGGGCCCTTGAAGCAGGCCCATCGACTCCATGCCGAAGCCTTCCTGCATCTCCTGATTGAGGCGTCCGGTTATCTCGTCAAAGATTCTTTTATAGGCGATGCAGTGGGGATCGACCCCTGCAATCTGCCCGTCGGTCGGCACCATTGCATTGTAGGGGCATCCTCCCCTGCAGTACCGGATATGCCTGCAGTCACGGCAGTGCTCATTCACGTACGCTTTGAACTCCTGCATCCGCTTCCAGGCATCGGAGCGGGCAAGTGCTTCCCTGTCGGGATGATCATATACCGTGCCCATCACCCATTCCGGCATCCCTATGAACCGGTAGCAGGGATAGATGCTCCCTTCAGGGTCCACTGCAAAGGTGGAGCCCATGCAGTCAGCAAAGGTGCAGACCGTACCCCTGCGGAAGAACACGCATTTGACAAGGTCGTTGATGTTCATGATCTCGATCCCTCCCGGATGTTCAAGGGACTGGTCGAGCAGATACACGAGCAGATTGCCGTATTCTTCCGGGTCCAGCGTGTAGGGTTCAGGGTTTTTGTTTCGTAGGGACGGAAGTGCAGGGTGGAGTTTAAGGGTGAACCCTTTTTCGAGGAAAAACTGGTAGATCTCCTCGCGGAACTTCACCGACTGTGCTGTGAAAGTGCAGATAAAACTTACCTGGAGCCCGTGAGCCCGGGCAATCTCATACCCCTTCATGGTCTTATCAAAGTATCCCTGTCCTCTCTGAAGGTCGTTAATTTCAGGAGGTCCGTCAATACTCGAGCCGATAGGGATATGAAACTCGGCAAGGACGGAGGCAAGTTCCGGTGTCATCAGCCAGAGGTTGCTCTGGAGGGCAAAATCCGGGTTCATGCGCTTCAATCCCCCGGACAGGATCGGCAGGGCCTGGCGGAAGAAACCGGGGCCGGCGAGGAGGGGTTCGCCGCCATGGAAGGTGAAGGTCACCCGGTCTTCGGGAAAATTACTGAGCCATTCCACTACCTCATTCACCACCCCGATACTCATGACCGGAGAGCCCGGCTCGGAACTCCAGCAGTACCTGCAATGGGCAGGACAACCAAGGGTAGGAATCAGCATCACGTGGAAGGGATTTTTCATGATAACAGTTCTTTTTTGCCCAGACATGCATTATGCTTTCTTTTCTGGCATGACACGAGAGAAAAAAAGGTCTCATCTTAGGTGATTCCTTTTCACTTTGTAAATTTTTCCTAGCACATCATCTCACCGGTCCGGCAATCCTTATGAAAGAGCCATGGAACTGCTCCCGGGACGTGAGCTGGACTGCGGAAAAAGGCTGATTGTAACAGTATCAATAAAAAAAGAAATTTGTGGGGAGGGTCCGGTTAACGGGCCGGGATGATCAGTGAGCGCTCTCCGGCGGGCATGAACTCGCGGATAGCTCCCTTTGCGAACTCGCGCCTTGGCTCGGCGAAGTCAAACTTGAGCGAGGGGTCGGCGAAGGCGACTTTGATCAGCGCGTTGAGTGACCAGGCATCTCCGCGTCCGTAGTGAGCACCACCGACGATAGCGGCGTACTCTCCCTGGTGTCCGACGTTCATGGCGTAGTTCGGGTAGTTCGGGCCACGGAGCTCTCCGATAGCACCCTCATCGGGCCTGATGGCGAGCGAGTTTGCGGAACCGCACTGGTCCTGCAGGTCGTAGCCGAAGAAGCCGAGACGTGACCAGCCTTCCTTGTGCAGGAGCATGCAGAGGTACCAGGCGTTCAGACCGGCATTGGAGTTTCCGGTTGCAATGGAAGTTGACAGACCGCAGGCTGCAGCGAGCACACCGGCACGCTGGGAACCGCCGAAGTGGTCCTCCATCAGGGTCGGGAACTGCTCATACTGCTCCATACCGTTCAGGGCGACCTCGGTTGCGATATCGTTGACGATATCCTGGGTCGGCTTGACTTTGTCCTTCTCGTTCGGGTTCTTCCAGTCAACCTTGTACTTGTCCTTGATATAGTCCATACCGTAGTAGGTGTACTCATCAAGGATGTTGTCGGTGTAGGCTGCAGTAGCGTACTGGGTGAACCCCACACCACCGGACATATAGGACCCGAGCCAGATCTGGTCGAACAGCATGGTTCCGGCAGCGACGACCTCGAGCGAGGCGCGGGCAGGGTCATGCGGGTACTTCCGGTCTCCCTGGATCATGTCGGCGAAGTGGCCGAACTTGATGCCTCCAGGCTCGTTCGGGCCACGGGCACGGCGTGCCGGCAGGATGTCGGCCATCTGGATAACCCCGGCGTGCTTTGCAGCATATGCCAGGTCAGCGACCGCGGCTTCTCCGGCGCACATGCGGTACGCGCCGATAAAGGACATACCAAGCTGCATCGCAGACCACCGGGAGGTCGTTCCTCCATCGCAGGTCCTCGAGACGACGGTCGGGATGTGGATGGCCTGCCAGAGTGACTTGCCGATTGCTGCCTTGAGCTGGGCAGCCTGCTTGGCAGGGAAGAGCTTGTCGATGTTGACGACGAACTGGGGCTCGAGCGAGTCGACCATCTCTTCATCGCCGGTGTATACCTTACAGTAACAGTCGTCCACAAGTCCGGGGTGGGTCTCGACCATGTGCTCCTGGACCACGGCTGCTCCGGGCATGGCGTGGTTCAGCACGTGCAGGTACTCGTTGATGGTCTCAGGGGTAACTTCCTTGCCGAGACGCTTCTGCAGGGTCTGGTGGGCAAGGTCCATGTTGACAAGGATGGTCCTCCTGATATCGTCCCACATCTGCTGCATGGCAGCGTTGTTGACGAAGTGCAGGTCGTCGCCCTCGACAAAGACGCCGGTCGTGGAGACCTCATAGGTCATCAGCTGGCGCTGCCCGAGCGGGATACCGCCAAGGTGGCAGCGTACCGGGTCATACATGGAGATGCCACGGGCCATCGCCATCTTCTTTCCGGAATCAACGAATTCTCTCTTCCTTGCCGACTGCTTCAGGCCCTCGCGTGCGTAAACGGTCTGGTTGGCCGTCGGGTCCTCGGCGAACTTCTCTTTCAGGGATTTCAGGAAGAGCTTCTGGGTTCTCTCGATTTTTGCTTTTGCCATCTTAATCACTCCACCGGCATGAATCCGTATTTGGTCCTGAGCGAGTGGATGCGCTGGACATACTCGATGTACTCTGCATCATCACGGTAGGCAACGCCCCCGAGCGAGTGGAAGATGGTGGTGTGCGCCTTGAGCCACTTGTCGTCCATCGGCTTGCCGGCCTTGACTTCCTTGTCGAGCGGCTCCCCGATCTGGTTCTTGACGTACTTGACCATGTTGGCCTTCTTGTCGAGGATGCACCTCTGGAGCATATCAAACATCATCCCGTCCTCTGCAAGACGGAGCGAGTGTCCGTGCACGGTCGCACCGCGGATACCGCAGCGGGCAGAGTCAAAGAGTTCGGTGTTGACAAGTTCCTTTGCGTACTTCTCGAGGTCACGCTCGCGGCACTCCACGATCTGACGGCCGGACAGGGTTCCCGGGTCGACACCGCGGTAGCGGTATGATTCGAGATAGGACCTCTCGTACGGGTGGGTGGGTGCAAAGAACATAGAGTCGGCAAACTGGATGTACCGGATACGGTCCCCGGCCTTTGCACCTTCGGTCGGTGCGACCATTTTCCTGATCGGGCAGGCGGGTTCCTGCTGCTCGGCGAGCGGCGGGTGTGCTGTCGGATAGGCAGCGCCGGGTGCCCTGTGTCCCATAATCAGGACGATGTCTTCATCAGACATGTCGCGGATCTTTTCCAGTTTATAGCCCGGGTTCATATACTTGCGCCTGTTTTCGGCGACAATTGAGCTTCCGGGGCCAAACTGTGCTTTGTATGCCATATTTTTATCTCTCCTTAGTTTTGATCAATTTCATCACTGCATGAATGACTTCCGCCATCTTCTCCCGCGTCGGAGTCTGGCCACGGGTGACACCGCTCACGATTGCCATGACGGTTCCCCTGGTCTTCACCTTCCCGGGAGGAGGCATTACCAGTGCGGTTTTCACGCCTTCCTTTGCAAAATCCTCGAAGTCTACCGGCGCCTGCGAGACCACGACTGCCTCCACGTCACACCGCTCGAGGATGTAGCGCACTTTGTGCACCACATGTGAACGGACATTTCCGTGATGGAGGATAGCAACCCTGTGCTTCTCTATCTGGTTGATCTCCTTGTCAGTGAGGCCGAAGTATGCACCGAGTACGGCACCACCAATGTTTCCTGCATCAGGGGGCACACCGCTCCCTGCATTCAGTACAAGGGTGCTGATACTGTACTCGATCCCCTGCTGCCTGAGTGCTGAGGTGATATCGCACACGGGTTTGGTGACATGGCGCCTTCCCGGGGACATGCCGACCACGATAACATCGGGGTAACGGCACTCCGAGATGGTGCCCCGCTGGGCGATCCCACCGCCCTTTCCCATTCCCATGGCCTCACGGCAATCGACAACCTGGGTGACTCGTCCCATTGGCATGGTTATTTGGTTCCCTGGATAATGACGGGCCCCTGCCTGCTCCGCGGATCGGCCATGCCAATCACGGATTTGTCTGCATCGGGTCCGTATTTCGCAAAGTCTGCGAGGGTTGCTTCGGTCTTCATGAACCTTCCCTCTTTTATGGAGTAGCTAAACTCGGTGATCACTTCGTCACATGCTGCCTTGATTCCCGGGATAACATCCCTGTTCTCAAGTTCAAGCAGCACGTATCCGACGTGCACCTGGAGATCGACATCTTCTCCACAAACCCGGATAGTCCTTCGAAGGGTATGCGGGTTTTCGGTCCCGTGTGCGGGACCATAGGGGACGGTAGCGGGGAGCCGGGGGCCATTGAGGAGGATCCTCCGTACCCCTGCCACTGCTGCGATCAGGTTCAGCAACCGTTCTGTCGTCTCGGGGTTGAGCAACCGTTCCGGGACGATTCTGACCTGAGGATATATGGCGTCTGTCATTCTACCCTGGCTGCAATTTAGATACCCTTTGCAACTGCCTGCAGGGGCTTCTTGAACTCGTCAATCTGACCGAAGGTGTCCTGGTAGATCTTCGAGGTCGCCTCTGGGCCGAACATCTGGGTTCCGGCATCAAGCGAACAGGCTACGCACACGCACGGGATACCGACACCGGCGGCGTGACGGGTAACGACGTGGTTACCGTTGAACACACCGGGCCCTCCGCCACCATAGATGGAGTGGCTGAAGAAGGAGAACCCGACCGCAACACCCATTACACGGCCGAAGTCACAGCCGGGAAGTCCGGTCTCGTGCTCGAGCAGGTCATTGAAGTACAGGAGGGTTGAGGATACAGCCTGGGCAAAGCGTCCTGCACCACAGTTCACCATGGTCGCGGCCATGGTTCCGGCAGCGGCATACGCATTCCAGAGCATCGGGTCCTTTGTCTCGTAGAAGATGTATCCGCTCTTGCCCTTCTTTCCAGCCTTGATGACTTTGTCCTCAATGGCCTTCTCAGTGAGGCTCTGCACAACAGTACCAATGGTTCCGGTCTTGCCGTTTGCCTTTACGAGGTCATAGACAAGGTTGTTGGCATTCAGGCCCTGGTAGGCATAGAGGAGAAGCTGGGCACGCTCGAACGGCCCGATTGCCATACCCATCTCGAACTCTCCTGCCTGCTCGAACGTGGCTGAGAGTGCACAGGTCTGCATGGCATTCCGGTGGGTGATCATTGCCACGTGGTTGGCCGGGATGTTACGCAGTGCATAGCCGAGACCTTCGTTGTTCTGGGGGATGGACAGGATCGAGACGACGTTGCCGCCGTCCATGCCCATTGTCTGTGGATAGGCTCCCCACACGGCAGTCTTGACGTAGGAGGCATCGAACATGCCGATCTTGTATTGGTCAAGGATGGCATAGGTGGTTGCTGCTGCAACTGCTGTTGATGCAGCATCATAGGTTGCTGCAGCCCTGATTCGGGCACTGGGCACCTCGACCAGGAGCATTTTTCCGCCACCAACCTTGGTGATCTTGGTGTCATCCTTGTCTGCCACTGCGACCATCTTCTGGATCCTGTCAATAATGGCGTCGCAGTCTTTTACGCAGTCCGACTTGACTTTGTATCCCAGAATCTGGTTGTTCTTGCCTGCCATTGCCCCGGTCTTGAGAGCATTGTCGATCCCTGCAAGATTGACTGCAACAGTCCTCTTGGTAAGGTCGATGAGCTTCAGGGACCCGGCATTTGTCAGCGGGCTGATCTTGTCGAGTGCAACACCGCTCTTAAGCAGCTTGCCCTCGTCGTCATAAAGGTCAATTGTGTCTTTATATTTTGCCATAATAATCCTCTTTTACACGCATTTAACCGCAATACATTTCGATTACTGAACGGCAAAGCAAGCTATACAGCTTGCTGATGATAGATGATGGTCACTAATGCACGTCCCCTCACGGGACATTTTACTATATTGTATCACTCGATATAAGATTTCCCATTTGCTTTGATAATAAGTTCATTATATTAATATTAAAATAATACAAATATTTTGGATAATATTCATATACTGCATATAGATTTTCTATTTCATATACAATTAGTACTACGATATAATATTATTATAGCATTTAATAATTAAATTAATATTTATCGTATGAAAATGCTGTGCGCTTCTCATTTAAAAAAGGATCAGATCTTCTGGTACAGTTTCCCGTACACGATCTGACCTTTCCGCTTGGGGTGACGCTCGCCAAGATCTCCATGGAAAAGTGCGAATTTTGCCTTTGTGCCGTCAATCTCGAGCTCTTCATCCTTCACGAACTTGAAGCCCGGCATCATGACATCGATTGACCCGAACACGACAATCTCGCCTTCCACCATCTGGCCGCCAATCTTGCTCTTGGCATTGCCTTTGACGATTATCTTTCCGCCTTCGGCATGCGTTCCAATGTGGACATCTGCATCCCCTTCAACAATGATGGTGCCGCCATTCATGAAGTAGCCGATGTCACTTCCGGCATTGCCCTTTACCCGGATTAGGCCGCCCTGCATCCCCCTCCAGTCGCCACGGTAGGCAGCTCCAAGGTAGTTGCCGGCATTGCCCTCGATGACAAGCTCACCGCCCTTCATCCCGATGCCGGCAAAGGCATCGACATTGCCTTTTGCAGTGAGCGTTCCGCCCTGCATCCAGGCGCCGACATACATATCGGCATCCTTCTCGATGACCACTTCCCCTGCTGACATCTTCATGCCGATATATTTCACCCGGCTGACATCTCCCTTGACGATGATCTTTGTATCAGCAGCGGTTGGCCCCGCATTACCCGAGACTTCGAAATAATTGCCAAGGGTGAACTGCTCCCTGCCTTCAAAGGCATGGAGGGCCGCAATTTCAGCGGCCGTCTTTCCGGCAAAGGCATCGGGCGAGACATTGTCAGCTTCAAGGAAGAGTGCCGGCTGGGTTTTGATTGTAATGGTTACTGTCTCCATTTTTCCCTCACCCTACCGTGTCGCATCGACCTCGATCACCCGTGGGTTGGCCGAGAGGAAATGCTTAGTCACATCGTAGTTGCCCTGCGTCACGCTATAATACTTCAGGAACTTGTCCCTGATATCGCGCCTGACCTGAGGGTTCTCGTTGACTTTTGCATCGACCCAGATAGTCCGCTTGTTGCCGTTTGAGACGATCTCGCCGTCGATGACG
>JAJFVA010000016.1 GCA_021371995.1 Methanoregulaceae archaeon | reverse complement strand
GATTTTCAGTCATGTGGCACAATATCCGTGGTCATGTCCGACAGCGATTCGACTTCGATATAGACGCGGTTGGTTGCCGGGTATGCGTTCTTCAGGTCAGCTTCGATGCGGTGGATCGCCTCGTGCATCTGTTCGGCCGTGGTGCCTGCACCAAAGCAGACCCCCATGTTCACGAGCAGGTCGTGCGGGCCCATGTACATGGTGAGGATATCGCCGGCCCGCTCCACCGCCGGGTCGGACTCGACGCGCCGCCGGATGTCCGCGAGCTCGTCGGGGTTCACGCCCTCGCCCACCAAAAGCCCGCGTGTCCGCGACGCGAGAATCCAGGCCACGCTCATCAGTAAGAGGCCGATTGCGATCGATGCCAGGCCGTCGAGATAAGGGTTGTTGAACAGGTGCCCGAGGAAGATCCCGAGGAACGCGAAGAGAAGGCCGAGCATGGCGGCACTGTCCTCGAACACGATCGTGTAGAGGCTCGGGTCCTTCGACCGCTTGACGTACTGCCAGGCGCCCGCATCGCCCTTGGCATGCAGGAACTGCCTGATAGCCACGGTAAATGATCCGCCCTCGATCAAGAGCGAGATGCCAAGCACGATATAAGCCGCCGTTGGATCTCCCATCTCGCCTCCAGGGGCGACGTGGCGGATGTGGGAGATACCCTCATAAAGCGACATCCCGCCACCGATGCCAAAGATGGAGATAGCCACGATGTTCGTCCAGAAATAGAGGGACTTGCCGTAGCCGAACGGGTGGCTCTCATCCGCAGGCTGCTTTGCCTGTTTCATCCCGAGCAGCACGAGGAGGCCGTTTCCGGTATCGACGAGCGAGTGGATGCCCTCGGCAATCATGGCCGATGATCCGGAGAGTGCCGCCGCAATGAACTTGACGATCGCGATGATCAGGTTGGCGGCGATGGCCGCAAAGACCGCAAATTTGGAACCGCTCTGTGTTGTCAAAGGTTACCTCTCTGCCAATAGTGGCTCCCTCGTCCGTCTCCAGGATAAATGTCCGGGTGATAGTGGCAAGGTATGAACGAGGACCCGTAACCAGTGTTGGAGCGCCGTATTTATCTTAATATTGGGATAAACCCGAAGTGAGACTTTGACAGGGCCAAACTGTCCGACCCGAAGGACTGGGACTCAGACAACCTCTAGGCAGATCTTCTGGGAGATACACGGCCGGGGGTGGAGAAGGCAGCCGCGCCGAAAGATAGCGAGCACCCTTCCGGTAACAGTGTAGCCCACAACCCCTGTAACGGCCAAACCGACCATGCAAGCCCCGCCCAGCCCTTTAATTGGGCTTTTCGTAGTACAGGTCTTTCCCATAGTATTATTGACCTGAGGTAAGCAGAGAATAATTCATGAGATTGTCCCTGAAACCCACCAGATTTTTCATCGCAGTCCTGGGGATTCTCCTGCTCTGCATGACATTGCCGGTAGTCGCCAGTGTTCCGAGCGTTATTATCACGGATTACGATGTCACTCCTGCGGTCCTGCTCCCCGGTGAGCAGGGAATCATCAGCGTGACGGTCAGGAATACTGCTGACAGGGCAACACTCACCCAGTCATATCTCTCTGATACGACTGAGACCACCACGAATATTGATATCAATGCCCCGATTGACAGCGTCACGATGGTGGGAAACGGGATCCAGGTGATCAGCGAGGGGTATTACCGGGTTGGCGATATCGGTCCGGGGCAGTCGATCCCCCTTTCATTCCTCATCAAGGCACCGGCAGAGTCCGGGATCTACTTTCCCGAGATTTGGATCCGGGTCTCAGATGCCCGGAGCCTGAAATATCCGATCCCGGTGAATGTGAATAGCGAGGTGGCGATCCAGAAGAGACCCCAGATCAGCATAGAAAAGCAGCTGCCTGAAAGTGTCACCCCCGGTGATGCTTTCAATGCAACCATCCTCCTTGAAAATAACGGGCAGCTCTCAGCAAGCAATCTCAGAATCTCGGTGAACTCGTCCACCCCTTCCATCACCTCAAAGACCGCCAGCACCTACAACATCGAGCGGCTGGGACCGGGGGAGAGCCAGGCGATAACCATGGAGTTTTCGACCGACAGGAATGCACCACTCGGGCTCCGGCCGGTCACCCTTGTGATCGAATACCAGGAACCTGATGGTTCCTTCAGGCAACAGGTCGAGACGCTCGGAGTGAATATCAGGGGCAAAGCGGAGTTGGATATCTCCCAGATCACAACGGATCCTGACAGGATCCAGAAAGGAGATCAGTTTACCCTCATTATCAGGATTGAGAATACCGGCACCGATGATGCCAAATCGGTGGATGCCACCATCGGGATCCCGCTCCCGGGTACAAAAGAAGCTTTTGTCGGAAAAATTGAACCGGGCAATGATGCACCGGCACCCTTCAATCTCGAGGCTGACCGGTCAGGTGAGATCCCCTACACGTTAACCATCCGGTTCGAGGATGATTACGGTCCGGGCGAGCAGGAGCAGGAACTTCACCTGAATGTGTACAGCGACAACAATACTACCCTGATCCTCGGGGTTGTGATTCTCATCATTCTGGCAGGGATTTTTGGGTACTGGTACTTCGTCATCCGTCGTAAACCAGGAACCGGCAATGTTTGAGGATTCAAAGGTCGCCTTCTTCCTCGCGAAGCGGTCGATTGCTAGGGGAAACAAAGGTACCCTCTATCTTACGATCCTCATTATCGGGATGGTGTTTGTGAACCTTATCTTCCTGCCCTCCATCATTTCAGGAGTGGCGGTGCTGTTCAACCAGCAGACGATCGACTACAGCTACGGGAACCTGGTGATCGAACCGAAAAAGAACCAGGTGTATATCAACAATGCCGATGAACTCCAGAGGAAGATTGAACGGATTCCCGGGGTGACGGGGGTCTCTCCCCGGTATCTCACAGGGGCAACGATTGTCTACAAGGGAAACGAGGTTACCCCGCTCCTGTACGCAATCAATCCTGACGATGACCGGCGAGTCCTTAAGATCGCATCAAAGGTCGCCAGCGGGGAGTACCTGGGGGATGGTGATACCGACCAGATTGTAATCGGGTTCCGGCTTGCCGGAAACGATGATGAAAAACTTGACGTAATCCCTTCCCTTGGCGGTGTGGATGTGGGGAAGGTGGTGGATGTCACGTTCAACAACGGGGTTACCCGGCAGTACCGCATCAAGGGTATCATCAATTCCGATTCCTATGATGTTGATTCCAATGCGTTCATCACGAAGAACGAGTATGAGTCGGTGTTTGGCCTTGAGGACAAGGCGAACCAGATGCTCGTCCGGACCCAGGAGACCGGGAACGAAGATATGATGAGAAATACCCTGATGGCGTTCGGGGTCCAGGAGAAGATCTGGACCTGGGAGGAGAAATCCGCCAATTTCCTGAACCAGATTATCGGCAGTTTTAATATCATCAACTTTATCGGCACGATCGTGAGCCTCGTGATCGCCATCGTGGTCATCTTCATCGTGATCTTCATCAATACGGTCTATCGGCGGAAGCAGATCGGTATCCTGAAAGCGATCGGGATTGACCGCTCGGTCATCATCAAATCGTACCTGTTCCAGGCCCTGTTCATCTTTGCCATCGGGACGATCATCGGGTGCGGTTTTCTTGTGTTGATCCTGCAGTTACTTGCCGCAAACCCGATCGTGTTCCCCGGAGGTCCTGTTGCCCCGGTGGTGGATGCGATGCTGATCCTCCGTTCGACGATGAGTCTTCTGGCGGTCTCGCTGATCGCCGGGTACATCCCTGCATGGATCACGACAAGAGAGGATATCCTTACTGCGATACGGGGTTGACATGATTATCGGAAGTGATCTCAGAAGATACTACGGCCTTGGTGCCGTGCAGGTCAGGGCACTTGACGGGGTGTCACTTGAGATACAGAAAGGTGAGTTTATCGGGGTGATGGGGCCGAGCGGGAGCGGGAAGTCGACCCTGCTCCACCTGCTCGGACTTCTTGACCGACCCACCAGCGGTTCCCTCCTGATCGATGGGGTCGATGTCGGGGTTCTTGATGAGAGGGCACGGACGGTGTTCCGCCTGCGACGTCTTGGTTACGTGTTCCAGGACTATGCCCTCGTCCCTGAGCTGACTGCCCAGGAGAACGTTTACCTTCCTTCGATGGCCAGGGGGATGACCCCCCAGGAGTGCACGCTTGTCTGCAGTGACATTCTTGGCGTCGTAGGGCTTGGTGACCGGATCCATCACCTCCCCTCCCAGATGTCCGGCGGCGAGCAGCAGCGGGTGGCGATCGCCCGGGCACTCGTGAACCGGCCGGCACTCCTCCTTGCCGACGAACCCTGCGCCAACCTGGATACCCGGAACTCGAAGGTGATCCTCGATCTCTTCAGGAAGCTGAACCATGATCTCCACCAGACGATTGTCATGGTCTCCCACGAAGAGTGGCATAAGAGCTACTTTGACCGGATTATTTCCATGAAAGACGGGGTCATTGAGACGGAGACAAACGGCAACCGGGATTCAGATTCCATGGGCAATCCGTCCGGATAATCCCCCCGGAGTTCATCGTGGAGGATACATTTCCAGGAGGGGAATCACTTCCCCTGCTGCACCCCGTCTTCCCCGGTCGTTACCCTGTGGTAGAGAGTCCATGACGGACTACGCCGGGGGTAGGAATCGCCAGGAACGAAAAATACCGGAGTCGTGACATCGTGCGCCCTGCGAGAGATCATATGCGTTTAGATACCAGCATTTCCATACGATGAGGATGAGATATCCCATGTGTCCCGATTCGTATAAGCTCCCCCGGTCAGGAAATTTCCAGGTACCAGGACCCTCCCGGACTGAATCCTTTGAGAACTACTCCCTTTTTGGGGGTGTATCGTAATGGCCTCCCCGCGATTCTGCACGGCCTGCGGAACACCCCTCTCTCAAGGATCGCGGTTCTGCGAGCAGTGCGGGCAACAAGTGGAAGGACCGATCCCGGCTCCTTCCCGGCATAAGGATTTCATTCCGGAAATGCCGGTTATCATTCCGTTTGGAACTATGCAGGGAGGAATATTCTCCCAAAAAGACCTTGTCCTGGTTATCACGACGGACTCTCTCATTGCCGTAGTCCCCAAAGGAGAGGTTGCCGGGGCGATTAACGGGACCCGCGAGAAGATTTCGGAATCACTTGATGAGAGCGGAATATCCGGCAGGGACTTCTGGGAGGTATCGGCATCCCTGTCCCCGGGCCTCTCCCGTGCCTATCTCGCTTCACGACAGGTCCCCGCCGATCTCCGTTCCCAGGTCAGTTCCATCCGGTCCCGGTTCAGACTTGAGCAGGCACCCTGGTTACGGTATGCGACCATGACCCCTGCGGAAATCGTTGCAGAGAATCCGGAATCCCGACACATCCTCCTGGAAGATATCCTCTATGTGCGGGGAGAGGATCTGGTAGAAGACCAGAATGGCGAAGACCTCCTGGTGGTCCGTACTAAGGACCAAGATGAACGATACCGGCTGGCCCTGGGGTGCTACTATCCGGCGAGGGTGACACTCATCTCCCTTCTCGAAAAACGACAGCAGATGGATCCTTCCAGTGAACGGATCATCAGCATTGTCCCTGCCTGCTTTGAGCCCGGGCCAAAAGACTTCGACTTCCAGTATGTCTTCAACCTCATCTTCACGGATCGGCGGCTCATCCTGGCCGTCACTCCCGGTGGCGAGGATGAGGTCGAACAGGCCTGGGACAGGTATATGGAACGTCTTGGGAACATAGCAAAAGAGAAAGGGGTGTCCCTCGAGGCGTATGCTGCCGGTGCGGACCTTGACGATGCTCCCTGGCAGGAGTTCCACATGCGGGCTATCCCCGAGATCCTCGATGCCGACGGGGTCAACTACTTCATCCCCTATGCCCATCTCAGGGGGGTGGCATACCGGGGCGGGAGGAAACCAAAGATCTCTCTCTCCTTCCCCTCGCATATCCAGGAACTCGAGGCTAATCCCCTTTTTGCGCCAAGCCCGCTCAAAAAAGCGCAGCAGGGGTTGCAGGGCATAGTCTCCATCACTCTCTGATTTTTTGGCAAGGATTCCAACCGGGCACCCGTCAGGATCCACCGGCAGAATTGGTAAGCACTGGATGTGCCTTTGGGCTGATTGGTTCCTCTGTTACTGTATGCGGTGAAGTTTTTACGGAGCTAAGTGGTGAGCCCAGGGAGTGGGCTATCCCCACATATCCGGAAAAATGAGTGGCTCATTCCGAAAACCCAAAATAACCTCCGGCAGACTAGCTCCCCGGTTCCCGGATAACGAGACCGAGGACGATCGCAACTCCTCCTGCGACCGCGATCAGTACGCCGGCCGTCTCTGCAATCTCCGAATACGATCCAACAAATTCACCGGCCATGAATACAAGGATGCCGATTGCGAGTGCTGCGGCGCCCTGGCGAATGACTCTGATATTCTGAATGTCGTCTCACCAGCCCTTCTCCTTATACCGGGCGGCGGGTGCATACTTCTTTGCGAGGGTCTTGACCTGCTCGAAGTTTTCCTGGGTGCAGTAGAGGGCAAACGGAAAGATGAGGAATTTTTGGTAGAAGACGAGGGACCGCTCTTTCGGGTACACCGTGATGTTCCGGATCTCGTCCCACCTCATGAAGTCCATCTCCCGGCTGATGTTGATCAGGCTTCCCCCTGCGCCTGCAAGGGATCCCCCCACGGCAGTCCCTGCAAGGGTGGCCCGGTTGATGATTTTCGATCCTTTTCCGGCCCGGTAACCGACGCCATCAGGGGTTACTGCAAAGTCAGTTGTCAATCCACCCTTCGTGAAGAACTGGATGGCGGCTGCGATAATTACCCCAAGGAGGATGAAGAAGACCATGATGCCAAGGATGTACGGGGCTGCTGCGACCCCGGCATCGACATCTAAAATGAAGAGGAAGGCCAGGACAAGGAGACAGGAGATCACAAAGACCATGATGAGCTGGGTGACCACCGGCCTGCTGGTGATGACCGGGGCCTTGGTTGTCCAGAGCAGGTAGTCTTCCGGCAGGTCGTCCCGGTTCCCGCTCTTCTCCAGTCCGTTCCCGCAGGAAGGGCAGAAGGCTGCTCCTTCCTTAACCTCTGCTCCGCATGTTTCACAGTAGGGCATGGATCACCTCAATCTAGGAGTATATTCCCCTGCTTTGGTATAAAAAAAGGGGGATTTATCCCCCGGGTCAGAAGAACTCCATCAGGTACTCTGCCGGGATTTCGACGGTCACCTGTGCCGAGACAGAGCTCTTCCCCGCCGACGCCGTGACCGTGATCAGCACCGGGCTCTTTGAGACCTGGGATACAAGGGCGACACTGGTCTCCACCGATCCGGTGCCAAAGGCCGGTTGGACCGAGAGCCCCTCATTCCCGGCAGGGACCGTCAGCGTGATACCGGCCTCCGGGGCGGGTGCGGGCGGGTTCTCACCGACAATCTTCCACGCGGTCACCTTAAAATGTGCGGGCGCCTCCGGGGTGACGGTCACCCGGTCGGTGCTGAGCTGGAGGATATAGCGGACCTTCTCCTTCTCTCTCTTCTTCTTGTCATCGGAAGTGGGTTTCCCCTTCGACCCGAGCTTCTTTGCCCCGATCGCAAGCCCCCCTCCGATGATCGCGATTGCCCCGATGATCACGATCCATGAGTTATCATCATCAGGCGGAGGTGTGGGACCGGTCCCGGTGCTCCCGCACGAGATCCCGTATTTGCTACAGACCGAAGGATCGCAGGAGTAGCAGACACCCGTCACTGCATATTCGCAGGCCCGCCGCTCCATCTGGGCATAGAGCTGCTCGCAATTCGCATCGCACGACCCGCCTTCGCCCCGCGACCGGACGGCATTGATGTAGAGCTGCGACATCTCGTCTTCGGCAGCAGGTGGGCAGGGGCTGATGCTGGTCATTGCCGATGCCGGGATCCCAATCCCGGCAAAACAGAGAATGAAAAGCACCCCGGTGAACCGAATGAGCCGGGGATTGATGGTTCCTTTCCCGATAGTTTCCACAGCTCTCTCTTTTTCCCGTGATTCCCATCAACCTGCCGGAACGGATCGGCAGGAGCAGGATATTTCCGAAACCGATTTTATCTTAAGCGGGAGAATAGTGCTGTACGTGACGAGAACCGGAACAATCTTCTTTATGGTCACCCTTTGTCGCCAAGACCTGCCATTCTTCCGGATAATCCCGGGGGCCTCATGGTAGCGCTGACCTTTCCCTACGAACCTGATTCGGGCAGCGTGGGGGCGGTGACTGTCAGGTCCCGGATCCGGATTGCCGGCGGGGACCCGGTACTCCTGAAGGACCGTATCGAGGCAACCGTTGAACCTGGTTCCGGCTGGGAGGGACTGGTGGTTACCACCGGGCACCAGTTGATGGACGGGAGGAGGGCTGCCCGGTTCGAGGCGACGCTTTCAGATGGCATGTCGCTTGCAAAATTCGGGGAGCTGGTTCTCCCGCGAAAACCGGTCCGCATCAGGGTCACCCTGACGCCCGATATCCAAGCCCCCCTCCCCGGGGTTCCCGTCCCGGTCCGGGCCCCGGTACCCACACAGACCCGGGTGGTCTCGATCGCCATTCCCCCGATCCAGCCGGGGATGATCGAGATCGAGACGTTTTCTCTTCCCGATGATGATTCCGGCCGTCCCCGTGGTGGAATCCGGGCACGGGTCCGGTTCCCATCCATTGTCAAACCGACTGCCGATGAACTCCGTGCGGTTCAGCAATCGATTGCCTTCACTGAGACCGGAGGGCAGTCTGCGGTCGAGGCAGGGGCGGTGCAGAGAGAGAGCGATGGTGGGGTGATACGCGAGTATACAGCGCTGGCCTCAAGGGAAGTGATGGACAGGGCACGGGTCATGGTGGAGGTCACTGCGACCGTCAGTGGTGTGTTCCTCCGGTCGTCCGGGCAGCTCTCCTTTGCCGTCAAGAGGACATTCCAGCCCTATATCGTTCCTCATTCAGTCGCCGTCACCCCTTCTGCACCCGTTTCCTTCACCGCCCTCGTCCGCGAGGTTCTCCTGGACGGCCAGGAAGTGGAGGTGCCTGATGCTTCCGTCTCGGTGACCGTCCCTGCTTCCGCGGCAGGGTTCCTATCCATACGGCCGGAGGCCGCGACAGGGACGCTCTCGGCAACCATCACCCAACTCAAAGCCGGTGCCCGGGACCAGGTCTCCTGCCCGGTCTCGTTTCAGGTGGGAAAGGATCAGTACGATGATACACTCACGGTCTCCATAGGGCAGAAGACGGGGCTGCTCGAAGTGGAATTTGTCCCTCCTGATAAGACTGCCCTCAACCCGTTCCTCCCCGGAGATTCGGTCACCCTTCGGGCACGGGTGCAGTTGGGGACGGCAGCCATCTCCTTTGCCCGGGGGTCGGCGGCTCGCTGGCTCGATGACCCGAGTTCCACGGTATTGATTGGGGACGGATGGGTGGCGGTCCGGGTCGAGGCATCCCCTCCGGACCCTGGCTCCCGGGCGATGCCCCCGGAATCCGAGCCGGTCATTGTCACTGCCTCGGAGAACGGTGCGGTGATCGCGGAAGAGTCAGTCCCTGTACGGTTTATCACACCACCCCTGCTCGATGCTTCACCGCTCGAGATCCGGATCCTCTCCGGGAAGGAGGATGAAGGAGCCGAGGTCATCCTCACCCTCTACGGCGAAGCCCCGGGTTCCTGGAAGTTCGAGCTGGAAGAGGAGGAGGACGCTTCACGGTATCTCTCGATCAGCGACCCGGTGGGAGACGGAACGACCGCGAGGTTCACCGTCAGGCTCACCGGAGATGAACCTCATCAAGAAAAGGAGGTCGGGCCTTCCAGCTGGCAGACGGTCTACACGCTCCATTCCCGTGCCTCTGACGGGACGACCGAGGTTGAGGGACCGGATGTGAAGGTTATCCTACTCCGTGAGGGCCTCTTTGTCGATAAGATCTTTGCAGTCGATGAGAAGAACCAGTACAAGACCAGCGACCGGATGACCGTGCTCCCCATCCGGGTGGACCTCCCCACCGAGGACCGGAAACGGGTTGCCCGGGTGAAGCTGGTCGCCATGGTCTGGAATGGGACCGAACTTGTGCAGGATGATGAGGCGGTCCGTGGAGAGAACCTTTCCTGGGATCCCCCGATCTGCACGGCCGAGGACTGCCGGAAATGGGAGGGCATATTCAATGTCCTGAAAGCAGTGATGGTCATCACCGACCGGGATGAGACTGCCCTCACCCTTTACAGTGGTCTTGAAGGAACCTGGGGGATTTCGCTTGACAAGGTCATCCCCGGTCACGGGGAGAACCTCCAGGGCGAGATTACGGTTCATAGTGATGCCGGAAGCGTAACGATCCCACTCGTCCTCCGCCTAGGTGAACCATCATGGGATTAAAAGAGACCCCTGACCCAAAGACCCTTTCCATCGAGAAGGAGCGGGAGCGGTGCATCAAGGTCATCCAGGGATGCATCCCGAAACCCTACCGGCAGGTCCTGCTCGATGATCTCGAGATCCTCCCTGCCAAGGGGGCCAGGGACTACCAGGTGTATGCACGGTCGGTATACGAGACGGCCTGGAAGATCTGGGCTGAAGATCAGAAGGACTACCAGTATTGGGAGAACGGGTGGGGTTACTACCTGTTCAAGGGGGCAGAATATGCCAAGGGGGCAGGGGACCTCTCCTTCAGCCTCCTGGTCGGGTATGCCACAAGCTCCCTGGGCCCGGCATACTCCTACGGGGCCTCTACCATGGCCTCGGAGTTCAAGGACCAGGGTCTTGAATTCTATGCCTATTATGTCGATCAAAAGGCGGTAAAGGACTTCAGGACCTGTATCGTCGATTTCGTAAATAAAAGGCTGACCGAGTTTTTGATCACCCTCGCAAGCGGAGCGGTCGACACGGTGATCATGCAGGGGATCGATATCCGGAACCCGAAGACCTATACCCGGCTCGCCTGGCTCTGGCTCTGGAAGATCGAGGTGAACCTGGCACGCGACCCCGAGGCCGGTCTGGTGGAGGCCATGATCGCTGCAGGAAAGGAAGTGGCTATGACTGCAGGCATGATGCTCCTGCAGGAGTTCGTGAACACACACGGGAGTTCGAACCTCCGGGAGATCCATACCTCGGTGAAGAAAAAAGGGCTGCTTGGTCCGGGGCAGCAGGCTGGCGGGGAAGAGGAAGGGCCGCAGAAACCCAAGGTCAAGGAAGAGCCCACGAAAAAGAAACCTGAAAAGACGAAACCCGAAGACGAGGCGGTCGGGAAGAAGAAGCCGGAAGAGAAGAAACCAGAAGAGGAATCGGGGAAGAAGAAAGACGAGAAGAAGCCTGAGGAGGAGCCTGGCAAGAAGAAAGAAGAGAAGAAATCCGATGAACCGGATGCAAAGAAGGGTGACAGGAAGAAGTCCCCTGAACAGGAGCAGTACGAGAAGCGGCTCGAGGCAGAGAAGAAGAAAGCACAGAAGGACGCCGATGATGCGGCAGAACGGGGGAAGGAGTTTGCCGATAAGAAAGCGAAGGCAGCTTTCGAAGAGGGGCGGGCGAAAGGAAGGGATAAGGTGGAGAAGCTCAAGGCCGCTGCTGAGGAGCTTCAGCGGAACCCGAACGACCCTGAAGCACAGAAGAAGTTTGCCGATGCCTGCGAGGCGGTCCAGAAGGACAAACATGCAATGCACGAGCTGAACGATGCCGATGCGGGAAAACCGAACAAGATACGCGAGGATTTCAACGAGCACTGGAAGGGGCAGTATGAGAAGGTCGATGCGCAGGCAAAGCAGCGAATCGCCGATCAGCTGAACCAGAACCTGAAACCCGGCGAAAAACCCTACACCGCTGCCGATATCGAAGTGGCAGGGGTAACAAACACTCCGCCGAAATCAGCAGCCGAGGACAGTGTGAAGTCCACCTATGACCGGGATGTCACCTACCGGAACAAGCGGAGCGGGAAGGACATCCCGACCGACATTTCGGAGCCGATCTACAACAACGAGTTCTACAAACAGCAGCATGGCGGCAAAGAGCCGCCAAGTCCGGAGGCGGCAAAGAAGTTTGCCGAGGAGTGCGACCAGACCGTGACCGACCGGTTCCACCGGGATGCCTATGGCGGGGGCAAGGAAGATATCGGGCCTGCGGTCGACCCGAAGCAGAAGGGGAAGCCATTCAAGGATGTCGAGGCCTCGGCAAAGACCATGGAGGACAAGGTCCAGGAATGGTACACGCGTGCTGACAAAGCCGCAAAAGCCAACAAACCTGGGGAGGCAGAGGCCTATAAGGAGGAAGGGATGCGACAGCTCACGAAGCAGTTCAAGAACCAGATCGAAGGCCGGGTTGATAAGGTGAACGAGATCATGGGCTATCCCAATCCGCCGGTTGCAAACGTCCCCCCGAAACTTCGTTCTGCCGTGGATGTCATGAACCGGGTCGGGACGAAAGGGCCTGATGGGAAGACCTTTACCACTGCCGACGCCGAGGCAGCTCTGAAACAGATGGGGACGAGTCCGCAAAAGGTAGTGCATGAGATGTCCGGAGTTCTCGAATCGACCCAGAAGCATATGCCCCCTGAGGTGAGGAAAGCAGTGGAACAACATGTCAGGGATCTTGAGGCTGCAGATGGCGGGTAATGAGGAGGAGGTTCCAGAATGATGGACAGCATGATAACAATCGGTAAAAGGAAGGGTGGAGGAGAGATACGATGACGGAAATAGAAAAGGTCTGCCCGAAGTGCGGGGATTCCTGCAGCCCGGGGGCAAAGTTCTGCGGGTCCTGCGGGTACCGGTTCGATGAGAAGGGTGCCAAGGACATCGTCAGGAAGGTCCAGGAGACAGTCCGGTCGGCTGAGTCAGCTGCAAGGACCGCTGAATCGGCGGTCCGGACCGCAACCCAGGTCAGGGACCTGGTGATTACACCCCCCGCTGAGTGGAAGGTAGTAGTCGGGGACAAGCTCCCTGAAGCACTGGCCGCAAAGGCTGCCGGCACGATCCAGGCGAAAGCAACCGATGTGGTGGCAGGAAAGGCCAATGAGATCCTTGAGAAGGTCGTCTTTACCACCGTGAAGAACCCTGAGACCTTTCCTCCGGGCCCTGCCCCTCCGGTACCTGAACCTGAAGGGGAGCGGTGTGAATCCTGTGGTGCAGCCCTCAAACCCGGGATGAAGTTCTGCGGCTCCTGCGGTGCAGCGAATGTCCCGCCGGTGAAAAAGGCGGTCCCGAAACCTGCCGTGAAGCCTGCAATACCTGAAGCTGAAGGGGAACGGTGTGCATCCTGCGGGGTAAGCCTGAAACCCGGAGTGAAGTTCTGTGGATCCTGCGGAGCGGCGGTTACTACCCCTGTGAAAGCAATACCGATTTCAGGCCAATGTGTCAGCTGCGGTGCTCTCCTGAAGCCAGGGATAAAGTTCTGCGGCTCCTGCGGTGCGAAGGTGCCAGGTCCCTGACGAGTATCAGGCTCCTGGTACAACCGTTCTCCCGAGCGACCAGATCTCTTTTTTAACCTCCCGGTGCAAGTCTTCTTCATGCCATTCTGCACCTCCTGCGGGCAGGAGCTTACTGCTGCTGACCGCTTCTGCACCTCGTGCGGTGCCCCGGCCGGGCCGTTGGCGGCGCCCTTAATGCCAGTGACACAGGCGACCCCACCCCCCCCAGGGAGCCAGGACGAGATCCGGTGGACGAACAAGGTTCTCGGTTTTACATCAGATTACTACGTGACCCCTGAGGGCGCCGGGCAGGCAGCCTCCAAAAAGACAAGCAATGTCAACACAGGGCTTGCGGTCGCCGGGACCCTCCTTGGGAGCCTTTCGGCGGCCGGGGCCGGGATCCTTGCGAAGAGCAGGGAGGATGATTTCATCCGTTGGGACGAGTCTCGGAGCGTCGCCCTCAACCGGAAGAAGAAGACGGTCACCGTGACCAGGAAGTCCCTGATCTTCCCGATCCGGCTTTACTGCACCGATGAGAACTACGATCTTGTCGTCGCCTTCATCAAAAAGAATATTGACCCTGCCCTGATAAAGGAATGAGTGTCGTAGTGTCTGCCTAAATTACCCCAACCGGTAAGCATCCCAGGATGGTTGCGGTCTATGAAGTGGCCGGCTTATATTCCAACCTTCCCGGCTTTTTCATCCTCTCCGCATTCTACCGGCAGTAATTATCTTTTCCTCTCTCGAATGCAACCCGATCGGATTCCTCTCCCCTGCGTCCGACCCGGGTTCCAAGGAGAATCCATCAGATTGTCCCCATCATGACTTCATGGGCCATCTGGTAGGATCGGTTCGCTTCATCCGTTCTGTTTTCAATGGTGAGAAGATCTCCTCTCATCATGAGTGACTGGAAGAGAATGATGGCCTGGTCCCTGTTTTGTGGCGGAAGGGCGATGGCCGCATCGAGGCTTTTCATTGCCGCTGGCCGGTTGCCGGAACTGTTCCGGGAAAGGGCCTGGTAGTAGAATGTCTCGCTGTCCGTTGGGTTGAGGGAGATCGCCTGGGCAAACGATTCCTCGGATTCATCCGCCCTCCCGAGCCGGCCCAGAGAAAGCCCACGGTTCTTCCAGGCCTCGCTTTGGTCCGGGTCGGTCGCAATAGCCTGGTCAAATGCTGCCACCGCTTCTTCGTATCGCCCCATGGTGTGATGGGTCTCCCCCCGCTGGTTCCATTCCTCAGCGGTAGTGAGGCATCCGGCTGATAGCAGGATCAGGAATAGCAGGAAAGCAGAGAGCAGGAGTTTCATAGAGGGAGAGTGCGATCCACGGGGTATCAATCTTGTGGTTGAGCGTCCCGTCATGGCCGCTCCGATCGCGGTAAAAAAATAACCTATTTATTCCCAGCTCCCGATTCTCCTCCATGCCACAGTTTTGCGAGTCATGCGGGGCAGCGCTTAAGGAAGGTGACCGGTTCTGCGAGTCATGCGGTGCTTCGGTTTCCGTCGTTCAACAGGAACCCGCTCCGGCCCCTGCATATGACACTGCTCCTGCGCCCGCGGTACAAAAAGAGAAGAACCCCTGGATATCCACTATCCTCTCCTTCTTCTTCCCGGGGCTCGGCTCGGTCTACAATGGTGACACGCTCAAGGGGATCGCGATTTATATCGGGACGATTATCGGGATGTTCCTCTTCATAGTCCCCGGTGTGATAGTCTGGATATTTGGTCTGTACGATGCCTATTCGACGGCAAAGAAGATGAACGAGGGGCTCATCCCCTACAAGGAGGCGAACACCATGGTCATTATCGGGTTTATCGTGGCCGTGCTCGTCATCGGTGCAATTGCCCTCGCGTTCAGTATGGGCCTCTGATTCCTTTTTTTATTCTTCTTCGTAGGAAACCTTCTCCCCGAGCATGGAGGAGAGCAGCCCGAATGCATGCCATACGACCGGTCCGGTGATATCGATCACAACTTTTTTTCCGCTATAATCGATGGTCATAATGTCCCAGACGGTGTCCGATTCGACATGCTCGATCATGATTGACCGGATTCCTCCAACTTCAAGGATCACGAGACCCTTCCCTCCGGCTTCAAGGCCATCACGGTTTCCTGCAATAGCCGTGATGAGCGGTTCTTTGTTCCAGTTCCAGGAGGTGACCTTTGCTTTCCAGTCGCCGTTCTGATCGGAAACGACCATCCAGGCATCGTCCAGGCGGCTCCGCAGGTCCTCGATCTCCCCGTTAAAGTATTCCGGGAGCCGGTAGATCCGCAGTTCCCCCGAAGTAATCTCCATCATGGCCGGGGTCCTTTTAAGGTTGAGTGCTCCTTCGTGTAGCTCGAGGAGAGGGATGAACGGGATGCAGGGCTGAAGTGAAGGGGGCACCTCCACCGGGACTCCGCACTGCTCGCAGAACCGGGATCCTGAGGCAATCGGGGCACCGCATCGGGTACAGAACAATGGCATACTGGTGCTCACAGAGAGAGTTGGGGTGCTCCGGGTACATAATCACGGTGGTTTTGCCCGGGGTAAGGGGTCACAATACCCTGCCCTTCATTGTCCCTGTTATCGCTGAACATAATTCCTATGGGAGAAGAGGGAGCCGGAACGGCAGGGTTATGGTCCGCGGGATGGATATCCCGGTAGGGAGTGCTGAAAACCGGTATGCCTTTCTGCCAGGACTGCGGGGCTATGCTTAAAGCAGGATCGAAGTTCTGCACCGATTGCGGAGCACCGGTACTGGACGTTCCCGGGAGTGGACCGGCAGTACTGGCTGCCGGTGAGTCAGCACAGAGTCCAACCGGGGCAGAGGAGGTGATCGCATCATCCCAAACCTCATGAAGGTCCGGGGGCTCTTTCTCAAGGGACCGTCCTGACACCACCTTGTGGTGACACCAGAGCGGATCATCGCTGTGCAGAAAACGGTGAAGGGGATTGAACGGTTCAGACAGGATGTAGGCGTCATCGGGCCGGATCCCGGGCATTTCGTCTTAAAGGCAATGAAGCCGGAACAGATTCTCAAAGAGAATCCCGAGAGTATCGTGATCCCGCTCGGTGACCTGGTGAATATCACGGTCTCAAAATTCGTCAGTTACAGCACGGAAGACGGGACCGAGCCTTACTGGCAGGTCCTTATAACGACAAAAAAGGAGACACTCAAACTCAGGACCGATTATCACGACGATCCCAGTGACTATTTCCGGGATCCTGCCCTCCACAAGGTGCTCGGGAACCACCTGAACCTGCAGGACATCTGATCTCATCCCCAGTCTGGTAAAACGCCGGTTTTTCTGGACCAGGGACGCGGGAAAATCTCACAGGAGGTGGAACCTGCAGGTCTCTTCACCTTGGCCTGCATGATTGCGATGCAGTGTCTATTGTAAAATATAAAAATTGATATCATTTCCCAGTGAAAGGCTGCTATACAGGGGTTGGATCCAATTTCACCTGCCGTTCTTCTATCTCATTTCAGCAAAACCTGTTCATCTGGAAACACTGCATTCCTGGCGACACATTCTCTGGTGTGCGGTACTGTCCGCTTCTTTCACCAGTCCCGGGATGCCGGGAACTCACGAGAATGTCCCGTTTTAAGTCGGGATGGACGTCTCTTCACGGAGGATCTCACATGATACAGAACTGTTCGTTTCCTTCATCAATCACGATGGGGATTCTCGTTCTCCTGGTCCTTGCCGGGACCGGTTCTGCAGCGAATTTTTCAGATGATGTTTCTGCGGAGGCCGAGGTAAGGGCCTTTTCATCGGTCGACAACGCCTCTCTTGCCGTATACGCCGGCCAGAACGCCTTGCAGAGCGGGCAGTATGACGAGGCCGTTGAACATTTTTCTGAGGCAGTAGAAGCTGATCCAACCTGGATGGCCGCATGGTACCTGAAAGCATACAGTCTCACCAGACTGAACCGCACGGAAGAGGCACTGGCTGCTGTTGACCATGCATTGCTGCTCGACCCAAAGGACAGGGATTCCAACAACCTCAAGGCCGATATACTCGAGTCGCTCGGCAGAAGCGATGAGGCTGCTCAGTACCGGAGCGTGGCAGAGGCCTCGTCTGCGGCATTGCAAACCACAGTACCGGTGACAACCCTCCCCGCCACCAGGGCCCCGGCAAACCTGCTTGTGGGACTCTCGGCAGTGCTGGTTGCTGCGTTTCTCCTTGCGAGGCGGGAAGGATAGGGGGAGGGGAGTTCTCCCAGACTGAGGATAGTGATGAAAAACCATGAGTGGAAATGGGTGTATCTCTCGGCTCTCGGGGTGATATTCTTCCTCATTCTGATCGGCTATGCAAACGAGGCGATGGAATGCATGTCAGGAGGATGTGCGGTCATGTTCATCTCGTTCTTTCTCGTCATCACCCTGATCGCGGTTGCCCTCTTATTCTGGAGCCGGGCAAGGAATATGGATGCGATCCTTGCCGGACAGGACCTCCTCGCTCATTGGACCTATTCCGCTGAGGACTCGGCGACGAGTGCAAAACGCGAGTTTGCCGAGTATCGCGAGGTGAACAAAGCGCTCTTCATTATTATGGGTGGTTTTTTTCTTATCGCAATAATCTTCCTTTTGATCTTTGGTGGAGAGGCGGGAGTCCTTACTACTCTGATCCTTCTTTGTGTCGTTGGTATCCTCGCCCTGGTCGCCTGGGGTGCTCCACGGCTTGTTTATGCCAGTTCCCTGAAGAGGTCTCCCGAGGCATATATCGCTGGAAATGGGATCATCTACCGCGAGGGGGTGTACCCGTTCCGTTCGTTCCTGAACCGGCTCGATGGGGTATCCTTCCGGGAGGCAGCAGCCGGCGAACCCCCCCTTCTCGTCTTCTCTTTCATCCAGATTGTTGGACTCTACATCCTCCGCCCCTACGAGGTCCGGGTCCCTGTCCCGGACGGTGAGGAGGAGCGTGCACGGGAGATCGCTCGGCGGCTGGGGTGAGACCTGCCGGGAATCTGATAAAAGGAATAGTTACCCTAAAAATACAGGAGGGGAATCACTTCCCCTGCTGCACCCCGTCCCCGCCGGTTGTTCCCATGTGGTCAAGGACCCGGTCCCGCATGATGAGGAGACCTGAGATGACCACGTAGGAGAGCACCCCTGCGGAGACAAAGATCCCGATGATCAGGACTTCATTTTCACCGGTGTCGAGTCAATTGTCATCCCAGGTCTCGACCATGGTCTTGATCGCCGTCCGGGCAGGAGGAAGCCCGGACCTGGTCACGGCTGGAGGTGACGTAATACACCTCGCCATTTGCCTCATGGTACTTGGGGGTAAACCAGCTCCTGATGTTTCCGGCAGTGAATCGTCATCCACGAGTCCATCGGCAATGAAGGTTAAGCACTCCTCTTTTACCGCTTCTTTCCGGAGAGAGTCAGCCGGAATAACTCCGGCAGATGTCGAATAGTGATACCCTTTCATTTCCTGTCCATGGAATCTGTTATTTTCATCTGATCTCTCCTGATTCCCAGCCAGGGTTCTCTCTCTTCCTGTCCCTGCCAGGAATACCTTCATACGTATCCGGTATATGCTTCGGGATGAGGAAGTAAAATCTTTCGGAGGAATGGTGTAAACCTAAACGACAAGGTGGCGGGTGGTTGCCGCCACCCCGCCAACCTTTCTTTGCCCCACGACAGATATTATGGGGCGATTATGCATTCGCAATGAATGTAAAGAAATCGAGCAGGAACCGTGATCTCCTTATTCCGGATTCCCGCTCCCGGATCCCTTCATCAGGCCGTACTCGATCTCATAGAACCCGCCTCCCCGGTCACTGAAGGTCAGGTAGTAGTGTGAGAGGTGCTGCCCTTCACAATCTTCGATCTGGCTGAGGAGTTCTCCCTGGTTTGCGGCATCGTGGCCTGATAGTACCCAGCGGCGGGTCTCCTCATTCATCTTCCAGGTCCGTGACGGGACGGTTGCCGGTGGGGTGGTGACGGAATCATCGCCCGGGTCAAAGAAGGCGATCACCTCTCCGGTCCTGTTCTCTGCTATGGTCTTTTTATGGTGCTGCCAGTATGCAATGATGGCTGCAACGATGGCAACCAGCATCTCGAAAATCTGTATCAGGTCTTCTTCCATGATCGATCTCCCGGGAGGATGGTGTTGTGGGAAGGAGAGGGTGGGGGCTAGTGCCTCCACCGCTCCTGTCCTCCCCGGTCGTGCATCTGGATGATGATCCTGAGCATGACAAAAAGCATGGTCAGGCTCCCCATGCAGACTCCGAGGACGAACATGATTCCTTCATCCATGATCCTCCCTCAAACGTGGCCGGAACGGCTCTAGGCCAGTTCCGTCTTCGTGTCTGCCCAGGTCTCGATGGTCGTAAGGATGGCGTCATCGCTGTACGAGCTGACACGGACCTGTTCGCGGCTGAAGGTCACGTAGTACATCTCGCCACTTGCGGAATGGCATTTGAGGGTGGCCGAGAAGCCGTCCTCCCCGGCGACGTGGATGGCGTCGCCTCCCATGGCGGTCGCAAGGGCTGTATCAGCAACGATCGCAGTCACTGCAGCGTTGAACGCCGTCACGTTCGGTGCCCGCGTTGTGGTATATCCAACCACTTTCGCCTCGTTGTTCTCGAACTCGATCCTTGCGGTGTAGCCCTCCCGGCTCTTGCCCACCGGGTCCTGTGGAACTCCGCCGACATCGTAGGCGGTGCACCCCCAGGGGTTTCCGGTGATGACCCCGGAGACCAGGGTGTTGAAGGTTGCAATGTCTGCAATCGGTGCAGAGAGCTCCCGCACTGCGGTCTTTGTTACGCTCTGTTGAATGAAATCTCCCATTTTTGATTCTCCTGCCCTCTTTTGAGGGCAATGAGCAGGTACAACAATGAAGCTGAAATAGTTTGACCGGGGGTGTCAATCGGGGCTCGGAATGAGGGGGAAATCAGAATCGGATCGTTTTGATGCGCACGGAGATGTGGAGTATCACCGTGAAACGGGATCTGTAGTTTCTAAAATAGAAATAATCTGGTTCTGATTGAGAAACAAGTTGTAACACTTCATTTCAACCTTTTTTAGTGTCCCGACAAAGGAACAATCATGGTCTGTAGTATGGGTGTAAGGATCGTTCCTTCCATAAGGCTCCCGAAATGTTCAAGTAGCTCCACTCATTATTGAGGATCAAGTGATGGTATCGATCCATCACCAGGGCTAGGGGGGTTTTATCTTGTGATAGTCCCCTTCCTTTTTTTCTCAACGGAGGGTCGACCCTGCCAGGAGAAAATTCCCGGACTTCTGATTAGGGGGTATCCACATGACAATCATTGATGAGCGTATCGAGATCAAAGCACCGGTCGAGAAGGTATTTGCCATCACGACCGATGCCTCACGCTGGAGCACATGGCATACGGCGATTCCGGAAGCAGAACAGACTTCGGACGGACCTGTCGGTGTCGGCACGACCTTCAGGGGTGTTACCCGCCTGATGGGCCGTTCGATGCCATGGACTGCGACAGTGACTGAGTACGAGGCGAACAGGAAGTTTGGAAAGAATATCGACTCTGGGTCGGTTTTCGTCGAACAGCACAACATCTGCACTCCCACAACGGAAGGGACGATATTTGGCATGGTCTATGATATGAAATTTTCCGGGTGCATGCGGTTGATGTCGCCGATGCTTGTCCGTGCGATGCGAAAGGAGATGAAGAACAGTCTGGTCAAGCTGAAACAGGTCCTCGAGGGATAAATCCCGGGTGATAACCGGCTCCCTGGCGAGAGTGCGAGGCCATACTATGGCCAGGGCATCTGGTGCAGGATGAAATCCAATGGCTTATGTTCGTCAACTGCCTCAACCAATTGGTATGAGAAAGTCTCGTCCGATACTTGTTATCCTGTTCCTGGTCCTCGGTCTCTTGGGGGCTGGATGCATGACCACACAACCTCCGACCACTACATCGACGGTAACTGCGACCCTTGCCCCGGCAGCAAACCTCTCCGCTGACGAGCAGCGGGTCCTCGCGTTGGTCACTGAGGCGGTCGCTTACGCCCGCGAACACGGGAGGGAGAAGGCACTTGCCGAGTTCAATAATCCAAATGGTTCTTTCATACGGGGCGACATGTACATCTTCTCTGTCGATTATAACGGCACCTGCCTGGCCACGCCAGCCCTGCCCGAATGGGTCGGTACCGACCGCCTCAATGAGGTTGACGTGAACGGTACGCTCTTCATCCAGAAAGAGATCGAGCTGGCACACCATGGCGGCGGGTTCATCACGGTCCATTTCCCCAATCCTGTTCACGGATTGGCCATCGAACCAAAGCTCTGCTACGTGAAGGATGTTGACGGGACGTATTGGATCGGCTCAGGGATCTATAACCCGGGGAATGTGACGGTCAGTCGGTGAAGCGGGCACTTCCCTATTTACCCCCTCATTTTCTTGTTCCCTGATACGCATCTACGAAACGGTAATGGTTCCCGGGTATTACATCGGTCGGAATTTACCGGAAATAAAAATGAGAGATGGATTAGTATCTCGCAAGGTTTGATTCAAAGGCATTGAGATGGTTCATGGACCCCTGCAACAGGTTGTTGTACACGGTCTTGATGTCATTGTGCGTGGTTGCAGCGATTGCCTTGTTCAGGTCGCTGATATCGGTCTCCTCAATCAATATCCCCACTTTGAGTGCCTCGACAGTTGAGACGCTTCCCTGTGCGATCAGGTCATCGTAGAGTTTCTGAAGTACGGGATCTGTAAACTCTCCCTGGGCCTTGCCTGCCGCCGGATCTGGCAGCCCATACTGATCGAGCAGTGTTTTGACGGCATCCATATGGGTCTGCTCACTCTGGGCAATGTTCGAAAAGATCGGGATATCCCATTTGCTTCCGAGGGAGAGATACGCATCCCTGGCAAGTTTTTCTTCTTCCCGCATGTAGGTCAGCCAGTATTTTTCATCTTCCGTTAACGTAGCAGCCTGACCGGTGCCGGCGGGCACACCAAAACCCCCTAATAACCAGCCAAACAATCCCCGGTCACCCTGCTCCTGCTGCCCGAGAGTGATGAAACGGTTCTGTTCATTTGAGAGTAATTGCACCTGTTCTTCCAGCATCACCCGGACCTGCGGGTCGCAGTCAGAACAGTTCGCAAGCAACTGCTCCATTTGTTGTGTGCGCTGCTGGTTCTGATCCGCATATTGGATTAACAGACCAGCTGCTTCCTGGTCACCCCCGATAAGCATCCGCATGAAAGAACTCTGGGTTTTTATCTGCTGCTCTGCCTGGAGTGCATTTCTGTACGAATTGTTAATCTCCGCTGCCAGACGGGTTAGTTCCGGCCCGGCACTCCCCGTTACATTACCGGCACTGGAGAGGGCATAGAGGGCGACATTCACCTGGGCCTGTTCCCTGTCCTGATCCAGGGAGAGGTTCTGTTCATGAAGGCTGACCTGCTGGAGGAAATTGTCACGGTCCCTTTGCCGGATGAGATCAGAGCTGGTGGTTTCAACCGGTGTATCGACCCCGGTCCTTCCCTGGGTCTGGTCCTGGTCCTGCTGGGTGATCCGGTCCCCGGGTTGTTCAACAGTCTCCTGTTGTTTCCTTTCCTGTTTCTCCTCTAACACCTGCGCCTGGGGGGCGTCCTGTCCGGTCGACGTTCCTGCCACGTTTCCGGCATTCCCCGCGGAGTCGCCGCCGTTTCCGCTCCCTCCGGATCCCCCTGAATCTGCACCATCAGATCCGGATGACCCTCCGTTCCCACCGGCTGCCATTACCGGGAGACTCATGACGGAGAGTATGAGGAAGAGCAGCACGAGTATGGCTGATACTTTCCGAATCATTGTCATCCAACGTATACTTGTGTAAAGAGAGAGGAGAAAAACATTATCAAAGACCAGCTTTTAAAGACAATTTCTGACCAAAATAAAAAATATTGGAAAAATTGAGAGGGGTTTTGTCATCATCGACAGCATATCCATAGAGAGAAGTGTGCCGGAATTAGCCTAACTCTCCGGCTTCACCTGAGTAGAGGACTAACTACTAATTTATTAGAATTTAGTATTTTTAGTAGTCGCTTGAAGAGATTATGAAAAAGTGTATATATTTTCCAGATCTGCATGCTTCCCAGATTCCGCAGAGCCAGCAGCAATAGTGATCGTGGAACGAGATGATTCACCCCCCTTCCACCTGCTCCCGCCCGACAAACAGCGGGGCTTTCCGCTGCTCTCCGGTAAGCATTCTCGGATCGATTGCATCGTATATTTTAGTATTTTCGTAGTTGCCGGATTCCCATGATCATACCGTGAATTTTGTCATTGGATAACACTCCATTCTCAAAAATTAAAAGACCCGGGCTGCGTAGAACACCTCGCCATCCTCCTCTTTTTGGATATTTTTGAGACAAAAAAATCCTTCCCTCACCGAATCATTTTCCCAGACGACCGTATCAATCGATATATTGATATCACTAGATACCTATAGGTGGTACTATGCAAGCCGCATCCACCATTTACATCAGGGAAGATCTGAAAGAAAAACTCCAGGCATTGAAACAACACCCCAAAGAATCGTACAATGACGTCATCGAGCGGCTGGTGACCCTTGCGGTGGATCAGGATCCCCTGAACGATGAAGCGATCAAAGGGCTTGAAGAAGCTCTTGAGGATATCAGGCACCGCCGGCTCCACTCTGAAGCAGAAATCATGGCCGAGTTCGGTGTTGAATGAAATACCGGCTGGAATACACCGCCCGGGCACGAAAAGACCTGCATAAACTCGACCGGACGACTGCCCAACGAATCATCCGGGCTCTGCACGGGCTTTCGGACTCCCCCTACTCCCAGATCAAAAAAATGAAAGGAACGAACCCGGGACATCCGGTATACACGTTCCGCATTGGGAACCAGTACCGGGCCATCCTGTCAATCCATGACACCGTTCTTGTCATCCAGGTTCTTGAGATCGAAGACAGGTAACAGGTATACCGCGATTTCTGAGGGACGGTTCTCATCAGGCCTGAAGGAAAGGGGGACATGATCCCTCCTATTCCACCTGTTCCCTCCCGACAAATAGCGGTGCTTTCCGCTGCTCTCCGGCAAGCATCCTAGTGACCGATTGCAGCGGGGTCGTGTAGAAGAAGGGCTCGATGGTGAAGTTCATCGCTCTGCCCGAGGTCGAGAGATGGACGGTTCCCCTACAAATCGGACTGTAATTAAGAAATTGAGCTTTCGTAAAATCATCAGCAGTATCTCAATCGACGAACACAATGGAATAGAGAGGTGTTCATTTCGAAAAATGGAATGATGAGAAAATTATTTTGTGTGGATCACGATCGATCCGCCGCCAATGACTGTGGTTGGGTCGTCGGTGTCTGGTGCATTCATCTTGTTATCGTAGACTAATGCCTCTGGTGTCCTGAAAAATCCCAAGCTCATCGTCACTTTCCTCCCGTTCCTGGCGACCCTCGATAATCTCGCAGAACCAGTAGGTCTCGCCTGCGATGGTCCGGGGACATGCCGCTGAACAGTTCTTCCCCTGGCAGAGGACCATTCCCCTCGGCTCCGATATGATCGGGCAGATCCTCTGTCCTATCATCCGGCCATCCTCTGTCTCACGCCACAAGACCTTCCGCCTCCGTCACCCCTCCCGGGAATATCCCGAAGAACCGCCATCCATGGATCGGGCCGGCATGGACCCAGAACTGGACCGACATCCTGTCCCATCGGGGGATGGCCTGGAGGGCAGCCACCTCTTTCGGCCATAATGAGATGACCTCCCTGGCAGCGGTCACTGTCTGCCGGCTCCTCCTGACATGGATGAAGATTGGCGGGGACCATTCGCACCAGGCAACCAGGTGGATCCCTGAGGTGTACCGCATGGTGCGGATGACGCTGTATCCCTGTTTCCGGAGGAGGGTGCAGGCCATGGCCTCGACAGCTCTTCCTCTCTGGTGGTAGCGGGGAGATGCGGATACGGTCCTTGGGCGAGCGTGCCTATTCGCCGGCATCCGGCACAGTCTCCAGGGGTCAGGGTTTGCCATGCATCGCGGGTCCGGGCATGCGCCACCGGCTGGGAGGCTGCAGATCAGCTCGGTCCACTTCCCCTGTTTCCGGCCGGAGAGATACGGGCACTGGTTCGCCTTCCGGGGCATCAGACCACCTCGCCGATGAGAAAGTTTTTTGCCTCCCGAAAAGAGGAACGTACGGGTTCCCTCTGTGTTCGAGCTGTGGTTGGCGTGAACATACCGGGGGAGCCCGTTAAGCGGCACATGGTGCTTCCTCTCCTTTCTCAAAGTTCTGTTCTGGAACATCCGGTTTACCGTTATCGGTGTGGCCACTCCGGCCTTTTGTGTCAACAACTCGTCGTCGCTGGTTGAAAATTACAGGTTTCATACGCATTTCCTGTATGTGACCGTACAGAGAAGGATGAATGTGCGTTTTTCGGTCACATACAGAGGAAAGGAAAGCAATAGGGGTTTTATATTTTTTCATCCGCTGAGTGGAAAGGATGGGTGGTGCGGTTCTTCTGCGAATGGCTGTGGTTCCCCGAAGGAACCTTATAAAAAACCGACGAATGAAGCGGGATTTTGAAAATGGATTGATTAAAGGATGTTTTTATGTATCTGGTTGTGTAATGTTCATGTCCTGGATTAACGGGAATTTACGGTGGGGCCCGGCGTGGAAAGGGAGCGCGGGCAAGTGGGGGTATGGAATAGGGCTAAGAGGCCGGTTGGGCAGGGATTATTGGAATGGGGATGAAATGAAAGTTAATATGTTCTTTGCGGGGTTAAGGTGGAAAGGTATTATAAGAATTTAAAAAGAATTACCCTGCTGTAATCAATGACCGATATTAAGGCAATAGCCTTGAAGAGCGAGGGTGATGAGAAAGTCCGGGAAGGAGATTATCATGCCGCAATCAGGTTCTATCTGAAAGCCGTCCAGCTTGATCCCCGTTTTCTTCAGGCCTGGAATAACCTTGGCTATTGTTTTACAAAATTAGGGAAAACAGAGGAAGCAAAGCAGGTTCAAAGGAGCATACTCGAGATTAATAGGAATATTGAGTCTGGAGAAGTGACCACTCAGGATATTGTTGAAAAACCTGTAAAAGACATTATCGATCTGCAACAACCAAAACAAAAGTCAAAATCGTTGTTATATTTTGCCGGCGCGTGGAACCGCTGGTTTGCGTATATCCTGGATTCGCTCCTCGTCTTTGGTATTATCCTTATCCCGGCAGTGCTCCTGTCGGTATGGTTCCCGGATAATCCTGCGATATTCTGGATCTTCATCCCGGTCTTCCTGGTCGCCTACTGGCTCTATTTTGCCGTTCTTGAAGCGGGAGTTCACCAGGCTACGGTTGGAAAACGCCTGCTCAGGATCTATGTAACCGATGATGAAGGAGATCGCTTGCCCATGGTCCGGTCGCTTGGAAGGAGTTTTTTCAAAATTATTCTCACCTTCACTCCCTTCAGTCTTCTGACCCTCCTTTCTGGGATCGTGATCAGCACCACCACGCACAGTAAAGGTCTCCATGATTACCTTGCGAAAACACTTGTCCTGACGAGGAAGGCAAACGACAAACCGTTCTCACCGGGGACCCATCAGAAGTCCTCCAATATCATTTATATCGTCATCATTGCCATCCTCCTCCTGATAGCATTCATTGTAGTGGCTGCATTGATGGCCGTGTTCGTGTTGGGATGGCAGGTACAGGTTCCATAACCCCGTAAGGTCATGGGGGTGGTTCATTCTACCCATCAAACACGTCCTTCATCGAATGTGGCAGCAGGTACTGCGAGAAGGGGAGCAGCTTGACAAGTTCGGAGGCCAGACAGGAATATTCGGAGTGGATATCCCCTG
>JAJFVA010000014.1 GCA_021371995.1 Methanoregulaceae archaeon | reverse complement strand
TGCCGTGAACACCACCGGGAGTGCTCCCATGTCGCAGGCACCCTGGACATTGTTCTGGCCACGGAGCGCGTTGACGCCGGTCCCCGGCCTGCCGAGGTTGCCGGTCAGCATCTGGATGTTTGCAACCGACTTGACGTTGTCGACACCAACGGTGTGCTGGGTGATCCCCATCGAATACAGGATGCATGCCGACTCGGCTTTCGCAAACCACTCGGTCGCGGTCTTGAGCTGGGCTGCCGGGATGCCCGAGATCTTCGAAACGTTCTCAAGCGAGTAATCGGGTTTCATCACGACTGCTTTCAGCGCTTCGAAGTCCTTCGTGCGGTTCTTGATGAACTCCTTGTCCTCCCAGCCGTTCCGGATGATCTCCTGCATCATCCCGTTCAGGATCGCAACGTCCGAGCCGGACCGGAACGCCATGTACAGGTCGGCCTGCTTGCCGGTGGGGGTGAACCGCGGGTCGGCATAGATGATCTTTGCGCCATTCATCTTGGCCTGCATCACGCGGCGCCCGATCAGCGGGTGCTGCTCAAACGTGTTTGACCCGAGGATGAAACAGCACTTCGAGGTCGCAATGTCTCCGATCGAGTTGGTCATCGCTCCGGAGCCAAACGTCGCCGCAAGGCCCGCAACCGTCGATGCGTGGCAGAGCCTCGCACAGTGGTCGATGTGACGGGTCTTCATGACGCCGCGGGCAAACTTCATCATCGCGTAGTTCTCTTCGTTGGAGACACGGGCCGATGACAGACACGCACACTCGTCCGGCTTGTACTGCTTGAACTTCTTTGCAATCAGGTCGTATGCCTCATCCCAGCTCGCCTCGACAAACTTGCCGTCCTTCTTGATCAGCGGCTTTGTCAGGCGATCGGGGCTGTGCACGAACTCGTGGGCATAGGTGCCCTTCGGGCAGACCTTGCCTTCGTTGACCGGGGAGCGCTGGTACGGTGCCGTGCCCACCGCTTTCCCGTCCTTCACTACGAGATTGAAGGTACAACCCGTCCCACAGTAGGGGCAGGTCGTCTGTACGTATTTCATGTCCATGAAAACACCTTTATACGGCTCGGTGTTATTCCTGTCATAAGATATAATTATCTAAACGGTTTTTTTTAGATTAGGTTAATATTTTAACATATTTTACAAGTTAATAATAATAAATTAATACAAGCGAATCTGCCATGCACTTATGTCCGACATCTTCGATATGCATACCTTCATACCCGTCTCCCAGAGATAATCTGACTGCCCCGGAGAAAGGGGCCCGGTTATCCACACAGACCGTATTAAGATCATATCTTCATACATTTTTTTAATGTGGTGATTCTTCAAACGGTTCACAATTAACTGGCTGTTTTCCTTCATCAGGATCTCCCAAACAATTTCCCGTAACCATCCAGCCACATGACCAGGCCCGGTAACACGCTCTAGACTTATTATTCACGAACGCGATACGATACCCATGGATATTGAGGAGTACGTCCGCCGCGGTTTCCGTCAGGGTGTCCCGGAGGAGACTCTTGGCAGGACACTTGCGGATCAGATTCGTGTGTATAAACCTGGCGAAGAGCGTGAGTATGCTGCCAGGTTTGCACAGGCTGTGATCAGCGAAGTTAAAAATTCGACGGGACTTACCGGTGATTTTTTTACCTTTCATCGTTCCGGGGTCAGCATGGGAAGCTTCGGGGTCGGTTCACGGGGTACCGGAGATTTTTTCGCTCACCGCCAGATAGCCCGGGTAATTGGAAAGACGGGAGCAGCTGTCGGTGTTGAAGAAATGGATGATGCGGGGGTAGTGGAACTGGCAGAAACCGCACAGGGTAGGTATGTGGTCTGTACTGTCGACGGGATGCACTCACGCCTCTCCGAATTCCCCTTCCTGGCTGGGTTCCATGTGACAAGGGCGACACTCCGCGATGTCTATGTGATGGGTGCCCGGCCGCTGATGCTCTTTTCCGACATCCATGTTGCTGATGACGGGGATGTTGCAAAGATCTTTGAATATACTGCCGGTGTTACCACTGTCGGTGAAATGATGGGAGTTCCCCTGGTATCAGGTTCAACTCTGAGGATTGGCGGGGACATGGTGCTTGGGGAGCGGATGACAGGATGCGTGGGGACGGTCGGAATTGCGCAGCACCTTACCCCCCGGAGGGGAGCAGCACCCGGGGACGTCATCATGATGACCGAGGGTGCCGGAGGGGGAACGATTGCCACCGCTGCCATCTATTCGGGATTCCCGGACGTGGTGGAGCGGACGATTAACCTGTATTTCCTGAAAGCTGCGGAGGCGCTTCTGGCCAGCCCGGCAATAAGCGAGATACACGCCATGACGGATGTCACCAACGGCGGTCTCCGCGGTGATGCGCATGAACTTGCACATACCGCAGGGTGCCGCGTAGTGATTGAAGAGGAAGCTGTCCGGGGAATTGCTGATACCCAGGTACAGGAGATGCTGGATGCACTCTTGATCGACTATCTCGGTGTCTCTCTTGATTCTCTCCTGATCGTGGCGCCGGGCCATGCAGTATCAGCAATCAGGAAAGTCATCGGGGAGGCTGGGGTACGAATCGAAGAAATAGGACGGATAGAAGAGGGCACCCCGGGAGCATACCTTGTGATGGATGGAAAGGAACAGGACTTTTCACCCCGCTTCAGGGAGTCTGCCTACACACCGGTGAAAAAAGTGGTGGACAGGCACCCGGAGAATCTTGAAGCGATGAAAATGGCTGTGGCGCATGCCGCTGATATGGCTGTTGCAAAAAAGAACAGGGTAATCCGGCATCTGAAATCCGGTGAATAAATTTGGGCATAGTGACAATCCAGCCACCAACTTTTTGTCGAACGGGATGAATAATCCCGGCACATTGAGATGGGGTTCCTTGCAGTTTTGTAAATTTCAGATATTACCTTCGTTCATCAAGTCTCATGAGGAGAGTTATTGAACCGCCGAGAGGAGCGCCCTTTTGGGGGCGGCGGGGGCTATCACATATACGTTATGAGGCTGACAAACAGCACTTTTTCCACCCAAATAGTAGTGACCGATTTTACAAAATTTCTCGTCATGCACTGGGAGCAAGACCGGTGGTGACAATGAAACTATACCCTAAATTTTATGTTCCGGTTTTTTCCCGCTTGCAAGGATATTGTATGCCAGATGTGGGATCCTCTCTTCAACAATTGGCTCAATCTTCTGAGCAAGTCCGAAGAAAGGATGAACGAGGTTGAGATGGGCAAATGAACACCGTTTTATTTTAATTCCGGTAAATCCGGCTTGCTCGAGAAGATCAAACATCTCAACCCTGTCGTAATACTGTTCACCAAATGCCCCCATCCCAATCTTCCTGAGCTTCATCACCTCTGCGAGAGTATACACGGCAGGGAGACCTGTGGTAAGGAAATGTTTTCCGAGCGTACAGATAGCAAGGGATCCGCCGGGTCTGAGGACCCGCCACGCCTCATTAAGAAGATTCTCAGGATGTCGGACATACGAGAATGCGAGAAGGCTTGAGACCGCATCAAAACTTTCATCTGAAAAAGGCAGGATCTCGGCATTACCGACCGTAACTTCACACCTGTTGCAGCGCGATCTCGCCCTCTCAAGCATACCCCTGCTGATATCAAGACCGACTCCGGTACCCCCCTCCTGTTCGTACGCAGTAAGAAAGAGGCCTGTTCCACACCCGAGATCAAGAATCCTCCCTCCCGGGGGGATACACGCCAGGACATGCCTGCAGATATGGCGGTAGTATTCCCTCCCCTTGCTCCTGTCGTACCGGTTGTCATAGATCTCAGCGACCTCGTCGTAATGCTGCTTTACTTTTCCCATCGCGCCGGTCAAGAAAATACCTCCTCGGCGATACGGGCCATCATTGCATTCAGCTGGAGATATTCGTTATTGCCATGGGTGAGGGTATAATCGGTATCTGCAATTACAATAGCAAGCCTGGGGTCATTGTATTTTTTCCTGATCGCCGAACGGAATTCATGGAGAACTTCACGGGAGGTGAGACCATATTCGATCATAAGGGTCTCGAATCGCCGTATAGCCGATTGCATGTCTCCTCCGCATACCGCGGCCAGGGCTGCCTGTGCAATCTGCACTGTCTCTGTCTGGGAGCACCGGACAAGGTCGCTCCGGTCCCCTGCCCCGGAGCAGACCTGAAGAAGCATGATTGCCTTTCTCATATCACCGGCCGCAACCTGAACGATAAGATCGGTTTCGTCATGTGAAAGGGGCGGCATATCCCCGAATTCTGAAGAAAGTATTGCATGCAGGCGGGTCCCTATCACATCGTTGTTGATGGGGACGAAGAAGAAGGGAAGGCAGCGGGAACTGACGGCAGGGATGATGGCTGACGGCCGGCTGGTGACAAAGATGAAACGGCACGTTTTTGAGTATCGTTCCATGATTCTCCGGATTCCCTGTTGGGCCTCCCTTGTCATTGCAGAGGCACCTTCAAAGACAATGATACGGAATTCTGAATCGAGGGGGCGGATCGATGCATACCACCGGATGATATTCTTAAAATTGGTGAGGAGGCTCTGTTCCCTCCGATACAGGTGTGTATACCTCTCGTCACTTTCCAGGTACTTCTTCCCCTGCTCAAAAAGGTCAGCGATCTGGATGGTTGTGAGGTTCTCATCCATCCTGTCCCCGTATAACAGGCGCGCGAGGCACTCGACAGAGACGCTCTTCCCTGTGCCCGCAGGACCCGTTAGTAAAAGGTGGGGAACATTTCCTGACAGCGCCGCGTTTTTCAGGTGGGTGACCACATGGTCCTGCCCAAGGATCTCTTCAAAATCATTCGGCCGGTATTTTTCAATCCAGAGCATGATCAAGCCTCGAATGTATCTCCTGTATGGCAGACCGGAGTATCTCCCGGTTATTGTATTTTGTAGAGAATATTTGTGCCTCCTCCTTTGTAAGTTCTCTGCAGAACTGTGTGATACCAGGAAGTGCCCGGGTTACTTCGTCAACGATTGTCAGGCTGGCGCACATTGCCGTCCTCGAGAGCGGGTTTAAGTCGATGGCGATAACGGTCTTCCCCATTTCCCTGAGTGCCTGACACCGATCTCCATCCTCGAGAGGGACAAGTACCACATCCGCAGCCCCGATGCCTTCCTTAAGGCAGAAAGCCCGGTCATGGGAGAGGGGCAGCAGCCGATCTCCTTCTCCTTTCAGTACCTGCACACCATACTTCTCAAGGAGACAGGTGATCTTCCTGACCCGTTCGTCAGTCCTGTGAAAGAGGTTGACCTCGACTGCGGCATTCGAGGCCTGCTGCAGAAGGGCAATACCGCCGGGGGCAAGTGCTGCAGTATTACCATTCACCGAGATGACCGGTTTTCGTGCGATGAGAAGAAGGGCGGCAGCTGACCGTTCTGCCTGAAGGGCACTCTCAGTGGTTCTCTCACCAATCAGGTAATCGAACGCTTCACCGCGGCCATGTGCAGTAAGCCCCTCAAGAGACAGGATACCTTCTTTTACGCACCGGGCAAGGTGTTCCCTCACTTTCAGCGAACGGTAGCGGGGGTGATCGTGCGGGATCACGGTGAAACCTCCACAATCCTTACCCCGCCTGATGCGACATGCAGTTCCAGCACTTCACCATAAGAATCAAGGAAGTCCCGTGCACCCGTTCCCATGGCGAAAATTCCGTTTCCGAGCATTGTCATACTTGCGGTGATACCCTCCTTTTCGCACTGGATGAGGAGTTCATGGAGTTCCGGAGAGAGAAGCCCGCTCCTTTCAGCGAATGAACGGGAGAGCTGGAAAAACTTTTCCGGAGTTCCAGGGTAGTCTTCAGGATATGCTGCACTGATACGGTGAAGGGCATCGGATGATCCAAGGATAAGGGGAGAATGAAGGGGGCCGAAATTAATGGCGTACAATGGCTGTTCCAGATCATGGAACCTTCTGATTTCAGCCCCGATCCCGGGACCCATGCGAAAGTCACGCCCGCCATCCTGGCAAGCTGCCACATCCCCAAGGCCGGTCCGGTGGACAATCTCGGCCTCATGCGCAAGTTCAGCGCATGCATGCATTGTCATTCCCATGTCAAAGAGGGTGTTGATAGCCGCTGCTGAGGCCATAAGTGCTGCAGCGGACAGGCCGAATCCTGCCCCGATTGGAAGTTGGCATTCAGTCTCGAGCCGCACACCGACCCCGAGGCGCCCGGCAATATAGGACAGGGGGGGAGAATCATAGAAGACGTCCCGGATGGTTCCATCTTTCAAAAGACGTTTTGCTACAATAGATGTGGTATCTGATGGACGTGCACGGACGGACACGCCTTCCTCGGTTACAATCCCGGCACCGATACTGCCGGTATCACGGTATTTGGATCCCGTCACAGGCCTGAAATAACCGGAAATGTGGCCCGGGCAGTACGCAGTCACCAGGGATGCCACTGCTCTTTCCTGAACGGTGTCCGATATAATCCCGACGTCTGCCATCCTTCCCGGCATATGGTTATCCCTGTTGCCAGCCCCATGAGGGCGATAGAGAAAGGACCCTTTCCCAGATCCGCTCTGCAAGCTCCCTTTTCGTTCCTTTTACCTGCTCCCTGCCTGAAGAACCGGAAATCACTGCCTCGGTTGTATCAGATCCCATCGTTTCCGGTCCGTTGATCACGACAAGACTGGCGCCTTTGTGAAGCAGAATTTCTGCCCGCTCTTCCTCATCACCGCCGAGTTTGAAGGCAATTACCGGAATGCTGTACCGGCTGATAACCTCATCAATAAGTTTTGGGAGGGGATGCAGGGGAAGGGAAAGGGTATGACCACTCCGGAGTTTCCCTTTCTGATATTCGGGTGCAAAGTCTGAGATTGCTGCAGCACTGATATAGAGGTCTGGAATCCGCTCGGCACAGACCCGGTGCACTGCATCGCGCATTTCCCTGGCTGTTTCCACTGTTATGTTCCTGACGCAGGGAACCATCCCGCTATGCACGATGGTTACCTCAGCTCCGAGACGGAAAGCCTGGAGTGCAAGTTCCCGTCCCATCCTTCCGGTTGAACGCGTTGTTATCACGCGAATATCATCCACCGGTTCCCGGCACGGTCCGCTTGTGATAAGGACATGCTTCCCGGCGAGCGGTGATCCCGGCATCTCCCTTCCGCACCAGAGAACTATCTCTCCGATTCCTGCAATTTTGGCTTTTCCTTCCTCAATCCGGGGGGGGACAATCCTGACGTTCCAGGATGAAAGACGTCTGATACAATCCGTGACTCCCGGGTGGCGGTACATACTTTCATGCATTGCAGGGACCACCACGACCGGCATGCCGGAACCCAGTGCCGTGCTGGCAAACGTGGTGACCGGAGTGTCATCAATACCCCCTGCGATCTTGCAGAGGGTGTTTGCAGTGCAGGGGGCAATGAGCAGAAGATCAGCACACCCGCCGTCCCCGCAGAAAGCGACATGTTCCACCCGTCCGGAAAGTGAGGTGATCGCATCGTGGCCCGTCGAATAGGTCAGCGCGTCCGGATGGATGATCCGGGTAGCTGCATCAGTCATGACAGCGGTTATTTCAGCACCCTCTCGCCGTAATGCATGGGCAAGTCGAACCGTCTCGACCGCCGCTATGCTCCCCGTCACCCCAAGCACGATCCGCTTCCCCGAAAGAATACCAGATTCCATCAACCAACCCTCATGTCAAGCACATAATGCCATTTGTGCGGTGCTACCTTTTTTATTCTCCGGACAGTCCCTTCGTCACTGCATGCGCCACGGTACTTCTCCGGGATGACCGGAGCCCTCATTCCTGCCGCATGCATGTGGATAGTACCGCCCTCCCGGATATGGTCAAACGCTGCATCGAGCATCAGAGGGGCATCAAAATGACCCATGATGATTCGGTCATATTTCCCGGAAAGGAGATCCCTGCAGTCTCCGCATCCCGCAACGACGGAATTATCCAGATGATTTTCTTTGATATTTCTGATAAGGTAGCGGTACGCAACAGGGTTTATCTCCATCGCGTGAACAGCGGCGCCTTGCTTTGCGACAGGTATGGTGAAATAGCCGATACCCGCGAACATATCGGCGACCCGCTCCCCATGTTTCACGCTCCCCGTCATCCGGATCTTTTCGTTCCGGTTCCCCTGCGAGAACATCACCTCTGCAGGATTGAGCCAGAACGACATTCCCAGCTCATGGTGGCACACCTCTGATGATGTTCCGGAAAGGATGCGGATATCAGGGATGCGTTCCCTGCCGTTATATGAGCGGACCCAGAGGATACCGGTCGGGTTTTTCCATGTTTCAATCTCCAGGATTTCATCACCGGTGGGTTCTCTTCCATGGAGGATGGCAATGGTGCCTAGCATGTGAAAACCCCGGCCCTTATAAGGGACACGGGGAGTGAGATCCGTGTCTGCAGGATACCCGTCTTTTACGGGCACATAAGCGATACCGTTGCTGACATAGGGGCTCCTCGCGCTCTCCCGCCATTCCTCCCCAGCAATCTTCCTGAGATCTTTACACAGAACCTGCCGCACCCGCATGATCAGCCTACCCGAAGGAGATCTTCACCGTCTTTCAGGATCCTGACGGTCTGCCCGGGGCTGATGTCTGTAGTCCGGGGAACCGGGCATTCATGGGAGATGGCTGTGTCCGGGTCAAGGACCCCGATGATATTCCCTTCCCTGAACGTTACCAGGTAATCCCGGGCATCCCGGATATTTCCGATATACCGCTCGACACGCTCCTCCTTTGTCGTCCGTTCCATGCCCGTGAGGATCTCCCGGTATTTGATATCTTTTCCTGTCGCATGGAGAACTTCGCCGTACCTGCCATTCACCCCGATGATATCGCCTTTCCCATATCTCGGGAGCCTGACGGAATAGGTGATCCGGTACAGTCGTTTTCCTGCACGCTCCCCGACAAGTTTTGGATGGGTGGAAATGCGCCCTCCCAGTCGCTGGACAATGGCACTGGCAATCTCCTGGCCGATTCGCTGGGATCCAACGGTGATATCAAGTCCGTCTTTTGTTTCATCAGTGTCAGAAATGAAAGAAAGGCGTTCACCTGCTGTATAGCATCCTTCTTCTATCTCCTGGGCGATCCGTGCCGCAGTTCTGATTTCGTGGGGACGGGGTTTCCTTCCGGTGGCCCTTACCTGGACAATACCCTCGTAATAGCTCCCTGAGATTCTGTTGCAGCGGTCACATTGCTCCTTCTGCCAGAGGATTTCTACCTGGCAGGCGGAATTTACCTGCTCCCCGAACAGGGTTCCCTCTACCGTCACCTCTGCAAGCGAGCGGTTGATGCTTTGATCGCGTATGGTAATCCCAAAGAGCGGTGAAACGACATCCGGGATAACATGCACTGCCCGCCTCACGAGCTCCCGGGCGATCTCGTCCTTGTCTGCAGTGCAGTCAGTCCAGACACCACATTCCTTCCGGGACCCGCACGTCGGACAGAAGGTACAGATGACCCGATTTTCGCAGGAGAACCACGGACTCTGCTGCACCCTGCAACGGCCACAAAGCTCTCCGGTCTCTGATGCAGCTCCGCAGCGGGGGCAGATATTCTCCCTGATCTTCCGTTCAGAGTCTGATAATCTGGGCATGAGGTACTGATCCAATCCTGATAAACCCGGTACTTCCGATAAGCCCCATCTGGATAGCAAGGGCAACAGTCCGCTCACCGATGAGGTTGATATTCCCTGCGCACTGGAGCGCCGTCCTGACCTCTTCAGGTGTTACAGGGTTCTTCCCGTAGAAGGACTCTGATATATGGATCTCAAGGTCGCCCTGTTGTATCCGTGTATTGAGGAGCTCCCTGTCGCAGACAGCGACCACTTCATCACCTGCCGGAGTGCGGTGAATCTTAAGGTACATTGATCAGTACTATGGGAAAGGAGAGTTCTTAAAATGTTGAGCCAGGGAACCGGATCAGAGTTTTATCTCCACGCCATATACTTTTTCAGGGGTTTCTTTATGGATCCGGTATGCATCTTCCTTCGTGATGAGGCCTTCGTTCAGCAACCTGAAGGTGGTCTTTGGGACTGATTTCGGGCCAATCACCGCTCCAGGCCTTGAGTTCTCATCCATATAATCACTCTCCATGGTAAAAGATCGATGTATCTTTGCCATTTCCGGAATATCAGGATGAGTGGCCAGGAATGAAGGAGTGAGCGGGGTATCCGGGGTCGCATAATGTTTCACAACTTTATGGGGAGAAAGTCCGGCAGATTCTGCCAGGAGCACGATGTCAGTACAGGGCCCGGTCTCTGCATGAACCTGCACTCCACAATCCAGATCAGCCGCCAGGTTCAGGGCATAGGAAAGTACCTCATTGGAAGCGGCAAGTATGTCACCGGGAACAGGATAATGCGGCCGCCCGCTCTTGAGGGCAACTGCTTTTCCCTCTGCAATATAAGAGGCTGCAATATCAAGCCCCTGTTTCATGGCCGCGATAACGCCGGGAAGCGGAGAGTCCGCCGAAAGCCGGGTTATTTCAGCGGGATGTATCCCGAGCACGACAAACACACGGATCCCCAGAGCCCGGACCTGATCTGCAACGGCTATTGTCTCGTCAAATACACGCGCATATTCCCGCCCGGTGTGCGGGGTGATCCCGAATGAGGAGGAGGGTTTTGTGACAAGGAAGAGATGGGTTCCGCCTGCCCGCATGAAGTCTTTCGCCGCTTCAAGTCCCCGTCCATTGACGGGGTCGATATGAATATGGTCATCCGTGATGGGGATATCAGGACTCTTCATAGCACGAAACGATCTCCATTAAGGGGTAGTCTCCTTTCCGTTGCAGCCGTGCATGGCAGCATGACCCGCCCACCCTCGTAATAATTTCTACGGTGAACATGGTACCCTTCAGTTCGGAGTAGCCAAAGATATTCTCTGTCATCTGGGACCGGTCAAGGGAGACACGGATATCAGATACAAAGGGCTGGAGGCTGACGCTCTCCTGTATTGCTGATTCAAGTGTCGATGCGGTAGAAGGTGAGACCGGAGTTCCCACCCACTGGTGGTAGAGCGCCCCCAGTTTTATCGCCGCTTCGAATATTGCCTGTTCACGCTCACTTGCCATGATTAGTATAGGGGTTGAGCGGAAAAAAGGGAGTCGTTCAGATGAGCTTGATGATACCGGGTTTCGGCTCCATCGCCTCGCCCTGCCTGAGGAACATATCGATCTGCTTCCTAATCTCGTCTTTTCCGAATCCCTCACGGGAGATTTGCTCGATAACCTCATCGATCTGCGCCCTGCCGCTCTCATCAGCAATCCCACGGATTACTTCCTTTATCCGTCGTATCAGGTCCCGCTTGCCTTTTGAAAACCCGGTAACAACCTTATCGATATCAAACGATCCCGATTTCGGATCGTATGCTACCTGGCGCAGACAGGTATCAACGATATTGATGACTCGTTCAGCATCGGATGTTTCGATATCCCTGGAAAGTCGTATCCGGGCACTGGCCTCTGCAAGCCGGACCAGTGCTTCGAGCTGACGCGCTGTCACCGGCACCGGTTTGTTTGATTCGGATGCCAGGCCACGGAGCCGCATGTAATATGCGATCAGGGATTCACGGGCAGTATCCGAAAGACGGGGGAAACACGTTCTTTTTGCATAGGCGACGTATTTCCTGAAGAGACCCGGCTCGATATCCGGGGTCACGGGTTTGAGCTGCTCAGCAATGTATTCATCATTTACCCCGGGGATTGGGCTCTTGCGGTGCTGAACAATCGTCTCTCCGATACTATGGGCTTTCAGGATGTGCTCTGCGATTGCACCGTCCTTTTTCGGGTCAGGCTTGTCACCCATAATAAAAATCAGGTCAAAACGGGAGAGAAGGGAGGCAGGCATGTTGATCTGTTCCCCTATGGGTGCAAAATCATCAAACCTTCCGTATTTTGGATTTGCTGCGCCAAGGAGAGCGCACCGGGACTTTAGGGTGGCTGTAATCCCTGCTTTTGCAACACTGATCGACTGCTGTTCCATTGCTTCATGCAGTGCGCTCCGGTCCTCCTTCTGCATTTTGTCCATTTCATCGATGGCAGCAATTCCCATGTCCGCAAGTACCAGTGCGCCGGCCTCAAGGGTCCAGCGCCCGTCACCAAACTCGTCTTTGACAGCGGTTGCCGTCAGACCTGCTGATGTGGATGACTGGCCGCTGGTATAAATAGCCCGGGGAGACAGCTTGACCACATACCGGAGAAGCTGGCTTTTTGCGATACCGGGATCACCGATCAGGAGCACATGAATGTCACCCCTGAGGTGGCTTCCGTCAGGCATCTCCTTTGTGATCCCGCCAAAGATCTGGAGTGCTATCGCCTCTTTCACGTCCTCGTTTCCATAGATGGTCGGAGCGATCGAATGGGTGATCTTGCGGTAGATATTCGGGTCATGCGATAAGGAAAGGATCTCTTCTTCTGCTTTTTCATCAATCTCGACTTCCTCGAACTCTTTTTCTGCAATCTCGATCGAGTTACATTCGAGGTAGATATCGAATATTGTGCTCTTCTCCCCGTGACTGACCCGCTGCATGGATCGAAGAATCCCATTGATTACAACCCGGTCGCCCGGGGCAACAAGGCCTGTCAGGTCATCGGTCGCATCGACATCGAGGGTCTGGGGCTGCTCCCCGCCCCGGAGACCTTCAGGGGATTCCTGAATCCGGAGTTTCTGGGAGTTCACAAATTTGGAACGTTTTGGCACGAGGTCAAGTTTCTTGAACGTGCACCCGTCAGTTGCACAACCCTCCGGTTCCCTGAATTTACCATACCCCTGCTCCCTTATCGTGATATGACCCCCGGGACAGCGGAAATAAGCTTCCACGATCCGTGGCCGCACTTCCGTGGTCTTCCGAAGGATTCCCTCAACACTGACAAACCTGTTGATATGGTCTGATCGGATCTGCCGGATGGCAACTTTTTTTGGAAGGTTTGTGAAGCGGATGTTGATATCCCGGGTCGCTTTACCGTCTTTTCCCTTAACGAGCTGGTGGGCGAGAATGGAAGATTTTACATCCTCGATAACTTTACCGGGGTTATCCAGGAGTTCATCTGCCATCCTGATCCCGGTCTTGCCAAAACTTTCGAGTTCACGGTAATCGATGAAAAGGGATTTTTTATAAGGGTATTCACGGGAGATCTCCGAGAGCTGCTTTTTGTACCGGCTCTTCAAAAACCTGTTCCAGTCGGCATCACGATCGATTATCTCGGCGGCAGGCTCCTGTTCCATCCCGTCACCTCTGGCCTGAACGTTTTGCATGCATTACGAACTGTGCGATCAGGGCGTCCATCTGCAGGTCACTGCTCGCCCCTTCTGAGAGCCTGAAATCGGTAATTCCAAGCTGGTCGATGAGTGCGACCCGCAGGCTGTCATCCATTTGTCTCCGTATGATGGCCCGGTAGCACTGGTTGATCAGCTCATTGGGAGCGATACCCCGATCATGGAGCAGGCGGGAGAGGACCATTCCGGCTCCTTCGAAGTCCCCTGAAAGCGATAACGACAGTAATTCCTCTATCTCGTCGGGCCGGGCAGTTGAGGTGATAGCATAGATCATGTCGCGGGTGATCTCCCGGGAGAGGATAGCCGCGCCCTGCAGGGCGTTAATCGCCTTTCGCATATCTCCCTGTGCGATATAGGATATCGCTTCGATCGCCTCATCGTTCACGGTAAGGTTTTCCTTCAGTGCAATCCGGTTGATCTCGGCTGCAATGGCATTCTTGTCAAGGGGCCTGAACCGGTAGATGGCACACCGGCTCTGGATGGGATCAATAATCTTGGATGAATAATTGCAGGAGAGGATGAACCTGCATGTCTGGGCATAGGTCTCCATTGTCCTCCGGAGCGCGGCCTGGGCATCGGGAGTGAGCGCATCCGCCTCATCGAGAAAGAGGATCTTGAATTCTGCTCCTCCAAGGGGTGATGTTCTGGCGAACTGCTTGATCTGGTTTCTGACTACATCAATCCCGCGTTCATCGGAGGCATTCATCTCCCGGAAGTTGAGGTGCCACGCCTCTCCAAAAAACTCCTTGGCAAGGGCGACTGCTGCGGTGGTCTTGCCGACCCCGGCACTCCCGGTAAAAAGGAGGTGCGGGAGGCTCCCGGCCTTCACGTAAGACTGGAGGCGTTCCACGATATCGTCCTGGCCCACAATCTCTGCAAGGGTTACCGGCCGGTATTTTTCGATCCAGATTGTGTGGCTCTCGTCCATCTCTATCCCCTAATCCTGTCTTCACTGTTATATTAGTCTTGATATCCTATTTTTAGTTCCGGAACCAACTCGCAGTGAACCTGGCAGCGGTAAGGGTCGCTGGATCCTGAAACCCTGTGTTTTAAAAATAGGAGTTATTTCTCTTCAAAAAGCTCTTCCCCGCGCTCCCTCTGGTAATAGTAATAGGCGAGTGCTGCCAGGATGACGATTACCAGGATGAGCGGGATCATCCATGCGAGGGGAAACCGCGACCAGAACGGCTGTGCAGGGGGAACCGTTGTGGTCGGCACCGGGATGGTTGCAGTGGTCTCCGGGGTTTGTGGCACAGTGATTTCCGTTGTCGGTATCGCGGTCGGACCAGTGCCCTGTCCTCCATTTCCAAAGGTATCGATAACAGGACCAGTTGTCGGAACGGTAGTTGGTGTTGTTGTTGGGACACTGCCGCCTCCACCGCCGCCTCCACCGCCGCCGCTGGTGGCAGTGAAGTAGGCAACGATGGTATGATTGGAAATCACATCAGAAAATGTATAATTTGTGAGGGGTCCCCTCGACTGGTTATCGATCAAGATATTGTATATGGCGTAGTTTGTGTATGCCGTGATGTTAAAGAGTTGTGATTCGCCTGTGTTCACCGGTATGAGCCCCTTCGGGGTGATCGAACCCCCATGCATGGCAGTTGCGGTGATGTAATAGACATCACCCGGAGGGACCGGGTCAAGGGTCACAAAGATGTCCACGGTCTGGTCTTTTACAGGGTAGGCGGGGAGATCATCTGTTATCGGGAGGTAACCGTTCTTGGTCACCGTATAATTCGTGTAATGCGGGGCGGTGAGATAGACCTGGACAAGCAGGGTTCCGTTAGAAATAAGCCCCTTGGAATCTTCGTCAAAGAAGACCTCAGCACCGTCAACGTTACAGTGAATCAGGAAATTACCTTTATCCCCTCCGATAACTGGTATGGCATACACATAATTCTGCTTGGTGGTTGAATTGGCTCCTGCAGCATTAACTGCTGTTAGTGAAACAGTATAGGTACCGTCGACAGTATAGGTATATACGGGATTTTGCAGAGTTGAGGTATTTCCGTCTCCAAAGTTCCAGTTCCATGATGTCGGAGCATTTGTTGAAGTGTCATTGAACTGGATCGTCAGGGGAACGGGACCGGTGGTCAGATTTGCCATGAAATCGGCAACCGGTGGTTCATCTGGAGCCTCCCCTGTAACCCGCAGGTTGAGTTCGGTCAGTTCACCGCTTTCAAACGGGTAGGTGGGTATCCACGGACCAGCTCCAGCTACATCATAGCACTCTGCACGGGCTCCATCAGCATAGAATGCAACAGGCGCCCCCTCTTCGATGATGCCCTGGACAATCAGTTTTGATCCAAGGGGCCCGGAATTTCCGTACTGTCCCTCAGTATCGGTAATCACAAAACCCCCTCCATTTGTAACAATCGCGGTAATATTGGTCCCGATCTCTGCGGGTGTTCCGTTAATCGTGACAATGCCGTAGAACATGTGCGGTAACTGCGGAGCGATGGTGGTAGGGGTAGGGGTCACCGGTTCAGAGACCACGATGAACCCTGACTTCGAGACTGAATCGGACCCGGCAGTGTTGCTGACAGTCAGGTTGACGGTATACGAACCTTCAGAGAGGTAGGTATGGACCGGATTCTGGGAGGTAGAGGTTGCTCCGTCCCCGAACTCCCATGACCATGAGGTAGGTGTATTGGACGAATTGTCAGAGAACCTAATTGCGAGGGGTGCCGGACCGGAAGTCACATTGGCGGTGAAGTCAGCGACCGGTGGGACGGGGAGAACTGACACGACAATATATTCCGGTCGTGACAGGGTGGCGTATCCCATCGCGTTTCCTGCTGTCAGATTCACGGTATAGATACCTTCGTTTGTGTAGGTATGGACAGGGTTACGTTCGATGGAGTTTATCCCATCCCCGAATTCCCAGAACCAGGAGGTGGGATAGCCTGTAGACAGGTCCCTGAATCCTACTGACAGAGGTGCAAGACCTGTTGTCAGGTTGGCATCAAAGTCAGGTGTCGGAATCCGGGGAGGTTCAGCAGTATCCAGGAGTGCAGCAACAAAGCCACCCTGTCCCCGCGGGATAAAGGTTGAAGGATAGGGGTCAACCGTGGGGAAGTTCATGGAGTTGGTGAGGCCGGAGAGATATGCTCCGCCAAGACCATCGGTGGCAACAGCATTCGCCTGGTCAAGTGCCCCCCCGCCAAGATAGGTCAGGTATTCGGGAGCAGCCTGATCAGGGACGAACTTAGCCACGAACGCATCGTAATCCCCGCCACCAAATCCGGGCTGGAAGGGATTTATTACAGCGAGAGTACGGGAGCTTGTAAGCCCTGCGATATAGACTGATCCGGTTGCATCAACATCTATCCCCCTGGCTTCGTCCCAGCCGGGACCGGTAATATATGTCGAATAGGTCACTGCAGATCCATCAGGACTGAACCCGGTGTAAAATGCATCAACAATACCCTGACTTGCAGACTGGAAAGGAGTCTTTAAGGGAAAATCCTTGGACTGGGTCTGCCCGGTCACATGGGCAGCACCCGAAGAATCAACCGCGATCGCTTTTCCGATATCTCTTGCAGTTCCACCAAGATACGTTGAGTAACTGAACGATTCGCCACCAGGGGCAACCTTGGTGAGGAAGATATCGCTGTACCCGTTGAAAGTGGCATCATAAGCATTCTTTACAGGGAAATTATTTGAGTAGGTCTCCCCGGTAATATAACTGCTTCCGGATTCATCTACCGCTATTCCATACCCTGTATCATAAAGGAGACCCCCGATGTATGTGGAATACAGGATCTGGGTTCCTTCCGCATTGATTTTTACAACATATGCATCATTATTGCCGGCAAGGGAGGTTCTCTGGTATCTGCTGATTACAGGGAAGGGATCGGACGTCGTGCTACCGGTAATATAGGCGTTATTCTGAGCATCGATAGCGATGGAATTCCCATAATCATCCCCGGAACCTCCTATATAAGTCGAATAGATAAGTGACGTCCCATTGCTGGCGAGTTTTGAGATGAATGCATCATTCATGCCTGCCTGATAAGCCTGGACAGGAGTGGCAACAGGGAAGTTCGTTGAATTTGTGGTTCCGGTGATAAAGACCTGTCCTGCTGTGTCCACGGTGATGCCCTGTGCACTCTCATCCCCGTTTCCACCAATATAAGTCACATAGACAGGAATAGTCCCATCGGGGTTGATCTTGACTACAATAACATCAGTCCCGCCAGCGTTTGATCCGTTGCCGCTCTCAGTGACCACATATGGTGCGGGAAAGGATTTTCCAGTGATATAGACGTCCCGTTGGGGGTCAACCGCGACACCATACGAGTTTGCCATCCCTATACCGCGGAGATAGAGGCCGTACTTCATGACCGGATCGATGATAAGTGGCTTTTCTTTGTCATAGTCCCCGAGTATGAACCCTACCCGGTCTTCCCCAAGAAGGACATAGCTGCTGCGCACGTCCACCCTTTTTCCATCGGTCTCCTGGTAGGTGATTGGGCCAGTCTGGGTGAGCAGACCTGAATCTGTCGCTATCTGGAGATTTCCTTCAGGATCAAGGGACAATCCGGTATGCCCATAATATTGAATCGTAATATCTTCCGGATAAGCACCTGGCGCGACAATGAATGTGCTCTTGATCCCTTCATCAGTACCCTCGTAAAGAAGATCGATTCCGGAGTAGAGATTATCGTACCTGATAGCTCTGAATGTGTTTACTCCGGTGATCCACTCTGATTGGTCGGCTCCCTGCAAAAAATTGGCCTTGCAGGGGAGGGGATCAACTCCTTCAACGAGGGGAACTCCTGTTCCACCGATAAACCTGAATCCCACAGTTGAGGAGACTACCTCGTCCCCTTCATACCCAATCATCCGGAAGACTGATCCATCATTTGTATAAACGATGTGGCCTCCATCAGAAATTACCTCAAAAAGGGCATCTTCACTGCTCTGTCCGTTATTTTTTATAAAAAACAGAGACATAGCTGGGATCCATGCCTGATCCTCTGCAGGTGATACAACGGTTATTACCTCGTCAGCGCCAAAACCCCCTGACAGGGGGGGCAATGTCCTGATGAGCTGTGATAGGTCCGGTGAGGCAGAGGGGAGTATCATCCCTTCTCCTGCAGTCCTTGCAGCAGCCAGTCCTGTTAATAGCACCAGAAGTAATAATAACACCAGGATAGCTTTTGTTTTCATAAAAAGCCCTTTATGTTTCGTGAATACTCATACAATATAAATTTATGTGATGATATGCGTTATTCTTACCGCTTTTCTCTCCAAGGGCGATTAAAGCTCACATCTTGTATGCGCAATGAATAATTGACTAAATTTGCTGCACGACCTTATGGAGATGTTGTCCTGAAACCGGTATCTGACATCAAACTGATTGGAGTGGGTGGAAAGGCGCATATGAGAGTGGATGCATTGAATGCAATATCCCGGGGCAAAGAGAGGGAGAAGCGGGTGGGTTACAAAAAACTGCAATGCACGGAATTTTCCTATTCCATTTCTCATATCATGAATTAACAGATAGCGTATTTTTATAAGGCCTTCTGAAAAAAGTGGTTTATTTTTCCTCGAAGAGCTCTTCACCCTGTTCCCTGCGGTAATTATAGTAGGCGAGGGCTGCGAGAAGGATGATCACGATAATAATCGGGATGAGCCATGCCATAGGGAACCTCGACCAGAATGGCTGGGCGGGGGGAACGGTTGTGGGTGGGGTGGTTGCCTCAGTCGTGATGGTGGTGGGTGGCTCGGTAATCTCACTGGTTACCGTAATGTTCGCTCCTCCGCCGGTCGTATCTCCACCTTCTCCAGTGAGCGTTCCGTTGGTGGATGCCGTTGTCGGTATTGTGGTAGGAATGGTGGTTGCGACACCGTAACTGCTACCCCCTCCGCCACCACCGCCGCCACCACCGCCGCCACCGCTGGTGGCGGTGAAGTAGGCAACGATGGTATGGTTGAAAATCACATCAGTGAATGTATAGTTCGCGAGGGGTCCCCTCGACTGGTTATCAATAATGATATTGTATATCGCATAATTCGAGTAAGCCGTGATGTTGAAGTGTATGGACTCATCTGCATTTACCTGGATAAGACCTGTTGGAGTGATGAAACCCCCCTTCATGGCAGTTGCAGTGACATAATAGATATCACCTGAAGGGATTGGGTCGAGGGTCACAAAGATATCCACGGTCTGGTTTTCTACCGGATAGGTGGGGAGATCATCTGTTACCGGGAAGTAACCGTCTTTTGCTACGGTGTAATTCGTGTAGTGTTGGGCGGTCAGGTTGACCGGCACGAGGAGCGTTCCCTCTGTGGTGGATCCTTTCAGGTCTCCATCAAAGAAGACCGTAGCCCCATCAACATTTGAATGAACCAGGAAGTAACCAGTGTCACCTGGGACTATCGGATTCACGCTGATATAATTCTGCTTGGTTGTGGTATTCGATCCGCCTGCATTTGTTGCAGTTAGGACGACGGTATAAATGCCATCATTTGTATAAGAATGGACAGGGTCCTGGTCTGTGGAAGTATAGCCGTCTCCGAAATTCCATGCCCATGACGTTGGTTCATTGGCAGAAAGATCCGTAAATCTGACTGTCAGTGGTGGTATCCCCTGAGTATTATTTGCTTCGAATTCAGCAACAGGGGGTGTAACTCCCGCCCCGGTCACGGTAATGAAACTGTCCTTCGATTCGAATCCTGACCCGGCATCATTCGTTGCGGTCAAATTTACTGTATAACTTCCCGGTCCTGTATAGGTATGCCCCGGGTTCTGTTCGATGGAGGTATCCCCGTCGCCAAAATCCCAGAGCCATGAGTCCGGTGAATTGGTAGAGGTGTCAGTATATGATACCGACAGGGGGGATGGACCGGTAGTTTTGTCTGCTACGAAGTCTGCCACAGGAGGTTCATCAGGTGGCATTTCGACAACCCGGAGGTCAAGCTCTGTCACTTCTCCGGAGGTAAAGGGATAGGTCAGCATCCAGGGGCCATCTGTCACTACATCAAAACATTCGGCACGGTTACCATCCGCATAGAAGGCAATAGGTGCCCCGGATGAAATGAGTCCCTGGACGACCAGTTTGTCACCGAAAGTGTCGGGACTCCCATACATTCCATCGGAAACAGTCTCGACAGATCCCCCTCCTCCCGTAACAACAGCCGTGATAATCGTTCCTGCCTCAGCCGGCTCACCGTCAATCATGATCTCCCCGTAGAAAGCATGGGGGAGCGGCGGGACAACATTCGTCGGGTAGGTGGTCGGTTCGGTCGTGGGGATCGTAGTGACGCAGGTAGTAGGAACGGTTGTTGGCGGAGTAGTGGGACATGTCGGTATGGTAGTAGGTATGGTTGTCGGCACCGTAGTTGGTTCAGATGTGGGAATGGTAGTGGGGCAGGTAGTAGGTATGGTTGTCGGCACCGTAGTTGGTTCAGATGTGGGAATGGTGGTCGGGCAGGTAGTAGGTATGGTTGTCGGCACCGTAGTTGGCACTGTTGTGGGGATAGTAGTCGGTATGGTAGTAATAATCGTCGTGGGGCATGGAGACGTGCAGGTGGTTGGTATTGTGGTGATAATGGTGGTCGGGCAGGTTGTCGGGGTTGTCACAGGGGGAAGAACCGTGATGGGTTTTGTGACCGAATCATTACCACATTCATTCCTGACCGTGAGGTTCACCGGGTAAGTACCAGGGGAACTATACGTATACAGTGGATCCTGCCCGAAGGAGACAGCCCCGTTCCCGAACTCCCATGACCAGTTGAAGGGATTATTTGAAGAAGTATCGTTGAACTGGACAGTGAGCGGTGCGGTTCCGGATGACGGGTTTGCAGTGAAGTCTGCGATCGGCAGAGGGCAGACCGTGACATTGACCAGTTTTGTGACTGAATCATTGCCACACCTGTTGCCTGCGGTGAGGTTCACGGAATATGTGCCGGAGGCGATATACTCATGTATCGGATTTTGCAGGTTTGAGATTGACCCGTCCCCGAACTCCCATGACCAGTTGAAGGGATTACTTGAAGAGGTGTCATTGAACTGGACAGTGAGCGGTGCGGTTCCGGATGATGGGTTTGCTGTGAAGTTTGCCACCGGTACCGTTTCCAAAACGACCGTAAACTGTTTTGAAACAGTAGAATTCAGGACAGTGTTATTGATGCAGGTCTTATGCACCGTGAGATTTACCGTGTAAGGACCTGGTGCAGAGTAGGTATGCAGGGGATTTTGTTGAACTGATAACGATCCATCCCCGAATTCCCAGGACCAGTTATCCGGGCTGTTGGTGGAAGTATCCGTGAACTTTACTGTGAGAACCTCTGTGCAATCCGGAAGGACGTAACTGAAGTCTGCCGTGGGAGCCGGGCAGCAGTCGCCATCCCGCAACACTGTGATAAATCCTCCTTCTTCACGCGGTAAAAAGGCAGGGGGATAAGGATTGCTGGACGGGAAATCGGTTGATTTGGTAAGTCCGACGGTATATATCCTGCAGTTATTATCGATTGCGACGGCATGTCCCTCATCCTTTCCATTGCCGCCAAGATAACTGAGGAATTCAGGCGTATTCTGCCCCGGAACAAATTTAGCGACAAATGCATCTGAGACTCCGCCCCCGAAGACTGGCTGGAATGCATTGATTGTCACCAGTTTTTTGGCCTTTGTAAGCCCGGTTATATAGACGTTTCCTGACGTATCAACTGCTACACCCCTCCCCTCATCATTGGCAGGACCGGTGAGGTAAGTGGAGAGGGCGAGGGTATTACCCCCCGGTTGAAGCCGGGTATAGAATGAACTGATAAGAAATCCACCAGGGTTTTCGGAATTAAACGCCGACTGGGTTGGGAAATTTGGCGACCTGGTAAGCCCCGTAATATGGGCATATCCTGCCTCATCTACAGCGATGGCACGCCCGGTATCCAGGTCAGACCCTCCAAGATACGTGGAATAGACAAAAGAGTGCCCTTCAGGTGCGAGTTTCGTGACGAAAGCATCTTTGTACCCCCCAAAGGAAGGCTGGAAAGCATTCTTGACCGGGAAATCCCTGAAGGAATTTGTTTCTCCGGTAATATAGGCACTCCCGGTACTATCAACAGCGATTCCATATCCGTTTTCATACATGGAACCCCCGATATATTCAGAATAAAGGAACTGGGTCCCGTTTGTATTGATTTTTACAACAAATGCATCATTATTCCCTGCATAGGAGGTATTCTGGAAGCCATGGCTGAGCGGGAATACGCTGGAGCCGGTAGTACCTGTAATATAGGTATTTCTCGCAGAATCGATGGTGATACCATACCCGTAGTCCTGACCAGTCCCTCCGATATAGGTGGAATATACACCCGTGCCGTTTTTATTCAGTTTTAAGGCGAATGCATCGTTCTGGCCTGCATTTACTGACTGGATCTCCTGTATGACAGGGAAATCTGTTGAATTGGTGGATCCTGTTACATAGGCATAACCATCCGGATCAACGCTGATACTGTTCCCCGCATCATTGCCGTTTCCCCTTAAATATGTAATATAGTCCGGCACGGTTCCATCAGGATTAATCTTCACGATGACCGCATCAGTCCCTCCGCTGAGGGTTCCATTCGGATCAAAGGGTGCCGGGAACGTTAGTCCGGTGATGTATGCATTCCCCTGTGAATCTGCAGCCACATCGTTGGCATCAGCAAATCCTACCCCCCGCAGATAGAGGCTGTATTCGATAACCGGGTCAATAACAAGATCTTTTTCCCGGTCATACTCCCCAAACCTGAACCCCACCTGGTTGTCGGATAACAGGATAAAGGAAGCGGGAATTCTGATCCTCTCCCCGTCAATTTCCTGATAGCAGTAAGGAACACTCTGGGTCAGGGTTCCGGCATCAGTCCGGATCCGGAGTGTCCCGTCAGTTGCGATGGTAAGACCCTCGTGACCAGTATATAGCGTCGTTATCGATTCAGGATTCGATCCCGGCTTTACCCTGAAAATGCTTTTTAGCCCCCCGGATCTGCCTTCATAGATGAGGTCTATCCCGGGATACAGGTCAGGATAAGAAATAGCACGATATGTTTTAACGCCGGTAATCCATTCTGAAGGATCCCCCTTCATGAAATTGACGCTGCATGGGAGCGGTTCAAGTCCTTTTACTTCTGAAGTTCCAGATGCTCCTTCGTAGGTGAATCCGATTGTCGATGATATCAGCTCGTCATTGACCGACCTGATTACCCGGATAACTGCTCCATCACGGGTAAAAAATACAATTCCTCCATCAGAGATGACCTCAAAGAGGACCTCTCCACTGCTCTGCCCCTGGTTTTTGATAAAGAAGAGCGGTTGTGAGGAGGTCAGGCTCTCCTGGTCTTCTGGCATTGCTGCCGGGACGGTTGCGACCGTATCGGCTACTTCAAAGGGGAACGGGACCGTCCCCAGTATATCGGAAATATCTGGTGCAATATAGGAATCGGAAATCTTCTCTGCAGGAGATGCAGGGATGAATCCCGACATGAGCACCATAAGTATGAATAACAGCAGGATCTCTTTTTGTCTCATAAAAACCCTTAATGTCAGTTGAAGAATTCATATATTATAAACTTATCTCATAAAAAACGCTATTCTGACTGCTTTTTGTCCCAGCAGCGATTAAAACCGACATTCATGCAGTCAGTAAAAGCCTTCCCTGAACATAATCGATATTTTATCACAGGGCTCAGTAGATCTTCATTAACAGACATGAATTCCGGAGATATTACGGAGAGCTGGGGATACTCGTACCAGTAAGGGGAGAAAAAGATGGAAGGAGCGGGACGAATCTTTGCAGGAGAATATTGCAGGGCACACTGTGCCCGCGCCGATTTTGCGGCTGAATGTCCTGCCCTCCTCACCCCTGGCGGCATGGTATGCCGTCTCCTCTTTCTGGCCGGAACCCTTACCGAAAAAGGGCAGAATGACAGCGATTACTTCTACGGAAGGGTGGCGGATCCAACAGGTGTGTTTGAACTCCGTAAGATGCGACCTGACACAGGACTGCAGGCTGCGGTATCCGGAATCGATACACCGGCATTTGTTACGGTTATGGGTCAGGCACGGATGAATACAACCTGTGCCAACGCTGTCCCTTACGTTGAACTTCTGGAGATGAGGGAGATTGATCGCCCCACCAGGGATACCTGGATCATCAGGACTGCCGAGCTTACCTGCGAGCGCCTCTCGCGTATGAAAAAGGCTATCGAATCCGGTGCGGGAAGCGACGAATTCACCCAGGCCATATCAGAATTCCGGGTAAGTACCTCATCCATTGGAACACTGGCAGAAATGGCATGCAATGCGTTGGATCAGGTTGCTGATATTCCGGGAAAAGGTGGAATAAGACCAGAGATGAAAGAAAAAGTACTGTCGATAATCAGAGAATCAGCGGGGAAGAAAGGAATATCTCTTGATGAACTCATCACGCTTTCCGGAAGATCCGGGATAGATGAAACGGCGGCCAGGCAGGCGATCAGGACATTACTGGAAGAGGATGAATGCTACCAGCCGGCACGTGATATGTACAAGCCTCTATGATCCTTGAATTTTTAAGCCAGGGCCCGGCACTCCTCATCAGAAGTGAAAAAAAAGTGCTTGCAGTGGCTGATCTCCACCTTGGAATAGAATCTGAACTCGATAAGCACGGTCTCCATTTCAGAAGCAGGACGAGGGAGAGGAGAGAACGTATCGAGTCCTGTATCAGGGAGACCAGTCCCGATATTCTTATTTTGCTCGGGGACTTGAAACACGGAGTACCCTTTACCTCACGACAGGAGCACCGCGAGATTCCCGAATTTATCGATCAGCTGCGCTCACTTGTCCCGCTGCGCCTGGTTCCGGGTAATCATGATGTCGGCATCGAAAAGTTCTTTGATCCGGATGAGCTGCTGGCAAAAGAGGGAGCGGTCATTGACGGGGCAGGATATGTGCATGGCCACATGTATCCAGATGTATCCCTTGCAGGAAAGCTAATTATTGCCGGGCATCACCATCCGATGGTTTGTCTGAGGGATGAGGTGGGGTGCGCACTCCGTTCCCCTGCCTACCTTTTTGCACCGCTCAACGAGGAGTGTCTGGGATTTCCCATTACCGATGGAACACAGAAAGGGAGCCGGGTCATTTTCATGCCCGCGTTCAATGAACTGACCGGATATGATCTCTTAAGGACGGTAGAAGAACCGTTCAGCCCCCTTTCCAGGTGCATGAGGGCTGGAGAGGCGGAGGTTCTGCTTCCGGATGGCACATTTCTGGGACCATTAAAATCTCTGGAGGGGTATGGGTCCGATCAGGAAGCTTGACGAAAGGATACAGGAGTGTATCCGGATCCGGGGATTTGAGGAACTCTCCGAGATCCAGAATCGTGCAATACCCCTTGTCGCCGCTGGCAGGAACCTGGTGCTGATTGCACCGACAGGGACAGGAAAGACCGAGAGCGCCATGATCCCGGTCTTTGACAGGATGCTGAAAGAACGGTCCGGAGGTTTTACCACCCTATATATCACTCCTCTCCGTTCGCTGAACAGGGATATGCTCCAGCGATTATCCTGGTGGTGCGGGGAACTCGGGATTTCTGTCGGGGTAAGGCATGGTGACACGAAAAATGCCGAGAGGAGAAAACAGGCTCTTTCCCCTCCTGAACTTCTCATCACCACACCGGAGACACTACAGGCACTTTTCATGGGGAAAGTGCTCAGAAAACACCTTAAAAATATCAGATACGTTGTCATCGATGAGATCCATGAACTAGCCGGGAGCAAACGCGGAGCCCAGCTCTCTGTTGCCCTGGAGCGGCTGGTCACCTATTCCGGAGAATTCCAAAGGATCGGGCTCTCGGCAACCGTTGGCAATCCTGATGAGATGGGCAGGTTTCTCTGCGGAAAGAGGGATTTTTCAGTGGTGGCTGTTCCTGTCACCAAGCGTCTCCATATCACCGTTGAGTTTGCAGGTGACAGTTTTGAACGTCAGGCGAAGTGGGTTTCAGATGTCATTGACCGGTCCGGTTCGACTCTTATCTTTGTCAATACCCGTGTTACCGCTGAAGCACTCGGGCACCAGCTTTATGCCCGCGGGGACGTGGAGGTGCATCACGGGTCGCTCTCAAGGGATGTCAGGATTGATGCCGAGGAACGGTTCAAGGCAGGGGCTCTCAAGGGCCTGATTTGTACATCATCGATGGAGCTCGGGATTGATATCGGGCATATCGAGCATGTTATCCAGTTCGGTTCACCGAGAGAGGTTTCCCGCCTGGTCCAGCGGATTGGGAGGGCCGGGCACCAGCTGCATGCAATATCAAGGGGTACCATCCTTGCTCTGGGATTTGACGACCTGCTCGAGTCGCTCGTGATAGCCCGGCGGGCCAGGGCAGGCGAGGTTGAGGATGTCATCCCCCACCGGAATCCGGCCGACGTCCTCGCCAACCAGGTTGCCGGCCTTGCGGTAGAGTACGGGAAGATTTCAAAGGAAGCGATCATGGCTATCCTTGACCGGACGTATACCTTCACCGGTTACGGGACACTTCTTGATGAGGTATGCAACCAGATGGCCGAACACCGGCTGATCCGGCTCGAAGGGAATATCATTGGGACGACACTGAGGGCGCGGCGATACCTGGCAGGAAACCTCTCGATGATCCATGATGAGAAAAAGGTCCTTGTCTTTGATATGGTCTCGAGAAGGACTGTAGGTACTCTTGACGAGTCTTTTGTCGTGGGATCGATTCATACGGGTGCTGTTTTCATTACCAAAGGGCAGCTCTGGAGGGTCCTTGATATGGATGACGGAAGGATTACCGTTGAACCGGCCCGTCGTGTCAAGGGAGAACTTCCTTCATGGGAGGGTGAACAGATCCCTGTCCCGTACGGGGTTGCACGTGAGGCAGGCGCACTCAGGAGAAACCGAAGATTTGCCGCATACCACACTGAACCGGCTGCCCGCGAATTTGCAATGGGATTCCTTACCGGGATGGATAAAAACAGGAGCCGCATTGCCACTGACCGTATGATTGTCCTTGAAGATGCAGAAGAAGGTGTGGTATGCAATATATGTGGCGGCCATAAAGCAAATGAAGCACTCGGCAGGGTGATCTCGGTCCTCCTTTCAGCACGGTTCGGGACCACGGTCGGGATCGAGATTGATGCCTACCGGGTACTGCTTTCTCTTCCCAATACAATCAGGGCATCTGATGTCAGGGAGATCCTTTCCGGGCTCGAACCGGAACATATCGAGGGAATCCTCCAGCTCGCAATGAAACGGACCGCACTTTTCAAGTGGAAACTTGTTCAGATCGCAAAGAAGTTTGGGGCAATTGATCCTGATGCTGATTATGAACGGATGAGTTCGTATAAACTCACCGAACTTTTCGAGAATACCGTGGTTCAGAAGGAAGCATACCGCGAGCTCTTCTCGGTATACATGGATGTCGGGGCTGCGTCACGGGTATTGGAACTCGTGAAACAGGGTGATTGCGGAATGGAGCTCTCACGGCTGAGTATTCTGGGAGCCGAAGGGCTCTTCTCTTCGAGAGACCAGATTCCTCCTCCTACGGCAGACCAGGCGGTAATCAGTACGCTCAAGAGGCGAATCGATCAGCAGGAGATCGTGCTGGCCTGTATGAACTGCAGGAAGTGGAAGAGCCATACCATTGCAGGAAGGGTACAGGAGCATCCGATCTGCCCGAAGTGCGGAGCACGCCTGGTCGCTGTCCTGAAACCATATGAGGAACCGCTCTATGCAATCGCATCGAAGAAAGGAAAAACTTCCGATGAAAAAGCTGTCGAGGCCAGGCTGATGCGAAACGCGAATATTGTCCTTTCCGGAGGAAAAAATGCAGTTCTTGCACTTGCTGCAAAAGGGGTCGGGCCTGAAAATGCTTCAAGGATCCTTTCAACCCTCATGGAGGGGGATGCCTTCTATAAGGAGATACTGAAGGCTGAACGGAATTATATCAGGACCCGCCGGTTCTGGTAAGTCACATGATACTTTCGAGTTTCTGCTCGAGAAAATCAAGGCCGCGTTTGATGTCATCCAGATTTTTTCCTCCTGTCAGGATTATCTTCCCGGAAGAGAAGAGCAGGGCGACAATTTTCGGGTCACGGATCCGGTAGACCAGTCCAGGGAACTGTTCAGGTTCATACTCAATATTCTCAAGGTTGAGGGTGATGACTACCTTGTTCAGATTGATGTATTTCCCGATATCATATGAGCAGACGATGTTTGTGATGGCAACACGCGGTTTCGCGTAGGTTTCGACACCTGCATCCTTCATTGAACGAATGATGATGGCAAGCCCTGAATCGAGAGATTCCTTGTCCCGGATCCCAGTAAGCACCACTTTTCCGGACGAGAAGATGAGAGATGCGCTCTTTGGCTCATCCATCCTGAACACTGCGCCGGGAAACCTCTTTGTATTGAGTTCACAGTGATCGACTTTTTTTGCAATCTCTGCAAGATCAATAGAATCAGCAATTGCTCCGGATGCGACGATATTTTCAATTTTTAATGAATCGTATTTCCTATCGTCCATTGATCAGTACATGAAGTGTAGACCACTATAATACTACTGGATTACCCCGGAAAGAGTTTTTTTCCGTATTTTTTGCAACGAGAAAAAAGACAGGTTCATCTCGTAGTATCTCCTACCTTTTGGTGTTTTATGGCTGAAAGGAACGCTGGGGCAGGGAGCTACGAGGAACTCTGCAGAACCTTCCGGATCGATGTACCTGGTCATTATAATTTCGGGTTCGACGTCATCGATGTATGGGCTGAAAAGGATCGCAACAAGCTTGCCATGATATGGTTGAACCAGGAAGGAGTTGAGAAGAAATACTCGTTCCGGGATTTGAAAAACCTCTCCAATCAGGCGGCAAACATCCTGATCAAGTATGGGATCCAGAAAGGGGACCGGGTGCTGATCATGCTGCCCCGCGTGCCGGAATGGTGGATCTTTGTCATCGCGCTTATCAAGCTTGGTGCAGTGCTCTGCCCCTGCCCGACCATGCTTACCCCGAAGGATATCAGGTACAGGCTGAACGCCGGAACGTTCAAGATGATTATAACGAACGTTGAGAACTCTGCCAAAGTGGAGGAGGTTGTCACCGAATGCTCGACCCTGACCTGCAGGTTCCTCGTTGACGGAGAACGTCCCGGATGGGTAAACTTTCCAAGGGAGCTCATATACCCGGCACCCGTATCGTTCCGATCGGTCAGCCTGCCAACTGTGAAAAAGACACTTTCGACCGATCCGATGCTGATCTACTTCACTTCAGGGACAACGGGAGAACCGAAAATGGTCCTCCATAACCACAGTTACCCGCTGGGTCATCTCGTCACAGCGAAGTTATGGCAGGATGTTGGGGAGAACGATGTACATTTCACTTCATCAGATACGGGATGGGCGAAGTGCGCCTGGGGCAAGATTTTTGGCCAGTGGATTGCGGGGGCCTGTATCTTTGTTTATGACGTAAGGGGAAAATTCAAGGCAACCGAACTCCTGCCCCTTATTGAGAAATACGAAATTACCACGTTCTGCGTTCCACCTACCATTTACCGGATGCTGATCCTCGCAGATCTCGAGAAGTTTGACCTCAAGGAGCTCCGCCGTTGCACCAGCGCCGGAGAACCGCTTAATCCTGAAGTTGTCAGGGTCTGGAAGGAAGGGACCGGGCGGACCATCTCTGAAGGGTATGGCCAGACCGAGACGGTCTGTTGTATCGGAACCTTCCGTGGTATGGAGACACGGCCGGGTTCGATGGGCAGACCTGCACCGGGATGGCATGTCGAGCTTCATGATGACGAAGGGAGGCCGGTTGAACAGGGGGAAGAGGGCAGGATCGCTATCTGTCTGGACCCGAGGCCAGTCGGGCTCTTTGTCGAGTACGTAAACAGCCCCGAGGCGAATGAAGCATCGTTCGTGAACGGGTTCTATTATACAGGGGACAAGGCCACCATGGATGCGGACGGGTATTTCTGGTTTGTCGGGAGGAATGATGATATTATCAAGAGCTCCGGATACAGAATCGGTCCTTTTGAGGTGGAGAGTGCTCTGCTCGAGCATCCTGCCGTCCAGGAGTCTGCCGTGGTCGGATCCCCTGATCTTATCCGGGGGGTTATCGTTAAGGCCTTCATCGTTCTAAAATCGGGATACCAGCCATCTGAAACCCTGATCAGGGATATCCAGTCACATGTCAGGAATTCCACTGCCCCCTACAAATATCCCCGGGCAATCGAGTTTGTGCCAGAACTTCCAAAGACGCTGTCCGGGAAGATACGGAGGAATGAGCTCCGTCAGCGCGAGCTGGAAAAATACAGGAGCAGCGGATAAATTACCAGCCATCATTCTCTCTATTTCACCTCGGCACTGAACACAGTATTTTTGATGCCCCGGGCCGGAAAACCCCATTCCTGTCCCGGAAAAGTCCCTGCGATGTGTATCGTTGATAACCACCAGTATAACAAGTACGTCAAAGGCCAAATCAGGGCTATCCTCTCTTGTAATCAGAAAAAACAGTCATTCTTACAATCTCCTGTATCATATGAAAAAAAGACAGGTTAATGATTTCCTGCACGATACATTTCTGTTCATATGCCCTGCGCAGGACATAATATGGAAGATTACGAGGAAACCTACAGGACTTTCTCACTGGAGGTCCCCGAATACTACAATTTCGGGTTCGATGTGATCGATCGGCTTGCCCTTGAGGACCGGAACCGTCTTGCAATGATCTGGGTGAACCAGAAAGGGGAGGAGAAGACCTACACCTACCGGCAGCTGATGAACCTTTCCAATTCGGCGGCGAATATGCTCCTTAAATACGGGGTGAAGAAAGGAAACCGCGTGATCATCATGCTCCCCCGTATCCCGGAATGGTGGATCTTTGCCATCGCCTGCATTAAGCTTGGGGCAGTATTCTGCCCCTGCCCAACGATGCTCACCCCGAAGGATTTGAAATACCGGATCAATGCGGCCAGGATTAAGATGGTTATCACTGACCAGGAGAATGCAGGCAAGGTCGAGGAGATCTGTAATGAGTGCCCGACGCTTGCTGCCCGGCTGGTTACTGATACAAAGCTCCCGGGATGGATCAGTTATATCGAAGAGATCGACTATCCTGCACCTGTCTCCCGCCACCTGGTGAAGATTTCAGGGATGGAGCGGACAAAAAGGACCGATCCGCTCGTGATTTACTTTACTTCAGGAACGACGGGTGAGCCAAAACTTGTCCTCCACAACCACGCCCTTCCCCTGGGTCATGTGACGACCGGGGCCTTCTGGCTTGATTTAAAGGAGAACGATCTCCATTTCACTCTCGCCGACACCGGATGGGCGAAGTCTTCATGGGGGAAATTTTTCGGACCCTGGATACAGGGTGCATGCATCCTCGTGTATGACATCAGGGGAAAGTTCAAACCTACCGAGCTCCTGCCGGTTCTCGAAAAATACGAGGTCACCGTCTTTTGTGCTCCTCCCACCGTGTACCGTATGCTGATTCTTGCGGATCTTGAAAAATTTGATCTCACTTCGCTCCGTCATTGCGTCAGTGCGGGAGAACCTCTCAACCCGGAGGTGATCAGGGTATGGAAAGAGGGGACAAAGCTTACCATCTATGAGGGATATGGCCAGACGGAGCTCGTGCTCGTGATCGGGACCTTCCCCTGCATGGAAGCCCGCCCCGGATCGATGGGCAGACCTTCTCCCGGATGGCATATTGAGCTGCATGATGACGAGGGGCGGCCTGTCGTTCCCGGTGATGCGGGGAGGATCGCGATCAGGATCAATCCGCGACCCGTCGGGCTTTTTGACGGCTACCTGTATGACCCCGAAGCGACCGCAGAGGTTTTCCGGGGCGACTTTTATTATACCGGGGACAAGGCGTATACTGACAACGACGGGTATTACTGGTTTGTCGGGCGGGACGATGACGTGATCAAGAGTTCCGGTTACCGTATCGGGCCTTTTGAAGTCGAGAGTGCTCTCCTCGAGCACCCGGCAGTAAAAGAGGCTGCCGTGGTCGGCTCTCCCGATGTCATCCGTGGTATGATTGTAAAGGCCTTCGTTGTCCTGAAAGAGGGGTTTGAACCGACCGAGCAGCTGGCAAAGGACATCCAGAGGTCTGTGAAAAAGATCACCGCCCCTTACAAATATCCCCGTGCTATCGAGTTTGTCGATGACCTGCCTAAGACCATTTCAGGGAAGATCAAAAGGAATGTCCTTCGCGAAAGGGAGCTCGCTCACCCCCCCAAGGAAGCGAATTACGAGGAGTGAGGAAGGGCGCTTCCTCCATTATCTCTCGCATTTAACTATCGGATTTTACCGGTATTTAGTCACCTTTATTTCCCCGTAATCCAAACCAGTTAAAGGCGCGAGGGTAGCCAAGCCAGGTCAACGGCGTCAGGTTCAGGGCCTGATCTCGCAGGAGTTCTTGGGTTCGAATCCCATCCCTCGCATACTGAAGCACCTTATTTTTCCTTTTTTCAAATCAGCCATATGGTAGATCACAGGGTAGGTATTAGCAGTTTCCCATAACTCCTCGCAAAATTCAATGCATTGAAACAACAACAGGTATTGAACCACCAATGAATCCCGGGGTCCGAATTGTCATACTCATTTCAGCAGCAATTCTGGTTATTGTTGCATTCTCTCTTTCAGGCCAGGTTCATCCCATTCAGGACAGACTCCCTGTCATGAGTGAGCAGGTTCCCTTAGGACCGGAAAATGCCAGGCCCTCGTTTATCCTGACGGTGACTCCCACCAAAGCTTATGCCCGGCCTGGCGATCCGGTTGATTGTGAGGTGACGATAACACCTCAAAACGGATTTAATGAGACAGTTGAACTTCAATTGAAGGTGGATGCAGGGCCGGTATTCAGGGGCACGTACAACGCAGGAGTGATGAACCCCCCCTATCCCAGAACTTACGAGTACCGGGTTGTAGTTCCCCTGCAAGCACCTGCGCCCCTCATGGTAAACGGGACCCTCCGTGCGATGGGAGGGGGACATTCGGAAGAAATTAATCTGGTCCTTTTTATCGAACCCTGATTAACTGGTGAGAATCAGGACTGTAGCCGGGGATGCCAGGACACAGATTACACGGTCCCGGTTTGCAGCCCGGAAAACCGGTTCTCAGAGAGAATTCAGATATTTTTCCCGGTGATCCAGGAAATCCCTGAATATCCTGTAATAATCAGTTTCTTCGTATTCGATCCTCTGTATCGGTACGGTGTCGAAGCTGTAGATATCTGCATCCGGATAGGCAAGGAGAATCGGCGAATGAGTTGCTATGATAAACTGGACAGCGCCATCAGCCGTGAAGTGACGGAATAATTTCAGGAGCTCAAGTTGTCTCTTCGGGGAGAGGGCATTTTCAGGCTCGTCAAGAAGATACATTCCTCTCCTCTGAAACCGGTGTGCAAAAAAGGTCATGTGAGCCTGGCCGTGAGATTTCTCAACAAGGGAGGTACTGCCGAAATAATCAAGCGATCCCGGATCGGCAACCGACCATTCATCAAGGATCTCTGCAAAATGTCTGAAAATTTCCGATGCAAAAAATGATCCCTGTATCCTGTCTCCATCCTGTTCAACTTTGAGATAGCGAAAGAGATCATCCTCGTATCTGTTATAATGACGGCGGATTCTCCCAGTCTCTTCCCAGATATGGATAGAACAGTGCCGGGCAATTGCTTTGAGAAGCGTGGATTTTCCAGTCCCGTTTTCCCCGATAAAAAAAGTCACGGGTCTTGAAAACCCTATACAGTCAGTCTTGTTGAAAATCTCAAGATTAAAAGGATACTGTTCGCTGGTCGGAAAAGAATCATGCAGCAGACAGACCTTCGAAATATGCATATGCCAGTTAGGTTCGGTGACGTATCATATATCTTTTTCACCTCTCTTTAATCATTTCAGGGTGTTTTTTTCCGTCAGCGGCACCTGATTACTGTAAAAGGAAAAAGAACAATCGAGGAATGCGAAAACCGTTTCCGACCTCAATGCCGTTTCGGGAATTTTATTATCCTCAAAAAAAATTTCAGCAGCGGAAAAATCTGTTCCCTTCCCTGAAACAGTCAGCCTTTTTCTTCCCTTCTTTGTATCCGACGCTCTCTCCTTCCCCTGACAAGTGAAAATGCAATGCCTGCACCGCAGAGCAGTGCGAAGATGAGAAACGCCATCTGCATCCCTGAGAGAAACTGATCATAATTTTCGGGCGTAATTGCTACTTTCCCTATATACAGGGCAAGGATGATCACGGCAACTCCCATTGAGAGCATCTGGCCGACAAGACGCATTGTACCTAGTGTTCCGGAAGCCACACCATAGAATTTCCTTTCGACCGATCCCATGATTGCGGTCGTATTTGGTGATGCAAAGAAGGCCAGGCCGAGACCAAGGATAATCATGCATACTACCAGGTAGGCAAGGGAGGTCACTTCGTCAATGAACATGAGAAGCAGGAGAGAGATACCTGAAAGTGCCATGCCAAATGAGGCGATACGTACGGGATCAGTCCGGTCCGCCAGTGCCCCGGATAGCGACGCAAAAAGCGCCATAACCACCGGCTGGACGACCAGGATGAGTCCCGCAGCCTGGGGACTGTATCCTCTTATATACTGCAGGTACAGGCTGAGGAAAAAGGTGACGGAAAATGTTGCGCTGTAATTGATCAGTGCCGCCAGGTTTGAAAATGCAAACACCCTGTTCTTAACGAGGATTCGTATATTCAGAACCGGACTTTGATTCCGAGACTCCCACAGGACGAATAATGCAAGTATGACAACTCCGGACAGGATCATGACGTATGCCGAAGTGGCCGGGAGGTACGAGAAACCATACATAACAGAGATGATTGAGATCCCGTACAGGACCGAGCCGAAAAGATCAAATGGTTCGCCACAGCATTCAGCCCATTCGCCCGGTAGTTTCCAGGAGATCAGTCCAATGGTGAAGAGACCAATGGGGACGTTGACAAGAAAGATACTCTGCCATCCGAAATATCCCGTGAGTATTCCCCCAAGAAACGGTCCCGCCGAGAGCCCGGTATACACGGCAGTGGTATAGATTCCGATGGCTTTTCCCCTTTGTTCGGGTGGTGTTACTGTCGTGAGGATTGCTACTGCAGTCCCGAAAATAAGGGCAGCTCCGGCCCCCTGAACAAACCTGAGCAGTATGACAAAGGATGAAGACGGGGAGAAGACCAGTGCGAGCGAAGTGATGGTGAAAATTGAGATACCGAGGGTGAATACCTTCTTTCGCCCGTAGATATCGGCAACCCTTCCGACAGGGACGAGGAATATCGCGGATGCAAGGAGATAAGCGGTTGAAACCCACGAGAGGGAGACTGCATCCATGGAGAACTGGTCTCCGATTGCCGGAAGGGCGATATTGACCGCAGAAAGGTCAAAGGGTGTCATGAAACCTGCAAGGATTGCGATAAAAAGGGCAACCCTGGCAGGATCTCTGGCATTAAATGATAACATCTGCAGTTCTCCTGACATGATATCCAATGGCAAATCAGGTCTGGACATCTCAGTATTGGCATGATTACCTGATAAAAGGGGCAACTATCAATCGAAGGAATTCTGTTCCCGGGAAGAAATCCCGGAGTCATGGGATAAATCCCCCGGTAAAAAAATTCCGGATATACTCATTTTGGATTTATTTTCAGATGACGTGACCAGGGATAAGGAATCTGTACATAGTTCTGTTTCCTGGTGTTTTTCCCATTATTGGATGAAAAAAAGATATCCGGTCACCCCAGGGCCTCAATTCCTGCAGGAAGATAGTTGCCGAAGTTGTCTCTTGAGAACGGAAAAATCCCTGCTGCTCGGTTTCAATCCTCTTCATACGATGCAGTCCTATATTGCGCAAATTTCCGGGCCCTTCTTTCAGAACCCCTTTTGTTGTCTTATTCACAACAATTCATTTAATACCAATACGGTTGACCTGTTACCACACACGGTGTCTTCCGAATGCGGTCCCCTTTTGAAATTATCGCAGATATTGTCGTGAAGAAGCCGAAATTCGTCCTGACCTTTGTCGCCCTCCTCATAATCACTGCCCTTATCGGGACCAGCTTCATCATGATGGAGACCGGTTCGGAGACGTATCTTGATCCCGACACGCCGCGTGCGATGCTCCTTTCAGAATATACCGAGACGTTCCAGTCCGAGAGCATCATGCTCCTCGTCGAGAGTGATAACGTACTCGACCTTGAGACGCTCAGGTATCTCGAACGGCTGGAAGCCGATATCTCAACCCAGCGATACATTACGGGCACGAGCAGTATCGTCTCCCTGTTAAAGCAGATGAACGGAGGCACTCTCCCACAGTCATCCGCGGAAGTGAATGCAATAAAGGGGAATGTACCTGCCGAAACCGCTTCACGTTATATCCCCTCAAACCTGCTCACCATCAGCGTGATCACCCTTGAGCCCGGACTCTCCCAGGAGATGAAAAATTCCGTTCTCGATAATCTGAATGATATCGTTGAACTCTCGAATCCTCCGCCAGGAGTTCATGTGGTAGTGACAGGAGAGCCTGCATTCCAGCAGCAGATGGGTGAAGAGATGGGCACCTCCATGGGGACCCTGATCTTGGTTGCGATGGTCCTGATGGTGATCGCCGTAGGATTCTTTTTTTCCCATGTCAGGTACCGGTTCCTCCCGGTAGGAATCGTTGCCAGCGGGCTTATCCTCACGTTTGGTATCATAGGATACGCAAGATATTCCATTACAATGGTTGCGATAGCCGCATTCCCGGTTCTTATCGGTATCGGGATTGATTATGCTGTCAACATCCATACGAGGTATGATGAAGAGGCAAGAAAGTCATCCCCCGATGAGGCTGCGTGGACTACCATCACGAAATCAGGCCCGTCGATCCTTTTTGCCATGCTCTCCACCTCTATGGGATTCATTGCACTCTGGATCTCACCGGTGCCCATGATTGCCGGTTTTGGTGTTGTCTGTGTTATCGGTGTCGCATGCTGTTACCTGATCGCGCTTCTTGCCATCCCCTCGCTTGGTATAGTGCTGAAGTACCGGCCAAAGTTCGATAGAAACGAGGGAAATGAGGGAAACGGGAGCAGTCACCTGATGGAACGGTACAATGTTGCGGTGGGAAACCTTGCCGGGGTAATCGCAAGGCATGCCGTTCCCATCCTCCTCATCTGTGCAGTCATCGGGGTCATTGGTTTCCTGATGGACAGTGAAATCACCATCAACACGAACGAGGATACGTTTGTCCCGCAGGACATGCCTGCCAAGATCAACCTCGACAAGGTGAGCCGGACGATGGGTTCCACCTCATCGCTCCCTGTCTATGTCCGTGGCGACAATGTGATTGATATCGGGACGATACGATGGATGTACGAGTTCCAGCATTACGAGGAGACTCATAACAGCAAAATCACAGGATCAGAAAGCATTGCAAGTCTTATCGTCCGGTATAATAACGGCATACTGCCTTCATCAAACCCGGAAGTCACCGCAATTCTTGCCCGGATACCGGCAGATGAAAAAGAGCGCTATTTCAGCGGAAATACCGATGCCGTGATCCTCTTCTCAACAGTGGACATGGAAAACGAGGTGGCAATGGCGATGATTGAAAATTTCGTCCAGGAGATCGAATGGAGCGAGCCGCCTCCGGGGGTATCAGTCAGTGTGACCGGGATGGGGGAGATGTTTACCAACCTCATAAAGGAGATCAATATTGGGAAAACCCGGATGACAGTGCTTGCGTTCGTCCTGATCTTCGGGCTTCTCCTCCTCATTTACCGGAATGCCGTCAAAGCGATTACCCCGGTCATTCCCATCATGATGATTGTCGGGTGGAACGGACTGGTCATGTACGTACTTGGTATCGATTATACCCCAATGACCGCCACGCTCGGATCACTGACAATCGGAGTGGCTTCAGAGTATACCATCCTGATCATGGAACGTTTTTATGAGGAGAAGGCAAACGGCCTCTCTGTCATTGATTCGGTACAACAGGCAACGAGGCATATCGGGACGGCAATCACGGTGTCCGGGATGACAACGGTTTTTGGTTTTGCAGCACTGCTTGCCTCATCGTTTAACATGATCAGCAATTTCGGCCTTGTCACGGTGATAACTGTTGGATTTTCACTGATTGGGGCCATCATTGTCATGCCGGCAATCATTATCGTTATGAGCCGGTTCGATCATACCGGGCAAACCCCGGCGGGTTCCGCGAACAAATAACTATTTTCGTATCACCCACTGCAATAACATATAATGACCTTTTCCCGTTGCGATCTTGTCCTCAAGGACGTGACCCTTCCTGAAGGGCGGGTGACCGATCTCTCGATCAGGGACGGTATTGTTGTCCATGCCGGATCCCCGCTTCCTGCCGATGAGTGCATCTCCTGCCGGGGGCTGACAGTCCTTCCTGCTGCCATCGACATGCACGTTCACATGAGGGGCGGCGTGCAGCATAAGAAGGAAGACTGGAAAAGCGGAAGCATGAGTGCAATAGCAGGCGGTGTCACTGTGGTGGTTGACCAGCCGAACACGGTTCCCCCTCTCACAACCGCTGAAACGTTCAGGACAAGGGTGACGGAAGCGGCGAGGGACTCGCTCTGCAGCTACGCGATTAATGCAGGGGTGCTTTCCAATACTGATATTGAGTCACTCTGGAAGGCCGGAGCCATGGCATTCGGCGAGCTTTTTGCGGCCTCTTCAAGTTATGGGGAAGGACTGTCTGAAGAGACAATTACCTCCGCTCTTGAAGAGATTGGCAGACTCGGCGGGCTTGCAACGATACACGCCGAGGAAGTCAGGCCGGGAGCCCCCCATGACCTCGCCTCTCATAACCGGCTCCGTGGCCCGGCAGGTGAGACACGGGCAGTCGGAAGGATTGCAGGAGGCGGTCACCCCTGCCGGCTCCATTTCTGCCACCTCAGTGCTGCATCATCTGTTGCCTCGGCAGGGAGTGCATCGGTGGAAGTCACCCCCCATCACCTGTTTCTCTCGTATGAGCAGGCAGGTGATACTGATACTTTCTGTAAAGTGAACCCTCCTCTCCGGACAGAAGCGGAGAGGCGCCGGCTCTGGACAGCATGGGACCGGATCGATGTGATCGCATCAGACCATGCCCCACATACCCTGCAGGAAAAGAAGGTACCGTTTGATGTCGCCCCATCCGGGATTCCGGGTGTTGAGACAATGCTCCCGATGCTTGTTGATGCTTTCAGGAATGGTACTATCAGTCTCAACTCCCTCATTGCAAAAACCTCCTGGCGGCCGGCAGAACTTCTCGGTATCCCGAAAGCAGGCTATTTTCCAGGCGATCGGGCAGATTTTGCCATTTTCGGGGTACTTGGCAGTCCGGTCTCTGCAGATGACCTCCACAGCCGTGCCGGATGGACCCCGTTTGAAGGGATGCCCGCGGTCTTTCCCGAATTCGTGATCCAGACCGGAAAAATTGCCTTCCGACGAGGGGAATTTTTCCCGGCATCTCCACGATGGTATACAGGAAGGGGTTATAATGGGGGAGAGACCATGAGTGATCGTGCCGATACAGCGCCTCCATAGGTCCCCGGGTGATCAACTGGCGACGATCTGGAGATGAGCCACGGGACAACCCGGTTGCGCGACAGGCACCGCCCGGCAATGGGAAAAACATGGTGAAGGATGGCAGCACGCCACTGGTGATCCGGTGTTGTTAATGCCGGGCGACATATTCCCGGGTGACTCATGACTGATATCATGCCGGCACTTACCTCTTCTGATAAGGGTACGATCATCACTATTGAAGTTACAGCAGGTTCTAAAAAGGCCTCCTTTCCTGCAGGATACAATGAATGGAGAAAAGCATTGGGATGCATGGTCCGGGCACCGGCTCTGGAAGGGAGAGCAAATAAAGAGGTCATTGCGGTGATTTCTGAAAGGATTGGAATCGAAAAAACACGCATCAGTATCATTTCCGGGAGGACAGCCCCGATAAAAAAGATTCTGGTTGAGGGAATGACCCCTGATCAAATCAGATCTGCCCTTTCTGTCGCCTGAAGTTATTAGTTATATGATATATACTATTAAATAAATAAATTTTTAAATATTATATAATAACATATAGTTTATCCCTTTACACGATTAATTATATTTTACCTATGATCAGGCATTTCAGTTGCTGCATGATACATGGGGGTGCGCTTACGTGTATTCATCAGATACTACCAAGTACCTTATTCACCTTCACCTTGAAGCAGAGGGGGTGGTCGAGAAACCTGATGTAGTCGGAGCCATATTTGGCCAGACTGAAGGGTTGCTCGGCGAAGACCTCGACCTTCGTGATCTCCAGAGGACCGGAAGGGTAGGGAGGATCGATGTCCAGATTTCAAGTAAAAAAGGCGAGACCAGGGGCGAGATATACATCGCTTCGTCCCTTGACCGGGCAGAGACTGCCATCCTTGCAGCATCCCTTGAGACAATCGACAGGGTAGGACCCTGCGTTGCCCGGGTCAGTGTTGTCTCAGTTGAAGATATCCGGGTCAGCAAACGGAAAAAGATCGTCGACCGTGCAAAAATACTTCTTATTGACTCATTTGAGGAAGGGTCGATCGACAGCACCGAGATTATTGACAGTGTCAGGGAGAGCCTGCGGATAGAGAAGATTGGCACGATTGGCGAGGATCAGGTACCAGCCGGCCCTAATGTCCTTGATTCGGATGCTATCATTGTTGTTGAAGGTCGGGCTGATGTCATCAACCTGCTCAGGTATGGAATCAAAAACGCGGTAGCAGTTGAAGGGACGAAAATCTCTCCGACAATCATTGATATCTGTGAAAAAAAGACTTCTACCGCATTCTTTGACGGGGACAGGGGAGGAGATCTTCTCCTGCAGGAGCTCCTCCAGGTGGCAGAGATTGATTATGTTGCCTATGCTCCGCGGGGAAAAAGCGTTGAAGATCTCGCGAGGAAGGAGATCATCAAAGCGCTCCGGAATAAAATACCTGTTGAGTATGTTAAGGAACAGGAAGCAGAAGAAGTTCCGGCACAGGGAGGTGAAGAGACCGTCCGTTCTTCCTTGCATAAGGAGACAGATAAGGACGAAAGGGATGAGAAGAGGAAAGGCCAGCTGAAGAAAAAGCCGGATTCGGGAGAGAAAAAAAAGAAAACTCTCGGGGATCAGATCAACGCTGTCAGGGGCAAGCGGATCGCACGGTTCCTCTCTGCAGATCTCTCTATTCTGAAAGAATCAGCCCCTGACGAGATCGAGAAGGTGCTCTCCGATCTCAACGGGGATGTTACAGGACTCATCACCGATGGAGACATTAACCAGCGGATTCTGGACCTTGTGGCCGGCAAAGGGCTTGAATATGTCGCTGCCCGCGACTTTAAAGGGATAATCAAGCGTCCTTTGACTATCCGGCTGATTAAAATCTCCTGATTTTTTCATCGTTACTTATTTATTTTTACGGGGATCAAGAGTACTATGGGTGAGAGTGTGCACAAAGAGGAACTGATATCGTTACACCAGATGCTCTATGAGATCAAGGATTACTTTGAGGGTTCCAATCCCGACCTGAAATTTTCTGAATATCATTCCTTGAAAATTAACCCGGCACAGCTTCATAAAAGCAAAATGGAACATAAATATGCCATTTTTGTTCTGGGAAACGAGCTTGCCAATGCTATGAAGGATGTTGAATTTTCAGCATCCGGAAGGATCTCTGCACGGATGAGGGAGCTTGCAGCAAAGACGTTAAAAGAGATGGAATATATCCAATAATGACACTTAATAAGCCTGATTTTTCCTTTTTGCCTTTCTATTCCCTTTCCCGGAATTCCGGTCCCCGATATAGTCTCCTTTCATGAACCAGGGTAAGATTTGATCACGAGGAGAGGCTGCGCTCTTTTTCGAGAAGGTACCGCGCAAGGAAAGCAGGGATGGGTGCAGACATGCAGTGCCAGTTTGGTGTACCATTCACTTCGAGCACACAGTAGCTGTCGGCATAACGGAGCAGGTCGACACCCCCGTAGTCAACCCCGGCCACCCGCGCTGCAGCCCCGGCAATTGATCTCATCTCTTCGTCAATCTCACAGGCAGTGCCGATACCTCCCTGGTGGATATTATGCGCGAGGGTATTGGAAATCCGCATAATAGCCCCAACGGGCTCACCGTCTATCACGAATATCCGGAAATCGCGGTCATTTTGGACATACTCCTGGAGATAATAGGGAGGTTTTCCCAGTTGGTCGGGAGAATCGATGAGGAAAATTCCATGGCCGTCAAACCCGTAGACCGGTTTTATAACCACTTTACCCTGCTCTTTAATGAAACGGCCCGCATGTTCCTTTGAGTTTGTAAACAGGGTCCTTGGTGAGGGAATGGCATGGCGCAGGAGAAGCGCGGTGGTGAGAACCTTGCTTGCACAGGTACCTATTGCCTGCGGAGTGTTCACGAGAACATTTGAAAGGGAAAGGGCCTGAAGCACTTCAAACTGGTGTTCATCCTGCGTCAGCCCGCATACCCAGACGAGCTCGTGTTCGAAGGGGAGTGTGAAGGGATCGATCCGGTTAATGTCAAGCAGCAGGTATTTCCCCCCCTGTTTCCGGATTTCCATTGCAACAGTTGCTGTCGAGTTATCATCGTGGGTATCGGTCGGTTTTGGCACAATGTAGATCATACTCTGATAATCTCCCTGAATCGGCCGTTCATACTTATATTGTCAGGGGAGGGGATAAGCCCCGCGGAATGAGAAGGGATCGATTATCTTCTTCTCATGAGAAGGGAGAGTGTGTAGTATGTTTTATTACCAGAACCCTGCCGAGGGGCTGGATATCCGGGAGGTGAATGCTGCAGTCGAAGAGGCGTTTGCCGAGCATGGCCGGGGGCGGGTCCAGATGCCTCCGAAGATCTATGTCACTTTTGACCACGGGGATTTCAGGACGATGCCTGCATACATCCCCTCCCTTTCGCTCGCAGGCGTCAAGATCGTGAATGTCCATCCGGGAAATCCCCGGATAGGGTTTCCTACCGTGATGGCGCTGACTGTTATCCTTGACCCCGGCACCGGCATACCGGTTGCCATCCTGAACGCCACCGGACTCACCGATTTAAGAACTGGTGCAGCGGGGGGTATAGCAGCAAAATACCTTGCCCCTTCGCGTTCTGTGGCTCTCGGAATAATCGGCAGTGGTCGTCAGGCTGCCGCCCAGCTTGATGCAATTGCCGCAGAACTTGAGGTTCAGTCAGTAAAAGTCTGGAGCAGGAATGAGAAGAATGCCGTTGCTTTCTGCAGGAAATACCCTGCCCTGGAATGCACCATCGCATCTCCCGAGAAGGTATGCGATTGTACCCTGCTCGTCACCACGACGCCTTCCAGGGAACCGGTTGTCCGGAGTGAATGGATCCATGAAGGAACCCATATCAACGCGATTGGAGCTGATGCACCCGGAAAGCAGGAACTCGACCCTGAAATCCTTCAGCGTGCCCGGGTATACGTTGATGACCCCGCACAGGCTGTCCATTCAGGGGAGATCAATGTAGCGATTAAAAAAGGCCTCTTTTCACCTGACAGGATAGAGGGAACACTCGGAGAGGTGGTTCTTGGCAAAAAGAAAAGGACGAGCCCTGATGAGATAACGGTTTTTGACTCAACCGGGCTTGCGATTCAGGATCTTGCGATTGCAGAGATTGCAATGAAGAGCCGGGAACGAGTGGCCCTCAGGTTCCCGTAAATAATATTTTATCTGCAGCTTTGAGGCAGATAATTGCTGGGAAAAAGGAGAGGGTCGGCCTGGTTATTTTCTATGGGTGCTCCACACCTTCTCCCGGTAGACCGGTCCGCTATTGTACGTGCAGAACGGGATGAGTTTCCCATCAGGAGTGGCATAGTGGATGCAGCAGCGCTGGACCCTGGAGATGTCATAATTGTACCGGTCCATGAAATGCATCGTACCGATAAAAAGTGCATTCCAGTGGAAGTCACGCAATGCATCGAAGTTCTGCATCACGAGGGTCTTTCCAATCAGCTTCCAGAACTGGGCAGCACTTCCCTGTTCGCTCTTTTTAAACGATTCGTTCATCTCCCGGATTCCTTCGATGAGTGATTTATATTTATTCAACTGGCCGCCCTTCTTGAGTTTCTCGGTCATGTTCTCTATTGACCTGAAGAAACTCTCGACATCAACCATCCGGTTGATGGGGACCATACCCTTATCGGTGATGAAAACATAGGTTGCCGCGCCGCAGTGCTGGTGGGTAGTGAATTTGACCTGTGGTTGTCCCGTGTATGCTTCCACGAGGTCCGTGAAAGGGACCACACAGGGCACAGGGTAAAAATCGGATTTCCTGATCACTCCATCGGTCTGGTTCTCAATGCCCCGGAGGAGCTCAGGGATGGTGATCCTCTCCCGCTGCATATCCTCTTCACTGGCTGCTCCCGTGAATGCAATAGGCTGGAAGTTGACGCCCCGGACCGCTTTGATGTGGTCAGCAGCATATCTGATGATCGCCCCGGTTTCATGATCATTCCGTCCCTTGATGATAGTCGGAACAAGCACCACTCCGAGCCCCACATCTTCACAGTTCCTCACCGCCTTTTCATCCGATTTGACCTTGGAATTGGTCTCTTTGGTCACCCCGTCAAAATGCAGGTAGACTGTGGAGAGCCCTGCAGCCTTGAGTTCTTCCACATACCCTATGTCCTGTGCCATTTTGATCCCGTTTGTAGCCAGCTGCACCTGGGGAAACCCGACCTCCTTTGCCGTCCGGATGAGTTCCATCAGGTCGTCCCTCATCGTTGGCTCTCCGCCCGAGAACTGGACCGCAGGCGCAGGAACCGGTTTCTGACTCCGGAGCATCTTCATCATCCCGACAATCTGGTCAAATGAAGGCTCGTAGATGAACCCGCATGCCCTTGCATTGGCAAAACAGAAATCACAATCGAGGTTACACCGGTTTGTGAGGTCGATGTTGGCAAGCAGGGTGCCGGATTTATGGGAACTGCAGAGTCCGCAGTTTTCCGGGCAGGATCCCGGCGGGTTTACCACGTTCGGGTTCTCCACACCCCTCCCTTCGGAATCATACCGTTCGAACCTATGCCATAGCTCGGCATCAGACCAGTAAACGTCCCGGAAATGGCCATGTTCCGGGCACGAGCGTTCCAGCCAGATGCTGCCACCCTCCTCAGTGATGGTTCCCTCAAGGATGGCATTGCAGATCGGGCACAGGGTTTTTGTTGTCTTGATCTTCATCCTTCTCCCCACCGATCCTGTATCATAAGTTGTTACGTTTGGGATATCTTAATGCTTATATCTGCTGTTTATTACAGATAGTGGGAGATTAGAGATTAGTCCCGATTCCCTTCTTATCCCGCTCTTATCCGCGCTCTGGATTATGATGCCGGCCTATGTGCCTAACCCGGTTGCCGCCTTCCTTGGCGGAGGAAGACCGATAGACGGCGGAAGAATTTATCGCGACGGAAGGAGGATATTTGGGGATGGCAAGACATGGAGGGGCTTTGGTGCCGGGGTCGCCGCAGGGATTATTTTTGGTATTATACAGATCCAGGTGTACGGAGTCGCCGGCTTCACCCGTCTCCCGGAACTTACGATCCCGGTGGTATGCATCCTGTCGTTCGGGGCTCTTTTCGGTGATCTTGTAAAGAGTTTCTTTAAACGGAGGCTCGGGAAGGACCGTGGAGCTCCCTGGCTTTTAGCGGATCAGTACGATCTGGTAATCGGACCCCTCGTCCTGCTCCTTATCTTCCAATTCTCATGGGTAGTGACGTATATCACTCTTCCCATCCTCTTCTGGATCATTGTCATCACCCCGCTGCTCCACAGGGCGGTGAACATTATCGGGTATATTGCAGGGATTAAGGATGTACCATGGTGAACAGGATCGCTCGTATGCTGAAGGAAAATGGTGCCGTCGAGTACGGGGAGTTTCTTCTCGCCTCCGGTGCGAAGAGTTCGTATTATCTTGATGTAAAGTCTGCCCTTGTCAATCCCTCCGTGCTTGAAGCAGTGGGCCATGAGATAGCCAAAACAGCCTCCTTTGACATAGTGGCCGGCGTAGCCGTTGGAGGAGTGCCGATAGCGGTTGCAACCTCGTTTGCGAGCAAAAAACCATATGCAATCATCAGGACCGGTGAGAAGTCCCATGGGAAAGGCGGGCAAGTCATCGGGAACGTCGCCGGAAAACAGGTGCTTCTTGTTGAAGATGTGACAACATCTGGTGGTTCTGTCATCAAAGGCCTTGAAGCGCTCCGTGCGGAAGGCGCTCTTGTGGACACGGTGGTTACCGTGGTCGATCGCGAAGCCGGAGCAGCGGATGCACTTGCAAAAAGGGGTGTACGCCTGTTAGCTCTTTCAAGAGCGAGCGAAATAGTGGGCGACCGTGACAAATAGATGCAATTTTTTAAGAATCCCGGACCGTATTATACATGACTATGAAGGTGCTGGTGGTAGGGGGTGGGGGCAGGGAGCATGCAATCGCAAGGGCTCTCTCCCTGTCAGAAGGGGTTATCCTGCTTTCCGTGATGGCAAAGCGAAACCCCGGGATTGCATCCCTTTCTTCTGAGGTTCTGATCGAAAGGGAGACCAATATCCCGTCGGTCCTGAAATTTGCTCTCTCACGAGAAGCAGACTATGCAGTGATAGGCCCCGAGGCACCACTTGAAGCAGGAATCGTCGATCACCTGCAGGAAAAGGGCATTCCCTGCATCGGACCGACTCTGTCAGCAGCCCTGCTTGAGACAGATAAAGCATTTTGCCGGGAGATGATGCAGCGGCATGGCATCTCCGGATGCCCACACTATCGTACTTTCTACAGTGCCAGTGACGCAATCGGTTTTATACGGGATTACGAAGGGGATCTTGCGATCAAACCCATCGGTCTTACGGGTGGCAAAGGGGTCAGGATCATGGGTGAGCACCTGGACAGGGAGGGAGCTGTTGCGTATGTCCGTTCTCTTGGGGGGAACGTGGTCCTTGAAGAGCGTCTTATCGGGGAAGAATTCACCCTCCAGGCTTTTGTGGACGGAAAGCATATCGTGCCCATGCCGCTCGTCCAGGACCACAAGCGTGCCTTTGAGGGCGACCAGGGCCCCAATACCGGGGGTATGGGGGCATACTCCATGGCCAACCATTCACTCCCATTCGTCACTGAAGCGGATCGCAGGAATGCGTTTGGCATTATGAGAGATGTGGTGAAAGTCATGGAAGACGCCGGAACCCCTTACAGGGGCATCCTGTATGGCCAGTTCATGAATACCGCAAAAGGTCCGATGGTAATTGAGTTCAATGCCAGGTTCGGAGATCCGGAAGCGATGAATGTTCTCTCACTGCTCGAATCTGATCTCGGAAGCATTGTCACGAACATCGTATCGGGATCTCTCTCAGAACACGATATCAGGTTTGCACGAAAGGCAACGGTGTGCAAGTATCTTGTTCCCGAAGGCTATCCTGATGCTCCCCTGACCGGAGAACCGCTCACGTTCAGCAACGATTCAGGAGCATTTCTCTATTATGCCAATGTGGAGGAGAGGGACGGGATCTTCTATACCCAGACGTCACGGACGCTTGCCTTTGTGGGAGTTGGGGATACTCTGGGAGAAGCTGAAGAGTCTGCCGAGAAGGCTGCACGATCGGTGAAAGGCCGGATCCGTCACCGGAGTGATATCGGAACCAGGGCTCTTCTTGAAAAACGGATAGCCCATATGAAGGAGATACGATGAAAAAAGACCTTCTATCAATACTCGATCTCTCGCGTGAGGAACTACGTGAGATTCTTGATGATGCCGACCAGATGAAGATGCTCCGCAGGGAAGGGAGGCCGCATGAATTTCTCTACGGGAAAGCACTTGCCCTTGTTTTTGAAAAGGCATCCACCCGAACGCGAATCTCTTTTGAGGTCGGTATGGCAGAGCTTGGCGGTCATGCCCTGTTTCTGAATCCCCAGGACCTCCAGATCGGGAGAGGCGAGGAGATCAGGGATACTGCCCGGGTGATGTCCCGGTACGTCTCAGGCATGATGATCCGGGCCTACAAACACTCGACGATCGAAGAGTTTGCCCGTAATTCCAGCGTCCCGGTCATCAACGGCCTCTCCGATATTGAGCACCCATGCCAGATCCTTGCCGATATCATGACCATGAGGGAGCATTTCGGATCCATTGAAGGTCTCAAAGTCACATGGGTCGGCGATGGGAACAATGTCTGCAATTCCCTTGTGCTGGCATCTGCCCGGGCAGGGTTCGAAATAACGGTTGCCTCCCCGGAGAGATACAGGATCTCGGAAACCGTGGTGAAGCGGGCCGTCCAGGAAGGCGGAATGGTAACCCTGCACCAGAACCCGGTTGAAGCAGTCAGGGATGCCCATGTCGTGGTCACGGACACCTGGATATCGATGGGAGAGGAGAGCGAGCGGGATGCCCGGATTCGGGCATTCAAGGGATTCACCGTCGACAACGGGCTGATGAAGAAAGCGGACCCCGATGCCATATTCCTGCACTGCCTCCCGGCTCACCGGGGGAGAGAAGTCACCGATGAGGTGATCGAAGGCCCGCAGAGCGTGGTCTTTGACGAGGCCGAGAACCGGCTCCATGCCCAGAAAGCGGTACTTGTGAAGATGATCGGGCGGCAAATAATATCCCCTTAAAATGGGCCATTTCATCAAAGAACATTTTTTATGGAATTAAAATCTTTTGTATGATGAACCATCATCAGGGATGATTCTCTCAACTGCGTTGCATAGGTTTTTCAACTCTTATATGAAGTAATCCCTGAACGTCACAGATACTGGGGGACGATTTGGAATTCGGACATCCTGCCTGAACGACGATGAAAATGCTCGCATTGAATCCAAAGGTATATATGCTTTTTCCCGAAGTACTGAATTGAGCCAATGATAGTGGGGTTCGGGGGAAATTATCATCCGGAGAGGCAGTTTGATGTAATGAGGGATACCCGGGGAGATCCCCGGGTTCGCTCTGTTGTCGATAAGTCAACCGTTGCTCATTATCTGTTCTGGCGATAGAATGCAAATTTGATGGTGAAGGGACATGATGAGAGGAAGCAAGGAGAGTATTGACAATCAGTCATGGTTGTCTGATCCGGCAAAGAGTGGTGCAACTTGTGCGATTGAAACCAGGCAGTTCGCAAGCTGGAATGATACAGGAAAAGGAGTAGGTACCACAAAGACCTATACAGAACCCCTCCAGGGAAGTGTGAATGACTGTTTTTTCATTGCCGCTCTCATATCGGTTGCATGGGCTGCACCAGCGAAACTGAAAACACATCCAAATTACCAGTTTTACAACACGGTGAATAAGGTGTGGGATCCTTCATTCACGACAAATTCAGTGCTTGCCGTTGACACTGCCAGCAATCTGGTGTATGCCCGGTCCAGCAGTGCGTATATCTGGCCTTGCCTGTATGAGAAAGCATATGCGAAATGGCTGGATCCCGGGCATTCGGATACACCGCCGATTGGTACTCTTTTGAATGGCGGAAACGGGCTTACTGCACTTCAGAATATTTGCGGCGGTACTTTAAAAACCGGAGCATTTGTCTTTAATGCTGCTGCAGGTAATAAGACAACCTATCCCTCGGTGGCCAAAACTAAAGCCGGAGCCGGGGCAGGATTAACAAGTAATCATACCTACTCAGTTTTGAAAAAGACCACGAACCCGACCGGATATCAATTGAGAAATCCGTGCGGGGGCTCGCTTATCACAATATCAACGGCTGATTTCACAGCGAATTTCAACGAATATGGATATGTGATTCCTGGATAACATTCAAACAGAGAGGTTGCAGTATGGGGGATTCGTCGGATGGTTGGGAGGGTGTGTGGTGAAGCAGCCAGGGTTCCGATTGAGATCGGGCTGTTTAATATGCCTAATTTTTCTGGTTTTTCTTAGTTCTCCGGTAATTTCAGGAGATGTTCAGGCATTGGCAGGGACTGAAACCTGTGTATCTGCTGCAACATGGGGAACCGACCAGCTCAATCCGGCAATCTGGGATGACCGGATTATCTGGGCCCATTATTATCCAAGCCTGGAAGATCCGGAGATTTATTATACTGACCTTATTTTCTATAACACCTCCTCCGGTAAAATAATGAGAATCCCCACAATCCTGCCGTACCAGGATATGCCGGATATCTGGGAAGATCGAATCGTCTGGCAGACATATGAGGACGATAATTTCGAGATTCACCTTTACAATCTCTCAACGGGAAAAGAGCAGCGGATCACCAATGACCAGGTCAACCAGGTCACACCTCAAATCTGGGGAGACTGGATCGTATGGCAGGAAGGGATAGAAGGGGAATCTGAATGTTCGGTGCATTGGTATGATATAAATTCCGGAAGTGTAACGAAACTTGGCGATATTTCATCTTCTTCAGCCAGATCTCCGGCTATCTGGGGAGACCGGGTTGTCTGGGAGGATGCCAGGAATGCCTCGATGGGGAATTTTGAGATCTACCTGTTTAATATCACCAGCGGGAATGAAACACAGATCACAACAGACCCCTACGCCCAGATGGCACCTGCGATATGGGAAGATCGTATCGTCTGGATGGATAACCGGGATGTTTCTTCCCAGATTTATCTCTACGACCTTCTGTCAGGGGAAGAGACCCGGATCACTGAAGGAGATTATTACCGTGAGAGCCCGGTTATTTCTGGGGATATTGTTGCTTATATCAACGACACGGTTGTAACATGCATCGATATCACCACGATGACAGAGTCTCCGGTCTCATCAGATGCAACCAGGTCTCCAAAGTATAATCCGGCGATCTGGGGAGACAGGGTGATATGGTCTGACATGAGGAATGGCGACTTTGATGTTTTCCTGTATACATTCGGCACTTCGATGCCACCCCTTGTAGCGGATTATACTTCAAATGTTACCCAGGGGAAGGCACCCATTACCGTTCAATTTACTGATACTACCGAGGGACAGAACGATGGCTGTTCCTGGGATTTTGGTGACGGGGTGTCCTCAACTGAAAAAAACCCTGTTCATACCTATGATTCTGCAGGTTCCTATACTGTCGTTCTGACGGTGTATAATCCATTCCAGAGGGCTGCTGTCCGTAAGGATAATTTCATCTCTGCCGGTTCAGACCCGGTTCCGCAGTTTACCCAGAACAGGACCTGTGGTCCTGCTCCTCTTGCGGTTGCATTCGAAGATACTTCTTCCGGTCTTCCATTCGAATGGCACTGGGACTTTGGTGACAAAGAGACATCAGATGAACAAAATCCCGTTCATGTATTTACCCATGCCGGAGTATACGATGTGAATCTGACTGTGGCAAATATTTTTGGATATGAGTCCGTTCCAAAGCAGTCGCTTATCACGGTAGTGGAGGGAACGTACCATACCTGTGTCCTCCCCTCTGCCGGAATTGAATTGTCATTGAATGGTACTGACACCTTGCTTGCCCTGAACACTTCACAAGCGGGTACTTGTGAGTTTATTACGGAGAACGGCACACCCGTGATTACGTGTGTGCCTCCCGGAGATTCAGGGATGGCTTCCATCAGGTTCCTTGGCGATACCGGGAATGAGTTCTCTTATTGTGAAGATGGAGTGCTAACCGGGACCGTCAGGAATATTGTTGTCACAAGCGGGGATCTTCACCCCGCCAATTTCAGCCAGAAGGCAGGGAGCGGGTGCTTCTTCAATTTCACCCTGAATATGATTGAGTACGAACCGGGGAGGAGTATCCGTGTGGCAGAATGGGAGGGATCGACCCCTGATGACCTTTCCCTGTTCGATGATATTAAAACCATGTATAATTATGGAACAATTGAGGATATCGCCTATACCGTGCGATTCGAAGCGGAACCTCCAGAACCTGCGGAAACGGCAACCCTGATATTTGGAGTGAATTCAGAATGGGTCCGTACCTTTGGATGGGGTGATAAGGGGACACTCATGATCAACTCCCTGCCGGAAGGGGCAAGGGTGTATATCGATGGTAACTATGCGGGATTTTCGCCCGTTAATGCAACCGGCCTGGCGCCCGGACTACACAATGTAATGCTGATGAAAAGGGGATATTATGATTATAATCTCAGCATGGAAGTCAAAGATGAGCGTGACAGCATCCATGTCATCCGGATCGGGGATGACGGGAACGGTCAGGTACTTGATACAAGATACCTCGGCCATGATGACGAACGGGATCTCGATCTCTTCATGGCTGAGTCTCCCTCCGGGCTCTCTACGTTTGGCCTTGCTTCCCTCTCGAAATCAGGTAATTTCTTCCAGATGCTCTACCTGAGTATTTCAACCGCTGTTTCCGGTGGCGGGGGCAGTGGTGGAGGAGGGGGAGGTGGTGGTGATGTAGCAGGACCAGCAGCCACCTCCACGACTATTGCGACCGTTACCGGGACTCCTTTGCAAACCCCGGTTCCGACTCAGACCACGGCAGAGGCTGACGTAGACGAAGCTCCTGGAACGGTAACCCAAACGGCTGCCAGCACAGGCCAGGCAGAAGAAACAACACTGCTATCAGGAGGAGATCAGGGTGAGACCGTGACCGGAGCTCTCACCCAGGGGACGTCTACCCTGGTCCTCCTGAAAAACCTCTCGGTGGTATTTGGGGTAGTCCTCGTTACTCTCGTATTTTATATGAGATGGAACAAGCGTGAACACTAAGGAACCTGTGCCGGGAAAGAGGGTGCACTGATGCCCTCCCTGCCATTTTCCATCGGGAAGACACCCGATGTTAGCAGGTTTGAGCGCGAGTGGAATGTCGATGAACTTATCCGGCTCCTTGCCCATCGCGACTTTACCATCCAGTGGAAGGCAGCGTCAGCCTTGGAACGGCTTGGCGGGGACGTCACAACAAAAAAACTGATCAATGCCCTGGATCACCCTGACCGTAAAATGAGGATAGGCGTGGTGGAGGTCTTATCTGACCTCCGTACCATCCAGGCAGTGCCCGGTCTTCTTCTCATTCTCTCCAGTGATGAGAGCAATGAAGTCCGCTGGGCTTCTGCAATTGCCCTTGGTGAGATTGGTGATGAAGCCGCCCTGGCAGGGCTGAAAAAAGCTCTCAAAGATCCGGATAAATATGTACGTTACGGTGTGGCAATTGCACTCGAGAAGAACGGATGGATCCCTGAAGATCCGGAAGGGCAGGTATACTTCCTTGTCGCTGCACAGCGCTGGGACGAGATCCCGGTTCTTAAAAAAGTCCCGGTCGGACCGCTCATTCACCATCTCCGTGATTATGATCCGGCCGTCAGAGCTCATGCGGTAAAAATTCTTGGCGATCTGCATGACCCCGGGGCAAAGGGGGCCTGTGATCTTGCCCTCCGGGATATCAGCGGACCTGTCCGCTGGGAAGCCCTCATGGCATTTCCAAAATGCAATATTCCTCTCATGCACCTCCCAAGAGGGCTCTCCAGGAGAAAACGGGAGCGGAAAGATCCGTATGCTGCGATGCTCCTGAACTTCTTTTTCATCGGACTTGGCTATAACTATCTTGGTATGTGGTGGGGATTCCTGGTCTTCCAGATCAATGTCACCTCCCTCCTGATCATGGGTCTTTTCCTCCCGAAATACGTCCCCTACATTATTTCGTATTCTATATCAGCGGTTGCCGTTGTCCATACCTGGTATTATGTCAGGGGGTTGCCGGACTTATGAAAAAAAGGCATTTTTTTTGCGGTCATGTGTACTGGCAGGGGAAGGTTTAATCCATGGCAATCTTTTATGGCGAAGAACCTGATATCGAAACCCTGAAGAAAGCGAGAAATTATCGCGGATTAATAAAAGCCCTCCGTCATAAAAACCTGGATATTCAGTGGCAGGCTTCCAGTGCTCTTGCAGGGCTTGGGACGGAAGGGATGGATCATCTGCTGTCCGCCCTGAAAACCCGGAACAAAGACATCCGCCTTGGAATCATCGAGGCACTTGGCGAGATCCGGGATCCCCGGGCCGTGGAACCATTAATCGGACTCCTCAGGGATAAAGACAACGAGGTGAGATGGGAGGCAGCACTGGCCCTCGGCGAGATGGCTGATCCCCGGGCACTTGGTCCCCTTGAAGGTGCATTACGGGATCCTGACCGGTATGTCCGCTACGGTTCTGCTGTCGCGCTCGAAAAAATGGGCTGGTCTCCTGATGAACCAGCCACACTGGCATTCCTCTTTGCAGGGAAACAGGAATGGGACATGCTTGCTGATATGGGAAAGGATGCAATCCCCTCACTCGATATCGCTGCAAAAGATAATGACAAATCGGTCCGTATGATGGCGGTCAGGACTCTTGGCAGGATCGGTGAGGAGAAGGCTATCCCCCTCCTCTATCGGGCCATCCGTGATCCCGATGACCAGGTGAGGTGGGAGGCGGTCATGGCATCCCAGAAGTGCGGGATCTCGCCGCGATACCTGCCGAGAGCCCTTGCAAGGCGGCCACGGACAAGAAAAAATCCGAACATTGCGGCGTTCCTCAATTTCGTCCTCCCTGGAGTTGGATATTTCTATCTCGGAAAATGGTGGGGGATACTGATCTTCCAGATCGATATTTATGCGACGGTCTGGTTATTTGAGACCCAGGGGCAGTTCATTACCTTCGATTACCTCCTGCCACTGTATGGAATCATTGCGATTCATGCATGGTATATCGCACGACAGATGCCGGATCTCTGATTCTCCGGCTGTACTACAATAAAGGGTTGTTGCCCCTGTGCAGGTCTCACATCAGATATTCCGGGGAATTGTAAAAGGTGATGGGCCGGGATGGGCAATTCTGTAACCTGGAATACCATTGACCGGGATCCTGGAAAGATTACCGGAATTACTCCCCGATGAATTTTTTCAGTTCTTCCATAAGATACGCTTGTGCCTTCTCCAGCTCTTCCCGTCTGCCCCGGAATGCAAGAAGCTCCCGTTCTTCCCCATCCATGTTCGCAAAATAAAGGCGTTCTTTCCTTTCAACAATTTCAACATCGAATTTTTGTGTGATCTCCATGATCATCTTTCTTGGGACGCCCGGGGGTATCAGGAGATCAAAAAGCTCATTGTCGGTCTGGTCTGTTCCCGGTGATGATCTCTCTTCAATCATAACGTATCACATCTACTTTCCTGCTTTTATCCTTCTCGCCATGATGCAGGGACCGCCCCTGACTCCTCCTATCGGGTTTTTCGGCTTCCCGAGGGAGTTCATGCAGCGCCCCATCAGTGCCGCTCCCCGCGCAAGGCCGTCATCAACAAAGACAAGGTGGTCGTTTGGGTCTGGGAAGAGATTTCTCCCGGTAATTCCCTCGAGGATATACTCTGGTTTTCTCCCGGAGATTGCCGCCCGCCCGGTGAACCCGATGGAAGAATTCGGTAACAGCATCCCCTCTTCTCGGGTGATATCGATCAGCCGGAGCGCCATCTCAGCACAGACACGATCGATCACAACGTTGAGGAGGCTCAGGCTGTGGTTTTTGTAGATCTCAGTCCCGATGTTCTTCAGCTGATCAAGGGCATTCCCGTTCTCTCCGGCATCACATCCGATGAGCGCTACCCCGGAATCCTTGGCAACATCTGCATACACAGGCACCCTCCCAAACCTTTTCCTTTCGGGGGGTACGATCCTGATATCAATGAGTTCGTGACACCTCCTGACATATTCCCTGACCGTATCACTCTGTCCTTTCAGGGAAAATTCGGCTATCACGCTCCGGTCACCGAATACATCGAGAGCAGTACCGGTCCGGGAGTCGACAAGCCCTGATCCCTTGACGATAGCATCCGGGATTGCCCCTGCAAGGCCACAGAAATTTCCTACCGTCTTTGCAAAGGGATTCGGGTCATCTTTTGCAACATCGCTCGTTATCCTGCCATCAAGGGTCGTTCCGAAATCGATTGAGATACAGGGGTTCCGGAAATCAACGGGGGTCCACTTTGCCCCTTCCTTGATCCCTGCCATAGCAAGCTCCCCTTCCATCTCGTTTGCCACCATCTCGACTCCGGTGCTTCCCACCGGGGGGATGACACCGGCAACTGCACCGATAAAGACAACTTTATCGGCATAGGAGAACGGCTGGAGTTTCTGGGGCTGGTTCGCTTTCGACATCGGGGGAGTCATTTTCTTTGGCGGTACACCTGCGTTAAGGCACCCGTTTGCAAGAGCGAGTACGAAAGTACCCACTTGGTCAGGGGAGTCCATCGCTGCAACCACTCCGGTGCTCCGTACGACGAAATCAAGATCTTTCTGGATATCGAGGTGCACATCCCTGTGACACTGGATGAGCGTATCTTTCACAAGTTCGGTGACCGATTCCTTCGTGAGCTTTGTCCCGTCCAGTGTTTCGCCAAAGATCTCCTCTCCGGATTTGGGTTTCCTGACATCCCGGCTCATTTTCACCGTCTTGTTGATGACATAACTCATACCGGTCTCAAGATTTACTCCGGTGAGGATGCATTTCGTCGTGGTATTACCCATCTCGACCGACGCCACGATAAAATAGGGTTTCACCTTGAATTCAGGGACATAGATGCCCGGACCATGGCTGATCGAGGGAGGGGGAGGACTCTCCACAATGTGCGGGCGTGGTTTAAAAAAACGATCAAAAAAGCGGGCGCACATATGATCGATGTAAGATTGTGCTCCCTTATATCTTTCGATTTTAATAACGGATCGTCGAAATCCCTGTCTATTGGGAAGGCAAGAGTGTAAGGGGAAAGATCCGGAATCAGTACCATGCCTCCCATGCTCAATTTTAAATAATGATGCACTCAATATGGGAACAGACAGGCAATGAAAATGCGAATGCTCATCGGGGTGGTTATCGTGATCATACTCCTCCTGATCATCATAGTGCTTGTTTCGGCTGCCCTGCTTCTCTCTACAGGAAACCCTCCCGAGGGAGAGATCTCTGGAATATACGGGCTGGTTTATTCTATTGAGGCCTTTCTCGCAGAAATGATTACGGGTGCAGCGGAGTGGATTGATTATATTGCAAGCCAGATTGCACGGTTAAGCGGGAATCTCTGAACGGTCAGTACCTGTTTTTCTCACTTGCCATTTCGACGAGATGTTCTGCCAGACGGACAACCGCTGCCCGTGCCTTTGAGTCTCCGCCGAGGTATTCGACGGGGTTCCAGTGACCTTTGCGGTATTGGTTGCCTGGCATTCGGATATAATCCGATTGGATCAGTTGTCAATGGGCCATAAGGGCACTCTGCGGATCTTTAAAATCCTCCTGTATTCACTTATTCTTCCTGGCTGATCTCATCGTATTATCCCAGAATTATTAACATACCCCCGTATCGTGCGGAGTGTATTAACCATATTTGATAGCATTAAATAGCAGATCCGGCAATCCTAATGCAGGGATCTGATGAATCAGATGAAGATGGAACATGTTCCAGGAAAATCAAAAGGAAAGGTCACCCTCTTTGCACTGAGCACGTGCGGGTGGTGTGCGAAGACAAAAGCCCTCCTGAAGGAACTCGGAGTGGATCATTATTATATTTTTGTGGACCTTCTGCCTCCGGAAGATTTGGAGAATGCGATCAAGGAAGTCGAAAAATTCAACCCTCATGGTTCATTTCCAACCCTCGTCATCAATGACGGAACCCGGGTGATTATCGGGTTTAAGGAACATGAGATCCGGGAGGCCCTTGGATGAATCCAGTTCCTCCATCCGACGATGAGGTGGAAGCTTATTATAAAAAACTCGACAGGGAAGCAGAGGAGGGAGGGTATCACCTTAATCCTGACCGGGAATTCACAAAAAACCTTGTCAGGGGGCTGCTTGTGAATGAAAAACGGTTCGGGTATCCATCCTGCCCGTGCCGCATATCCTGGGGAAACAGGGAGGAAGACCGGGATATTATCTGCCCCTGTGATTACCGGGATCCTGACCTTGATCAGTATAACGCATGTTTTTGTGCTTTGTATGTCAGCGATGAAGTCCTGAAAAAGAAGGTAACAGTGAGTTCTATTCCTGAACGGAGGCCTCCGAGAAGTGAAAGGAAAGCCCATGCACAACCGGAACCCGGCCCGGAAAAGGGACAGCAGCTTCCGTTTCCGGTCTGGCGGTGCAGGGTCTGTGGGTACCTCTGTGCGAGAGCTACCCCGCCACTGGTCTGCCCGGTCTGCAAGGCGACAAAAGACCGTTTCGAGCGGTTCATGTGACATAGTTCCCGGATGGCAGGGATCTGCAGGATCCTGAATGCTAAAATAATGCCTGCATCAGTACCTACTATGGCATCTCCCATCCACATCGAGATCATCGGTCTGAAAGATATCTCGTGTTCCCCGTTCCCCTGCGATAATACCCGGAGCTGCGGGCTGTATGATTGTTATCCTTCAGGAAAGCTGGTGGTGGCATTCAATGCACTCGCGGATGAGCTGAAAAAAGAGTATGGGGATCGTGTTCTGATGACCCTCACCCTGATTGATGATGGTGTTCCCCCATACGTGAAAAAGATCATCGAGGACCATTATCCCCCCCTTCCAATCGTCGTTATCAACGGAAAATATACCCCCATGGGAAGGATCTCTCTGCCGCTGATTCAAAAAGAGATAGAAAGTGTGAAGGAAAGGTCACACAATAGTTGTTAATGCTCCGGTCGTAAGGTCATAGTAGAGTCCGTGGATCTCAATTTTCTTCTCTGCAAGTGCTTTTTTCACGACGGGGTAACGGTTGAGATGCTCGATCTGAAGCCGGACATTCTCGTATTCGATCATTCGTGACCGCTCTTTTATCTCTTCATGAGTTTTCGGAGGTGGAATTTTTGCATCCACACGGTTCTTTGCTTCGACCGCATTATTCAGCCAGAGCGGGATATAGACATCATCGGTCTCCTTGTCGAGTGCCTTTATTGCTCCACAGTCCGAATGCCCGCAGATAACGATATCCTTCACTTTGAGGTGACGGATGGCATACTCGAGAACGGTGGCAAAGTTCCAGTCATGGATCGGAACAACGTTCCCTATGTTCCGCTGTATAAAGAGAGTACCTGGCATGGTCTGTGTGATATGCCCGGTCTGGAGACGTGAGTCCGAACACCCGATCCAGAGGACCGAGGGGTTCTGACCTTTGCATAGTTCATCGTAGCATGCCTTGTTCTCTGTGAAGAATCCTTCCCTGAACTTTTTATTGCCTTCGAGCAGTTTGTCAATCATTTCAATCCCTGAACCTGGTGCTCCGGACCTGATAAGGGCCGGTCTGCTACAGAAGTATGTGGAAAATACGATCAGTTAAAGTTTGAGTTTCGTTCCCGGTGCCAATCATCCCCTGGAAAATGACAGCCAGAAATTCCCGGCGGCGTTTCTGGATTCAAATCACTGGCATCTCCTCGTGGTAAACGGACTGGCCTCGTTGGTTATTCAAATAGACCGGGACAATGGGAAAACCGGTTATGGAAAACCAATTCTTATCATGCACTGCGACGATAGAAAATTAAGAAGGATTAATCTCCCATGAAAATCACGCATGTGCCGGAGCGGTTCCCTGAGATTGACTTTGCACGGGGAATCGCTGTTGTCATGATGGTGGTATTCCACATTGCTTTCGATCTTTATTTCCTTAGTATTGTCCCGGTACCGGCGACTTCCCTCGCATGGAGGGTTCTCGCTATGTCAACGGCAGGTCTCTTTCTCTTCCTCGTGGGGATGTCCCTCTCCATCAGTGCGGTCTATGCCAGGAAAAATCTCTCACAAAAAGAATTCATTCTGAAATACGTGAAAAGAGGAGCGGGTATCTTTTCAATCGGAATCGGGATCACTCTTGTAACCTGGATAATTCTGCCCGGATCTTTCATCCTTTTCGGTATTCTGCACCTGATTGGGCTCGCCGTCGCATTAAGCCCGCTCTACACGGGATATTCATGGCAGAACCTGGTGGCTGGATTGGTTATTATTCTTCTCGGTCCTGTGGTTGCTGCAATGAGGGGTGCAGGCTGGCTTCTCTGGCTCGGAATCCACCCGTCCGCATTCTACAGTATTGATTACACTCCGGTAGTTCCATGGCTTGGCCTGGTGCTCACAGGTGTTTTTTTCGGCACCCTCTTATATCCCGAAGGTATCAGGAGATACAATTTCGTATTGCCGGAGGTCCTGGACAAACCATTCGGTTTTCTTGGCCGCCACTCGCTGGCGATTTATCTTGTCCACCAGCCGATCATTCTCGGTATCCTGTTCCTGGTCTCCCCAGGTACATTTATTCCCCTGGTTCCTTCGGGTTCCCTCTGAATGTTTTCACTTGTCCTTTCAGCGGGTCTCTCCGGAAAATACAGAGACCTCCGATAATCTGTCCACATCGAAGAGACCACGTTCTGTAATTCTCAGACTGGGAATCACAGAGAGAGCGAGGAAGGAGAGGTACATGAATGAATCTTCTCTCCCTCCAATCTCTTCGACGTGCCGGTTCAGGCTGCGGAGAGAATCACAGACCTCTTCATATGGCCGGATCGACATCAGGCCGGCGCACCCGAGAGGGAGTATCGTTCTATCATTTCCGGAGACCGCAACAAGACCCCCCCGGTTCCGGATCACAAGATCAATGGCACGAATGATGTCATCATCCCTGGTACCAACTGCTACGATGTTGTGCGAGTCATGAGAGACGCTCCCTGCAATCGCTCCTGAGGTTATTCCAAAGCCGTGCACGAGCCCGGTCCCGACGCTTCCTTTCCTGTACCTGCTTGCCACAACCGCCTTCAGGATGTCTCTCTTTACATCCGGGATATCCCCGGGTTCGATATGATACGAGAGGCGCCGGGTAATGATCTGGTGCGGGACAAGCCCGATGACCAGGGCAGACCCCCGACCCTCGAGAAGAATGTCATGTACTGCGGGGGCCTTGCAGCAGAAGCGGCCGTCAAGGGGAGGACAGGATACCGGATGATCAGGTACCACCAGCACCCCCCTCCGGAAGGTCCTTTCAACCGAGAACTCCCTCCCACGGGAAAGGATACAGAAATCGGCTATTTTCCCCGGGGAAAGCGCCCCGCGATCGTTCAGGGCGAACCGTTCTGCCGCACTGAGTGTTGCCATTCTTATAGCCAGTTCCTCTTCCAGCCCTGATGCCACCGCTTTCCGGATACAATCATCAATATGACCGTCCCTTTCGAGAAGGTCTGCATGGCGGTCATCAGTAGCAAAAGAACACCGGGAGACATTCTTCCAGGAAACGAGAGGTATGATCGCCTGTATGTTCTTCTCGGTCGAACCCTCCCTGATAAAGAGAAACATTCCTCGTTCCAGTTTCTCTCTTGCCTCGTCGTACCCGGAACTCTCGTGATCGCTCTGTATCCCGGCGACGATATACGCATTCAGGTCCGTACCTGAAAGGAGTGGGGCATGGCCATCGACGATTGGGAAGAGTCCGATTTTTTCCATCATATCCGGTTCCTCTGAGAGAACCCCGGGGACATTCATCACTTCGCCAAGACCAAGGACCCCTTCTCTCCTGGAATAATCAACAAGGTCATGAGGACCGAGTGTTGCCCCGCCCATATCGAGAGGAGTTGCGGGGACGCAGGAGGGAACCATAATGAAAAGATCTATCGGGATACGCCCTCTCCAGCCCAGCATGAACTCAATCCCTTCCGTCCCGCAGACGTTGGCGATCTCATGAGGATCGGCAATGACAGTGGTGGTACCGTGTTCTGAAGCGAGACGTGCAAATTCGGGAGGGGAGAGGAGGGAACTCTCAATATGAACATGTGCATCGATCAGCCCGGCCACCACACGGCGGCCTTTCAGGTCGATCCGATGGTGTGCCCGTGCGCTTCCCGATCCGATCACGATTCCGTCATTTACGGCGAAATCAGTTGGCTGCCATTCGCCGGTGAACGGATTGAAGACCTCGGCGTTGGAAAACAGGATATCTGCAGAAGCAAGACCCCGTGCAGCCTGTATCAGGAGTGTATCATTGATTTTCCCCTGCTGCTCATTCATGCATGTTTCTCCTAATGGTCTTCTCGCATCCGGAAGAAAAAAGCAATGGTAATGTGCCAGGAAGAGAGCAGGATAAAACGGAGCTGCAGGGAGGGGCGAAAAAAAATTTTACCAGATTACTTAAGAATTATCTTCGGACCTCAGCAGTCATCTTCTGCTGGGTCGTGAGGACATCTACAAGGAGTTCTTTCATCATCTTTTTCATGAAATCCTTACCTTCCTCGGACGCAAGATATTCCTGAAGGTTGTCCCTGAACTGTCCCACATCGTTCTGGTTGTCGATAAAGTATATTAATGCTTGGGTGATGCAGTCTGAGATGGTAGAAAATCGCTTCTCCTCATATACGAGATTATAAACCTTTTCATAGACATTTGGGGGCATTTTATAGGAAATTGCAACACGTTCGCCCCCCTGCACACTCCCCTTTTCACCCATCTTCTCATTTATTCTTCATAAAAGTATATAAAAACTGTTAAAGACGGCGTATTTCTTATGGAATACTAAATTCAACAAAATTCTATAGGTATTACATAAAGAATACTTTAAATAGAAACGGACCCAAATTCCAGATTGGGAATGACCATGCAAGAAATATTGATTTTCGGGCTGGCAATCGGTACCGTGATGAGCCTCATCATATCAGCAGTCCTGCTCCGTCTTGGTGTAATGATCGACCGGTTCCCTGTATCCGGGGAGGAAGAGCGGGAGCTGAGTCTGTGGAGTCCTGTGCAGTTCACGCGGATTTCGGTGCTCACCTACTGGCCCCTCTATATTGTCGGGGGCTACATGGTGTTCCAGCCGGAAAGGCTTATGTGGATCGGTGGAATAACCCTGCTCTTTGGCCTTGTCCTGTTTCTATTCACGGCTGTACTGTTCTCGGCAGCCGTGTATAATCTCATGAGATCCAGTAACAAGGAGAGCGGAATGCCTTCGCCTGTTGCGGGTCTGGCCAGGGGAATACCCCTGTTCTCCTTCACAAAACTGTCTGCTGGTTCAAAACTCCGCACAAACGGAAAATACTCACGTGCCGGGCCATCAGTATTCAGAAAATAAATATCTTCTTTTCTTAACCGAACAGCTCTTTTGACCGCTCGAGAGCCTCAACGGCAGGCAGCTTTTTCCCTGTCAGGAATTCGATACAGGCACCGCCGCCTGTGGAGATATGGGTAAAGTTCTTCTCTATCCCAAGCTGTTCGACAACGGCTGCTGTGTGTCCTCCACCGATGATGGAGAAGGGTGTTTTCGAGGCCGCTTTCAGCAGCTCGAAGGTTCCCGTGGCAAAATCACGGTCTTCGAAAACACCTGCCGGTCCGTTGAAGACCACGGTTCCTGATTCGCGAATCCTTTCTGAAAAGGAGAGCACCGAATCCATCCCGAGATCAAGCACCGGTGCATCGGCAGGAATAGCACTCACGGGATATTCGTGCCGGGTTCCCTCTTCCCGTACAGCAATCCATTCCGGGACGATAATTCTCTCTCCAAACCCCTTGAGGAGCTCCCTGGCTCTCCCGATCTCATTCTCGTATCTGAGCTGCTGGATCAGCTGCGCAGAAGGCCGGCCGATGTCATATCCCATTGCCTGGAGGAAAATGTTTGCTACAACCCCGATAACAATCACCTGGTCAGCGATGTGGTATTCGAGCATATGCCTTGCAACCGCAATCGAATCATCCACTTTCGTGCCCCCGAGCACAACAGATACGGGACGGGGGGAGTTGGAAAAGACCTTGGACAGGGTCAGGACCTCTTTCTCCATCAGGAGCCCGGCAACAGACCTCATAACGAATGGAAGGCCTACCATGGTTGGCTGTGACCGGTGAGATGTCCCGAATGCATCGTTGACAAAGAGGTCGCCAAGTGCGGCCAGTCCCCTGACAAGATGGCATTTTGCAGCCTCTTCCGGTTTCATCGTCATGTTCTCTTCTGCATTGAAACGGACATTCTCAAGCATCAGAATATCGCCAGGTTTTTGGGACCGGACTGATTCCCTCGCATAGTGGCCGTAGATATCGTCGATATACCTGACAGGTCTCTTTATCAGTTGCTCCAGCTTCTCTGCGTGAGCCTCCAGCGTTGTAAAATCTTTCTTCCCCGGCCTGCTCTGGTGGGTAACGATAACCAGCCTGCTCTCCTTGAGGAACTGGATGGTCGGTACATGCTCCCGGAACCGTTTGTCATCAAGAATCGTAAGAGAGGAGGGATCGATGGGGGAGTTCAGGTCCAGCCTTAAGAGGACGGTCTTACCCGCACAGGGGGTTTCACCGAGCAGACCAATAGGTGCCATTCCCTTCCTCTGTTATGTATTTCGTGCTTTGATCTTCTTAAGCCTGAACAGCTCTTCCCGCTCCATCTCATCAAGCCGCATCTTGATGAAATCACGTGCTTCGGTAAGTTCCGGAATTACCTTGAACTCCAGGGCGTTCACCCGCCGTTTCGTGGACTCGATCTCATCAAGGAGTTTCTTCATGGTTGTCTCGATCTCGGCACTCTCAATAATTGCATCTACAAGGTCTTCGTAGGACGATGCAGCCTCATCAATGGCCGATGTTGTCCCAAGGAGCCCGTAACCCCGATCAACAAGGCTCTTTTTCACCTTTGATGACTCGATCTGAGGAACAACAACGCCCATGATATTTTTGCTTGCAAGGGTAATATCCGGCACCTCCTGGACGGAGAACGCTGCAGATTTCACCCCAATTGCGCCCTCGACGGTATTTGCAAATGCCATCATCTGGATAGCACGTTCGTACTTTTTCTGGAGGTCGCTCTGGCTGTCCTTCGCCGTTTCAAGCACCTTGAAAAATTCTATGATCAGGCCATCGCGCTTCATCTTGAGGATCTTGTACCCACGCTCTGACAGTGCTATCCGCCGTTTCAGGTTGATCAGTTCCGATCGTGTGGGCTTGATATCTCGCAGCGCCATGTGCCGTTACCCCTGTGCCTTTGCACCCTGTCTGAATTTCGGGTGATACTTGTTGATCAGGTCGCGGTCGATACGGACAAGCTGCTCGACCGGTAATGTTGCAAGGAGGTTCCATCCTCCGTCGAGGGTTTCAAAGATCGATCGGTCCTCGTCGTATCCCTGGCGGACAAACCGGTTCTCGAACAGGTCAGCGAACTCCAGAAACATCCGGTCACGTTCAGACAATGCGTCTTTTCCGACGATAGCAACCAGTCCCCGGAGATCATTGCCCTCGGCATATGCAGCATAGAGCTGGTCAGAGACTTTCTTGTGGTCTTCACGGGTATGCTCTTTCCCGATACCAAGGTTCATCAGGCGGGAGAGGGAGGGAAGAACATTGATTGGCGGATATATGCCCTTCCTGTGGAGTTCACGCGATACCACGATCTGGCCTTCGGTAATATACCCTGTCAGGTCCGGGATGGGGTGCGTGATATCATCACCCGGCATCGTGAGGATCGGGAACTGCGTGATTGAACCTTTCTTGCCCTTGATGATCCCTGCCCTTTCATAGATACCGGCAAGATCAGTGTACATGTATCCGGGATAACCTCTGCGGCCCGGTACTTCTTCACGGGCAGCACCAATCTGACGAAGAGCCTCGCAGTAATTGGTCATGTCGGTGAGGATAACAAGCACATGCATGTCGAGTTCGAAAGCAAGGTATTCCGCAGTAGTCAGTGCGAGACGGGGAGTGATGATACGCTCAACGGCCGGGTCATCAGCAAGGTTGAGGAAGACGACTGCCCGTTCAAGAGCGCCCGTCCTCTCGAAGTCCTGCATGAAATGATTGGCCTCTTCTTTCGTAATACCCATTGCGGCAAACACTACGGCGAAGGCTTCCTGGGAACCGAGCACCTTAGACTGACGTGCGATCTGGAGGGCAATGTTATTATGGGGAAGCCCGGCGCCGGAGAAAATTGGAAGTTTCTGCCCCCTGACCAGGGTATTTGTTCCGTCAATGGTCGATATTCCGGTCTGGATAAATTCCTCTGGGGAGGCTCTGGCATAGGGATTGATGGCAGCGCCGGTGATATCGAGCCTCTTTTCAGGAACAATCTCAGGTCCCCCGTCAATCGGTTTTCCGCCTCCGGAAAGAATACGGCCAAGCATCTCCTTTCCGACCGGCATCTTGATAGTCTCACCAAGGAACCGCACTCCGGAATCTCTTCCGATACCGGCGGTGGTCTCAAAGACCTGCACAACGACGAGGGAATCGCTCGTGTCGAGCACCTGCCCCCGCTTGATGGAACCATCCCAGAGGGCGATATTTACAAGTTCGCCATACCCGACAGGTTCAGTCTTCTCGACAAATACCAGCGGGCCAGCGATCTTCGATATCGTTCTGTACTCCTTCATGCTGACGACCTCAGGGTGTTGATTTCACTATCCATGTTCTTCTGGATGCGTTCCAGTTCCGGTTTGTAATCCTTGATGAACTTGATCTGGGGCAGGTCATTCTTGGATTTTATCGAGATAATCTGTGCCGGGGAGACCCCGGCAGTCTGTGCGGCATAGGCAAGGTCTGCAAAGCCCTTGATCGCTTTCATCATGTCATACTGTTTTGCCATATCGCAGAAGGTATCCACTGGATCGTATGCATTCTGCTGGAGGAAGATCTCACGGATCATCCTGGCAATCTCGATGGTCAGCTGCTCTGCCTCGGGTAAAGCGTCAGATCCCACCAGCTGGACGATCTCCTGGAGTTCAGCCTCCTTCTGGAGCACTTCCATGGCCCACGAACGAAGCACGTTCCATTCCGGGGATACCTCCTTATCATACCAGTCATGGAGGGTATCCAGATAGAGCGAGTAGGAGTTCAGCCAGTTGATTGCCGGGAAATGTCTGCGCTGCGAGAGCTTTGCATCGAGCGCCCAGAACACCTTTACGATACGGAGCGTGTTCTGGGTAACCGGCTCTGAAAAGTCTCCGCCAGGGGGTGATACGGCTCCGATGACAGATACGGAACCATTCTTTCCGCAGAGTGCTTTCACAAGCCCTGCCCGCTCGTAGAACTCGGAGAGGCGGGCTGCAAGGTACGCCGGGTACCCCTCTTCCCCGGGCATCTCTTCGAGCCGTGATGAGATCTCCCTCATCGCCTCTGCCCAGCGGGAAGTCGAGTCTGCCATCAGCGAGACATCATATCCCATATCCCTGAAATACTCAGCAATGGTGATACCGGTGTAAACCGATGCTTCACGGGCAGCGACAGGCATGTTGCTCGTGTTTGCGATGAGCACCGTCCGCTCCATGAGTGGTTTTCCGGTCTTTGGGTCCTCGAGCTCCGGGAACTCGGTCAGCACCTCGGTCATCTCGTTCCCCCGCTCTCCGCACCCGATATAAACCACAATCTCAGCATCGCTCCATTTTGCAAGCTGCTGTTGTGTCACGGTTTTTCCGCTCCCGAACGGACCGGGAATCGCGGCGGTGCCTCCTTTTGCGATAGGGAACAATCCGTCAAGAATCCGTTGTCCCGTAATCAGCGGAATCGTCGGGTTCATCTTCTCCATGACCGGGCGGGGTACACGTACCGGCCATTTCTGCATCATCGTAAGTTCTACACCCGAATCCAGGGTGCAGATGATCTCCTCGATGGTGAAAGACCCCCGTTTTATACTTTTTACTGTTCCTCCCTGCACATTCGGAGGAACGAGAATCCGGTGGACAATGTTTGTCTCCTGGACCTCCCCGATTATAGTGCCGGGGGACACCTTGTCTCCTTCCTTTACAAGGGGCCTGAATTCCCATTTCTTCTGGTGATCAAGCCCGGGTGCAGAGACTCCCCGCTGGATGAAATCTCCCATCTTGTCCACTAGTACGGACAGGGGCCTCTGTATCCCGTCATAAATACTGGTCAGGAGTCCCGGACCAAGCTCCACGGCGAGAGAAAGCCCCGTGTTGGTCACGGGTTCTCCGGGTCTGATCCCTGAGGTGTCCTCGTAGACCTGGATGATGGTCTCATCACCCTGAATCTTGATGACCTCTCCCATGAGCTCCTCATGGCCGACCTTCACCACATCATACATGTGCGCATCAATATTGACCGCAGTGACGACAGGGCCGGCAATCCGCTTGAGGACTCCTTCCTGGCCTTTCTCTTTCTTCTCTTTTACTTCCACAGATCAACACCCACTGATCGCTTTATTCTCTCCCTCATGGACATTCCTCCCTCCTCGCCACCTACGGCAATAACCGTCGGTTTTACAGAATTTTCGAGCGTGGCCTGGAGACGCCGCGGGATCCTGTTCATATCCCTGCTCTGGAGGACAAGAATTCCGATCGTGCCGTCATCCAGAACCCGGGTGATGTTTTCGACAAGTTTTTCGTCTGATTCTGCTGCATAGGTCTTCCTGACCCCTGCAAGCCTGAAACCGAGAACGAAATCGCTGCTGCCTACAACCGCTATCTCCATCTCACATCACCAGGTAACCCCGTATCCGGTCAGTCGGAAGATTGACTTCCTTTCCCCGGGCAATCGCGCGGAGATTGAAGATCTCGTACTTCTTTTTCTCAAGGTAGGTGAGGATGGGGTGTATCGAGAAGGGATTCAGTTTCGATAATGACTCCATCTGAGCAAGCTGGACCTTGATCAGGTCAATCTCAATCTCACGAAGAGATTTCTCACTGCTCAGTTCGTCAAGGAGTACAAGGAGCGACTTTAATTTCAACTTTGATTTCAGGGCTTCAATGAAATCTTTCTCATCCTCAAGGACAATGAGATCCTCAAAATCGCCGATTGAAAACGTCCCTCCTGGTATCATCATGGTACCGGCCTTCTCAAGCAACCGGTCTGCCCGGAGTCTGAACATATTCCTGATATTCATCATGTCGATATCCAGAAGGATATACTCCAGGAACTGTTTTCCTCCTTTGAACCCACTCATTGCTTCGGAAAGGAGATTTGCGTAGAACTCCTTGTAGAGTTCATTCTCAATTTTTGCAAAGGACTCCTCCGTGATTGCAGTAGCGAATCCTGCTGCAATAACCGGATACACTGATTTTCCTTTGAGTGCCTCAAGGATTCTCTCTGGATTCTCCTCCTTGACGAGGCGGTCCAGGAACACTCTGTCCATTTCACCTGCAGGGACCAGGATCTCCCGAATCTTCCCGGGTTTCATTCCCTGGGTTTTTCCTCTGAAGATGGTCAGGACATTCTGGATATCCCATTTTCGCAGGTATGAACGGGTAAACCGTTTGAGAATTCCCGGAGAAATTTCCTGAATGCTCTGGTATTCCTTTGCGAGGTTCCAGGAGAGTGCAAGTTCAATGAGGTCAATTCCCTGGAACGATGAGGCAAGCTCGTCAATCTCCCGCTTATACTGAGTTTCTTCGATGAACCGGGTGATTTCCGGGATACTCATGTTAAGCAGACGGAGATAGTCCTCCCTCGGGATGAGCTTTGACTTTCTCACCCGCATCCTCGTACAGACGTACACATACGGTACAGGACCGGCACTGGTTTCAGCCACCCCCCATCACCTCAGCTGAACAGGATTCCAGAAGCATCCTTCAACCCTGTCTCCCACACGCCGCTCAGGAAAGTCCGGTAACTGTAATCGATCTGGAGCTCCCCGTCTTTACTCTCGATAATGACACCGCCTTCGATCTCAACCGGGGCTCCCTTTGTATACCCCTTCAAGGATGTATCGGAAGATAGTATCCTGCTGAGGATCTCATTGTCCCGCTGGCTGCAATGGACAATGCCTTCAGGGATCTCTGCCTTCGCTTTGGCCAGAAGAGTTTTCATCGCATCGCGGTGAAAATCTTCCGGGAGCCTGGCAATCCGGGAAAGAGCATCTGAATAGACCTGGTCGAGGAGGTCCTTCTGGGTGTTCAGGAGCTGCCTCTTCACCACCAGGTTTGCAGCAGACGCCTCCTGATTCATAATGTGGGATGTCTGTTTTTCGACGTCCTGGTCTGCTGCCAGCTTGATCCGCTCCGCTTTCTCCTGTGCGGCCTTCAGGATACTGTTGACCTCAGCCTGGGTATCTTTCCTGATCCGTTCTGACTCGTTCTTTCCTTTAGCCCTGATCTCTTCGATGACCACTTCCAGTCCCATGGTCTGCTCCTACTTTTAGAATAATAGCAGCAGGCTTACCACAAGACCGAAAATTACGATGGTTTCGGGAATTACGGTCAATAACAGGACAAGACCGAACACATCCTTGTTCTCAGCCGTAGCGCCTACCGCTGCAGAGCCAATCGCCATCTCGGCGATTCCGGTAGCGATCCCGGTGAGCCCTACCGCAAGCCCTGCGCCAAGTGCTTTCATTCCGGCCTGTGAGGCCTCGATCATTTCAGGTGTCAATCCAACAAGTTCTTCTCCTACCATGTTTTAATCCTCCGTAAATCTTCTTATCATCCCGAATGGGGTGTACTTCTTTCCTCCACCCTTGTAAAATTTGGTGAAGAATTCCACGTAATTCAACCTGAGGGACTGCAGTCCTCCCCCGAGCAACCCAAGGATAGCATTGAAAAGATGCCCAAGAAGGAATACAAAAACCCCCACAATAATAATTAATACACCAAAAATGGTGAGATTTTCCAACTGCGGTTCAATAATCAGCCCGATGGCGATAAAGTTCACCACCATGGCAATAGCAACTGACGAGAGACCCACTCCAACCAGACGTGCAAATGAAAGCACATGGGACAGGATCGTGGGGAGTTCAACAACCTCAAGCGCCGAATCCCTTGCAATGAAGAGGATACCAAGAACCACCATCACTGCTCCGGCAACAGTAGTGAAGGATACACCTGCAACCACAGGGGGATATCCGGTAAAATCGAGCATGAGCGGCATTGCAAAATATGACCAGATCATGAACAGGATACCCCACAATACCAAAATCCAGCCGAGGTTTGCGAGGATTGCTTTTGTACGGTGAGAACCGTGGTCCTGGCGGGCATGGTTGATCATGCCAAGTATCCGGCCAAGGGTGATGTAAGCAATACCAATCCAGATTGACATGAGCATCAGTTCAGGAACAGCCGGCCCGTGCCCGCCCGCCTCCCCCCCGATGTTCAGGTGTCTCGTGGGCAGCACAGGATGCAGCCCGGGAATCGGAAACCCGAGGAATTCACTGTACAGGAAACCGAAGATAATGCTCGAGATGCTTGCATTGCGTAAGACGTCAAGAAGCATCCTGCCCTCCTCACCCTTGATAATTTTCCGGAGACCAAGGCTCATTGCAAGCAGTATCGCGCCATAACCGACGTCACCAAGGATTATCCCGAAGAATATGGGGAATACGATCGAGACGATCAGGGTCGGATCGAGCTCGGTATATTTCGGCCGGGAATACAAGTCGATAAGGAACTGGCTTGGCTTTGCCACGCTGACATTATGATACTCCATCGGCGGGAGATCTTTTCCTTCCTCGACCGGCAGCATGGTAACATAGGCTCTTCCACCGGATGCGGTTGTGACACCATCAATCAGACCACCCAGGGCTTCGGTTGGAACCCAGCCCTCGACGATGAATGCATGGTCCGTTGTGGCAAACCGCAGGGGTACCTCAGCCTTTTCTGCATCGATGGAAAGGAGCTCATCGCAGGCAACCAGGAATTCAGAATGTCTTGATTTCAGAGCGTCAATCTGAGTCGCGATCTCATCAAGATCCTTCCTGTCGGACTCGAACTGTACATTGTACACGCTGATCCTTTCCTTTGCAGGGCCGGGCTCATCGGGTACAGGAACCGGCTGGAATTGCGCATCGAGCAGTTTTCTCTCGACATCCTGCCGGTATTCCACTGGAACTACGGCAACGAGAAAATTCCCTTTCTTCGATTCGGAATAATATTCCTCGCTGGGGACCCCCAGGTCAATTCTCTTTCCGATAGTGCCGGCAAAGACAGTGAGGGTCTTGTATCCGTGAAGCAGGGAGAGATCGGTACGCATTTCCGAAAACGGGGTTAATGCCTCGATTTTCTGCTCGGTCTCCTTCACATGATTCTCAAGCGCCATCCTCCGGGAGAGCAGTGCTTCCACTTCATCTTCTATCCTGGGGAGCTCCTGCTCAATCTGCGCCGCCAACTGCGATTTGCGGATCTTTGCCTTTGGATCCAGATCATCGGCCCGCAGGGAGAATGCACCGGTAACCGATCTCAGTCTGATCAGTTCCTTTGATGTCTCCCCTGCACCTTCCAGGGGGACACCGATCCGGTACCCGGCATACTCTTCCTGATCATTTTCAACAAAGTCTTCTACATGAAAGAGCCTCTGGTGGTAGAGCTCCGTGATGACGGGATCCATCAAATCCCTAGGCGCAGCGATAAGGACCTTGCTCATCTGTTCAGGTGTGAGCATGCAGGCTCTCCTTAAATCGGGAAACCAGCAGTTCCACGGCCGAATTAAGGTTTTTACTGCCCTTTTCCTTCAGATCCGCAGCCTTCCGCTCGCCTTCTCTGACAATTTCAGCGTGCTTCCGTTCTGCCTGCGCCCGTGCTTCTGCAAGTCGCATCTTTCGGTACTCTTCGGCACTGGTACTTGCCTTCATAACTAGGTTGTCAGCCTCGAGTTCGGCGTCAGAAAGACTGCGTTTCCTCTCAGCCATAACCGTGTTTATCAACGACTGGTACTCGTCTTCGGTTGCTTTGATGTTCTTTAATACATCAGTCTTCATCCAACCTCCTCTCACGGCAGATGAGATATTTGACAGGAATTGTTCTTATATCTGTTGATATTTTTCTCGCCGAAAAAAGGGCTGATTATCAAAATATGGCGTTTTCGATGAGTTATCAGAAAAATTTTTAAATGATTGACTAATTTCGGCACCATATTATGCGCGGAATATTGTAGTGCTCATTAATGATCCGGGTCTGAACTACCGCCAGGGAACAGGTGCATTATATATCAATCCTTTTCTTATCCGGGGAGAGGCTTTGGATCAATCCTGGTGGAGAGAGAAAGAATACCCGCATTCGCCTGCACAGGGAGAGGGCCTGTGGTGATCCCATCTGCTGTACCCCTGAGCTTGAGACCGGCCAGTTCTTCAGATGAGCAGAGGATATGCTGCTCCGGATGGGTCCCACGCTGGATTCCGCAGCCGAGGGAGATTTCCGGGCCGGCAGAGACAACATACTTCAACCGTTTTGAACCCGGATGTCCCGAAGGAAGCACGAGAAGTGGCATGTGGTGGAGCCTTACCAGCTCAAGGAGCATGACCGCGGGTTCAAGTGCACCACCTTCAGGTGCAGAAACAGCAATGATATCGTCTTTCTCGAGCGTTGTGCATATTTCACCTGAAAAATATTCTATACAAAGGGGAAATCGTGATCCGGCCTTTCCGGCAAGGAGGAATGATGATGAACCCTGGATCAGAAGGAGGGTTGTAGTATCAGGCAGGCGGTATTGTATCTCTTCCATTGTATCCCCCCAAATCCCCCTCGTTATATGATAGGATGCGGGTACGTCATAATATCATAGGTGTGCAGCTTCTGGGATCAGGTTTCATCTGAGGTGATCCCGGGGCCACTCCATACGGCAGGGATCCACATCAGGTCATCCCACTGTCAGGTGATCGGTGTCCCGGTTAACTGGAGGATGATAACTATCAGGGCTCCCGGGATGCCGCCAATGGCACAGAGAAGGATATTCACTGGGGTAAATTCGATGTCAGGTCTCCCGACGTAAGCGAGAAGGTCAAAGTAATTTACAAAAAAAACAATGAGAAGACCCAGTATCGAATTGATGATAATTTTTACAATATCCTTCAGAATAAAAATCATTACGATAGCGATCAGTATTCCAGCCACTATAAGGGCCAGATCGATGTACATCTTAAATACCAATGATATGTTGCTTATTTAATCTTATTGAAGGCACTACCAGAGATCCGATCACCCTGTTATCATTCCCGAGACCTGCGGTATTCCCGAGCATCTCAAAGACATTCCCTGACATCATCGCCTTTCTTACCGGCTTTTCATACTCGCCCCCGGAAATATGGAACGGGTTGGTCAGCTCTACGGAGAAATCACCGGAAAGGGGATTTGCCGTATGTGCGCCTACCACATCCTGGACATAGACTGCCTTCTCGTCCATAATATCCCGCCGGGGACCTTCGACAACAATGTTGTGGTTTCCGATGGCAGGGGCACCTCCGTGGCCTGTCCGGACAGCACTCCCTGTGCTCTCATGCCCGTACCGGTACGCAGTCTTCAGGTCATAGGAAAAGCTTTCCAGGATGCCGTGCCGGATATAAGAGATCTGCCGGGTCAAAACGCCCTCAGCATCCCAGCGGGTGCTTGAAAGGCCGTTTTCAAGGAATGGATCATCAAAAACGGACAGTTCCGGATCGATCACCTGCAATCCCATCGAGTGTGCAAGCTTTGACCTGCCTGCATGCACATTACGACCCGAGAGTGCCGGGATCAATACTGCCCCGATGAGCTGGGCAAAGGCGATTGGAGAGAGAACAACATCACAGGGTCCGGAGCTGATATCCACCCCTCCGGAAGAAGCTGCGGCAAGGAACCCTGCCCGCTCCCCGATCGATACCGGATCAAGGTCGAGCGTGTATGAATTCCCAAACTCATACCCGGTGGAATTCCCGCGGATCGTCTCGATGGAAGCCGAGACATGACCCTGGGGCCGTGTATAATATACCCCGTTGCTGTTGGCAAGGGTCAGGGTCTGCACCGAAATGGCAGCCCCTCCTGAAGTGACTTCAACAGGATGTGATGCAGCTCCATCGATCATCCCTTTCAATAGATCCACGAGGACATTTTTTTCGGGGATGAGGGCAGGGTCATACGCGATGGGCCGGCTGTCAAGCGGGACCGGACCGGGGAGACCCTTCCAGAGCTGAGGGGTCGCGAGTTTCCCGCTGGCTACCGATGCTTTGAGGCACTTTTCCCAGTCCCCCGGGTTGCTTGAAGAAGAATTGCCAATCCTCCCGTCTTTTATTGTCCTTACAGAGAGGCCGAAATATTGTGATTCCACAGCACGGGTTATTTTCGTACGTTTCAGGTCTCCGGAAACGGACTGCCCCTGGGTAACATACACCTCGATCTCATCAGCAACAAAAGACCCTTTTCTCAGGATCTCCTCAATCGGAAACACGGCCACCCACCACCGCACCGGCCAGGAGAATATGAGGGGCACCATCGCTTACCGGAACGCTCTGCCCTCCTTTGCCGCAATATCCCTGGTGCATCCGCTGGTCATCGGCACACAGCTGTATAGAATGGAGTGTCTGAAGGATCTCTCCGGAGAGGGAAACATCCCGTACCATTTTTGTGCATTCCCCGTTCTCGATCAGGTAGCCATACTCGGCATTGAACTGGAAGATCCCCCGTCCCGGGTCCACCTGCCCGCCCCTTGATCCCTTGAGAAGGATGCCGTTCCTGCATTCGGCGATCAGTTCTTCAGGGCTGCTCTCTCCCGGCTCGATAAAGGTGTTGCTCATCCTCACGAGAGGAGGTTCGCCCGGCATCGCACGGGCATTTCCGGTATGCCCGTTCCCGATCGCAGCAAGGGTCTCCCGTGAATGAAGAAACCCGGCAACCACCCCCCTGCTGACGATCTCGGTGCGTTCCACACGGGATCCCTCAGCATCGCAAGGCTCAAAACCAAATTCCGGCAGGGAAGGATCGTCTGCTATCGTGACAATACGGTTTCCAATCCGCTCTCCAATCCGTCCGGCAAGGACAGAATTGCCCTCCTGGATCAGGTCACCTTCGCTTGCATGGCCGACTGCTTCGTGGGCAAAAACTCCGGCGAGTTCGGGGTCGAGAACGGCATTCATGGTTCCGCCTTTCGCTGGCTGGGCAGAGAGAAGGGCAACCGCTCTGTCTCCGGCACTTCGCCCGAGTTCCTGCTGGTGGCGGATGTTAAGCCCCCGGAGAGAATGGCGGCGTTCATACCCCATCTGTAGTGCCCCGTTTCCCGAGGCAACCGCCATAATCCCGAATCCGTTCCGGCAGATCTCGTAATGCTCGAACGCTCCGCTGCTGTCCTTGAATATCACCTCTTCAAACCTTTCGATATAGTTCGCCCTGGTGTTCACAACACCCTCGACCTTTGCCGCACGTTCGATGGAGAGCATAAGGTCCGCCTTCTCTTCAATGCCGACATCCATTGGGTTCTCATGCATGGAAGGAACAGCCCGTATTCCCCTCTTTACGTCTGCAAGCGAGACCTCATCAGCGGTAATCGCAGAGATGCTGCCGGCATTCCCGATCAGGGCCTTTATCTCCTTATCTGTCTTTTCAGCAAAATTGTCGATGGTAAGGATACCCCATCCCTTACCGGAAAGTGCCCTGATCACGGCATGATCAAAAAAGGAAGTGCCGGCAGATTCGGTCACCCCGTTGTCGATGTCGATATGGGTTAACTGGCCGGTGACATGGCGGATATCATAGTAGCTGATTCCATCCATTCCGATCAGACGAGAGAGGGAGAGAATCCGGAGCTTTCAATCAGCTTTTCAGAGGTAGATAGCGCCATCTTCCGGAGCTTTTTCAGGAAACCTTCCTTGTTCTCCGGCACCAGTGCGATCTTGAGTACATCCTCGATATTGTCGACCGGGATGACGGTAACAAGAGACCTGTATCGCTCTTCGATCAGCACATCGTCAAGGTTTGCTGCCGGGATCAATACGTGGGTGATTCCCGCCTTCGCCGCAGCCTCAATCTTGTAGGTCACTCCGCCGACAGGAAGTACATCTCCCCTCACCGAAAGAGAACCAGTCATCGCCACGTCCTGGCGTACAGGGATTCCTTCTATGGCACTGATGACTGCTGTTGCCACGCTGATCGATGCAGAATCTCCCTCGACACCCCCATAGGTTCCGATGAACTGGATGTGTATATCCATGTTCTTGATGTCTTTTCCGGTGAACTTTTTGAGGATCGCACTGACATTCTTGATGGACTCCTGTGCAATTTCCTTGAGCATACCGGTAGCGATAACGGTCCCGTTTGCTCCCTGCGCCATGGTTACCTCTGCCATGATAGGGAGTACCGATCCCGAGTCGCTCCCCATGACTGCCAGGCCGTTTACTCTTCCGACCCGGGTGCCTTCCACAACAGTGAGCTCATATTCACGGCTCCGCCCGATGTATTCATCCGAGACCTGGTCCTCGATCGAACGGGCAGTCTTTTTGGCGGCTATGACATGATCGGCGGTGGTAACCTCAACACCTTCCTGGCGTGCGAGGTCCCCGGCAACACGTATCAGCCCGCCCATATCACGGAGTTTGAGGGTAAGGTGCCCTTTCCGGTTGGACCTCCTCCGTGCCTCCCGGAGGATCTCTTCCATTGCACCCTTGTCGAAGTGGGGGATCTTCCCGTCGTTCTTGATCTCCTGGGCAATGAACCTGATGAATTTCTCCCTGTTATCAGGGGTATCGGGCATGCTCTCGCTCATATAGACTTCGTACCCGTAACCCCGGATACGGGAACGGAGAGCCGGATGCATCCCCTGGATGGCATCAAGATTCCCTGCAGCCACCATGATGAACCTGCAGGGCACCGGTTCGGTCCGAACCATGGCGCCACTCGAACGCTCGCTCTGACCTGTTATCGGGAACTCTCCTTCCTGGAGAGCAGTGAGGAGGTTCTGCTGTGAATGGGGGGTCAGGGTATTGATCTCATCAATGAACAGCACTCCCTTATGGGCACGGTGGATTGCGCCCGCCTCAACCCGGTCATGACTCGGTGTCTCGAGACCACCGCTCTGGAACGGATCGTGCCGGACATCCCCTAAAAGCGCCCCTGCATGGGACCCTGTGCCGTCAATAAACGGAGCATCAACAGTGGTATCGTTTGTGACAAGGAGCTTTGGTACCATCGTCTCTTCCCTTGGCGTCGCATATCTCATCGCCATGAAAATGAAGGCGGCTGCGATGATACCCATGAGCCACTGGTAGGTGATGAATGCATATCCGACGATCGCGATGATCAACAGCATCACGAGAGTGTTCCGGAACTGGATCTTCTTCCTTGCTTCTGCCTTGTGAGCAGTCACAATCTGCTTGCCTCTTCCCGCAGGGACGGTACGTACAATCGGGTTGTTCGGGTCATCCGAATTCGGGTACACAAGGATGTCCTGCATCTCCTCTTTCGGGAGGAGTTCGGCCATCGCTTTGGCGAGCATGGATTTGCCGGTACCGGGACTGCCGATCATCATGACATGACGTCTCTGGGTGGCAGCCTTTCGGATGACCTCGACGGCATGCTCCTGCCCGATGACCTGGTCGATGAGTTTTTTGGGAACCTCGATCTGTGATGAGCTTTCCTCACTGATATCAAAGGAAAGGGGCTCCTCCTGGGCCTCATGACCGGGTTCTGTGGATTCCATGGGCAGATTTACCTCACAAAAAAATAATACAGTAATATAAATTATTCATGGTAGTTTAAGTACTTTCAGCATGAGGTAGGATGGGATGAAGGTAATAAGCACAGAATATTCACAAATCCTGGCAGCAAGGCTTGCAAAAGCGAACGGATCCGATCTGGTGGATGTACGGTTCTCCCGGTTCCCGGACGGGGAACTCTATCTGAAGGCAGGGCAGGTCGGTAACGAAGTGCTGGTTGTCGGGAGTGTTACTGACAGCGATGCTCTCGTCCAGCTCATCCTCCTCATTGATGCATGCCACGGAGCCGAGATCACCCTGGTTCTGCCTTACATGGGATATGCACGCCAGGACAAGCAGTTCTCCGCTGGTGAACCTCTCTCTGCCCGGGCTATTGCAGGAATTCTCTCCGGGGGTATTTCAAGGGCCTTTCTCGTCAATGTTCATGATCCCGGAGTCCTCCGGTTTTTCGGTATCCCGGTCCAGACCCTCTCTCTTGCCCCGGAAATCGGGAGATTCTTACAAGAATCCGGATTTTACGATCCGCTTATTCTTGCCCCTGATGATGGTGCTGCCCTTTTCGCTTCAGAAGTTGCGGGTGTGAACGGATGGGATTTTGATCATCTTGAAAAGACCCGGATCTCTTCTGAAGAGGTGAGTATGTGCCCTAAGAAGCTCTGTGCGGAAGGCCGGGATGTGGTCATCGTCGATGATATCATATCCACCGGGGGGACCCTGGCAACCGCTTCCCGGCTCCTGTACGGACAGGGTGCCCGGAATGTATATGCAGCGTGTGTCCACGGGGTGTTTGCAGGAGGGGCCTATTCCCATCTCATCGCATCGGGCGTCAGGGAGGTCTACTGCAGCGATACCATCGAGAGGGGCTGCAGTGTCTACTCTGCCGCCGGGCTTATTGCGGATGGAATATCCCGATGCTGAAAATTGACGGATCATATCTCGAAGGCGGCGGGCAGATCGTGCGGTCTTCGGTTGCGCTTTCTGCAGCAGCAGGAATACCAATCGAGATAACCAGAATCAGGGAGAACCGGAAAAAGCCCGGACTTGGATACCAGCACTGCGCTGCAGTCCGTGCAGTAGCCTGTGCCTGCCAGGGGCATATGGAAGGGAATGAACCCGGGAGCAGGAGTCTTTCATTCATTCCGGGGGATATCCGGAAGGCTGAGTGCATCATTGATGTCGGAACTGCCGGGAGCATCCCTCTTGTGATCCAGGCATGGCTCCCTGTTGCACTGATAAAAGGCGGGATTCTCGAGGTGACTGGCGGGACAGAAGTACCGTTAAGCCCTACTGTCGATTACCTTGAGAAGGTTCTTATCCCGGCACTTGGTATCCCGGAATCGGGAGTAACATTCACGGTGATAAGAAGGGGGTATTACCCGGCGGGAGGGGGGATTGTCAGGGTGACGGTACAACCTTCGGATTCCGCACGGGTTATCATAAATTCGGATACTTCCTGCGGGATACGCTCCTGCTCGTCCGGTCTCCCTCTGCATGTGGCGGAACGGCAGGCATCCCATGCAGTTTTACTGCTGGGTAAGGTGCTGGGGAGAGATATCCCTGTAGAGATACAACGGTCTGAGGGACTTTCGAAGGGCAGTTCCTGTACGGCATGGTGCGGGGCAAAGGGCGCTTCCTCTCTTGGACGGCCCGGACTGCCGGCCGGGAAGGTGGGTGAATCTGCCGCTACCAGTCTTATCGGTGAACTTACCAGTACCGGTGAGGTTGACAGGCACCTGAGCGATCAGCTCCTGATCTACCTTGCCCGCTACGGGGGGTCATATACGGCTTCTGAATATACCCTCCATGCCCGGACGATGTACTGGCTCCTCTCCCTTTTCGGGCTTCCAATCCGGGTCAGGGAAGGAAAGGAGGTTGCATTCTCTGCATGAAATCAGTCCTTGATTCCAGTGCTTTCTTTACTGCAGCCAGTTTTACAGGGGACCTCTACACTACATCATCGGTTATTTCAGAATTACGGGACCTCTCTTCAAAAGCCCGGTTCGACCTCCTGCACGAAACCGGACTTCAGGTGATGGATCCAGACCGGGAATCTGTCATCCGTGTCAGGGAGACCGCGGTGAAGAGGGGCGAGGCAGAAGGCCTCTCCCCCACGGATATTGGGGTCCTTGCCCTCGCACTGCAATTGCAGGCATGCATTATAAGCGATGACTATGCGCTTCAGAATGTTGCCCGGTCCCTGAGTATCACCGTTATCCCGATCCGGCAGAAAGGAGCACGAAATATACGGTGGAAGTTCCGTTGCAGCGGATGCGGAAGGTATTACACGGAACCCGGAGAATGCCAGGTATGTGGTGCTATCATTCAAAGAAAACTTAAGTAGGGGGGTGCATACTCTTTTCCAATGTCATCGCTTGATGAGCTGATCGAGAGGGCACGGATGCTCCTCTCCGAAGGTCATAGTCCAGGACAGATTGCAGATGAGCTCTCACTCTCCATTGAGACCGTGACGTGGCTCCTGACACAACAGAAATCGGGAGCAATCCCAAAAGATGTCGGTATTGACTGGACAGCCGTGAGCAGTGAAGGCCCGCTCCTTGATGAGCTTTCCATGATGATGCTGAAACGCTTTTACTCTGCGATCTCTGATGCGGCGCGGGGTGAAGAACAGCCGGAACTGTTCCCTTCCGCGGTTGTGGGGATTGCCATCTCGGGAATCCCTCTTGCTACCCTGATTGCGGTTGCGGAGGATGTCCGGCTGGCAATCTATCATCCGGCAAAACAGAGCTCCAATGACCCGCCGGTCGGGTCAATGAGCGGTAACTTTTCTACAATACCCGGAGAACGCTGCCTGATCGTGGACGATGTCATCACCTCGGGAAACACCCTGCACGAAGTGGTCAGGTACGTCAGGAAGCACGGGGGAAATCCGGTCGCAGTGCTTGTGATCTTTGACAAGCGCGGGATCAGGGACGTGGACGGGGTTCCGGTCTATTCGCTCTTCAGGATCTCGCGGATCGACTGATGAATACACCCCTCTTTCCCGATATATAGATTGATTTATATAGAAGTTCAATTCCATCTTTTACAACATTGGAGGATAATCTATGCTTGGAGGACAACCGATCATAATTCTCAAGGAAAATGTCGAGCGCAACCGCGGACGGGAGGCCCAGCGTTCGAACATTGCCGCTGCAAAAGCTATCGCAAGTGCCGTACGAACCACCCTGGGCCCGCGAGGGATGGACAAGATGCTCGTCTCAGGGACGGGGGATGTCACCATTACGAATGACGGTGCTACGATCCTCTCTGACATCGCTGTCCAGCACCCCGGTGCAAAGATGGTGATCGAGGTCGCAAAGGCACAGGACGATGAAGTTGGTGACGGAACCACCACTGCAGTCGTTCTCGTGGGATCGCTGATGGAGCAGGCTGAACATCTTATTGCCAAAAAGATCCACCCGACCATCATCGGGCAGGGATACCGGATGGGTATGGAGAAGGCGCTCGAAATTATTGACGAGCTCTCCATAAAAATCGACCCCTATGACCGGGACACCCTCCTCAAGATCGCAGATACCGCGATGACCGGGAAATCCATCGAATCGGTGAAGAAAAAGCTCGACGGTATTGTGGTCGATGCAGTCATGCTGGTTGCCGAGAAGAAGGACGGCAAGGTCCTTGTCGATGAGGACCATGTCATGATCAAGAAGCAGGCGGGGCATGCCATGGATGATGCTGAACTGGTTCAGGGTATTGTCCTTGACAAGACCCGGTTTGCCGAGGATATGCCCCGCAAAGTGACGGGGGCAAAGGTCGCGCTCGTTGCAACTCCGATGGAGATTAAAAAGACTCAGGTCAAGGCGAAGATAAGAATCAGTAACAGCGACCAGATCAGTGCATTCTCTGCACAGGAACGCGATACTTTAAAGAAATTAGCTGACGCGGTCATCGAAAGCGGGGCAAATGTGCTCTTCTGCCAGAAGGGAATTGCTGACGCGGTAGGGTATTACCTTGCCCGGGCAGGCGTTCTTGCCGTTGAGGACGTTCCTGAGAAGGACATGAAGTTTGCCGCCCTCGCCCTCAATGCAGAAATCGTCAATAAACCCGATGAACTCACCAAAAAGAGTCTCGGTTCTGCCGCGGTCGTTGAACAGGTCGAGAACGCCGATCTTATCAAAGTCTCCGGATGTAAGAACCCAAAGGCAGTCACCATCCTGCTCCGCGGTTCAACCGAATATCTTCTCGATGAGCTCGAGCGGGCAGTTGTTGACGGGACCCGGGTTGTGGAGGATGCGATGGAAGACGGAAAACTCCTTGTAGGAGGGGGGGCTGTTGAGACCGAACTCCTCATGAGGATCCACGAGTATGCTGCAACTATCGGCGGCAGGGTTCAGCTGGCTATAGAGGCGTACGCAGCATCCTTTGAAGTCATCCCGACCACTCTTGCAGAGAACTCGGGGTTCAATCAGCTTGACAAGCTCGTCGACCTGAAGAACGCCCATTCAAAGGGGAAGAAAAATGCCGGGCTCAATGTCTACAACGGGAAGGTTATCGATATGCTCAAGGAAGGGGTCCTTGAGCCGCACCGTTCCAAGCGCCAATCGATCCAGAGCTCGGCAGAAGCTGCAGTCCTCCTCCTCAGGGTTGATGATATGATGATCACCCAGGAGAAAGCAAGCCCCGGGGCATAAACCCGGCTGCTGTTTTTAGCCGCGTGAACAGGTAGACACTATTTCGACCATCTCTTCTTTTAACTCGCTGTCCTGCGGAATACTCTGCCCCCGATAGAAGATCAGGACTGTATCCGGGTTGATCGCAAAAGAAAGGAGCGCATTTTCATAGGTATCCCCGGCTTTACCCTGATATACTATCACCTCGTCGCCTGGAATGAGGCGCATCCTGCTTTGTATCGTCATTCGATACCATTATACGGGTTCCGGTGAAAAATATCTGATCCCTGTGCCGAGGTAGTCTAGCCCGGAAAGGCGATGGTCTCGAAATCCATTGGCGCCCTGCGCCTCGGGAGTTCAAATCTCCCCCTCGGCGTATTGAAATCTTTTCTCTCTCGATCCTGGCTTTTATACAGGAAATTTTAAAAGGTGGCCGAACGCGACTCCTTTATCCCGACCCCTTCAAGAGTTGCAACCAGGCGTTTTCCTTCGTAAACGCGGACAAGAAACAGCGAATGTTCAGCCGATTCGGCAACCTGTTCGGCGACTGCCTCCAGATTCCCCTTTGCGGGAGAGAGGTACGTGATGGTTGCAGAGACTGCGACCTGGTGGTTATTCCCGTTATTTGCGGCAAGACCGAAGGCATGATCGGCAAGAGAGAATATTGCACCGCCGTGAATGACACCGTTGGGATTCTGCTTCCCTTCTGCCTTCATGATAACCCGGGCGCCGCCCGGCCAGGCGGCGATGACCTCCATCCCGAGGAGGCGGGCACATTCGCAACGGTTGAACCGATCAACAATATCGCCGGGGACCTTGGGATCGATCACTCCTCCCTTCATCAGGAAAAAAGAATCCTGCTCCTACATATGCGTTCTGGAACGAAAGGAGCGGGAAGAAATCAGAAGCGTTCAAAACCTTCGAAGATATGGATCCTGTCCCTCAATAATCGGACTGTAATGCTGGGAGCATCCTGGAATAT
>JAJFVA010000001.1 GCA_021371995.1 Methanoregulaceae archaeon | reverse complement strand
TCTGACTTTTAGAATACTCCCGACCAGATTCCTGACAATAAATTAGAATCTCTTTACGTTCCGATGCTGTAGCGCATTTATGGAACGGCTCCTCTTCCCGAACCTGACCTACACTTGGGCCATGACATCGTTAATAAAGCGGAAGATAACTACAGCATTTGGTTACACGATGAACCTGCCAGAGGCCCAGATGAACGAGTTCCAATATCCCGTGCACACTGGTCTGAACGAAAGTATCCTGAACCTGACGTTCGGTCACGCAGAGTCCCTGTTCTGCAATGAGATGCTCCAGTTCGAGGATTATGATAAAGTGGTCTTCAGCTATTTTGACCCAAAGGAACGGCGGAAGGGCGCCGGAAAGTCTTCCCGCAGGATTGCAAGCGGGCCTTTGAGCTGGGTGCACGGGTGGTAAAGGTCAAATAAATGCAGATACTACATGAATATGTTAGCGTATTCCTTTTTTCGACGAGGAGATGAAGAACCTGTATGACACATAGACCGATTCTCTCTTTGAGAACCCTATCTCATTCCGATCCAGCTCCGGGCTATAATCCCGATTCAGGAAACCCGTGTGTGGTTGTACGGGAAAATTCTGTTTTATTCCTTGATGGGTCGGCTTCAAAGACCATTATAATTTCCAATCTCCCGTTTTCTCACGCGATAATAATTAGAACTCAGTTTTTGGGATACTTAGAAGGCAAGCCCTGTCACGCCTTGGAAGTGCCGGCAGACTCTTCTGAATCCGCGGGATATCATTTCTCCGGAATCAGGGACATTTATGGAATAATTCCGGATAAGGAACTAGCCCTTGCTGCGTATGCAGTACGGATCATCGACTTTGATCGCTCTACCGGCTTTTGCAGCAGGTGCGGAGCAGAAACCCGTCAGATCCCGTCACGATTAGTCAAACGCTGCACTGCCTGCAATTACAGCACTCGTCCCCGATATTCTCCAGCAATAATCGTGCTGGTGAAAAAGGGGGATGAGATATTGCTTGCGAGTTCTCCAAAGTATCCCGCGGATCTGTACAGTGTCCTTGCAGGGTTTCTCGAACCTTATGAGAATTTTGAAGATTGTGTGCATCGGGAAGTGAAAGAGGAAGTCGGGATTGATGTAACCAATATCCGGTATTTTGGAAGTGAACAATGGCCGTTTCCAGATTCCCTGATGGTGGGGTTTATCGCTGATTTTGCCGGGGGTGAGATCTCGATTGATACGAATGAAATCACATCGGCAGGATGGTTTGGCCGGAACAATCTTCCAACCCTCCCATCACCGATGAGTATCTCAAGAGCACTTATTGATGCATGGATACGACAGGAAATATGAGATTCCATCTACATCTGATTCGGCACCCGGGAAACACCCGGTTTCCCAATGTCCCTGTTTTTTGATACCTCCGTCGGAAAAATCGACCGTCATATTCACGTTCTGGCGGCGTTTTCAGGTCCGGATGGGGTAAAATAGGTGGCGAAACTGGAATGCTCAAAGGAGAATTTTTTTGATAAAAAAGATTCATTTGAGCCTTTATTTAAAAAACAAGACGTAAATATCCCGAATTGTGCTCCGCATACCCCCAAAGAGAATTCGTATCTCCAATAGGCTCCTCCGATTATTATCAACCCCAGGAATGTAAAAATAAGCAGCCGTCGCCACCATTTCGTGCTCTGTCCCCCCCCTTGAATGGTATGTGAGCTTTGCAGGAACATGCTTATCACAGTTTAAAATGTTCCAATTTGAGTGATATCGGCTGCTGTTTATCCCAAATCGATGGGTATCTTAACCAGTAACAGATAACTACCATGTCAGTATATTCATGGACCGGAAACTGGTGATCATTCTCGGCCTTTTACTCGTATCAGGCATTGCCCTCTCCCTTGCAGCCTATTTTTTCGGTGTATTCAAATTCGATCTGAAGGTTGCCTTTGCCCTCCGCGAGGAGAATGATCCTGCTCTCAATGCATTCATGACCGCGATAAGTTTCCTTGGTGATGGATGGGTACCGGTCATCCTTGTAGTTGCAGTCGCTGCCATCTGTGCATGGAAAAAGAAGTTGATCGAAGCGGCATTCGTAGTTGCCACGCTCAGCAGCGGGGTGCTGGCGGGAGTCCTCAAGATGCTTGTCGGCCGGGCAAGGCCTCCAAGCTTCACCCTGAATCCCTGGGATATCTTCCAGTCCTTCAACCAGTATGCCTATCCCAGCGGGCATGTCCTTTTCTTTGTGGTGTTTTTTGGGTTTTCCGGATATTTAGCCTGGAAGTTCCTCTTCGGATGGCTTCGATGGATAGTCATCGCGATCTGCGCTTCCCTGATTGTCCTCATCGGCCCTTCACGGATTTATCTCGGGGAACACTGGGTGAGCGATGTGATCGGGAGCTATATCATCGGAACGTTCTGGCTGATTATCCTGATTCTCCTGTATCAGCTCGTGATATACCGGAGGGGGTTGAATGAGGGCAATTCGGGTTCTGTAAAAAATCCGGACGCTCCTACTCAGGTTCAAGGGTAAGGACTATTGGCGGTACAGTAGTTGTCTCGACCAGGGCACTACCGTTATTACAGAAGGTCAATCACCAGGAATGTCCGGTAATGTCTTCAGGGGATGAGGTATGGGCCAGGCAGCCTGCAGTACCCGTAATGATGAGCAGGCTGGTGATAATCCACGGGGAATTACTCATGCCGGATCTCAACGGGATCACTATCCCCTTCGTCATTATAAGTTGTAATTCCAGTCATTCTTCTCATTCGCCCCGGTTATACCGCATCACGGAGGAGCGGGCAGGTCATGCAGTGCCCTCCGCCATGTCCCCTGCCAAGCTCCGACCCGTCAAACTCCAGTACTTCGATCCCGGCATCCCGGAAGTTCCGGTTCGTGCAGGTGTTCCGGTTGTAGGCAATGACGACTCCCGGTTTGAGAGCGATGATATTGTTTCCATCATCCCACTGTTCCCGTGCAGCCTCGTATTTATCGCCGCCGGTCGGGATTATCTCAAGCCGGTCGATTTCCAGGGCATTGGTAAATGCACTGATGAAACTATCTTCCTTTGTAACGGTAAACAGCGATCGTTCATCCCCTGGCGTGAGGCTGTACGCCTCCATATTGTTCACCACATTGGGAAAGACGGTGATGGTGTCCTGGTCAAGCATGGTAAAGACGGTGTCAAGGTGGATGTGTGCCCTGTCACGGCTCATCCGGGTTACGATTATCCGCTCCGCCGCTTTTTTCGCAAAGAGTACCCGTGCGACCTGCTCGATCATCCTTGCCTGTGTCCTTTCTCCCATGCCGATCAGCACGGTCCCGTTCCCGATAGGCATGACATCACCACCTTCCAGGGAAGATGGGCCGAAATTCCCGATCGTAGATGTGCCAGTATCCCCAGGAGGAGGATACCAGAACTCAAGGGGAACATCCCGGAACATCGGGTGGCCCCGGTATATTGCAGCCACATTCATGACCTCGAGACGCCGCACCGGCCAGAACATGGGATTGAGGGTGACACCACCGTATATCCAGGAGGAAGAGTCGCGGGTAAAGAGTGTATTAGGGAGCGGCGGAAGAATAAAAGCATCCGGCCCGGATGCAGCAGCAGTGAGGGAGAACCGGGAAAGCCCTTCCATGTAGATACATTCGAGTTCTTCAACCGTGAGCCCGCCGATAAGATGTTTTGCCAGATCGGCAGGCTCCATGTCCATCATGCAGATCCGCACCGCATCAGTGGCAGAGATGCCAACGGTTCTCTCATTCACTACTGTCTCAAGCAACCGCCGCCGGATCTCCTCATCTGCAGCCAGGGTTTCGGCAAGTAGTTCCTGCAGATAATATACTTTCACCCCTTCATCCCTCATGAACCTGACAAAGGTGTCATGCTCCTGCATTGCCCTGTCAACCCATAGGATGTCATCAAACAGGAAGTCGTCGTGGTTACCGGGGGTAAGCCGCCGGAGGCTGAGGTCAGGCCGGTGGACCAGCACCTTCCTGAGCCTGCCGACTTCTGAAAATACTCCATACTCAGTCATGTTCCGCTCCTTTCCTCAGGATGTACCTGGGTTCCCGCATCGCCGGAAACAATGGCCCTGATTTCACCGAGTGCCCCAATCGCTGCCCGTTTCCCTGTCTCCTCAACGAACTGGCAGGCCGCCTCCACTTTCGGTCCCATGGACCCGGCCGGGAAGGTGAAGGTCTTCAATTCCCTGGGAGTCGATTTCCTGATGAGCCGGGAAACAGGTGTTCCCCAATCGAGATAAACACCCTGTACATCGGTGGCCATCACGAAAAGGTCGGCCCCGATATCCCGCGCTAGGAGGGCACTCGCAAAGTCCTTGTCAATGACCGCTTCCACTCCCGCAAGGACGCGTTTCTTATCCGGACGGTACATGACCGGGATACCCCCGCCCCCGGCACAGATGACGACAACCCCCTTTTCAAGGAGCCATCGTATGGGCCGTATCTCGAAGATCCTCTTAGGACGGGGAGAGGGAACCACTCTTCTCCAGGATTCACCGTCCTGTTTAAAGATCCACTCCTTCTCCAGGGCAATCCTGTCGGCATCGGGTTTTGAATAACCTGGGCCAACAAATTTGGCCGGGTCTGCAAACGCAGGATCTGCGGGGTCAACCTCAATCATCGTGAGGAGAGTGGCGAAAGGGACTTCGAAGGGAAGAAGATTCCCCAGTTCCTGCTCGATCATATAGCCGATCATTCCCTCGCTCTGGGCATCGAGCACGTCAAGGGGATATGGTTCAACCGCTGTGTAACATGCAGCCTGGAGTGCAAGCAGTCCGACCTGCGGCCCGTTTCCGTGCGAGAGCACGAGCTCGTGGTCAGCTGCCAGCGGCGCCAGCGCCAGGGCTGCCTCCCGCACGTTCTCCCGCTGCTTTTCGGCAGTCATCGGCTCTCCCCGTTTCAGGAGGGCGTTTCCTCCCAGTGCAATTACGATTTTCATGAAGAGTTCCCCGCGATTGATCGTGCATTCATGGTGTCATTCATTTTTATATACGGCAGGTCCGGGATATGAAATGCTCCTTCGCCATTTGGATACTAAATACCTGATGCTATCCTGGTATGCAGGGGTAGGGGGATGGATCTTGTTTGTACTACACCCGTTGAAGTGATGCCAGCTGCTCTCTGGATCTCTTTGGGAAAAAGGGTAATCGGGCGATCGGGACTCCGTACGACTCTCTCTCGCTAAGACTGGAATGTACAGCGGAATGTATCTCCATGTAATACAACCTTGTGAAATCCCGCTGTAAAAAAGACACAAATATGAAACATTTTTTTAAAAGAAAAGGCTGAACGGGACAGCTCCCGGTTCAATCCCTCTCATTCATTTCTTATCTTCAGTCTTTTCAGCTTCTTTTTTCTCTTTCTTATCGTCTCTGCGTCCTTTCACTGCTTTTGCTGCAGCAACTTTACCTAGCACTCCCATTCTGTGTCCCTCCTCGCTCAACTTACATTTCCGGTTCAGGGTTTCTGGAAGTTGGGCTAAATGATACTTCTCATTCCCCTTATTAATACATATGCGATATTTGCCAAATCAACGGTGTTCTGTTGCACAATACGGTCTTAAATAACCGGGGAATGAGGCTATGGAACCGGAACAACCGGGAGTTTTTCGATTGAAACCATTATACCGGCACGCCACCAATATTCGAAGTGATGCCTTCCACCCGTGGAGTATACATCGCCTATGCCATGCAGGGGGTCATCCTCCTGGAAGGAATATTTGGTCTTTTTATTCGCGACCCCAGTATCATTTTCACTGCATTTATTGGCTTTTTCCTGACCTGTATCCCATATCTCATCGGACGGAGGATCCAGGTCACTCTCCCGTGGGAAGTGAACTTCCTCATCGCCTTTGCAGTCTTCCTGCATGTGGCAGGGTATTCGCAGCAACTGTACATCATCCTGTATCCCTATTATGACAAGTTTGCCCACTTCATCTCTTCAATCACCGTTGCAGTGCTTGCGTTCGTCTCCATTCTTCTCATTAACCGGTTCAGCTGCACGAAACTTGCCCGGTGGCAGATATTTTTCTACATCGTTATATTTACCATGGCCATCGGAGCATTCTGGGAGATTTACGAATACCTCCTGGATACCTTCTTTGGATCGTATCTTACAAAACTTCTTCAACACGGACTGGATGATACGATGATAGATCTGATTATCGATCTTGTAGGAGGGATCATTATCGCTCTGTTCGGCACGTGGTATATCCAGAAAAAAACCCTTGCTGAACTTACAAACCCGATGGTCGGAGATTCTCAACCGGAATGCGAACTCTAAAATCGCCTTCCAAATGTTTAAGGAGGAGAGTCATCTCTCTCTTATGTTGGTGTTCGCGGCGGTCAGGGTAAGGGGATACGTCATCTCTTTTCCCCCGATGGAATCAGGAAACGATTTTCATGCCTTTATCAATATCCGGAATACCTGGTATCAAAGGGTTCCAGATTCATGATATTTATGAGCCGTTTATGGTTACGATATCGCAAAAATCATAGCTCGCTAAAATTATGGTAAAAATCAGGAACGACGACTGATGAGGAACACAACACTACCAAGACCCGCAAGGGCGATCCAGAAATCAAATCCCCTGGCCGGGGGAGGGGTGAGAGAGGGGGTAGTGGAGGGCGAAGGAAAGGGGGACATTGTGGTCGCAGGAGTGTCGGGTGGCAGGGTGGTTGGAAGAGAGATCGGGCGAAGGGATGCGGTTACCGGGGTGATATCAGGAAGTTCGTTCTCAGATTCATGGGAACTGTGGTCCCCTTCAGCGATGATAGTAACGGCTCCCTTCTCAACCAGGATATCCACTTCAGCGGCGCTGTATCTTGTTACGGTAGAAAAGATCTCAGGAAGGCCATTTGGTCCCGGCGGCCCCCGTTCAACATGGATCGTATAGCTCCTGTCCTTTGTCTGATGAGTTGTCTGCCACTGGATGGTCCGTGTTCCGGTAGTACTGAGGGAAACACGACCGTAATAGATGGTTCCATTGGCTGGGGAGGCCGGGACATCATCCCTTACGGTCCTGCCGTTACCCCCCTGGAACTGGTATCCCCCGAACTGGTAAGGCCCGGTCT
>JAJFVA010000034.1 GCA_021371995.1 Methanoregulaceae archaeon | reverse complement strand
AGCCCCTTCTCATCGCCGTGCATGCTGATCAGCGCTGCGATACACCGCTCGGATATCCCGTAACAGGTCTGCTGTGCAAACTGCTGCTCCCCGTTAAGATCCTCGTAGGTGATCGAGAACGTCTTAGAGAAATGGTCGCCAAGATGATGCACGGTCCCGATCTGGAGCGTCCGTCCGTCCGGCATGATCGTGTCGACTGCAATCGTGTAGTCGGCACCCGGGAACTTGTCCCAGTCCGGCCGCTTCGAGACGATGACCGGCACGCAGAGCGTCTCGTAGAACGTCCGGTAGAGGGCGATTGCTGCATGCACCTGCCGTTCCGCATCCTCCCACGTGGCATGGACCGTGTGGGCTTCCTTGAAGGACGTGATCTCCCGGAGCCGGATGAGCGGCCGGGTATGCTTTGTCTCGTACCGGAACGTGTTCACGATCTGGTAGATCCGGAGCGGGAGATCGGCATGGGAACGGACCCAGAGATGGTACATCGGGTAGATGGCACATTCGCTCGTCGGCCGCAGCGCAAGCTTCACCTCGAGCGGGGAGGTCCCCCCATGGGTGACCCAGTACACCTCCTCCTCGAATCCCTTGATGTGCTCGGCCTCCTTTGCAAACTCGGTCTCAGGGATCAGCAGCGGAAAGAGTGCCTCCTGGTGGTCGCAGTCAAGGAGCGCCCGGAGTTCCCCATACACGTTTCTCCGGAGGGCAAACCCGAACGGGTACCATACATACAGCCCCTTGACAGGATACCTGACATCCATGATCTCGGCACGCCATAACAGCTCGTTGTACCAGCCGCTGAAATCATCTTTTTGCGGCAGTGCACCCTGATCCTCGTCCATTTTCAAAAAACCTCAGGCTACAAAAGCTATGATTCCCGGCGTAATAAATGCCTCTGTGACCGCTGCGAGGAAGACAAGCGGCAGCACATAGAGGAGAAACGTCCTGCCCATCCGGAATGCATCGGCCGCTGCGTCCCCTTTTTGGTTCCACTCGTTCCATAACGACCGGGCGAGCATGAACCCGAGTGTTCCTGATATGATGAACGCAGGGATCTCGAAGATCCCGTGGGGGAGGAGCGCTGCTGCGATATAGAGTCCGCCCTGCTGCTGGCGGACGAGCTCGACAATGGACCCGATTACAACGCCGTTTGAAACGATCACAAACGCCGTAAGGATCCCAAACGATGCCCCGCCAAGGAACATGACCACGCAGGCCTGCAGGTTGTTGAAAAAGAGCATGGCTGCAAGAACCGGCGCGGTGCTGTCGAGTACCTCCCCGAGAATAGCCTCCCTGAAGAGCTCGAGCAGCTGCTGCCCTGCTTCCGGATTTCCGACCGTAAGCGCCACCCCTGCCGCAACGGACGCGGCGAAGAGGACGCAGGTGAAGACCGCGCTTCCCGCTGTATCAGACATAGAGAACCATCCGTACCATGTCCCTGATCCCCGGCGCAAGGCCGACCGTGATCATGGCGAGCACGATAAGATACCACAGGATGGCGGGCCCCTCGTCCCGGTAGCGTTCGAGAATGTAGATGCCCGGGAAGAGCACTGCCAGCTTGAGCGGGAACATGACAAACGCCGTACCGGTCAGTTCGATCAGGTTGGATCCGACCACATGTACCTCCATGTAATCGAGGGGATGGAGATCGATCCCGTAACTCGTGGCGCTTGCATCAAGCATCTGTCCGAAGATGAGGGCAAGATACAGTGGATCGGCGGCGTATTTCCACCCGAGGAGGTACCGCATGGCGCCATAGACCAGGAGTGTCGCAAGTACCCCCATACCGAGGATCGTGGCAAGCACACTGACCGCAATGATCCCGTTCTGCAGCCCGAATAAGACCAGCAGCCCGGATACGACAATACAGGCCACTACCCCCGTCCCCGCATAGAACAGGGCATAATTCCTGATGAGCCCGGCCTTCGCTGCATATGCCGTGCATACCAGCACGAGCACGGTGAAAAAGAAGAGGACAAAGTAGATGAGCGGCGTTATAAGCAGGTACTGCCAGGGTGGGCTGATCATCCCGGTATCCTCGACAACCCGCAGCAGTCCACCAAGCACCACGTAGGGCAGGGTGGCGAGAATGAACCGGCTGTCGACCTGCACGATCTTCGATCGGGAAAGCCACCGGTAAATGATATATAGCGCCACAATCAGAACCAGAGCATACGTGAGTGTGTCGACTATGTTGTACGGCTGACCGTACACGATGGGATCTACGTAATATTTGTAGATGAAATCCCTAATCATTCCCTGATCTTAATGAGCGCGGACCGTATTAAAGTACTGAAGCAGAAAGGCTCGGAGAAGTCCCGGTGGATGCAGCTCCCGCGGGACGTCGTGATCGGCCATGGGGTGCTCTCGCATATCCCGGCGGTCTGTTCCGATCTGCGCCTGGGGCGATCCGCTCTCGTGATCACCGGCACCCATACCCGTGACCTTGCCGGGGAGCAGGTCATGGCATTCCTCGGGGAGCACTACGAGGTCAGTTCATTTGTGGCCGGGACGATCAGCATGCAGGTGATCCGGGAGGCGGAACAAGCGGCACAATCCGTGGACTTCATCGTGGGTGTCGGGGGCGGGCGGGTGATCGACACGGCAAAAATCGTCTCCTACAACCTCGACCGCCAGTTCATCAGCGTGCCGACGGCCGCCTCCCACGATGGGATCGCTTCTGCCCGGGCATCGGTCCCGATGGCGGAGGGGAGTGCATCGCTTGAAGCGCACCCTCCCATTGCGATCGTTGCCGACACAGGGGTGATCGCAAAAGCCCCGCACCGCCTCCTCGCGGCCGGCTGTGCCGATATCATGTCGAACTACACGGCATGCCTTGACTGGGAGTTTGCCCACCGGATGAGGGGGGAGCCTGTCAGCGAATATGCAATCGCTTTATCCCGGATGACTGCCGAGCTCCTGATGAAGAATGCCAAAACGATCAAACCATGCCAGGAAGAGAGCGCCTGGTTTGTCATCAAGGCACTCGTCTCTTCCGGGGTGGCGATGAGCATTGCAGGTTCATCCCGCCCCGGCTCCGGCGGCGAACACAAGTTCGGCCATGCCCTGGAGCGCCTCGCGCCGGGAAAGGCCCTGCACGGTGAAGCATGCGGGATCGGGACAATCATCACCATGTACCTGCATGGCGGGAACTGGAGGGAGATCCGGGAGGCTCTCCGCCAGATCGGTGCCCCTGTCACCCCGGCGGATGTAGGAATTCCTGACGAGATTGCGGTTGAAGCGCTCCTTGCCGCAAAGGATGTACGTCCCGAGCGGTTCACCATCCTGGACATGGGGCTCTCCCGGGAGTCTGCCGAACACCTGATACGGATGCTGTACATGGAGTGATAAGATATGGTCGAAGCCAAGCCGAAAGTGACCCTCATCGGAAAGGAACTGGCAAAAAACGGGCTCGAGTTCATCTACGAGGGAACAATCTCCGAATGCAGCCCCTGTAAACTGAATAAGGCCTGCAACAACCTGAAGAAAGGGCGGCGCTACCGTATCGTGGGAGTCCGCCCGACCGAACACGCCTGCCTCGTGCACCTCAACGGAACGCGTGCCGTCGAAGTGGTTGAATCGCCGATCCCGGCACTCCTCTCCGCTGATATGGCAATTAAGAATACAAAGATACAGTTCGAGTGCTCGTGCACCAAGGAGCAGTGCGCGAACTATCCCTTCTGCCGCCCGGACGGGATCATCGAGAGGGAAAAATACATCGTTGTCGATGTGATAGGAAATGCCCCCGAGCGCTGCGAAAAGGGACGGAGCCTGCAGTTTGTCGAGCTCATGCCGGTGTGAGTCTGCTTTTACCTAGAGGCATTTTTAACTGCCTTTTATCAAAGTAATTGATCCGACGTTCCCGGGGGTTTCGCCTTTGGCTCACCCCCGCCGCTGAGGCTTCCCCCATATGCGATAGGACGGTATATTGTACCAGTTTTTTTATCTCTTGCTCTTTTGGAAAGTAGTATCATATTGTTCTAATGCGGGTGGTATCAATCCTTATGGTAATAATCGAGGCGAACAGCTCCACAATTCCGGCACTTAACGTCGGAATCATCAATTCCAGAAGACGGCCATGATCCCGCCGGCAGGAAGCCCTCAGGGGGCGGCGGGGTACATCTGTGGGGGTGTGGGGGCGAAAGCCCCCGCAAGATAGTGACAAAAAGAGAGCTTCTGATTCCAATACGCCCCTCCCTTGGTGTTGATAGTCAGCATAACGCCCCTTCCTCCCCCAAGGGTTCTGCTGGTGATACCTCTCCGAAGACAGATGAGATCTATTCCTCACTCCCTCGCTACCTCCCACAGGTTCCATGCTGCGGAGGTTACCCGCGAAAGGCCGTGCAGCCCGGAAAGCCAGCGGCGCGGAACTGACCCGAGGCCGTAGTGGGAGCCGGCAAGGGAGCCGGCAATCGCCCCGACCGTATCCGCATCGCCGCCCAGGTTCACTGCTGAGAGGAGAGTGTCTTCAAAGGTATCGTTTTCCATGAATGCCGCGAGTGCGGCATGAGTTGCGAGAAGACAGTCAAGGCCCGGGACCGGGTCGTAGCACCGGAACCTCCCGAGCATTTCACCGACCTCGTCATTCCGGCAGCAGGAGAGGGCCCGCAGATATGCCTGCCTCTTTCCTTTTCCCCGGCAGAGTTCGCTCACCATGCGGTTCACAAACGCAGAACAGGCGCCTGCTGCCGGGTCATAGTGGGTAAGGCGGGAGCATGCCATGCTGCAGGTCTCGACCATCGGACCGGTATAAAAAACGCCGATTGGCGGGCCCCGCATCACGCTCCCGTTGCTCCGGCTCTGCCCGTTGATCTCATGTGCCGCCCGGGCTGCCTTCCGGGGGTCCATGCCGAGGAGCACGAGGTCAAAAACCCTCCGGGAGGTCGGGCCGTACACACCGGGGTCCGAAAGATATGCGGCGACCAGCTCCGCCATCATGTCCTCCGGCGAAAAACCCCGGCATCGGGTGAGCGAACGGGCGACGGCAAGGGCCTGCCCGGTGTCATCGGTAAAAACACCCGCTTTACGGCCCCGCTGATACGAATACTCCATATCCCTGACTTTTCTCACCGGAGGAGACATGCCTTCAAGGGGCGCACCAAAAGCGTCCCCAATTGCCAGTCCTACGAGGGTCCCGGCCGCATGTAAAAGCTGGATATAAACTTCACCAAAAAAATATATCACGTTCCTGAAATAAGAAGTGACGTGAAGAAAGGTGATAGTGTGCAAAAGGAAGAGTTACTCCATCTCCACATGCTGATGATTCACATCAAAAAATTCTACGAAAGCATCACCAACGAAGAAATCCCCATAAAACGTTATTCTTCCCTTGAAATTTCTCCTGTCCACATCCACAAAAACAAGAAATGCCACAAGGACGCCATTCTCACACTGGGTGAGGAGATTGTGTCGCACATCCATGCCCAGCGACCTGTCGTGAAAGTCACGAGCGAGATGGCGCCGGAGAAGGTTGCCGTCGAGCAATAACTCTTTTATGAGCAATCCGGACATCCACCGGGAAATTATCGACCTCCTCTTTTCGCGGGATCTCACCCCTTCCGATATTACGAGGCTGAAAATTGAGGTCTGCAGGAGATACCGGCTCGACTCCGTCCCAAAGAACTCGGCACTCCTTGCTGCAGCATTGCCGCAAGAGCGGCCGTTCCTCCGTTCGCTCCTTCTCGTCAAGCCGACCCGGACCCTTTCCGGGGTGGCTCCTGTCGCCGTGATGACCTCTCCCTTCCCCTGCCCGCACGGCAAGTGTCTCCCCTGTCCCGGAGGTCCCAACCACCCGTATGCATCCCCGCAGTCCTATACCGGCGAGGAGCCTGCGGCACTGCGGGCACGGGAGCATGGCTATGATCCGTACCGCCAGGTGGCTGCCCGGCTCAGCCAGTTCGAGCTGCTCGGCCACTACACAGACAAGGTGGAACTGATCGTCATGGGAGGGACCATGACGGCCCGGTCCCCGGACTACCAGGAATGGTTTGTTGCCTCGTGCATCCGGGCAATGAACGAATACAGGGGAGGCTTTGGCGGAAAAGACACCGCCGCCATCTTCAGGAAGAATGAGTACGCGCCCGTGCGATGCGTGGCGATCACCTTTGAGACGCGGCCGGACTGGTGCAGAGAAGAGCACGTCCGCCGAATGCTTTCCCTCGGGGTGACCAAGGTCGAGCTCGGGGTGCAGCAGGTTGATGATGCTCTCCTCGCCTTCAACCGCAGGGGATGCACCACGGAAGATACGGTCGCCGCCAACCGTATCGCCCGTGACGCCGGCCTCAAGGTCGGGTTCCATGTGATGCCGAACCTCCCGGGGAGCACGATCGAAAAGGACCGCCGGATGTTTGAACAGCTCTTTGAAAACCCATCGTTCCGGCCGGATTTTTTGAAGATCTACCCGACCCTCGTGACGCCCGGCTCGGAGATCGAACAGCTCTTTCTTTCGGGAGACTACGCCCCCTACGACGAAGATGCCCTGATCGATCTTGTCGCATATGGAAAGTCCCTCCTCCCCGAGTATGTCCGCCTCCAGCGAATCCAGCGCGATATCCCGGCGAAGCTGATCGTTGCCGGTTCCCGCCACAGCAACTTCCGGCAGCTCTGCCAGCAGCGGCTGAAAGATCAGGGAGGGAGGTGCAGGTGTATCCGCTGCAGGGAGGTCGGGCGTTTCCCTGCGGAGGGACCGTACGGGATCCGGACACTCCGCTACGAGGCAGTGGGCGGGGAAGAGCACTTCATCTCCGCTGTTTCCGGGGATTCCCTGATCGGGTTTGCCCGGCTCCGGACGGGGGGAGAACGCATGATGGAGGAGATCGCAGGTGCAGCACTCCTCCGTGAACTCCATGTCTACGGAAGCGTTGTCCCGCTTGGCAGCATGCCGTCACCTGACCAGCGGCAGCACCGGAGAATTGGAAAAGAACTCCTGGACGCTGCCGGAGAGGCAGCGGCAGGAGAGGGATACCGCGGGATCGCGGTGATGAGCGGGATAGGGGTCAGGCCCTACTACCGCCGGCATGGCTATGAGCGAAGGGGTCCGTACATGGTAAAGGAACTGCCATGAAAGCGGCCACGATCGAGTTTCTCCGCCAGAGGTTTGCCGACTATTACAAGACAGCCCCCCTTAGTGCTCCCCCTTCGGTGGAACAGCGGGAGTGGGCGTTTGTCCTTTTTGACCCGGGGTACCCAGAGATCCGGATGCGGCGGCACATCGGCTACCCCGGCAAAGCGGAACTCTTCGAATACGCGAGGAGCGTGGCACCTGCTCACCTGTACTACTCATCTGCCTACTACGGCATGCCGCATGCGCCCACCATGGGTGAAAAAGAATGGCTTGGTGCCGATCTCATCTTCGACCTCGATGCCGATCACATCGTGCGCGGACCCTACGAGATGATGCTTGCCCGTGTCAGGGAGGAGACAGAGAAACTGATCGGGATGCTCACCAGTGAGCTCGGATTTGACGAAAAAGAAATTTACCTTGTCTTTTCCGGGGGGAGAGGCTATCATATCCATATACGGGATATCTCGGTGAGGGGCTTTGGAAGTGCTGAACGGAGGGAGATTGTGGACTATGTCTGCGGGATAGGGCTTGATCCCGGGATTGTCCTCTCTTCCCACTCACCTTCACTCCGCGGATGGCGCCAGCGATATATAGAAGCACTGACCGAGTACCTCCTGATACTGGAACGCATGACACCAAAGGATGCAGCCGCCGAACTCTCCGCACTTGAAGGGGTGGGAAAGGTGACGGCAGAGGAATTCATGAAACGGAGCCGCGACCTGCGGTCTGCCCTGCAGAGTAATCCTTCGGGAGTTAACCTCAGGGACTTTGCCACCGGGAAGGTGATCAAAGCGCTCTCGGCAGCAAAGGAAGGTACGTTTTTCTCCATCCTGCAGAAGAAAGCAGCCCTCGCCGATGAACCGGTCACCACCGATACCAAGCGCCTGATCCGGCTTCCCTCCTCGCTCCATGGAGGGAGCGGTTTCCGCGTCACCCCGGTCCCGGTTCGTGACCTCCCTGATTTCGATCCCCTGAATGACGCAGTCATCTTCGGAACACGTCCCGTCAGGGTGGACTGCAGCCGACCGGTCACGATGCCCCTTCTCGGGGCCGTGCACCAGGTTGAAAAAGGAGAGAGCAGGGTACCGGAAGCCCTTGCCGTGTTCCTCTGCTGCCGGGGCCTGGCCGAACTTGCCGGGGGTGAGACAGCCCGTGCACCTGGATGAGCTCCGGACGATCCTGATCTCGGAGCGGGAGACCGGAAGGCTCCTGCATCTTCCCCAGGATCTCTACGAATCCACCGGAAAGGACCTTGAGAGTCTTCTCTCTGAGGTGTATGCAAATGAAGACCCCTTTTCTGACAAGGCACGGATCCTGATAGAGCGGGTGAGCAGTATCAGGGAGACGCTCCAGGATCTCTTTTTGCTCCGCACTGAAAAGATACTCGCCCTTGCACGGAACCAGGAGGAGGGCCACTATATCGACCGGGAGGAACTGAAACGGATGCTCAATGAAGAGCGGGAAATGTTCGATGCGATCGTGCTTGCGATCGGTCATTCACGTTGCCGCCTGATCCCCTCCACCACGGTTGCACGGCCGGGGCACCCTGCCACGATACCCGGAGAGTCCTGTGAAGAAATTCTCGAAGAGGTGTCGGCAGTCCCTGAGTTTGTACTCTCCCGTGTCCTTGCCGACATGGAGCCTTTTATGGGCGTGGACGGCAGGATCTATCAGCTCAGGCACGAGGACCTTGTGACCATGCCGGCCCGGAACGCCGAAGTGTTGTGTGAACGCAACATAGTCTTAAATATCAATCCGGGCAAATAATACTGATATTCGCTATCCGGTAGCATGAGGAAAATATCATGAAAATGCCAGTGAAATTCAAAACATACTGCCCATTCTGCAGGAATCACCAGACCCATGAGGTGGAGAAGGTCAAGAAAGCCAAGACCACCGGCCTCCACTGGATCGACCGCCAGAAGGCGCGGCGGGGAAGCATCGGCAACATGGGCAAGTTTTCAAAAGTCCCGGGTGGGGACAAGCCCACAAAGAAGATCAATGTAAGGTACCGGTGCAAGACCTGTGGAAAGGCACACCTGCGTGCAGGGTTCCGAGCAGGCAAGTTTGAGCTTACGGAGTGATAGAAATGGTACAACAGGCACGAGCGAACCGGAGCAGGTTTGTCAAGGTAAAATGCCCGGACTGCGAGAATGAGCAGGTCGTCTTTGAGAAGGCATGCACCGTGGTCAACTGCGTGGTCTGCAGCAAGGTCCTTGCTGAGCCTACCGGCGGCAAGGCACAGGTAAAAGCAGAGATACTGGAAACGTTTGAGTGAGAGAAGCGATGAGCGAACAACCGTGGCCGGCGGCAGGAGAACTGGTGGTCTGCACCGTCAGGGACATCAAGGACTTTGCAGCGTTTGTATCCCTGGACGAATACCCGGGCCGCGAGGGGCTCATCCCCATCTCTGAGATCGCCACCGGGTGGATCAAGTACATCCGCGACCATATCCGCGAGGGGCAGAAAGTTGTCTGCAAGGTGCTCCACGTGGACCGGAGCCGCGGGCATATCGATCTCTCATTAAAGGACGTGAATGACCACCAGCGGCGCGAGAAGATCCGCGAGTGGAAGAATGAATCCAAGGCACGCAAGTGGATAGGATTTGCCGCAGAGGCCTCGGGAGAGACTCCGGAAACGATCGAGGCAGCCCTTATCAAAAAATACGGCGATCTCTACTCGGTCTTCGAGGAGATTGTGACAGAGGGTACCGATCCGCTGAAAAAGACCGGCCTTTCCCCAAAGGCTATCGGGGCACTCTCGAACGTCGCAAGAGAGAACGTGAAGGTTCCCCGGGTCACCGTTGCCGGAAACCTCGTCCTCACTTCAACGAAACCTGACGGAGTCAATATCATCCGGAGAGCTCTTCGGAGTGCCGAACCGAAGATCCCTGATGCCGAGATCGAACTCACGTATCTTGGCGCCCCGACCTACCGGATCAAGGTTACTGCCCCTGATTACAAGAAGGCAGAGAAGGCCATCGAGAAGGCTGCCGCTGCAGCCATCGGTGTCCTTGAACGGTCCGGCGGAGAAGGAAAATTCATCAAGAAACCAAAGTCCGGAAAGACGGTATGAAGGGAAGAATCAGGCGCTGCCCCGCTGATTCCAGCTACACACTGAAGGCCACCTGCCCGGTCTGCGGTGCGGCAACGCATACCCCCCACCCGGCTCCATTCTCTCCAGAGGACCGGTACGGGAATTACAGGAGGATTGCGAGAGGATGGAGGATATAGAAGTCCAATTTTCCGATACCGTTGCCGCAGACGAGATCAAAGCCCCGGTCCTTATCGAGGGGCTTCCCGGGATCGGTCATGTCGGCAAACTTGTCGCCGAGCACATGATCCAGGAACTCGGGGCGGAAAAAGTTGCCGAGATCCATTCGATCTTCTTCCCGCCCCAGGTGATCATCGACGAGCACGGGACGGTTCGGCTGGCCAACAACGAGATGTATTACTATGCAGGAGAGACGCACCGGTTCCTCTTCCTTGTTGGAGACTACCAGGCAACATCGAGCGAGGGTCATTACCTTCTTGCCGACGCCTACCTTGACATTGCAGCCGAATGCGGGGTTTCCCGCGTGTATACCCTGGGAGGTTACGGGGTCGGGCACCTTGTTGATGAGCCAAGGGTACTTGGCGCTGTCAACCGGCCGGATCTCCGCGGGATGATCGAGGCTGCGGGAGGAATCGTCGGAAGAGACGAGCCCGGCGGCGGTATCATCGGTGCGGCAGGGCTTCTCCTCGGGCTCGGTATTTCCCGGGGGATCGAGGGGGTCTGCCTTATGGGGGAGACCTCGGGGTATCTCGTGGATCCGAGGAGCGCTGCAAGTCTCCTGAAAGTCCTCACCACGCTCCTTGCGATCGAGATTGATCCGACAAGGCTCGAGCAGCGGGCATGCGAGATGGAGCACGTGCTCCAGAAGCTGATTGACGGGGAGCGGGGGTCACAGGATGACGAGCTCCGCTACATCGTATGAGCCTGGAGCTCTTCTGCGACCTGCATATCCATTCCTGTTTTTCCATCGCATCCTCGTCACGGATGCTCCCTGACTGCCTGATCGAAGGATGCAGGAGGAAAGGGATCGGGGTTCTTGGAAGCGGAGACGCTCTCCATGCAGGCTGGCGGGCACTCTGGAAAAGTCCTCCGGAGGATGACAATGTTCTTGTCGTTCCCACGGCAGAGGTGGAAGACCAGGATCGGGTCCATCACCTGATCATCCTCGACTCTTTTGAGCGTTTTGACCAGCTTGCCGCGGATCTTGCTCCCCATGGCACAAACCTGGAAAAGACCGGGAGACCCCATGTCCGGATCCCCGGGAGTGAGATTGCGGGGCTGGTCCATGACCTCTCCGGCCTCATCGGTCCCGCCCACGCCTTCACTCCCTGGACATCACTGTATGCAGCATTCGACCGCCTCTCCGGATGCTATGGAAAAGAGCGGCCGGACTTCCTCGAACTCGGGCTGTCGGCCGAAAGCAGTTACGGGGCAGGCATCTCAGATCTTGCCGGCATCCCGTTTCTCTCAAACTCCGATGCGCACAGCCCTGACCCGGCAAAGCTTGGCAGGGAGTTTACCGGGATCAGGGTCGGGAAAAAGACGATCGGGGGTGTGATGGAGAGCATCCGGAACGGGACCATCACGATGAATGCAGGGTTCTTCCCTGAAGAGGGGAAGTATAACCGGACCGCATGCACCCGCTGCTACCGCCAGTATATCCCCTCTGCTGCTGAAGCACTGCAGTGGAGGTGTCCTGACGACAGGGGACGGATCAAGAAGGGGGTGTATGATCGTGCTCTCGAGCTTGCGGATACCCCTCCCTCCCCGCGACCTCCTTACCTGCATATCATCCCCCTTTCAGAGATTATCCGTCATGTCCTCGGCTGCTCAACTCTTCAGACACGGGGGTGCACACGGCTCTATGACCGGTTTATCGCTGCCGGAGGAGATGAGATCCAGGTACTGACGGCAACTCCTGTTGCAGATCTTGCTGCGATCGATTTCAGCGTAGCGCAAGCCATTGACTCGTTCCGGGAGGGGAAGGTACGGCTTTCCCCCGGAGGGGGAGGGCGTTACGGCTCTTTTTCGTTCTTTTAAGGAAAAAACGAAAAGATCCGTCCGGATTTTCCAATGTTCCCCGAAGAAAAGATTATGGCTGAACCATCCCTATACTTGAGGGATGCTTGAGATTCATCGTGATGTCTGCGGATACTGCGGGTGCTGCGTTTCGGTATGTCCCGAAGGTGCGCTTGAGCTGATCGATACGTACCTCGAAGTGGATGACCAGTGCACCTGCTGTGGCATCTGCGCCAAGGTATGCCCGGTTGGGGCCCTGGAGGTGAAGGATGAAGGCAACCTATGACCTGCTCGTAATCGGCGGCGGGCCGGCCGGTGCAATCGCGGCGAGGACCGCGGCGCGGGCGGGACACTCAGTGCTGCTCGTGGAAAAACGCCCGGCGATTGGAGCCCCCGTCCGTTGTGCGGAGGGAATAGGAAAGGAGGCCCTTGCAGAGTTTGTCGAGCCTGATGAGCGTTGGATCTCGGCTGAACTCAAACGGGCAGAGCTCGTAGGACCGGACGGGGTCTCGATGCTGCTTGAGGCGGAGCTGGCCGGGAGCAAGGTAGGCTATATCCTCGACCGGAAGGTCTTTGACCGTGAGCTCGTCTGGCAGGCTGCGGAAGCTGGCGCGGACGTGATGGTCAAGACCCGGGCCTCGGCGCCCCTGATATCCCACGGCGTAGTCAAGGGAGCAGTTCTCGAAGTCTGCGGTGAGAAGAAGAAGGTGCATGCGGAGATAACCATTGCCGCGGACGGGGTCGAATCCAAGTTCTCCCGCTGGTGCAGTGTGGATACCACGGTGCCGGTCCGCGAGATCATGAGCTCGTGCCAGTACCTGATGACCGATATCGATATTGACGAGGAATGCACGACCTTTTTCCTCGGAAACGAGATTGCCCCGGAAGGATACCTCTGGATCTTCCCGAAGGGGAAGCGGACGGCAAATGTCGGGGTTGGAATCTCGGGGAAGAAGAGCGGCAAAGGTCACAGGGCAAAGGATTACCTTGACCGGTTTGTCCGGAAGCGCTTCCCGGATGGAAAGACCATCGAATGCATCGTCGGAGGCGTCTCGGTATGCCGCCCGCTCGCATGCACGGTTGCCGACGGCCTGATCATCGCGGGTGATGCAGCGCGGGTGGTGGACCCGCTCACCGGCGGCGGTATCTATAATGCAATGTTCACCGGGGATCTCGCAGCGAAGGTCGCATCAAAGGCTATCGGAAAAGGGAAGGTGAATGCGGCTGCACTGATGCCCTATGATGAAGGATGGCGGACCTCCGCGATGGGGAAAGCAATCGAGCGGAATTACCATATCAAGGAGTACCTGATCAAGCTCCCTGACGAGAAGCTGAACGCGATCATCCACTCGGCCAGGTCGCTTGACATGAAAGACTTCTCAACCCTCACCCTGGTAAAAGAACTGATGAAACGGAATCCGAAACTTGTCGCCGAACTTGCGGTTCTCAAGGCTTCGATCGGGTAATTTCAAAGGACTCCTTCCCCGGTATTCCGGTATCCCGGATCTCCCTTCTTTTTTCGTTTCGAACCTGATTTCCACCCAGCTCCTCAACAATCAGTACTGAATGTGTCTGTTTGAGAAGACCCCGATTGAATCCGCCAGATGATCCCGGGGTGTCGCAACAGACGGGGGGGGAGACCGGGGGGCAGCCCTCACGGGATCTCTCATAAATCCAGGGATTTCTGAAAAATTGAAAAAAATGGTGGCTGAAATGTATGGGGGTAATCCTGTTCTCTCTCCAGGATCGCGGTGTTACGCAGCAGGAACCCTGAGCTGCCGGTTGAGGAGTTCGAGTGTCTCGATCTCAGCCTCTTTTTTCGTAAAGACCGTGATCGTATCTCCCGGCCGGATTTTTATGGTCCCGCTCGGGATGATCAGCTCTCCACCAAGCCTCCGGATCGCGATGAAGACAAAGTCCTTCACCTTGAGCTCCCGGATCTCGTGGTCTACGATCGGGGCTCCTTTCTCTGCAACGACTTCAAAGATGGTCCCCCCGGGAATGGAGGCGAGCTGCTGGAGCATCGGGTTCCTTGCCCAGTAATACAGGCGCGAGGCCACGAGCTCGTCCGGGTTCTCGCTGATCTTCACCCCGACTTCCTTGAAAAGGTCCGAGTGCTCTACATTGTTGACAATCGAGACAACATTCGGCACCTTGAACCGCTTGGCGAGCCAGCAGGTCATCAGGTTGACCGAATCATCGCTCGTGGTCGCCACCAGTGCATCGGCACGGTCGATCCCGGCATCCTCGAGGATAACCTTGTCGGTGGCGTTCCCGGTGATCGCAAGGACATCGTAATGCTCGAGCATGTCGCTGCAGCGCTGCTCGTCACGGTCGATGATCACGACGTTGTCACCGTGCTCCACCGACTGTATCGTAAGGCTCCTTCCTATACCGCCCAGGCCCACGATGATGATGTACATAGAGTGGGGTTACCATCATCGCCATTGAAATAACTTGCGCATCATATCTGGGATCTGATGTTTGCCGGGGTCGATGAGGCAGGGAAGGGAGCAGTCCTCGGCCCGCTCGTGGTTGCTGCAGTCGGCTGCGAATCAGATACGGATCTTGAAACCATCCCGGTGCGTGACTCAAAGACACTCACCCCCGCAGCGCGGACCGATCTCTTCGGCCGGATAACCTCACGCGTGGTGTATACTGTCCTTATCATTGACGCCGGACAGATCGATTCCGGGCGGCGTTCGATGACCATGAACCAGCTGATGGCCCGGGCCCATGCCGATGTTATCCGCGAGCTCATGCCGGAGATCGCGTACGTGGATGCCTGCGATGTGATTGCATCCCGCTACGGTCATGCGGTCTCATCCCACCTCAATTTTCCCTGCCGGGTGATCGCAAAACACCATGCCGATGTGAACATTCCTGTTGTCTCTGCCGCAGGGATCGTGGCAAAAGTGGTCCGTGACCGTCTGATCGGCGAACTTGCTGACGAGTATGGCGAGATTGGAAGCGGGTATCCATCCGACGGGACGACGGTTGCATTCCTCGAGAACTACATTAAGGGGCATGGCCGCCCGCCTCCCATTGCACGCGCCTCCTGGGAGACCACCCGGCAGATCATCTGCCGTGCCGAGCAGGTGGAGCTCCCTTTTTTTTCAGGGGACAAATGACCTCCCTCATGCGGGATTCCCCTCCCGCCGCAATCACCCTGGTTCAGGGATGCTCTGTTCTTGATATCCTGATCAAGCGAACCCTGCCGGTTCTTCGGGATTCCCGGAAGATGCTTTTTTCATTCTTTCATCAGAACTCGTTCCACCTGTCCTAAAAACCCTTGCAGATCTGTATACCTATCGCTAATCTCCAAGGAGGTAACGCCACCGCGATGAGGAAGAAGAGAAATCCCGGAAACAAGGAATACAACCCTTTTTCCTGTGTAAGCATTTTTATCACCCCGTCTCACCCATAATTGAAGAATGGACTGGCTCCCTGTACTCCTGGCAGTCGTCGCTCTCTACGGAGTGATCGCGCTGATCATCAGGCAGAAAGGGTACTTTTCGGATCATATCGCTTTTTATGGCCCGATAATTGCAATAAAATCCATGAAAGTGGGCTTCTTTGACCGGTTCAGGAAATACTCCTCCTTCCTCCGGCTGTATGCCACGTTCGGCGTTGTCATGGTCATCGTCATATCGGTCGCAATGACCATCCTTCTCTTTTTATCGCTCACCTATACCTTCGCGGTACGGCCCCCTCCCACCGGGATTTATGCCCCCCAGAACATCCTGCTCATCCCGGGATTGAACGAATATATACCCTCCACCATCGCTGTCTGGCTGGCATTCGTGATCACGATCGCCGTCCACGAGTTCGGGCACGGCATCCTTTCCCGCGTCGAGAACATCCGGGTAAAGAGCATCGGGGCGCTGCTCTTTGTCCTTCCCATCGGGTTCTTTGTCGAACCTGACGAAGAAGAGCTCAACCAGACGAAAGGGATGAAGAAGATCCGGATGTTTGGCGCCGGGATCACGAACAATCTTGTGATCGGGGGTGCCTGTTTTCTTGCCATGATCCTCCTGATGGGTCTTGTCATGCCGGTGACGGGTCCGGTCATCGGGGGCGTATACCAGAACTATTCTGCACAGCAGGCAGGAGTCCCCGGCTTCTCGCTCATCCAGGCAGTGAACGGGAACACTGTCAGTTCCCCGGCCGATGTATCTGCCCTCCTGAACGCCAGCCGCCCGGGCGATCCCCTCACCCTCACGATCGAGCACGACGGGGCCGTCAGCGATTACCAGCTGATATTGTCGGAGTGGCCGGAAGGGCTCGGGAACCGGACCTCCGGTTTTATGGGGGTCACCTACTATGATCCGGCACTGGTACTGGATGGCATCGGAGAGAGCATATCCCCGGTGGGATTTCTCAGGTTCCTTACGGTCCCCTTTGATATTGCCGGGTTTGGAAACCCCCTCCGGATCCTTGCATTTGACACGGACGCACAGCAGTTTTACATCGTTCCCTTCGCAGGATTCTTTGGACTGGTTCATTTCCTCTTCTGGTGCGGGTGGATCAATATCAGTGTCGGGATCTTCAATGCCATCCCCATGGTCCCGCTTGACGGGGGCTACATCCTGAAAGAGGGGGTCGACCGTCTCTTTGAACGACGGGGAATCAGTAAATATTCCATGTACGTGGTCACGTTCATCTCCACCCTCATGATCGTAATCCTCCTCTCCCTGATCATGCTCCCCTACCTCTTCAGCATCACCGCGGTCTGAACCACGGGGAGGGAGAGAAATTCCCCAGAGATCCTCCTCTCAACAAAAGACTCATCTCGCAGACGGGCCAACCTTTCCTGTACCAGTACCCCTGAGGCAACCACCCGATGATACTCTCACCCTGCAGGAAAGTCTACACCAGCGATACCCAGCGGACAGTCTCCCCGGAAGAGACACTTTTACGGGTGGAAAAACTCCTCCCTGCCGCCGGGATCACCCGCGTCGCTGATATCACGAACCTCGACCGGATCGGGATCCCGGTCTTTTCAAGTATCCGGCCGACTGCAGGACAGGGAGCAGTCTCGGTATACAATGGCAAGGGAGCAACCCCTGAAGAGGCGAAGGTCTCGGCAATGATGGAGGGGATCGAGCGGTTCTCGGCTGAGGTACACCGCCGCGACATTAGGATTGAACGGTATTCCCGGATCAGGGAAGAGGCTGTCACCATTGACCCTGCAAGCCTCATCCTCCCTGCCGGAATGGACCCGGATACCCCCATCCCCTGGGTCTCGGGATATGACCTTGGTGCGAAGGAAGATATCCTCGTTCCGGCCAGTGCTGTCTTCCATCCCCTGCCTTCCGCATATCCCCAGCTCTTCCGGACATCGACAAACGGTCTCGCCTCAGGCAATACGATTGAAGAGGCGGTCTTCCATGCCCTCATGGAGATCATCGAGAGAGATGCCTGGTCCCTCGTTGAAGCAACACGGGATACCGGGCCGCAGGTGCAGGAGATCGATGACCCTCTCGCAAAAAGCCTTCTTTCCCGGTTCAGGGCGGCAGGGGTTGATGTCACGGTCAAGGACATCACGAGCGACATCGGCATCCCGACCATCGCCGCCATCTCTGACGACACCCTGCTCAAGGATCCTGCCCTCCTCACCGTTGGCATGGGTACCCATACCAGCGCACGGATCGCCGTGCTCCGGGCACTGACCGAGGTGGCACAGAGCAGGCTCACCCAGATCCATGGTGCCCGGGAAGATACCACTGTTGCCGACGTCAGGAAGATAATGGGGTACGAGAGGACAAAGAGGATGAACCGGTACTGGTTCTCCTCTGCTGAAAGCAGGAAATTTGCTGAAATCCCGTCGTTTGATACCAACGATTTTCTGGATGATATCACCCTTTCCCGGCAGAGGCTTTTTGAGGCAGGCCTTCCGAGAGTGATCGTGGTGAACCTCACGCATGAGACGATTGGAGTACCGGTTGTCCGGGTGATCGTGCCCGGGCTCGAGGTCTTTGCCATGGACCAGGAGCGGACCGGCAGGAGGTGCCATGAGGCACGAAATCGTCGTCTTTCTCGGTCCAAGCCTTGATCCGGAAGCAGCCGGACGCCTGCTCAACGCCGATTTCCGCCCCCCTGCAAAACGCGGGGATATCGCCAGGGCCGCAGCGGATGGAGCCCGCATCATCACGCTGATTGACGGGGTCTTTTTCCAGGACTGTTCAGTAGGACACCGTGAGATCCTTGGTGCCCTCACAGAGGGGGTCCGCGTAATCGGGGCATCTTCCATGGGGGCGCTCCGTGCGGCAGAACTTGATACCCTGGGGATGGAGGGGGTGGGGGAGATCTACCGGCTTTACCGGGACGGCATCCTCACCTCTGATGACGAGGTCGCACTGGTGTATGATCCGGAGACCTTCCTTGCACTCTCGGAGCCGCTCATCAACATACGGTGCACTTTGCGGGCCGCAGAAAAGGCAGGGGTGCTGGGACCTGAGGGGGCCGACCTCCTGGAAGCGATCGCGGTATCCCTCTACTTCCCGGACCGGACATGGGAGACCGTATGCAGTGACGCAGGAGGCAGGATTCCCCCGGACGAAATGCGGGAATTCAGGGACTTTCTTGTAACCTCTGCTGTCGACCAGAAAAAGAACGATGCAGTGAGAGCGCTGATGCGGACAAAAGAGCTGGCAGAGGAACCGGGAATCAGAGAGTAGGAGGGGAGGGCAGCTTTTCTGTTCGCTAAGTATATGATCAAAAAAAGCGCAGGTATACTGCGATGACGTTTTCAATCCCCGACAAAATACGGGGATTTCTCTTCAGCCCCAGTGAAGCATTCTGGAAAGTCCGGGATGAAGACCTGCGGGATACCATGATCTATTTTATTGTCATCTCGATTATCTATACGCTCCTTTCCACTCTGATCACCGGGATCGCTATCTCCAAGCACCCCGCCCTTGTCCTTTTCGGGCTTGGCTTTGGGAGCGGGAATATCGTGCTTTCCTTTTGTATCATCCTGGTCCTGTCCTTGGTCATGGCCCTCGCCTACGCGCTATGGCTCCATCTCTGGATCATCCTGATATGCGGAAAGAGAGGAGTGGAAAAGACCATAAAAACGGCATTTTATTACCTCACCCCGACCATGCTGATCGGCTGGATCCCCGTGATCGGGGCGTTTGCCGCGTCGATCTGGTCGGTTGTGATCGGGATCATCGGGGTCCAGGAGCTCCACCAGGTTTCGTTTGGAAAAGCCCTGATCTCAATACTCCTCTCTCTCATCACGGCAGGTATCCTGGTTGGTGTCCTTTTCGGGCCGCTGATTGCAGAGGTAATTGCTTCGGGGCCCGCCCTCATCGGCCCATACCATTACCGGCCGGTACTCTGAAGGGAATCCCATCTGGTTCAAATCCCGGGTATTGTGTCATCAGGGGGAATTTCCGGCGTAGGAATCCCTTTTCAGTTCCTGTCCCTGAGCATCGCCACTTTGGATCCCCGCCTGACACCGACCTCTTCTGCGATCGGGTCACATTTTGCGGCCATCAGGAAGGCGACGGGAGGAAGCCCGTTATACTCTGAAAGTGACTCGTAGTTTGCCATCCCTTTGGCGATGATGAGGGTACAGTCCTCGACGGCCTTCGAAAGTTCCGGCGGCATACAGTCGAGGCGAACCCCGAGCTCGCACCCGCATCCCGTGGTAGTGAGAGTATCTGCAAACCGGTCGAGATGAAGAGCACGGGCCTCGGCCATCGTCGCATCGTTCAGGACAGGCATTTCGCGGACGGCGAGGGTGATACGGGACCCTTGCCGGTACAGGTACTCAAGGAGTAAGCGGTCAAAGACGATCTCCCCGCAGTTATCGGTAAAATAGACCACCCGGTCTATCTTTTCATAGATCCGGTCCGTGTCATCGATTGCAAGCCCGGCGGCAAATTCCTGCTCGAAATAGCCGAGAAAGTCACCGGTCACCTGGTGACCCTTGACCCCGTAGTCAAAAGTGTTTCCGATGATGCTCGCAAGCACGAAGTCACGGAACCCCGAAAGCCGTCCCCGCTCTGCACGGCATACCTCGCGGGCAATCCGGTCACTCTCCTCCTTGAGCGGGAGAAACGGGTCATCACTCCCGAGCATCGCGTACGCCTTACGGTGCATGGCGCTTGCGATCTGCGGGTGAAGGAGAGGCCGGCCTCTTAATTCTTCGATGAGGGCTGCACACGCCGCAATCACTTCCTCTGAACGGGAATCTGTCGCACCACAGAGCCGGCATTCGAGCATGACGCGGGAGAGGAGGCAATCTACACAACGGTCATCGAATTTCATGGACAGGGAACACCGCTTACAGAAAAATACCGAATGGGGCCACTGCGATTTGAACGCAGGTCAGAAGACCCCCAGTCTCCTAGGATGGCCAGGCTACCCTATGGCCCCGCTCTTATGGTATTTGTAAGGATCACTTATGTAATTTCTCTTTATGCTCCGGAGAACGAGAGCTTTTTGTGCCAGCACTCTGCAGAAATGCGGGGCAGGTTGCCTGGAGATCGCATCAGGAAAGGGTCGCACTTTGGTGGAATGATGGATCGATAATGAGATTCGTATCAAGGCATATCAACCGCTGATTTTCCCTGAAGATACGATCCCTGTCCCGGATATAAAGCTCTTTTCGGGGTTTCACCTTCCGATTACCCCGCCGCTGTAGCATCCCCATGATGCGACAGGGTCGGATCAGGGACGGATTCATTTTCGTGACCCGAAAGTCTGGTCCTTTTTTATCGATTCCGGAACCAGAATCAGGATACAGGGTTCCTTGAAAATTGTTTTTGGGATCTTCCGCGTACAACGATCCCTGAAAAATGGTCAGAGTTTTTCGATGATGACCCGGACCTTGTCCCCTGCCCTGATCCCGTGCCCTTTCGGCACGTCGATATTAAACCAGAGGCATTCGGGGTTATCCTGGGTCTTATCCTGGGACATCAGGCAGTCTTTCTGCTCATTGATGGTGGCCACGAACTCGATGACCGTTTCGATCTGTGCAATCTTAGCCATAAAATGAGATGATGATTGTTCTAGACCCCTTTGGATGTTACCATCCAGGTCGTGCTGTTTGAATAGCTCCACTTGATGATCGCAAGCTCCTGGCATATCTCGGAGAGGATGGCCATGTTGGTGCCTACCTCCTTTGCAGAGAGACCGAGCTCCTTTGCGATGTACTTGGACTTGAAGTAGTGTTTCCCTTTCGAGAGACCCCCCAGCAGGTAGTGGACGATCCTGTGCTGGGTTTCATTGTATTTGTCTCGGATTGTTCCCGATGGCATTCGTGTGTCACCTCAGCAGTGTGAGATCTAGTTGTCATGAGATAGTATAAATATCTACCCATCTCTCATGGCAAGGACAAAGCATTTAAATAGGCCCTTTTCCCGATTTAACCCGTTTAACTGCGAAATTATTCGCACTTACCAAAAGGTTATATCAACAAACCCATGAGCTCATTCGAAACGGGGATGACAGGGAAAACCAGGAACGGATGTAGCCATGAAGGGTACGTGGTAGTTCAAGGACCATTTTTTTTATTGATACAAGGCTCTGTATGATTCTGGAGCTCAAGGGGCTTTCGCCTTTGGCTCACCCCCAACGCCGCTGTTAGCGTCTTTCCATAACGCAATTGAACAGTTCAGGTCTCAGGATCTTTTCTTCACTTTGAAGAAAATAGCAGTATCACTTTTCAGCCCTGGATTCTGGGACTATAAGCACGACACAGGTTTCAATCGTACATTGATGGTAAGAGTGATGGTGAAAATTATAATATCCCCTCATCACCAAGACAGACAGAAAAAAAGAGGGTATCAGAGACCGGCAGGCACCCGTGAGATCTTCTCGATCAACCCTTCCAGGACCTTCTCGCGCATTCCTTCCACAAACTTGATGCTCCCGACAACGAGGTGTCCTCCACCACTGATACCGCCGCCCGGGATCTCGTCCCTGAGCTCCCTGACCATCTTCGGGATGTTCATCATCACCCCTTTCGAGCGGAGTACAGCAAAGTCCGGACCAAAGCCGATGGTGACGACAGGGGACCCGGCATATTTCTGGCAGAGCCGGTCATGCACCTCGCCTGATGTCTTTCCGGGAGGGGGGAAGGTGAACTTATGGGCATGGATCTCGACATCGATCCGGAAGAGCTCTGCCCCGTTTGGAAGCGTCTGGTGCCGGACATGGGGCATGCAGGCATTCATCTGGTCCGCAATCAGGGCGTTTGCCCCCTCCACGAGGAGCGGGATCAGTTTTTTATGGCGATCTGTTGCGCCCGACAGGTTCAGGATGTCCTTGATAATCTCGCGGCCGTCATTGAACCTCAGCCAGAACTGCTCGTAGTCAAGGGAGAGGGCGATATCCTTGCAGTCCTGCTCGGTATACGTGTCCCTGACGAGATCATAATAGCGTCCCCGCTCCGGTGCTTCGCTCCTGTCGCCTGCCCCCGCAATGGATGGGAGGTGCTTAATGTTCTCTCCAACTGCCGGGTTGATGAGCCGTGCAACCTCTGTCCCGAGCATTCCCGCGGTAATCCCGAAATCCCCGCCAACATGGTACGGGTTTACATGACCGGCAAGGTACTGGTCCACTATCTCGTCGGGGTGGTGGTGGTCCACGACCACAATCGGAAGCCCGTATACCTGTGCCATCTTGAGCGACGGGAGATCCTCTTCAGTCGACCCGTTATCGGTCAGGAGGATGAGGGGGAGTTTCTGCCCGAACCGGACATGGTCCTTTAAGGCAAAGTCGAGGTCCCGGGTGATATCCTCGATCTCGTAGAATGGTGCTTTTGACGGGGCCCGCTTGAAGAGATAGTAGTCGGCATCAAAATCGCCTCCCGTTTCCCTGATCAGCGCTGTGACTGCCTGCTCGATCGCTACTGCCGAGCATATCCCGTCTGCATCGGCATGGTGCCGGAGGATGATCGGCTGGGCTGAAAACACCGCCTTCCTGATCACCTTTGCAACCTCCCTCATCGCAGGCCTGAGCTTTTCAAGCACATCGCTCCTGATCAGGAGCGGGATGTCAGGGGGTTCCGAGCGCTGGTCAAGTGCCTTTTCTATCCGCTCGCGGACCTTCTCCCCTTCCTCTCCCGTGAGAATGACAAGCGATCGTGCCTCGATCTGGATCTGGTTGTTCCGGAGCATCACTTCCCCTGTGATCCTGACCACATCATCGAGCTCTGCCTCGGGATAGGCCCGCACCCCGGCTTCCACGAAGGCAGCGGCATTCTCGGTACCTGACTCATCCACAACGGTGAAGATGGTCGGGCCGCTCGTCTGCTTGATCTGGGCGATCTCCCCCTCGATGCTTACCGTTCTTCCCACCTTGTTGCCAAGTTCAGCGAGCCTTACTGCGGTGGATTTCTTCTCCACCATCTCCACCGTGTAGACGGGATAGGTCACTTCCTCGAGGTCGATATTGCCATTGCTCCGTATCGTCTTCACCCGGACAAGGATCGTCTCGCGTTCCTTGTGCTGGGTCTTGATATTGCTTTTATGACACAGGCCTTTCACCCGGTCATTCAACTGGACAAAGGTGCCAAAATTTGCGAATCCCTGCACGCGGCCGATATAGACCTTTCCCTCTTCGACATCTCCAAGGTCGCAGCCAGGGCCCATGCGATATACTGTCACGTCATCTGGATCTTGCATACTTTCACCGGTATTACTACGATTGGTGCGTTCGCTTCAGTTTACAGGTAAACATTCGATGGTACTTCTTATCATTCTATGGAATGATTCCTGGATGGATCAGTCATCCTCCCGGAACGGAAGTTCCAGGAACTCCATATCGGACGGGGCAATCACGGTCCCTGAAAATTCCCTTGTCGCATCCCGGATATGCCCTGCAGTCGAGGTATACCGGGAACTGATATGGACAAGGGCGAGGATCCTGGCCTGCAGCACCCGGGCAGCCTCTCCCGCCTCTCCCGCAGTTGTATGGAAGACCTCTGCCGCCCGGTCCCGGCACTCATCATCATATGTCGCATCATGGATGAGAAGGTCCGGGGAGGTTGTGATTTCCGCGATGCGGTGATGGACAGGACGGGTATCTCCCGTGTATACGATCGTCCGTCCGGGCCGGGGCGGCCCCATCACGTCCTGCGGGCTGACATGGCGGGAGACGCCCCCTTTTATGATGCAGACGGTCTCTCCGCGCTGGATACGGCCGAAGAGAGGGCCCGGGGGCACCCCGAGCTCGATGGCCCGCTCCCGGTTAAACCTGCCCGGGCGTGCATCTTCGGCAAGGACATAACCGAGACTCTCCATCCCGTGATCGGTGGCAAATGCCCTGACCGAGTACCCGTTGAACCGTATCTCTGACCCGTGTCCCAGCTGGACTGAAGAGAGGGAGAATTTGATGCTGAAGCGGGAGAGCGCCCGGATCGCAGAGACCGCCTCATGCACCCACGCCGGCCCGTACACCGGGAGCGGATCCTTCCTCCCCATGAACGAGAGGGTCTGGACAAGTCCTGCGATGCCGAGGAAATGATCGGCGTGCCAGTGGGTCACAAAGATTGCATCGACAAGAAATCCTGTCCGGGACCGCATCATCTGCTGCTGGGTCCCCTCCCCGCAGTCAAAGAGGAGCGTATCCGAACCCCTCCTGACCATGATGCAGGGGGGGTTTCGCAACGGGGTCGGGAGGGCCCCTGCAGTTCCAAGGAAGTATACCTGGAGGGTCTCTCCGCTCATGCCTGCCAGCCCCTCACGGTTGGAAGGCTCGCCTTTCCCTCTTCAATGGACCGGCCCTCCACCACAACGACTCCGGAATAGTCCCGGGCAATACATGTTCCGACAAGATCCCAGTCGATCGTCCCGGCACCAAGCGCAAGGTGCTCGTCATGGACTCCATGGTTGTCATGAACATGGAGATGTGATGCTGTGGAGAGATAGGGGAGGAACTCCCGCACTTTCCCGACCGTGTTGGCATGGCCGATATCAATCGTGATCCCGATCCCTTCGATCCCTTCCACCATCCCGGCAAGCTCTTCGGGCATCCGGCAGAGGAACTCGCGGATACCGATCATGTTCTCGAGGCATGCCAGCACCGAATGATCGGATGCCACCTTCCCGATCTCGGCGAGTGCTTCCTTCTGCTGCTGCCATGCCCGTTCAGGCATGATCCTGCCGACAGGGGAGAGATAGCCGGGATGGATGGTCACGCGGTCTGTCCAGTCCGATGCATGCCTGATGCAGGTGCATACCTGGCGGACCGATTCCCGCCAGATCGGGTAGTTGAGCGTGGCAAGGTTCAGGTCCGCGTAAGGGGCATGCACGGTGATCCCGAGCGGCAGGGACCCGATGACATCGGCAATACGGGCGACATTTTCAGGGTTGTCGAGGCGGTAGGATCCATCGGCCACAATTTCCCAGCCCTCGTATCCTGTCTCCTCTATGCCAAACACCCACCCGATATCATCCCATACTTTTGATGAGGAGGAGAAATACGGCCTTATACGCATGGCTCCTCCGTGATCTCTGCGAGCAGTTGCCGTGCCTTCTCCTCGAACTCCTCCATGCTGCCATCATTCATGATCAGGTAGTCTGCGAGGGTGAGGGCACGACCGAGCCCCCACGAGATCTCACGTGCGTCCCTTGCAGAAAGATCATCCGCATCATGCACATCATCCGACCTTCCCCTCGCATTGAGGCGGGAGAGCCGGGTCGCAAACGGGGCATCCACCCCGATCAGGACAAATTCCGGGAACCTGCCGCGGAATAAGTCCACCTCTGCATCACCCCTGATCCCGTCAACAAGGACTGCTGCTGCCTGCTGCGATTCAATTGCAGGAAGCACCCGTTCTGCAATGGCGGCCATACCTCCTTCCCTGCGAAGGGCGTTTGCCATACCCCCGAGGTTCTGGTCGGTGACGGGAAGCCCGGCAGCACGCACGGCATCCCTGATCACGTCTCCCATCACCACGACCGGGATACCCATCCCGGCAGCGATGCGCGAGATCTCCCCCTTACCGCTGGCAGGCAACCCCACGACTCCGATCACTTTCATACACCACCTCCCCGGCATCCCTTGTCCGTATCTTTATGGTCCGGCCCAGTTTTGTGATCTTCCCCCCGATTTTTGCGAGCTCTTCATAGGAGAGGGGGGGCCGTTCTCCCTTCACTTCTGACTCAGAGAGGTAGGGTTTTCCTTTCACCTTCCCTGATAGTTCCCATTCCTTCCAGAACCTCTTCCGGACCCCCTGGTTGAGGACGATGGTAACCCGGGGGAGAGTCTCTGCAATCGTAAGGACCTCCTTTTCATTTTCCCAGAAGAGGGTGAGCACGATCTCAAACTCAGGGAGGCTCCCCTCCCGCCAGGCCTTCTCGCAGATCTGCACCGAACGCTGTGCCTGGCGGGAGTAGTCCTCTTCTGCCGCCCCGGCATAGCCTTCCATCCGCCTGCTGTATCCCTCCCAGCGGGTCTTGAAGTCAAGCGCGACCCGGTCCACCAGCCGTTCATCGATGAGGCGGGCAAGGACGTCAGGGAAGTAACCGTTTGTCTGGAGGCCGACAAGAAGTCCCCGTTCCTTTGCTGCCCGGGCAAGAGCGATCAGCGCATCGCCCTGCAGGGTCGGCTCGCCGCCCGAGAAGATTACCCCAGATATGAGCAGGAGGGCGCCATCGATCTTTCTGACCACCTCACTGATCTCCAACTCATTTTTCCCGGTCTGTATGGCAGCATTGTGGCAGTAGGAGCACCGGAGCGGGCACCCGCGGAGAAACACCGTACAGACCGACCTTCCCGGCCAGTCCTTGGTGCTCGCGTCCACAAAACCACCATAGTTGACGTTCACCCGGATCACCGTTTCCATAATGAATGGGCACGGTGTTTTATTCAAGCTATTGAAAGCGGCCTGAAAACGGGGGCGATTTCCTTTGTAAAAAAATATTTCGTATATGCAAATCAACTTTACTTGTTGAAATAACAAGCGAGATTTAGTCCGCAATTGATAAAAAGAGGCTTTATCAGGTCTTTTCTCCACTAAGAAGGTATGAGTATTGTAGACGATGCCAGGTCCGGGATCATCACGGAAGAGATGCGGATCGTGGCCCGGCAGGAGGGCGTGACCGAGGACTTTGTCCGGCGGGGGATTGCAGGGGGGCATATCACCATCCCCGTCTCCCCGTACCGGAACGTGAAGATCTGCGGCATTGGCGAAGGGCTGCGGACGAAAGTGAACGCCTCGATCGGCACTTCCACCGATATTGTCGACATCGCGATGGAGGTGGAGAAGACAAAAGCTGCCGAGCGTGCAGGGGCTGACACCCTCATGGAGCTCTCCACGGGAGGAGACTTCACCGAGATCCGGAAGCAGGTCATCGCAAACACCACGCTCTCGGTGGGGAGCGTTCCACTCTACCAGGCTTTTATCGAGGCTGCCATCAAAGACGGCGCGGTGGTGCACATGAAGGAGGACGACCTCTTCCGTATTACTGCCGAGCAGGCGAAGCTTGGAACAAACTTCATGGCGATCCATACCGGGATCAACTGGGAGACGGTAAAAAGACTCCGGAACCAGGGGAGGCACGGGGGGCTCGTTTCAAGGGGCGGGGCATTCATGACCGCCTGGATGATCCATAACGACAAAGAGAACCCACTCTACTCGGAGTTTGATTACCTCCTCGAGATAATGAAGGAGCACGAAGTAACGCTCTCTATGGGCAACGGGATGCGTGCCGGTGCGGTGCATGATGCGACCGACCGTGCCGCGGTCCAGGAGCTCCTGATCAACGCCGAGCTTGCCGACAAAGCCCATGCAGACGGCGTGCAGGTGATTGTCGAGGGCCCCGGGCATATCCCCCTCGATGAGATCGAGGCAAACGTAATCCTCCAGAAAAGAGTGACTAACCGCAAACCTTTCTACATGCTCGGTCCGCTCGTCACCGACATCGCTCCCGGGTATGACGACAGGGTTGCTGCAATCGGGGCTGCTATGTCCTCTTCCTATGGTGCTGACTTCATCTGCTACGTCACCCCGGCCGAGCACCTCGCACTTCCAACGCCTGAAGAGGTCTACGAAGGGGTCATCAGTTCCCGGATTGCCGCCCATGTCGGAGACATGATCAAGTTAAAAAAGCGGGATGCAGACCTCGAGATGGGCCATGCCCGCCGCGACCTTGATTGGGAACGCCAGTTCCAGGTAGCGATGAACCCGGAACGTGCCCGCCAGATCCGGGCCGAGCGGATGCCGGCCGACAAAGACGGATGCACGATGTGCGGGGATTATTGTGCCCTGAAAATCGTGAACCGGCACTTCAGTTTCTGAAGAACTATCTATTTTTTCCGGATCCACACCCTTATCTGGTCGGTTTCACCATAGTACTACACGGATGAGCCGGGAAAAACGGGTATTGCGGGAGCATGCAAAGGAGATCCGGTGCCGACTCTCTCGTGAAGAGATTGAGCACCACTCGTCATTGATCGAGCACCACCTCCGGAACGTGATTGACGGCGAGAGCCCGATCCTCGTCTATGCCTCAAAGGCCAATGAAGTGGACACCCGAGGGCTGATCGCCTCCCTGCTCGCCAGCGGAACCGGGGTGGTCGTACCCATTATCGAGCGTGAGTCCCGCACCCTGCGCCTCTCCTATCTTCGCGATCCTTCTTTCCTCGTGGAGAGCACATTCTCGGTCCCCGAGCCGCTGGGTTGCGAGATCCCTGCAAGTCCGGCCGATATCAGGATCGTGGTCGTGCCCATGATCGCATTTGACCGGAATGGGCACCGGCTCGGGTACGGGGCCGGGTACTATGACCGGTTCCTCTCCTGCTACCCCCACATGAAGAAGATCGGGATCGCCTTTTCCTGCCTGGAACTGCCTGAAATCCCCGGTGATGAAAATGACGTTGCAATGGACCTCATTGTGACAGAAAAGGGTATTATTGAGCCCCGATAAGGTCCAGGTTTGTTGAAAATATTTATATATTAATAAACACTAACTTTTAGTAAACTCTAGTTCCGGGTTGAAGGAAATGGCAGAAAAGGATTCTTTCGAAGTCGTGGTAAAGGAAGCGGCCAGGGACGATGCCGGCCGTGGTATCGCCCGGCTCTCCATTGAAGTGATGCGTGCCCTCTCGCTCGTCTCCGGGGATGTTATCGAGATCCAGGGGAAGAAGAAGGCGACCGCAATCGTCTGGCCCGGTTTTGCACAGGACACCGGCCAGAACATCCTCCGTATCGATGGGACGATCCGTGCCAATGCCGGTACCGGTGTTGACGAGCGGGTCAGGATCCGCACGGTAGAGGTCGGGGTGGCGAAAAAAGTGGTGATCCAGCCCACCCAGCCCATCCGGCTTGTCGGGGGCGAACAGTACCTCTCGAGAGTGCTCCGGGGACGTCCCGTTATGGAAGGTCAGACGGTGAGGGTTGATGTCATCGGCAACCCCATCACGCTCGTCATCGCGAAAGTCACCCCGAAGGGAATAGCCGTCGTTACCGAAGATACCGAGATCGAACTGAAGGAGACCCCGTACACGCCAGGGGAGGGGAAGACAAAAGAGGTCTCTGATGTCCATTACGAGGACATCGGGGGCCTCTCCCGCGAGCTGGAGATGGTCCGGGAGATGATCGAGCTTCCCCTCAGGCATCCGGAACTTTTCGAACGCCTCGGGATCGAACCACCGAAGGGCGTGCTCCTCTATGGCCCGCCGGGAACCGGAAAGACCCTGATCGCAAAAGCGGTTGCAAACGAGGTGGATGCCCATTTCGTGACCCTCTCTGGCCCCGAGATCATGAGCAAATACTACGGGGAGAGTGAAGGGAAACTCCGCGAGGTGTTCGAGGATGCACAGGAGCATGCACCGGCGATCATCTTCATCGATGAGATCGACTCGATTGCACCCAAGCGCGAGGATACCAAGGGCGAGGTGGAGCGCCGCGTCGTTGCGCAGCTCCTCTCCCTGATGGACGGCCTGAAGGGGAGGGGGCAGGTCGTTGTTATCGGTGCGACAAACATCCCCGATGCCCTCGACCCGGCACTCCGCCGGGGCGGGCGGTTTGACCGCGAGATCGAGATCGGTATTCCCGACAAGAAGGGGAGGCTTGAGATCTTCCAGGTCCATTCCCGCGGTGTGCCTCTCTCAGACGATGTGAAGATCGAGAACTACGCCGACTCCACACACGGATTTGTCGGTGCTGACATAGCACTGCTCGTCAAGGAGGCTGCAATGCATGCACTCCGGAAGATCCTGCCAAAGATCGATCTCGACCAGGAGATCCCTGCCGAGCTCCTTGAGGACCTGAAAGTGACCGGCTCGGACTTTGACGAGGCCCGGAAACATGTCGAGCCCTCTGCGATGCGGGAGGTGCTTGTCGAGGTTCCGGATGTGACATGGGAAGATGTCGGCGGGCTCGAAGAGGTGAAGCAGGAGCTGAAGGAGGCGGTAGAATGGCCGCTGAAATTCCCCCTGATCTTTGAGAAGCTCCAGACCAAGCCCCCAAAGGGCATTCTCCTCTTTGGTCCCCCCGGAACAGGAAAAACCCTGCTCGCAAAGGCGGTTGCAAACGAGAGTGAATGCAACTTCATCTCGGTGAAAGGTCCCGAGCTCCTGTCAAAATGGGTCGGCGAGTCCGAGAAGGGGGTGAGGGAAATATTCCGGAAAGCCCGCCAGGCTGCCCCGTCCATCATCTTCTTTGACGAGGTCGATGCCCTGGTGCCCAAGCGCGGCACCTACATGGGATCTTCGCACGTGACCGAGAGCGTGGTCAGCCAGATCCTGACCGAGCTCGACGGGCTCGAGGAACTTAAAAACGTCACCGTGATCGGTGCCACGAACCGGCCGGACATGCTCGACCCTGCCCTGATGCGCCCGGGACGGATGGAACGCCATATCTATGTCCCGCCCCCGGATGCAGAGAGCCGGAAGAAGATCTTCGAGGTGTACCTGAAGAATGCCGGAGCACTCCTGACAGAGGATGTCAGGATCGATGACCTTATCGCGGAGACCGAACACTATGTGGGTGCGGATATCGAAGCCCTTGTCCGCGAGGCGAAGCTCTCTGCCATGCGTGAGTTCATCACCACGATGGCCGGGAAGAGCCAGGAAGAGATGTCCGATGCAGCAGGAAACATCCGTCTCACCCGGAAACACTTCCTTGAGGCGGAGAAGAAGGTAAAGGCTTCGCTCGATGCAGACGCCCTCGAGGCTGCCGAACGGCAGGCCTGGGAGATGCTGTATTCCGGTGAACAGAGAGAGATCCTGGAGTCCGCCATGGGTGCGGTCCGGCGGACAGAACTCCGGAAGGAGAACGTGCAGGATACCGGCGATCTGAAAGCACTGGTCTTTGCCCGTAAAAAAGACTGGAACGAGATCAAGAAACTTACTCACCGGCTCGGGGAGGAACCAAAACCGGTGAAGTGAGCAAGCAACCATGAACGAGACACCACACGATGAAAAAAGCCTGGAAGACATGATCCGGCAGATCATGGAGCTGTCAGGCGACGGACGGCCGATCGTCATCGGGATGAAGATCATCATCGGGGGATGCCCGAATGGTGTCAACCCCCTTGCGAGAGGCGATGCCACCGAGCCCGATATAGAGATCCATTCTGTCGGGGACCGGGTCGTGCTCTCGACCGAGCTTCCGGGAATATCCCCCGAACAGATCCAGGTCCTCTTCCGGGAGGACCGGGTCTTTATATGGGCCAGGGATCCTGACCGGCAGTACCGTGCCAGCAGAAAAGTGCCCCCGGCAATCAAAGGGAGTATCGGGATATCGTTCCGCCACGGGGTGCTCGAGGTCTCCTACCTCCCCTCCGGGGTAGCTGCGGAAAGCCACTGAACAGGATCTCCTCCTCGCTCCCTTACAACCTGTTCATTGACCCCCTGTTCTATGGCAGGTATCCATTCGGAGGAGGTCACCGTACATGCTCCTGATTCAGGGATACCCTGGAGGAGTTCTTTGCATATATGCCCCTGATCCGATGCAGGAGATCAGAAATACCATATCTTTTATCCTGTTACAGCGTCTGTATTAGTGAGTGGTTTTAATGGCAAAGAAGACGACGATATCGGTGATTAAAGCGGACATTGGCAGCTTTCCCGGTCATTCCCGGACCCACCCGGTAATCCTTGAGAAGGCAGCAAAGATGCTGAAAGAAGAAGAAGGAAAACTCCTGATCGACTCCTTTGTCACCCATTGCGGGGATGATACAGAACTCATCATGACCCATACGAGGGGCGAGGATGATGAGAAGATCCATGCCCTTGCCTGGAAGGTCTTCATGGAATGCACCAGGATGGCAAAGGAGATGAAACTCTACGGTGCAGGCCAGGACATGCTTTCCGACTCCTTCTCCGGCAACGTGAAGGGTATGGGCCCCGGTGTCGCTGAAATGGAGTTTGAAGAGCGGGGTTCTGATCCGGTCCTTGTCTTTATGGCAGACAAGACCGAGCCTGGCGCCTGGAACTTCTTCCTCTACAAGATGTTTGCCGACCCGTTCAACACCCCCGGGCTCGTGATCGATCCAAACATGCACGAAGGGTTCATCTTCGAAGTCCATGACGTCATGAAAAAACGGATGATCGAGTTCCGCACCCCCGAAGAGTCGTACAGTCTGCTTGCCTATATCGGTGCACCCTCCCGCTATGTCATCAAGTATGTCAGGCGGAAAGATGGCCTTATCGGGGCCTCTACCAGTACCCAGCGCCTGAGCCTGATTGCCGGAAAGTATGTCGGCAAAGATGACCCGGTGATGATCGTCAGAGGACAGAGCGGGCTGCCCGCTGTAGGAGAGATCCTTGAGCCTTTTGCCACCCCCCTCATCGTCGCCGGATGGATGCGCGGCTCTCACCACGGACCCTTCATGCCGGTCGGCCTTCCGGATGCCAACTGCACCCGGTTTGACGGCCCTCCCCGTGTCCTCTGCCTTGGGTTCCAGGTCTGCAACGGAACGCTGATCGGTCCTGCCGATATGTTCGATGACCCGGCATTCGACCGTGTCCGGGACAAGTGCAATGAACTTGCTGATATCCTGCGGGCCCACGGGCCGTTTGAGCCGCACCGGCTTTCCCTGGACGAGATGGAATACACAACGCTCCCAGCCGTTGAGAAACAGCTCAAGGACCGCTGGGGTCCGATTCCTGAATAATCCCCTGTATCTTTTTTTCTCTGACCCGTCAGGGCCGTAGTACATTCTGAATTTCGATGTACATCGAGAGATACCATCAAAAACCGATCAGGGTAAAATTCCTTGTTTCGTAATCGTGTATCCCTGATGCTGGTGAGCGGGAGGGCCCCGGCAGACATGCTCTTCCGGGGGCTCCCGCCCCCAGACCCCAGGGTACATGGCGGCTCATCCGAAGGGCACCCGGCAGCGGATAGCAGTCATATTATGGAACCCAAGTCCTGAATCCGATACTCAGGGGTGGGCGGGCGGGAATCTGAATGCATCCGGATCATGCTTTCGTCCGTGGAAGTGCCCTTGCACAAACTAACCTCGATAAAGGAAAGCACCCTATTGAGGGGGCTGTCGCCCCCACACCCCCACGGGATACCCCAGCCTCCCCCGAAGGACGCCCCGGCATCGGATCATGACCGTAGCCTGTGGAGGGGGGGAGAGAATTCCGGATTCGTTCATCATTTTACAGTTTTGTTAAAACCCCGGGAATACGTTGGATTAAGACCGTGGTACGACTTGTATCTGAGGCGTCCCGTATGCCCAATACTCCGCCGATACAGATACCCGTTGGGGAACCTTTAATATCCTCACATCCCCACATAGAGGCAGATGGTAAACGGGATTGTACTGCCAATAAAGAAGGTCTTCTCCCTTGTGGACACGAAGATCCTTGTCGAGATTAAGGATGATGACCGGAAGTTGCAGGGGAGACTGGTCGCGGTGGATGAGTACTTAAACATCCACATGGACGAGACCACCGAGCTTGTCGACAATCAGCGCGGCAGGAACCTCGGAACAGTAGTGATCCGCGGGAATAACATCCTCTCGATCTCTCCGAGCGCCTGAAGAGCCATGCCCCAGACCCCTGAAGATGCACTGAAGGTGATCCAGGCAAAGGCGGAGGGTGTTCTCCAGAGCGACCTCTGGAAGATCCTCGAGGTCGACAGCCGGAAATGTTCGCGAATCGTGAAAAAGCTCCTCGACTCCGGGCTGATCGAGAGGATCGAGTTCCGGAAAAACGGGATCAAAACGTTTGTGCTCAAGGCAAAAAGGCGCCCGGTCGACCCGAACCAGCTGCTTGCCGGCGAGGAGCTCATCCCCTGCATCGGCTGTGACATGGAGTGCCTGGTGATCGAGTGCCCGCGGCTCCTTGACTGGATGTACCAGCTCGCCATTTGTGGCGTCGGCGAATAAAATCAGATTTTTTTAAAAATTTTTCAATGTTCACCTTGTCCGATAAATACCATTGGATTACATATTAAATATTACAGAAATAAAAATATTTATTACTATAGCTGCAGAGATCATGTGCTGCCCTGGCTGGTGTTTCCATGTGTCCAGGTAACAGCCGCCAGGGGCAGGCCTGTGAAATGCAGATCGCACGTACCCTCCACACAACCGACCGAATGAGTTCTTGCTATAGCCGATACCAGCCGGATATCACCTTTTTCCAGAATCGCGGTCCGGAATAAGGGATGCTGAACCTTATTTCCCGCCCAGACTTTTCAACAGCAAAAGAGTCCTGTCAGAGGAAAAAACAGGTATTCCTGTTATCCCCAGCCACGAGTGTAATGGCCATGACAGGGAATGCAGACGATTTTTCCGTCCCGCACCCTGGCTCTTGACTCAGCAACCGATTCCCCGCAGACCGCACAGGTGAATGACCGGAATATCCGTGCCTGTTCCGGGATTTTTGGGGTTACTCTCCGGATGGTAAACATCTCTTCTGCAGGGAATGCGAGAAGATCCCGGACATACTGCTCACTCAGGCAGAAGAACTCCCGCTGCTCCTCTTCCGTCGCTTCTCCTGACCTCACCTTCCTCACCAAATCCGACAACAAGGGATCCGATTTCTTCTCGAAGAATTCAGGCTTCTCTGCAACCCGGACCGCATGGCCGGTTCTCCGGTTAATAAAGGTCCAGGCACGCTTCCCGTAATCGCAGAAGATAAGGTTTCCCTTCCCCACCGTTGTGCCGGCTACGTACTGGATGGCATCGATCCCGCAGGCATCATTCTCGACAATGGCCACGAGTTCTTCATCATCAGGCCTTTCCACCGAGAGAGCCTGTAGAGCGGCACGTGCTACACGGTACCCGATTGCAAGTCCCGGGCATGTATGCCCGTGGAAGGCAACAACCTCCTCAAACGGGGCAATCTTCTGTTCCATACCAGATATATACCCTAATTCAAGAAAAAAAGGGAGGATAGGAATCAGAACCCGGTGACGGGGACTGACGTGATTTCTGAGAACGCAATAAAGAACATCGCCGCAATGGCGATCACGATGATGAGGATCACCAGTATTGCAAGGATGACGGCAAGTGCTGCTTTTCCAGTGGTCATTTCCTGAAGCTCGCGTATCCCGAGGATCTCAAGGGCAATGGACCAGATGTTGGCAAGCATTCCGATAAACGGGATCCAGCCAAAGAGCATCGCCGGAGTGGAGCCGAATGTGACTGCCTTGAGTGTTTGTAAATACCCCTTCCTGCCACCCAGGAGATAAACAAACAGATGGAACCATGCTGCAATGATAAAGACCATGACAAACTGGACGATAATCATCAGGATCGCAAAAAGGACCACCCCGAGACCGGCAACCGCGGGGAGGGGGAGCCCCAGCTGCTCAAACAATCCCGAGAATGTCATCCAGATAGCACTCACCATAGCAATGCCCACAATGGCAGACAATACGGCATTGATTACAAGAAGGATCAGGTAATACTTGAGGGAGTCCCCGAGATCCGTGTCCCGGACTTTCTGGAATGTCTCCACGGGAGAGAGGAGAAACCCTTTCATCAGACCAACATAATCCATGTGTATCGGGATACACTCGCCGTGTAGCAATTTAAAGGTTTTGAAATTGGGGATATTTTCCGGTTTTCCGTGCGATAGAGCATTTTAGGGTCCGGGAGACGCCATACCTTCGTACGCATGACGATACAAGGAAGATATGGACGCGGACCTTCCCGTGCAGTATTTCGTTTATTCTTCCCCATACCTGTACAGGAGCTGTGATATGGAGTATCGTTTCGCCCGGCGGATGGGGTGCCTTCCTCCGTCTTTTCTCAGGGAGCTTTTTCGTGTCTCCTCACAACCAGGGGTCATCTCGTTTGCCGG
>JAJFVA010000030.1 GCA_021371995.1 Methanoregulaceae archaeon | reverse complement strand
CGTGAGCAGGATTGCAACACCCGAGAACAGGGGGAGGGTCACCTCCTTCTTTGTTGTCGGGGGAAATATCGGGTATGCGATCGGGCCGCTTCTTGCCGGAGGGGTGGTCGCCCTGTTCGGCCTGCAGGGACTCATGTTCCTCATCATCCCGGCTGTGATCATGGCGGTGATCCTGCGTAAAGTTCTCCCCCGCCAGGTGACGCGGTCCCCTGTTGTAGAACCGGAAACCGATCTGCCCCGGGTCTCGTTCTCCCCCCTGGCGTCTCTCTTTGCCGCATCCACCCTCCGGGCCTGGGCGGTCTTCACTGCGATTGCATTCTTCCCGCCGTTTCTTATTTCGAGGGGGTTTGACCTCTTTTCTGCAAACCTGATGATCACCCTGATGCTCTTTGCAGGAGTGGCCGGGCAGATCAGTGGAGGGATTATCGCTGATGCCTACGGAAAGAAGGAGTTTACCATTGTAAGTCTCCTCTGCTCGGTCCCGTTCCTGGTCCTCTTCCTCGGGTCCACGGGTATCGTGTCCTATCTTGCCCTTATCGTGTTCGGGTTCTTCCTCTGGTCCAGTTTCGCTGTGACCGTTGCGATGTCCCATGAGATCCTGCCATCACGGGTGGGGATGGCCTCAGGGCTGATGCTCGGCGTGGCTATCGGGGCAGGCGGAATCGGGGTGGCGATCAACGGGATGATTGCCGATGTATTTTCACTCACCACAGCGCTCTACACCATCCCGGTGCTGATTGCAGGGGCTGCAGTGCTGATGCTCATCGTAAGGTATCCGTGGAATATTCTTGACCGTGCCAGGAACTGACCTTATCTCGGGCGATGCACGGAAGCGAGAAGCGCCTTATCGATCCTTTTCTGGACGGAAAACCAGAGCAGGGGGACTACTACGAGGATCAGGACGGCAAAACCGATAGCGTCGTATAAGAGGAGATTGAAAAGGGCATGGGATGCCATAGCAAGGATGAGGCCTGTTGCAATGACCCCTGGACGTTTTTCTGCCGGGAGGAACCGTGCTTTCCCGAGTGCATATCCCCACATCGCAGAGAAGAGAACATGTCCCGGTACCGAGATGAGCGCCCGGACAAGGCCGGTCTGGAGGGCAAGGAAAAGCGATGTCTCAAGGGCAGAAAAGACATAGATCACGTTCTCGAGTGTTGCAAAACCAAGGCCTGCAGCAGCAGCATAGATGATCCCATCCACCGGCTCATCAAACTCCCCCGACTCGTAGACGGTCTTTCTCACCACGAGATATTTTCCCGATTCTTCGACAACCGGGGCCACCATCACCACGATAAGGAATTCGGGGAGGACCTCTCCAATTACTCCCTCGATGAATGCAACAGGGATGGTGACTGCTATCCCGAGTACATACACCATGAGAATCCAGGAGAGGGGCTCGGGTTCGTAACGGTCTTTATTGTAAAAATACCAGAGCCAGAACGCTGCAGGGGCAATCGCAAGCAGGAAAAGGTACCCGGTCTCCATTCCGGACGGTACCTTACACGCAAAGGATGATAATAGGTGGTTATGAAGGCATGCGGTGATAAAAAAGCCTTACGATGGCCTCAGATCCACTGCCTCTTCCTGAAGTAAATGAGCATCAGGACCACCATCCCGATCATCACCCCCCATACCGTGATATACCCATACTCCCAGGCAAGTTCAGGCATATACCGAAAGTTCATGCCATAGACTCCTGCCACGAAGGTGAGGGGGATGAAGATGGTTGCGATCAGGGTGAGCACCTTCATGATCTCGTTCATCCTGTAGGACAGCCCGGAAAGGTAAATATCAAGCATCCCGGATACCATATCCCGTAACGTCTCCAGGGTATCGATGACCTGGATGGTGTGATCGTACACATCGCGGAGATAGATCGCGGTCGTGTCCTTGATGAGAGGGGATTCGGAGTGTTCGAGGCTGTTGATCACTTCCCGGAGGGGCCAGACCGATTTTCTCAGGAATATCATATCCTTCTTCAGCCGGCTGATCCGGTGAAGCGACTGCTGTGACGGATGGAGGACAAGCTCCTCCTCGAGATCTTCGACTTTCTCTTCGAGCCTCTCCATCACGACGAAATAGTTGTCAACGATACCATCGATGAGGGCATATGCCAGGTAATCCGGACCGAATTTTCGTATCCTGCCCTCTTTCCTGATGCGTTCCCGGACCGGGTCAAAAAGATCCCCGATATCCTCCTGGAACGAGATCAGAAAGTTATGCCCGATCAGCATGCTCACATGCTCGACTTTTACATCCTTTTCTGCATCGACGTAGGACAGCATCTTCATGTTGAGGTAGATATACGATTCCAGATCCTCCATCTTGGGGCGCTGGTCGGTGTTCAGGATATCTTCGAGGATGAGAGGGTGGATGGTGAAGCATTCCCCAAGTTCTTCAATAATCCTGGTATTCCCGAGCCCGTCGACGTTAATCCAGGTCACGGTCTCAGTATCCCGGAAAGGGAAGCACTCGGTAATCTGGTCGACCACGTTCTCAGTGAAATGAGAAGTATCATAATCTATGACAGTAATCCGGACAGGCTCTGTTGAGGGAACGCCATCTGAATGGAGGGTTCCCGGGGGCTGGCCCGCTTTTTTCGATAGTTTGTGTCTGTGACGGGACATACGATCGGATGTATTGACAGAGTCTTTGGTTGAATCTGCAATTAAGGGTTGTGAGGGAATGACATGGAAATACAGCTTATGACATCCTATTGTCAATCGCTTTCTGGTAATGAGAATGGTTCTAAAAAATGGGATTTGGGAACCTCCGCAGATTAGCGACATTTTTATGCTCTGTCTTCCTACCCCCTGCTATCACGGAGGTTATCAATCACCTCCAGACAATCCGGAGTGAGCAGTATTTTCCTTCCGCTGGTCCTGTTTGCAATCGGTCTCATCCTTCTCCTTAAGGGGGCCGATTTTGCGGTCAGGGGGGCCGAGAGCCTTGCGGTAAAAATCGGGGTATCATCTACTACGATCGGGCTCACGGTGGTGGCGTTTGGCACTTCACTTCCGGAGCTTGTTGTCTCCAGCGAAGCATTCCGGAGAGGGGATTTTGCCATCGGCACAGGGAATGTTGTGGGGAGCAACATCGCCAATATCGGACTCATCCTTGGCCTTGTGGCACTTCTCATGCCCGTAGTATGTTCACTACCCTCTTCCCGTCCCCGCCTTTTTGAAAACGCCCTGCTCACCCTGGCTGCTACGATGGTCTTTGCCCTCTTCGCGCTTCGCGGATTTTTTGATTTCCTCTCGGGGGGTGCCTTCCTTCTCCTTTTCGCCTGGATGTTGTACGTGATGTGGAGATCCGGACCCGGTACCGATCCCCCCTCCGATTCTCACAGCAGGTACCCCCTCGTCCTGACCGTTACCGGCCTCGGGATGGTCGTTCTCGGCGCCCACCTGCTGCTCACCGGAGCCGTTGAGATTGCCGAGATTCTCTCTGTTCCTCCCGCAGTGATAGGGCTCTCGCTGGTTGCGGTCGGGACTTCTGTTCCGGAACTCGCGACATCGACGGTTGCTGCGATAAAAAAGAGTCCCGGTATCGCGCTTGGAAATATTCTCGGGAGCAATATCTTCAACCTTCTCTTTGTCGTCGGTCTCAATTCGCTCTTCTTCACCATTCCGGTCCCGGACCCGAAGGATATCATCGTTATGATCGCGTTTACCCTCGCAATATTTCCCCTTTTTATACGAAGAATCTGTGAAACCCGGATCTGGGGCGGTGCTCTCATCGGTGCTTATCTCCTGTATATTTTGTTTTTGTATGCGATTCTATGACTCTGCCCCATCCGAAAAAAGACCTGGCAGATCATATCAGAAAAACGGATGGCTGCAATACTACGATGAATGCGGGGAATCAGACGCCAAATGTATCGACGAGCATACCGATGATGATCGATCCGATTACAAAACCGAGTACTACCCCGGCAACAACGGTAATGATCCCCATTTTCCCTTTCTTTGCCCCTTTCAGATAAATCTCCCAGTTGAGATACATGATGACAGCAAAGATAAGGAGGCCTGCAACCGATAGGACTATCCGGAGATCAGAGGGGGTTATCTGTTCTATAGGCTCCCGGGTGGTATTCCACGCGAGCGAGATGAGATCGGCAAGACCAGGGAGGCCAAGCCTCAGGGCAATACCCGAAATGGTTGCAGAGATGAAGAGCTTGCGCCGGCTTTTCCCCATGGATGAATACGTAGATATCCGGCTCCGGACAGGATAAAAGGGTATGACCGTGCAGGTTACATCGATCAGGCGAGCGTAATGAGAATAAGGTCGGCATCCTTTTTTACCCATGAATGGGGGCCTGATTCAGGCCATGAGGACATTCCCATCCGTACCAGGATACCACGTTTTCATGGAACTGGAAGAGATCGCCTAGCGGAACAGTACCTGCTGAATGCATCCGGGCGAATTCTTATCTCCCATCACGTTGACCGCTAATCATGGATCTTCTCCTGATCTTTTCCGTCATCATCATGGTACTTCTTCTCCTGAATTTTGTCGTCCTTGTCATGAGGATCCGTGCTGCCCCCGATAAACCCATCGGGAAAGGGATTGGACTCGTTCTGGGACTCGCCATCGGGCTCACCCTCTGGGTTCCCCTCACCTACCTCACCGGAGACCAGAATACGGGGATCATTGCCGGCTCGGTGATTGGAATTATTCTTGCTATTGGCCTGGAACTCTACTCGGCCCGAATGGGAAAGGGTCAGGTATAGCAGCACCGATTTATTTATTAATTTTCATTATTTTCTCATAATTTCCTGAATGCTGCAAGGTCCACCCTTTTTATTGATCAGGGTCAATACCTTTTTTTAACACAATAAAATTTGACCTGCCGGAGATATCACAAAAGCAGGCTGTTTTCTCTGCACATTCTGAATGCATGAAACCCGGGGTGCAAAATCGCTGTTGTAACTGCTGCTATAAAGTGTTTGAGGTAATAGAGGGTTCCGAATGACAAATGGATGAACCAAAGGGTTCAGTTGTGGAACCGGGCCTATGGGGCTATTATTTCATTGCTTCTTCAGAGGAAGTGAACAGGGGTATTATTCCATACAGAGTGATACCCCGAAAGATACAGGTGATGAATATCAGCAGAAGAGAGATTACGGTTGCATTGGCACACCGGACAAAAGAGGTGATTATGGCCCAAAAAGCCCTTTATGCCGCTGCAACAATCCATACAACCACGCTACTCATGCTCCTTGCATGCATCGCTGTCCCGCTGCATGCAGTCTGTGCGTAGAAATACCTGGGAAGGGCCGGTAACAGGAAAAGGCCATACCCCGCTTCCCTGGCGAGGGTCCTGAGGAACCCGGAACCAGGGCTGGAAATATTTTTTCGTTTTTCATGCCATTACCCGGCCCCTTCACACATGCTCGATATCGGTATGGTTTGAGATCTCCGAGTTTGTTGTGCATAGGTCAAAGAGATCCAGGTGATGGACATCAGCATTGCCGGTGAGACGGGCAAATTCCTTCAGTTCTTCTGTGGAGACTCTGAGAAAGAGTTCCAGTTTCCGTGCTGATATATCGATCTTCAGCCGTTCCCGGAACTCTGGATTATGGGTGGTGACGCCGACCGGGCATTTCCCGGTATTGCAGAGCCGGTACTGCTGGCAGCCGCTGGCCATCAGTGCCGCTGTCCCGATGGCGATGGCATCGGCACCCAGGGCAAGGGCCTTTACAAAATCGGATGAGACCCTGAAGCCACCGGTGACGACAAGCGAGATACCTTCTCCCCTATGCGAATCAAGGAATTTCCGGGCACGGGAGAGGGCAAATATCGTTGGGACCGAGGTGGCATCCTTGATGAATTTCGGGGCCGCACCGGTTGCTCCCGGTCTTCCGTCAATGGTGATAAAATCAGGAGCTGCCGGCAGGATTGCGTCAAGATCCGCTTCGATATTCCCGGCAGCGATCTTTATCCCGATCGGCCGCCCACCGGATTTCTCCCTGAGCCATGCAACCTTTGCGGTAAGCTCTTCACTGTTACGGATATCAGGGTAGCTGGCAGGGCTGATGATATCGGTCCCCTCCGGATACCGGCGGATATCCGCGATCTCTCTTGTCACCTTCTCGGCTGGGAGATGTGCGCCAAGCCCTGGGGAGGATGACTGCCCGAGTTTTATCTCGATCGCATCTGCTGAACGGAGGTTTTCATCAGTGACGCTGTACCGGTTCGGGACATACTCAAAGATGTACCGGTATGCATGCTCCATCTCCTCCGGCAGAATCCCCCCTTCTCCTGAACCGATGGCAGTTTTTACCGCTGCACTTCCCTTCGAAAGCGCAATTTTTACCTCCCGGGATAGTGCCCCAAAGGACATATGGGTCACGTAAAGGGGAGTCTCGATGACCAGCGGCTGTTTTGCATGGGGCCCGATAACCGTCCGTGTATTCACCTCGACCTCCCTGTTCAGGGGGATCTGTGCAATCTGGGCTCCTTTTATGAGGATATCATCCCAGGAGACCACCGGCCTTCTGGTTCGCATCGGCTCCCAGATCGATTCCCCGGTCCGGGAGATGAGATGAATCGCCTCCATATGGATTTCAAGCTCGTCACGCTCCCTGCACCATGGCCCCAGGTAGGATTCGAGGGTTTTCTTCTCCTCGTGGCTGACTGCCAGTAAAATCTTTCTGGCAGCCTCGACCGTCGTCTCTTCGGGCTTCTCTTCCGGGACACGAATCAGGTGTGATTTATCGGAATCGCAGATCGGGCACCTCCAGGTATCAGGGAAGTCATCCACTTCAGTCCCGGGCTTAATCCCGGTCAGGGAATTGCCATGCAGGGGGTTATACTCAAATACGTGACAGACATTGCACCGGTATCGTACCATGAGATCGCCTCCGTTGTTTGCATGTAGGATGGTGATTAATAAAAGGATTCGGATAAAAGGGGGCAGCTATCCTGTTCATTGGAGAAGGCGGGAGATATGGCCCTTCATCTCAATGATATCGCTCTCCTCTGCATACCCCTTCGCTCTCCAGCGGATTCTTCCCTCACCGTCAAGCAGAAAGATATAGGCAAGGGCCGGGTCATCCATGTCCAGATCCCTCCGGTAGGGGAAGACATCTCCGTAGTAGGTGACAACAAAGGGATGCTTGATCACAGGAATGCCGGATCGCATCCCGGCATCGATCCAGCCAGACATCAGCCGCCAGTATGCCGATCCGATCATGGGGATCTCGTAGAACCTTACGTTCTGGTTGTCCGCAAACTCCCGAGAGAACGGATCGTACCAGGAGTCGATCATTCCCTGTGCACCCCGCTGGAATGCAATCGCAATCAGGGTGATAAAACCCCTGCAGTCCTCAGGGAGCGTAACCTTCGCTCCACTCAGCGCACGGGAGGAGAGGAAGGGAAAGAGGGGGTCCGGACGACCGGATGCTGTCATCATTGTGACATGGATACTGCCGGTAAAAAAGATAGCGGAAAATTCCTGCATTCCTCATAATAGTCCGTATCGAAGTGACTCTCTCTGTAATCCCTTGGGGTCAGTTCATCAGAACGTTCCAGGAATAATCCACCACATTTATCCAGTTAGACAAAGACCATGTCCGCACATGAAAGGGTATGTCCTCGTTTTTGCAGGGTTCCTCCTCATCATCCCGCCTGTCATTGCAGCCCCTGTTATCTCCGCTGCCATTGGAGACCAGGTGCCTTTGGCGGGTTTTGCTCCCGGATCTGACAGGGTCTATCTTTTCCTGACCGGGCCAAACCTGCCGGCAAACGGGATACGTCTTGACGATATCTCTTCCCCTGTGATAAGCGGTGACTCTTCCAGTTTCACCACAGCTTCCGTTGACAATGATCGCTGGGAGTATACCTGGTATACCCGCACAAAAGGGGGAACCCTTGATGCCGGGACGTACACGATTTTTATTGTCACGACCCCCGTTGGGAGAAGAGATCTGGCGGGTGCAGCCTATGCTACCATCATGGTCACGCTCGGAAGTCCGGGACTGGTTATCCTGCCGGCAGGGGGGGTGTCTGTCCTGTCTTCCCCCCAGAGCGCCGATATTTTCCCGGACGGCATCCCGATTGTGACAACCCCAATGGAATTTAACGATACAATGCAGGGGAATCATGCTAGTGAGACACAAAAGGTGGAATACATCAACCCGAATAGCGCCGTAGTAATAGCCGGTGGTGAAACTGGTACGGTCGAAAGAATGCCCAAACAGGCAGGTAATCCCGATACACTATCACCGGTAACGACTCCGCCGGAAAAAATTCCCATCCCGGTACTCGAAGTCATCACCGCAATAGGCTGTATTCCCGGGCTCATATGGTTCAGGAAAAGGATCGAATAGTAATTCTCCCTCTCTGCCAGCTGGATACTCCCATAGAATAATAAGGATACAGGCAAATCGCTCCCTCATCTGGTGTCACGATGATTACGCAACTACCGGTTGAAGGGATGCGGAATACGTACGATTCCGCACTTGTTGAATGTGAAAGTACAGCGGAATTGCAACCGCTTGAGGAGATAATCGGACAGGACCGGGCATTGAAGGCGCTCGATTTCGGCCTGAACATCAAGGAGGCAGGATTCAATATCTATGCTTCCGGGGTGCACGGAACCGGCAGAAAAGCGGCAGTCGAGAAATTTCTCAATGAACTTGCCCGGACCAGACCCAGGGGGAATGACTGGATCTATGTGAATAATTTTAAAAACCCCTACGAACCCAATGCCATCCAGCTTCCCCCTGGGATGGGCCGGGAGTTCCGGGATGACATGGCCGCATTCATTGCCGAGGCAAAACGGGTCATCCCGAAGATCTTTGAGAGCGAGGATTATGTCAACCGGAGGGATGCAGCCCTCCGGTCCTTCGAGACTGAAAAGGCGAAGCTCTTTGCCCGGATCGATGCCAGTGCTAAGGAGAAGGGCTTTGTGATTCAGCCGGGTCCCCAGGGGCTGCTCACTATCCCCCTCAAGGACGGAACCCCTCTTGAGCAGGAAAGCTTCCTTGCCCTCCCTGAGGAGGAACAGCGGGGGTACCAGAAGAAAAGGGAGGAACTCACCATTGAGATGCGAAACACCTTCCGGCAGCTCCGGGATCTCGACCAGAAGGGGACGGAAACCATCGAACAGCTCAACCGTGAAGTGGCACTCAGTGCCATGGGTCACCGGGTGGCATCCCTGAAGGACAAGTATGCAAAAGCCGATGAGATCCTCTCCTTTATCGATGCGGTACAGACCGAGATGGTGGAGAACCTTCCCCAGTTCATGGGGGAGATGCAGCAGCCCCAGGTACCTCCCCAGTTCCAGAATCCGTTGATCAAAGAGCTGATGTTTCGGAAATATGAAGTGAACGTGATTGTTGATAATTCGGATAATTCCGGTGCCCCTGTTGTTTTTGAACAGAATCCGACCTACCCGAACCTTTTTGGCAAGCTCGAAAAGGAGTTCTCTTACGGAGTGGTCACGACCGACTTCTCCATGATCCGCCCGGGTTCGATCCACAAGGCCAATGGCGGATTCCTGGTACTACCAGTCGAGGAGCTCTTCAGGAACCCGTTTTCATGGGACGGGCTCAAGACCGCACTCAAGACCGGGAAGGTCGCTATCGAAGAGCCGGGCGAGCGGATGGGATATATCACCACCAAGAGTATCAAGCCCGAATCCATCCCGCTGGATCTGAAGGTCGTACTGATCGGCACGCCGATGGTCAATCAGATCCTCTATACCCAGGATCCTGATTTTTCCGAGCTCTTCAAGGTGAAAGCTGATTTCGATGCCACCATGGACCGGAACGAAGAGAATGTCCGGAAATATTCTGCGTTCGTCTGCACCTTGTGTAAAAAATTCCAGCTGAAGCATCTTGACCGGTCAGCGGTCGCCAAGGTGGTTGAATACGGGTCGCGGCTGGCCGATGACCAGAAGAAACTCACGACCCGTTTCTCCCTTATCGCCGACGTTATCCGGGAAGCGAGTTACTACGCAGCACAGGACGGGGCAGAGATGATTACGGAAAAGCACATCCTGAAGGCGATTGATGAAAGGACCTACCGTTCCAGCCTCATACAGGAAAAAATCCAGGAGTATATCAGGAGGGGGGTTTTCCTGATCGATACCGAGGGTGAAAAGGTAGGACAGGTAAACGGGCTTTCCGTCATCAGCCTCGGGGACATCGAGTTTGGCCGGCCATCCCGGGTGACCGCGAGCATCGGGGTAGGCCGTGGGGGCATCATGGACATCGAGCGGGAGGCAAGCATGGGCGGACCGACCCATACGAAAGGAGTTCTCATCCTCTCCGGTTACCTCGCAAACAAGTTTGCCCAAGATAAGCCCCTCAGCCTCAATGCCCGCCTCGTCTTCGAACAGAGTTACGAAGGGGTTGACGGAGACAGCGCTTCAAGTACCGAGCTGTATGCCATCCTCTCATCGCTCTCCGGCCTCCCCCTGAAGCAGTATATTGCCGTTACCGGTTCAGTGAACCAGAACGGGGAGGTCCAGGCTATCGGCGGCGTGAACCAGAAACTGGAAGGATTCTTTGAGGTCTGCAAGGCAAAGGGACTGACCGGCGAACAGGGCGCCATGATCCCGGCAAGCAATGTCCAGAACCTGATGCTGAAAGAGGAGATCGTGGAAGCGGCGAAAGCCGGCAAGTTCAGGATTTACCCGGTAAACACCATCGATGAGGGCATCGAAGTGCTCACCGGAATTAAGGCAGGAGAGCGGCAGCCTGACGGAACTTTTAAAGAGGGAACCGTAAACTACCTTGTCGATAAAAGGCTCAGGGAGATGGCAGAGACGTTCCGGGAGTACCAGGGCCCGGAGTCCTGATTTTTTCCCGGTTTTCCTGCATCCTTCCCATCTTTTTTTATGAAAACGAATGCAAAGTATAGCGTATGCCACCAAAACAGAAACGGGATGCCGGGGCCAGCAACACTCCCCACCATACCGGTGAACCCTACGGGCAGGACAGGGAGCGTGATATCGAAGACAGGAAACATCATCCTGCCGATCATACCACTCCTCACCCGCCGCACCACCCGCAGATGAAAGAGAGCCTCCCTCCACGACATACTCCGCATTCCCATCCCCATGGCGATGATATCGGCCCCCATACCAACCAGCCGGGACCTGTCAAGCCATCAAAAAAGATCACAAAGACCGGTTCGAAGCCCTGAAACATTTCTGTAAAAAACCTGATCCTAATATTTCATCTCCTTTTTATGTGCAGCGAAGAAACACAATACTGCATGATAACTGATTCACTGAAAAAGCGGAAGACCCTGTTTTCAGCAGGGGTCTTTTTACTGCTTGCAGGATTGCTCATACTGAGCGGGTGCACCACCCAGCCG
>JAJFVA010000004.1 GCA_021371995.1 Methanoregulaceae archaeon | reverse complement strand
TTTTCTTCCATCCAAACTGTTAAATAGGCTCATTTACCAGCTTATTCATGTGGTGGATTATCCATGACAGATCGTTTTATTCCCTGAAAGAATACGCTTTTTTGATACTACTCTACGGGACGGGGAGCAGACTCCCGGCGTCTCATTGAAACCTGTTGAGAAATTAGAGATTGCGTCGCGCCTGTCCGAGATCGGAGTGCATGTGATCGAAGCCGGGTCCGCTGTTGCATCAGAAGGGGAGCGCCAGGCCCTTCGTCTCATATCGGATGCCGGCCTTTCGGCCGAGATCTGCACGTATGTCAGGGCAGTGCCGCTTGACATCGATTATGCAGCAGACTACGGTGCTGATTCGGTGCACCTGGTTATCCCGGTCAGCGACCTTCATATCGAAAAGAAACTCCGGAAGAGCCGTGACGAGGTCTTTTCGATGGCGATGGATGCAGTCACCTATGCAAAAGACCGGGGTCTCATCGTGGAGCTTTCAGGAGAGGATGCCTCCCGGGCAGATCCGTCTTACCTTAAAAAGGTGTATTCCGGGGGACTGGAACGCGGTGCTGACCGGCTCTGCTTCTGCGATACCGTTGGTCTCCTCACTCCCGAACGGGTTGCAGAGATCATTCCCCCTCTCTGCCTTGCTCCGCTCTCCATCCATTGCCACGATGACCTCGGAATGGCTATGGCGAACACGATGGCTGCACTTCATTACGGGGCATCGTGTGCTCATGTCACCGTGAACGGTCTTGGTGAGAGGGCGGGGAATACCCCGTTCGAGGAGCTTGTGATGGCTCTTGAAATCCTGTATGACTACCGGACAGGGATCGGGACAACTGAGATCTACCCGCTCTCCGCACTGGTTTCCCGACTTACCGGTGTACCTCTGCCCACAAACAAGGCAATCGTGGGCGAGATGGCCTTCACCCACGAGAGCGGGATCCATGCCCATGGAGTGCTGAAAGAACCGAGCACCTATGAACCGGTCCCTCCCGAAAAGATCGGCAGGAAACGGCGCATCATGCTCGGGAAGCATTCGGGCTCTGCATCAGTGGAAGCAGCCCTTTCCGAGCTCCATTATCACCCGGATGAGAAGCAGCTGAAGGAGATCCTTTCGCGCATCAAGGACCTTGGGGATAAAGGTATGAGGGTTACCGATACGGACCTGATGGCGGTTGCCGAAGCAGTGATGGCGATCGAGTGCACTCCGGTACTCAGGATGAAACAATTCACGGTAGTTTCGGGAAGCAACGTCATCCCGACCGCATCAGTGACACTTCTTGTGAAGGATGAGGAGATCACGAGCGCATCCACAGGGACAGGACCCGTCGATGCTGCCATGGAGGCGCTGAGAAAATCCGTTGCAGCAGTGGCCGATATCTCGCTGGAAGAGTATCATGTGGATGCCATCCATGGCGGGACCGATGCGCTTGTGGACGTGACGGTAAGATTAAGTAAAGACGGAAAGATAATTACGTCTCGCGGCGCCCGAACCGATATCATCATGGCAAGTGTTGAAGCGGTGATCGCCGGCATGAACAGATTGTTGAGGGAAGAGAATGAAGACCGGAGCAAAAATCCTGGTTGAAGGACTGCAGCGCGAGGGAGTCGAGACCATCTTCGGCTACCCTGGCGGTGTGGTGTTGCCGATATATGATGAACTCTACGACTCGTCATTGCGGCACATCCTTGTACGGCATGAACAGGCAGCAGCACATGCCGCTGACGGGTTTGCCCGTGCCAGCGGCCGTGTTGGTGTATGCCTTGCCACCTCCGGGCCCGGCGCCTGTAATCTTGTCACCGGGATTGCCACGGCCTACATGGACTCGGTCCCCATCGTTGCAATTACCGGGCAGGTCCCGACCAGCCTGCTTGGGAATGACGCGTTCCAGGAGTCGGATATTACCGGGATCACGTTGCCGGTTACGAAGCATAACTACCTGGTGAAACGGACCGAGGACCTTGGAAGGGTGCTCCGGGAAGCATTCTACATCGCAGGCACCGGAAGAAAAGGCCCGGTACTGATTGACATCCCAAAAGACGTGAGCATGAAAGCGATCGAGTACGAGCACCCGGGTCCCGAACCTGTCACCCTCAGGGGTTATCAGCCCACCATTAAGGGTCATGCCAAGCAGATCGACAAAGCCCTTGAGATGATCCTGGAGGCAGAACAGCCTGTCATCTATGCGGGCGGGGGGGTCATCGCATCGGATGCATCGGCTGAGCTCTTACAACTCGCCGAGACCCTGATGATCCCGGTTACCACCACCCTGATGGGGCTTGGGGCAATACCCTGCGACCATCCGCTCAATCTCGGTATGCTCGGAATGCACGGTACCCGGTCTGCAAATTATGCCATCACCGAAAGTGACCTGCTCCTTGCGATCGGTGTCAGATTCGATGACCGGGTGACAGGGAAACTGGACAGCTTTGCCTCTCACGCACGTATCATCCATATCGATATCGATCCTGCGGAGATCGGAAAAAATAAGAAGGTCGATGTGCCGATTGTGGGGGATGTGAGATCGGTGCTCCAGGACATGCTCGCGAAGATCCAGAAGAAGAAAGCATACGACCGGTGGCTCTCCCGGATCAGGGGCTGGAAGGAGAAGCACCCGCTTCAGTACTGCTGTGATGGCACGCTCCGACCGCAATACGTAGTCGAGCAGCTCTCCGGGATTCTCAAGGGAGAAGGCATCATCGTCAGCGAAGTCGGCCAGAACCAGATGTGGACTGCCCAGTACTTCTGTTTCAGGAAACCGCGGACCTGGATCACCTCCGGGGGGCTTGGCACGATGGGGTACGGGTTCCCTGCAGCGATTGGCGCACAGTTCGCCTGTCCCGGCCAGGTCGTTTTCGATATCGCCGGAGACGGGAGCTTCCAGATGAACATCCAGGAACTTTCCACCGTGGCTTCGAACAAAATACCGGTCAAGGTCGCGATCCTGAATAACCGGTTCCTTGGGATGGTGCGGCAGTGGCAGGAGCTCTTCCATAACAGGAGGTATTCATTCACCGAGCTTCCGCCCGTTGATTTCGTGAAAGTGGCAAATGCGTATGGTGTGGATGGCATCCGGGTGGAGTCCTGCGATGATGTCGTGCCTGCCATAAAGGCCGCGATCGAGACGGACGGGCCGTTCGTGCTGGACTTTCGGGTCGAGCGCGAAGAGAACGTGTTTCCGATGGTGCCGGCCGGTGCAGCAATCAACGAGATGATCGGAGGGCAGCAGCGATGAAGCCGCACACGCTGAGTGTCCTTGTCGAGAACAAGGCAGGAGTGCTTTCACGGGTTACCGGGCTCTTCTCCCGGCGGGGCTATAATATCGAGAGCCTGGCCGTCGGAACCTGCGAAGAGCCCGGGATGAGCCGCATCACCATCGTCTGTATCGGAGATGATGCAGGGATCGAGCAGGTGATGAAACAGCTCAACAAGCTGATCGATGTGATCAAAGTCTCTGACCTCACCGACAATGAGCGCGTGGAGCGGGAACTTGCCCTTATCAAGGTGAATGCCGAACCGGGCACCAGCCGGGCCGAGATCATGCAGCTTGCCACTATTTTCCGGGCACAAATCATCGATGTAGGCACGAAGACAATTATTCTTTCCCTCACAGGGGACACCGAAAAGATCGATGCCCTCGAGAAACTGCTCCACCAGTACGGGGTCAAGGAGTTCGTGAGGACCGGCCGGATCGCAATGATCAGGGGCACAAAAGCGGTGAAGAGCGGGAAATAATAACTATTTTATTTTGGGCATGGTGACAATCCAGCCACCAGACTTTTTGTTGGATGTGATGAATAATCCCGGTACATCGAGACGGTTTTCCCTGCTGTTTAATAAATTTCAGGTGATACCCTCATTCCTCTGTTCCAATGTGAATAATTATTGAACCGCCGGCGGGTCGCCCTTCGGGGGCGGCGGTGTCTGTCGCACAGGTGTTACGAAACCGGCAAACGGCACTTTTTCCAGTCAGAATAGGAGTGCCCCGATTTTACTAAATTTTTCGTTATGATTTGTCAAGAGGACTGGGGGTAACAATGACATTATACCATTATTTTTTGAAAACGAGTGCATACCATACTCATTCCTTCGCCCTGAAGATGAGCCAGTCCTTCTCCCCGGCACGTTTAAACCTTACCAGCACATAGCGGCCTGCAAGGCGGTCCCCCTTCAGCACGACCTCGATCTTGTCCTTTTCCCAGACAAGTGGTTCAAAAATTCCCGAATCCCAGATCTTCACCGCTCCGGCACCATACTCGCCCTCCGGGATAGTCCCCTCAAAACCGGCATATTCAAGCGGGTGGTCCTCCGTCTCTACTGCAAGGTGCCGTTCCCCGGGTTTTTCCGGGATTCCTTTCGGTACTGCCCATGAACGGAGGACCCCCTCCGATTCGAGTCTGATATCATAATGCAGGTGGGTTGCGTGATGCTCCTGTACAACAAAGATCCTGGAAGAGAGGGGTAAAACCTTGCCCTTGCCATGAGGTTCAGGAGTAGTTTTGAAATTCCGTTTCTCCTTGTATTCTTCAAGACCCATGAAACCCACCTACTCTGACCCTTTCACGGATGCCCGCTCTGCCTTCAGCCGGGCAAGTGTCTCTTCGAGCGCAGTCATAAGGTCCCTGACCTCTGCCGCCTTCGGCTTCTCGACATGGTATGTCGTCCCGGACATTTTAGAACTTATCAGGGCTTCGATCCGTTCCCGGTAGGTGTCATGGTATTCGTCAATCTCGAATTCGCCTGAGAGATCGGTGACTATTTTCTGTGCAAGAGAGAGCTCCTTCTTTCCCGGCACTGGGATCCCGGATAGTTCTGCAACTTTCCCCGGGGCAGTTACCTCGTCCGTATAATGGAGTGTCGTGATGATCAGGGCATCGGAATATTCCCGGACAAGAACAGGATATTCCTTTGTGCGCAGCGTGATCCGGCCGATACCGGCTTTTCCCATCGTGCGGAAGGTCTCCCTGAGCAGGGCATACGCATCAGGAGGCCCATCCGGAAGGAGTAAGTAGGTCCGGTCGAAATAAACGGGATCAACAGAGAGGACACTGATAAACCGGTCGATGCGTATCCTCCTGTCCGATTCCGGACGGATCGCCTCGATCTCCCCCTTTTCGATCACGATGTACTCCCCTTCCCTGACCTCAAAACCCCGTACTGTCTCCTCCCATGGCACCACTTCGTTATCCCTGGTGCAGACCCGTTCATATCTGACCGGCTGCCCGTCTTTCTTGTGGAGGAGCCGGAAGGGGATGGTATGCTCCTTTACCATGACCGCAAGCCGGACAGGGATATTTACAAGGCCGATACTGATCGCACCGGTCCAGAAAGCACGGCGGGAAACCTGTCCGGTGCCAGCCGCATCCTCTCCCATCAACCCACCTCCGGCAGCCGTTCGGCAGCGGTGTTCAGGTTCATCCAGGGATCTTCACGCCCGGCATGTATGGTCCGGATTGTGAAATCATCAGGAACTACCCTTCCGGCAAGGTCGCTCCAGGAGACTGGCGTTGAAACAGTGGCCGCTCCGGTTGCGCGAAGACTGTAGGGAGAGATCATGGTCTTCCATGCAGAATTCTGGAGATAATCGATAAAGACTTTTCCCGGGTCCTTCGTCTGCGCCAGCTCAGCAACGACAAGGGACGACTCTTTTGCAAGCAATGCCCCGACTGCATGGACGAAATTCCGGGTCTGGTAAAACCTGTATCCGCCAGCGAGGGGAATAACCACGTGGAGCCCTTTTTTTCCGGATGTCTTCACAAACGGCACAAGGCCGAGATCAAGAAGCATATCCCGCAATATAAACGCGGTGGATACCGCTTCCGGGAACCCGGCAGGAGGCTCCGGGTCGATGTCAAAGAGGAGGATATCGGGAGCGTCCGGATTTTCCAGTCGTGCGAGAGGGATGTTGAGTTCGAGCGCTGCCAGGTTGGCAAGCCAGATAAGGGTGTCAGGGTTGTCGCAGACAATATACCTCAAATCCCTGTCCGCGGATACAGAATGATAAGGATAAAGCCGTACCCATCCCGGAGTCCCTGCCGGGGCATCTTTTTCATAGAACCCGGGGTGATCAACTCCCTCAGGGAACCGCTGCAAAACAAGCGCCCTCTCTTCAAGATACGGAAGTATCCGGGGAGCAATGCGGAGATAATATTCAATTACATCGAGTTTTGTAAGATGAAGCGCCGGATACATCTCACGGGAACTATTGCTGATCATCACCTTCCCAATCTTCTTTTCCTCCATTTTTTCGTTCTCCGTGTATCGTGATCGTCTCTTTTCACCTCCCTTCTCTTAAACAATCGCACACAGAGCATGCCGGCAGGAGGTCAACCATATAAATTCTTACAGCAATGTATACGATGTGAAAACCGCGATTCTCGGTGGAGGGCTCACCGGAGTCACCCTTGCCCGTTTCCTGGCCGGAAAGGGGGAGGAGATTGTTGTGCTTGAGGCAGAACCGGTAATCGGCGGACTCTGCCGGTCGCGCCAGGAGAAAGGGTTCTGTTTTGATACCGGGGGCTCCCATATTATCTTCTCAAGAGATGAGGAAGTCCTGCGCTTCATGCTCTCGGTACTAGAGGAGAACCGGGCAGTAAGGAAACGGAATACAAAGATATTCTACAAAGACCGGTTCGTGAAGTACCCGTTTGAGAACGGGCTCTCCGGACTCCCGAAAGAAGACCTCTATTTCTGCCTCAATGAATACGTAAAAACACTGATCGCTGAGGAGAAAGGCGAACTCCCCCCTGTGAAAAATTTCCGGGACTGGATATATTCAACATTCGGAAAGGGAATCGCCGAGTGTTACCTTATCCCCTACAACAGGAAGATCTGGAATTATCCTCCCGAACGGATGTCTGCCCACTGGGTCGAGGGAAGAGTGCCGCGGCCCCCGGTAGAAGACATTATCAGGTCGGCAATCGGGATCGAGACCGAGGGCTATACCCACCAGGCAGTCTTTTCGTATCCGGAGGAGGGGGGAATTGAAGCACTGGTCAGGGCTATCGCTGCACCTGTCATGGACCGGGTGACCTGTGGTTTTTGTGTCTCCCATATCCGTAAGTCCTGTTCCGGATGGGAGATCAGCGATGGTGCTCGTACCGTCTTTGCCGAAAGACTGATCAGCACTATCCCATTACAGAATCTCATCCCGGCACTGGAAGGAGTTCCGGAGAGGGTGCAGCAGGCTGTTTCTTCCCTGCGGTATAATTCTGTCTGCTCGGTTTTTATCGGGGTGAAGGGAAGTGTCCCGGACATCTCGTGGCTCTATGTTCCCTCCCCGGATATCGGGCTCCTGAACCGTGTATCGTTTCCTTCTCACTACAGCACACATGTGGCACCGGAGGGCTGCAGTTCTGTTCTTGCCGAGATCACCTACAATGAGGGGGACCCCCTTACCAGAATGAACGACGGGGATATCATCAGGCATGTGGTCAACTCACTCCTGGCAATGGGCCTTATCAGAAATGAGGACGTTATCTATACGGGAATTGCCAGGCACCGGTTTGCGTATGTCGTCTATGACCTGGACTACCTTGCCAATATCAGCGTGGTGCGGAAGTATTGTGAAGAGACAGGGGTTGACCTTGTCGGGAGGTTTGCCCGGTTCGAATACCTGAACATGGACGGTTGTATCAGGAACGTTCTGGAATACATGGGGAGGGCACAATGAACGCGGGCAGGGGAGGATCAATGAAGGTCAATTTTTACGTCGAGGATATGCTCTTTTTCAAGTACATCGGCTGTGCGACGGTTGCAAAGACACTCTACCGCCAGCTGGGGACCATGGACGGCCTTGAACTCAGCTGGAAGGGTTTTCCGGATAACGATGACCTTGTCCACTATCATACCTTCGGCCCTCTTGCCCTCGTCAACAGGAGACTTGCCAGGGGAAAAAAAGTCCTGACTGCCCACTCCACCCCCCGGATCAATGTGGGCAATATCGCACTTGCAAAGATGATTAACAAGCGTTACCCGAAGATTTACCGGAAATTCGACCACCTCATCACGATATCCAGGCCGTGCCATGAGGAAGTGACTACGATACTCCCGGATATGCCTGTCACTTACATCCCGAACGGGGTAAACCGTGAGTATTTCAAAAAGAATACAGAAATAGGGGCATCATTCCGTGATCTTCACGGGATACCTGAAGGGCAGGAAGTCGTTTTATCGGTAGCCCAGCTGACTCCGCGTAAAGGGCTCTATGATTTTCTTGCCCTGGCAAAACAGCATCCCGAAAAGACCTTTGTCTGGATTGGGGGGTTTCCCTACGGGGCGCTCTCCAAAGACTGGATGCGGATACGCAGGCTGAAACGCCGTTGCGGCAGCAATCTGATCTTTCCTGGATATGTAGGGGATATTGTCGCGCCCTATAGTGCTGCGGATATCTTCCTGATGCCATCCTATGCAGAGACATTCGGGCTTGTGATCCTCGAAGCTCTCTCATGTGGTCTCCCGGTAATCGCCAGGGATATCCCGGAGTTCCGGGATATCTTCGGGGACGCCATCCTTTACTTCGGAACCCGCGAGGAGGCGGCCACCCTGCTTGATGACCGGCCGCTCCTTTCGGGATTTCAATCTGGCTCCCGGCTGTATTCCGCAGGGTACGATATCAGGGACACAGCGCAAAGACATCTTACGTTGTACAGGGAGCTTGTCGGAACATGATCTCGGTAATTGTACCTGCTTACAATGAAGAGCAGAATATTGCGAAATGCCTCGAATCCCTGTCCCGGCAGACGGTTCCACGGGATTCATACGAGATTATTGTTGTAGACGGCGGATCAGGAGACAGGACACGCGAGATCGCTTCAGAATATGCAGACATGGTATTCATTCAGACTTCAAAGAAGGTAGGGGGTGCAAGAAACGATGGTGCACAAAAAGCCCGGGGGGATATCATGGCGACTACGGATGCAGACTGTATCATCCCTCATGACTGGCTTTCCGTGATCATGGCGGCCTTTGATCGCGATCCGGAGATTGTTCAGCTCTTCGGGCCCGTTATCCCGATGGAAGGCGGGGTGAAAAACCATCTCTTCCTAGCCCTTGCCAACAACTTTTCAAGGTTCGGTTATTATACAGGCCTTTTTTACTATACCCTCGGATGCAACACCGCGTTCCGGAACGATGCCTTCCTGATGGCAGGGATGTACCGGACCATCGATGCCGGCGATGATCTCGAGATCGCCAGGAGAATGAAGAGTCTCGGAAAAGTGAAGTTTGAGAACCGGATGAGGGTAGTCTTTTCAATGCGGCGCTACGAGCAATACGGGACACTCAAATCTCTCTACGAATGGGTATATATCGTTGCTCATGGCGGAGAATCAGACAAACATTCCTACAGCAAGAGGGAATATAAAAAATAATCCCCCATGTTCCGGGGCGAGCAGGCGTTACGCTTCATGGTAACAGGTTTGGCGGTGTATTCCGGATTTTATCGGATTGGGAACCAGAAAGTATCAGCGGGCTGCTCCCGGTCCCTTTCTTCCAGAACGCATAAGTAGGAATGCGGCTTTTGATTTCCTGATGAAGGGAGGAGACACCGATCCCGAAGGATCCAATGGAATTGCTGCACGCTTCGACCATTGCGAATGCGCCCGGCTTCTCGGGATGGAGGTTACAGGAACCTGGCCGGGAGGCGCCCGTGTTATTATGGAGGCCGCAGGAAAAAGAAATCCCAATGGTGTTCTCCATGGCGGTGCAATTTTCTCTCTCGCGGATCATGCCTTTGGTCTTGCTGCAAACAACGGGAAGACCCGCCAGGTCGCGGTTTCTGCAACGATAACCTATCTTTCCCCTGCAAGAGGGACACTTGAAGCAGTCGCAGAACAGGTTGCCGAGACGGATGATCACTCTCTTTTCATTGTCCGTGTATACGAAGGGGAACGGATGGTGGCTACTCTGGATGGGGTTGGCATAAAAGAGCCAAGCAAACCCGGTCGTTAAGAAATCCCGGATTTTTTTACCAGGTCAGCTTCCTGGAGCTTGCCTGTCCCCTTAAGGGCAGGGTGCAGTATACTCCAGCACCTCCTTTTCAAAGAAGAATGCTGGTGCTGTCTGGAATGCCGGACGATCTGGAAAAAATAGTATCGTTGAAAAATTTTCAGGTTGTAGATTTACCCATGACTCTTGAACGGGAGGGTTTCATCATAAATCAGGTACTTGTCACCGGTCACGAGCGTTATAAAAACCTGGACCCGGTCTGCTTTTGAATCGGAAACCTCCCGTGTTCCTTCAAGGATGATCTGGTCGTTCACCTGAGGCTTCCGGATGCTGTCGCTCACAACTACCCCGTCAGAACGGGTGAGGACTGCTTCCATCATTGCGACGAAGTTGATCCCCTGGCCCCCCCGGTACGTAAAGGTGATGGCGGGATTTACCGCATTCCTGTCGACACTGATCGACACTGCTTTATCCCGTGGCAGGGGCTCTGTCTTGTAATCAGGAACAGGAGTTGCCACCGGTTGGGTAACTGCAGGAGAGGTGGCTGGAACCGTGGTCGGGACAGTCGTAACGGCTGTTCCAGGTTCCCGTGGTGCTGATGGCTGGGTGCATCCTGCCACAAGGATTGCTGCAGCAGTCAGCAGAAGGATGAAGAGTATTTTTCCTTTCATACCAGAAGGATACGCTATCTCACGTATTATAGCCTTTTTTTCCGGTATAAAGCCTAATTTCCTCCATATTTTTACTCACCGAACCATTCAGACCATAGCATTTGACGAAAAGAAGTTGATAACGATAGGACGATAAAATCAGGGACCGATGCCTGGCACGCCGAGGGGGAGATTTGAACTCCCGAGGCGCAGGGCGCCAATGGTTTTCGAGACCATCGCCTTTCCGGGCTAGACTACCTCGGCACCGGGACAACAATTTTTCACCGGAGTCCGTATAATGGTATCGAATCCCTGTGAGCTGCCGATTCTCGCTTTGCAGGCGGAAGGTCTTCAGGGATCAAGGTTTCGAAACGAGGACACAACCTGTTTTTGGCATTCTCTCCTGAAATGGTCTGGTCTCTGCAGAGGTTACAGATGACGTTGAAGCTGCGACGCTCCAACCCCTCGTAACCCGGCAGGTCTCTCCCTACTATCCCGGCGAAAGCGTCTGGCGATGCAACCATCGAAAAGAAAGCGATATGATGAAGATAAAACGAATTCTCAAACTGTTAGAGAAGAAGGTTGTGGGCTGGAATGGTAGTATACCCGAAACGAAGGTCACTGGTCGCGATAGCGCTCTGCCTGATACTGATTGCAATAGCCGGAGGTGCAGCATCGGGTATTGCAGGATCATTAACAAGCCTCCCCGGTTATGACAAGGCCGTAGCCGCAGCAAACAAAACGGTTCCGGGAACACCACCACCCGGATCACTCCGGAGTCTGCCGGGGTATCAGGAAGCTCTCAGTCAGGCGAAGGGCGCCAGCAACGGGGACCACGGCAGGGCTGCGTACTTTCAGGCAACCCTGGAGGCAAACGGATATATCGTCAGCAGCGGCCAGA
>JAJFVA010000031.1 GCA_021371995.1 Methanoregulaceae archaeon | reverse complement strand
CTCACTCCTTTCCGGTTTTATCCATCCTTCACCACTTTTTTATCATATAACGCGAATGTTATATGGCGCCCCAGTGGCTTAGCTGGCAGAGCGGCTGACTTGTAATCAGCAGGCCCCGTGTTCAAATCACGGCTGGGGCTTTGGACATAGTCTGAATAGGAGCTAAAATGCCTCTTATTTGGAAAAAGAGTCTAATTACAACGATTATTTTAGGTGATTCCCTGAAAGGGATTTGAACATACCCTGTAGATTTCGATTAAAAAGGGAAGTTCTCCAGTCAGGGGGAGGAGAGAAGGGGGTAGCAGTGCCCCCAGAAAATCGACAAGAGTCCAGGAGCGGGCGATTGCAACGGTTTGAGCGAGCGACAGTTACGACATGCATCAGCGGATTGTCGTGCGGTAACGAGACACTGACCGTCAGACAGAAGTGAGAAACCAGCAACAAGCGATCCGCTGCAGCAGTCTGCGAGGAGCGGGTCCAGGCGGCCGGTGACGAGAAGCTTGCAACGAAACCACGGGCGACTGGTTATTCTTCAAGCCGTGTGGGAACAACAGGGAGGCGATGTGAATGGAACGGACTCGAGCGAGGACAGCCCTGGCCCCGCCATTATCCGTATTAAATCTCCAGTAAAAGAAAGGGTCAGGTTTACCCCCTTCAAATGGCAGGATCACTAGAGCCCAAGGACGGTGAGCAGACACAGCAGACCGATGATAAGGATAATCACTCCAACAACCACGACTCCCGCCCTTACCCCGATCAGCTCTGGAATCGTATCTGCCGGGAAAAGTCCTTTTTTGAGGACCGCCCGGTCCAGGTCCGGATAAATACGGGCAAAAATCCCCGCCCCGATCGCGATCCCGACCATTCCTATTAGGGCATCGACAGCACCTGCCCCGAACGCGGCAGCGGCAGTACCGGGACAATAGCCGAGGACGGCAAACCCGGTCCCGAAGATCAACCCACCCACCACTGTTGCACCGATTGACCCCCTTGAGACATGGAGGCGGACGAGACCGGCCGATTTCATCAGGAAGATCCCGATCATACCGACGACAATGGCCGAGAGCATGATCTTGACCACCGTGAAATCGGTGAGAAGGAGCTGGCCGATGATCACGTCGTAGTTGGTCACCCCCCCTTTCTGGAGGAGGAATCCGAAGATAAACCCGGTGACCAGCCCAAGTACGATCTGTGCCCGGGCGTTGCATCTAAGTCTTTCACATGCCATCTCTGCACCCCTCAAATGAATGAAAATCCAAAGATCAGCCCGGCAACAATGATGCCTCCTGCAAAGAAGCAGATCGCTGCAACCCAGCTCGCGAGCGAAAGCTGGAGTGTTCCGGAGATACCATGCCCTGAAGTGCAGCCACCGGCCCAGCGGGCACCGAGCCCCAGCAGGAGCCCTCCGGTGAGTGCAACGGCGGAGCGGAGGATGACACCTGTCCCGAATGCTTCGGCAAAGACCGGCGGCACAATCAGGATCATGAAGGTGCCTGAGAGGTATGCTGACAGGAACGACCCGATGATCAGCCCGATGATGAGTGTCCACTGCCAGTCGACCGTTGGCGTGACCTTCTGGTAGTAGGGCATCTGTTCGGACTTCTTGCGGGAGAGTGCGGACTCCACCATCCCGGCCGACTTGGCATACGCCGTCGAACATCCGAGCGGGCGGTCAGAGAAGAGAAACGCGGTCCAGATCAGGACTCCGATCCCGGCACCAACGATGTATGGAGACCAGGACTCCATTGTCAACCATTCGATCATGATAATTCCTCTCTATCAACGGGAACGATGTTACCGGATAAAATTCCTCGTTTCATGGCACGAAGCCTGCCCGTTTATACGCGATGAATCCGCCAGCAAGGTTTGAGACCCGGGAGAACCCGTGCATCCTGAGGATGCTCGCCGCGATGCTCGCCCGCTGTCCGCCCTTGCACATCACGATGTAGTGGCCTTCCGGGTCAAGCTCGGTGTACCGGGTTCTAAGGTCATGCCAGGGGATAGGGATCGCCCCATGCACCGGGGCGGCGGCCTGCTCTTCTCTTGACCGGACGTCAATGATGACGGCTTCGCCGGATTCGACCAGGGGGTGCATCTCGTGGGGAGAGATGACCGGAACCGTCCCTACCGGCAGTGCACCCACACCCCAGGCAAGCATCCCCCCGTCCAGGTAGCCGGTGACGCGGTCGAACCCGACACGGCGGAGCTGGAGCGTTGCCTCCTCCACTTGGAACATCTCATCAACCACGAGTAGGATGTCCCGGTCTGGCGGCAGGATCCAGCCTGCCTGGGTGGCGAAGTTCCCCGCGAGATCGATATGCCAGGAGCCGGGGATGTGAAACCCGGAGAAGGCCGGATAACTCCGGACATCGAGGAGGAGGGCATCCCCGCCAGCCAGCCGGTCGGCACAGGTTTTCGGATCAAGGGGAATCGGCTGCACGAGATCCCGCATCAGGGTTGGACCGACCCGGTTAATCTCCGAGCACCGGGCGAAGTGGTCCGGGGCGTCTGGCATACCGGAGGTGAGAGACCGGATAAACTCCTCGCGATCCAGGATCTGGAGAGCATAGTTGTATCTCTTCTCGTAGCCTATGGTGCTCGTCCGCTTCGCTCCCATCGCCCGGCCGCAGAGGGATCCCATTCCGTGGGCGGGATAGACCTCACATTCATCCGGAAGCGTCAGGATTTTCTGGTGCAGGTTGTCGTAGAGGGATGATGCAAGTTCCCGTGATCTCCCCGGGAAGAGATCCGGCCTCCCGACATCACCGACAAAAAGAGTGTCGCCCGAGAAGAGGGCGATTGGGGTCATCCCCCTGGTCTTGTCCGTAGCGATGTAGCAGATATGTTCGGGGGTGTGACCCGCAGTCTCGATCACCGAGAAGTGGATAGTCTCAAGCTGGATCTCATCTCCTTCCACGAGAGGGACGTGGGGAAATGCACAGTTCCCGGACCGTGACGCGTAAATCCGGGCCCCGGTCGCATTGGCGAGATCGAGGTGGCCTGATACGAAGTCGGCATGCAGGTGGGTCTCCATGATAATGGTGATCCGAAGCCCCATCTGCATCGCGGCATCCAAGTACCGGGTAACATCACGTTCCGGATCGATAACAGCACAGGTCTTGTCACCGGCAACGATATAGGAGCTATGAGCGATGCCGGGAACGAAAAACTGGTAGATGTTCATATGTCTTTCTATCCGATGAGCAGGTACATGAGTGTTACGGCAATGGCGATAAAGAGGACCGTTATGACCCCGAAAACTGTCGGATAGCCCGTACATCTCTGGGAACTTTGAGAGCTTTGCTGGGGGACAAGCGGCAAGGTTATGGAAATCCACCATAGTATGCCTTTTACCACACCATGCAGCGGAATTCTTTGGGTTGAGTTCAATTGCCTTATTATATGCCGCAATAGCTTCCTCGTACCTTCCTGATGATTTGAGAGACTCCCCTTTTTTGTACCATTCCTCGCCCGGAGTTGAAGGGTCTATTGTACACCCTGACATCACAATTGTAATGAAAAGCGCGAGAAGAATCAGGAAAGGAAGACCCCGAATACAGGGCATTTCAATCTGAGTTAGTTAAGACTTGCTACGAATTATTCCCCATGAGTTATATCGGCTTTTAAGGAGATAGGAGTTAAAAACGACGATTTATCTCCCTGTGTTATAAAATTGACTATAAAGGAGCGACGTAGCAGATTGAAGAATGTTCCCTTCATGACAACGACAAGCACGATGCGAAGTATGGTGCGAGGAGCGGTAGGGAGCAGCTGCCAGTAAGGAATGAAGTGACGAAACCGGGAGCGTCATCCTTCATAGTCAACCTTGAGAGAACAGGACCGGTATGTGAGCGGAACGGAATGGAGGAGCACCGGACGAGAGGAGGAGCGGACGGAATGAAGCGGAGACGAACATTCCGGGCTGTCAATAGTTCTCTAACACACTCAAATAATTTCGATAGCAATCAGCTCTTCAATCTCTTCTTCTTCCTCATCATCATCCCTTCTCCGTTTCTTATTAGATTGAGGGGGAGAATCTGAAGGGAGCCGTGCCTTCAACCAATCGAAGAATCCCATGGTGATTATCCCAAATGATACTTGGATCTCTTTACTCACTTTTCTTCTACAGTCACGAAGGGTATATTCCCGTTATTACACAACTTAGTAAAAGGAGTTTGTGCATTGGACATCCCACGTATCTTCATCATTACCGAAAGTGCTCACCGCATCCATAACCCGTTCACACCAGAAAAGCTCGCCACTCTCGGCGCAGCGTTGCGCCTGGAATCGGGGGCCCGTGTGCTCGACCTCGGCAGCGGTTCGGGCGAGATGCTGTGCACCTGGGCACGCGATTA
>JAJFVA010000026.1 GCA_021371995.1 Methanoregulaceae archaeon | reverse complement strand
TGAGAAAGGCGAGGAAGAGGAACACCGGCATGAAGATCCCGAAGATGAGCACCGGGCCCTTGAAGTAATAGATACGAATATCTTTTTTTGCAATCGCCCATGCCCGGCGGAGCTGTTCGGAGAATCCTGCCGGGTTCATGGTTTTTCCTCCTGTGTCAGCCGGAGGAACGCATCATCCAGCGATGGGGCAATGGTATTGAGCGTGATAATAGTCGCGCTGTGCTGCTGGCTGAACGTCACCAGGGACCTGATCACGGCATCCGGGTGTTCTGCCGTGATCTGCCACTTGTCGCCGGTCCGGTTCGTACTGGTCACCCCGGGGAGTTCGGCAAGAGCGCCCGGGGGCACTTCACGGTCAAAGCTCACCTCGATCCGGTGTACCCTGTCGATCGCCACCTTCAGTTTTTCCGGGGCGTCAACTGCGACAATCTTCCCGCTCCTGATGATTCCCACACGGTGACAGAGCCGGTTCGCCTCCTCCATATTATGCGTTGTCAGGAAGATGGTGGTTCCCGCACGGTTCAGGTCGCGGAGCAGGGAGAGGATCATCTGGTTACTCTGTACATCGAGGCCGCTTGTGGGCTCATCGAGGAAGAGAAGCCCGGGTTCATGGAGGAGCGCCATCGCAAGGATCAGCCGCTGTTTCATGCCTTTGGAGTATGCCTGCACTTTCTGGTCTTTCCGCGGAAGGAGCCCCAGCGTCCCGAGAAGTTCAGATGCTCGCTCCGTTGCCCTGGCACGTGGAATTCCATACAGCTCCCCCATCAGCATCAGGTTCTGCCATGCGGTAAGATCGGTATATGCATTCGAGGTCTCCGGCACCACGCCGAATCCCTGTTTTGCCAATACTGGCTCGCGCTGGATGTCGTGCCCGAGGACCATCGCAGTACCTGAATCAGGAGGGATAACCCCGGTAAGCATCCGGGTCGTGGTGGTCTTGCCAGCACCGTTCGGACCGAGGAACCCGAAGATCTCCCCTTCCTTTACAGAAAAGGAGACATGATCCACCGCGACGGTGGGGCCAAACGTTTTTGTCAGGCTGGTAACTTCAATCGCATCGGGCATCCGGCTCACACCTCACACGTCATCCCGGATACCAAGGATGACCATCCGCTGATCGCACCGGATTCCCCGGTTCTCATCCTTTCCTACCGATACAAGATGCATGGGTTGTACGGGATGGCTGATGCTTCCGGAAGTGATGACCCCCTCTCCCCGGAGGACCACGAACACAACTGCATAGGGCTCAGGATGGGGCGGTATCTCCTGTCCGGTTTCAAGACATACGAGGACGATATTCGACCCCGCTGTCTTCAGGAGATCTTTTTTGACAGGGCCGTACGGTGAGCATTCTGCCAAATCAAGGAGATCCATTACTCATTCCCCCTTTGTTTCAGGCACTCATTAGTACGATCAATCGTGTCAAGCCGGATTCTTTGGATAGATTTCATGATTTCACAATTCTCATGAAACCCAGCTTCATCAAATGAATTTTTACTTATAATCTCTCTCCTATTCCGATTCATACCGCCTCAGCTCCCCTTCCAGGAACTTTCGTGCATTCGGAGTAATCTGGTAGATGATGTAATTCCCCTGCTGCTCCCCTTCGATCATCCCTGCCTTTTTCAGGATAGTAAGGTGATACGACAATTTGGAATCGGCCATCTTCACCACTGCCTTGATAACGCAGACACAGAACGGCTGGACCATGAGGAGGGAGAGAATCTTCAACCGTACCGGATCGGCACAGGCCTGGTACCATTCCCGCATGTGTTCAAAGAGATCATCGGGCGGGAGATGATCGACCAGCCCTTCGAGCCCACCACACGAGCAGAGCGAATCGGCAATCTCCCTGGGAATTGACAGATCCCCTACCTCCTTTCGCGCCATAGGGGGACGTGATACCTGTCTGGACATTTCAAATAAATATAAAATACTATGATCACTTAAAGGATTCATCCAGAATCTGGTTGCCCCATCACCAGCCCTGAATTATTTTTATCAGAAAGTTTATGTCCCAAAACATTTCAAATAATATTGAAATGTTGTAAGGAGTGGAGGGAGAGATGAAGCCTCAAAGATCCAGATCCATGTATCCTCCAGGAGATGATAGCCCGAAATGACTGATCTGATTACGAGTGCTTTGCTTTCCGGGGTGACCGCGGTTGCAGATTACCTGGCAGCCCATGTCGTCACCTGCCTTGTCCCTGCTTTTTTCATTGCTGGCGCCATTGCGGTCTTTGTCAGGAAAGAGGCAATCCTCAAGTACTTCAGCCCCGATGCGAAAAAATCCGTATCGTATGGGATTGCGTCCATCTCCGGGGTCGTCCTCGCGGTCTGCTCCTGTACTATCCTGCCGATGTTTGCCGGCATCCTTAAGAAAGGGAGCGGGATTGGCCCGGCCACCACGTTCCTCTATGCCGGCCCGGCGATTAACATCCTGGCCATCATCTACACTGCCAGCGTGCTCGGATGGGATATTGGAATTGCGAGAGCGTTCTTTGCCATCACCATGTCCATCGCCATCGGGCTGATCATGGCCACGGTCTTCCGGGCCTATGACCGGGAACAGACCGCTGCCGGCAAGGGATTCGTGTCGACAGCAGAGGAAACCACCCGACCGAAATGGGTCGTGCCCCTCTTCTTCGCGTTCCTTGTACTCATTCTGGTGATTGGGGCTTCGGGGCTGATTCCCTTCTCTACCCGCCTCTCGATCGTGTACATCCTGACGCTGGGAGTAGCGCTGCTTCTCATCTACTACTTCGAGCGGGATGAGGTGACCGAATGGGGCTATGAGATCTGGGACCTTACGAAGAAGATATTTCCAATCCTCATTGCAGGGACCTTCATAGTCGGCATTATCGCTTATTTCATACCGCCGGAAACATTCAGCCCTTACTTTGGGAATAATTCGTTGGGAGCCTGCCTCCTGGCATCGATAGTTGGTACCCTGCTCTATATGCCCACACTCCTCGAAGTTCCTATTATCGGAGGAACGTTTGGGTATACCCAGGGAATCATGGCCGGTGGTCCGGCGCTCTCCCTCCTCCTTGCCGGACCGGCCGTCAGTCTCCCGAGCCTGCTAGTCCTGTACCGCATCATGGGAGGGAAAAAGACCTTGGTCTATGCCCTCCTGGTTGTCGGATTCTCAACCTTTGCCGGATTCGTGTTCGGAAATTTCTTCCCTTATCTGGGGATACCGGGATGTGGTACAAGTGGATGAGAAACCCTGTTGTGAGGGAGAGGCTATGAGGGAAATCCCGCAGGTCAATGTCGGGGGAATCGTGGGGGAATAACGGGAGTCACAGGAACGAGGAGTTTAAGATGGTAACGATAGAAGTGCTCGGGACCGGCTGTATGAAATGCAAACGGCTGATGAAGAACGTTGAGACTGCGGTAAAAGAGCTCGGGATTGATGCAGAGATCAAAAAGGTTGATGACATCATGGAGATCATGGACCGGGGAGTGATGCTCACTCCCGCCCTGGCTGTTGACGGGGAGATGAAAATATCCGGCCGGGTTGCGGATGTAAAAGAAATCAAGGAGATCCTGAAGGGATAAAGTATGGCTACCGAACAAAAACCGGAGTGTGCGTGCGGTGATACCTCAGCGGTCACCCTTGGTAAGAAACGGATCATCTTCCCTTGTGCGGGAGTGGCAAACGTCGGGCAGATCTCAAATGAGGCTGCCCTCCGGCTTACCGAAGAGGGATACGGGGCAGCGACCTGTATTGCCCTGCTTGGCAGCGGTGAGGCCGGGCTGAAACAGCGTATTGCCGAGGCCGACGAGGTGGTCATCATCGATGGCTGCCCGGTCGTCTGTGGGGCGAAAATTGCCGCTGCAGAGGGTGTGATTCCCACCCAGCATATCGTAATTACCGGGCTTGCAATCGAGAAAGGGCCTTCAAGGCAATTCACGGAAGACGATGTGGAAACCGTGGTCTCTGCGGCATGGGAAGGAAAAGGCAGAATATGACTTGTGATGCCAGTTCAAGGAAGAATCTCGAATGAAAAATATACTCGCCATCGAATGGAAACATATCGGAAATGATATCACCGGCACCTGCGACCGCTGCAGCCTGACCGGTGGGGCGATCCTGGAAGTCCTTGAAGAACTCCAGCCCTATTTCAGAAAGAACAATGTGGTTGCACGGTTCCGGGAGACGGTTCTTCCCGATTCCCAGATTGAAGAGTCCAACCAGGTTGTTATCAACGGCACACCTCTGGAGGAGTATCTTTCCGGCGCACAGGTCGTACAGACCCCCTGTTGTTCCTGTGCCTGCATCACCGGGCAGGACAAGGCGGAATGCCGTGCGATCGATTACGAGGGTAATCGTTACGAAGCAATTTCCCCAGATCTGCTGAAACAGGTGATTATCGGGATATTGCAGTCGGGGAAGGAAGCCTGCAGTTGCGGGTGTAACTGTGGGACAATCACAAAGTGTGAGTGAGATTGTCATGAACGAGTGATCGGATGTTTCGGCGGAGGACACGTGTTTCAAATCCTTTTTTCGGGTTGAGTGGAGCCGTGGTTCTTCCTGAGAAGGTTATTCCTCCATCGGTCCTTACAAGTAGCACCGGATTCCACGAAATGAAAAAGAGTGTCCTGTTCATCTGCACCCATAACTCCTTTGATTTTTTGTGAGCACACATATACAAGCAAAAAATACGTGACGTAAAGACCATTCCCTCACCACTGGAGCACAGGGGTTCACATATACCATTCAATTCCCTTCTTTCCTCCGTTCTGCCCTAGCCCGGCAACGAGAGGATGAGTGTGCCGTGATTTCAACCCCAGATCGGGTCATCGCCGAACCGTTTCATCCAGTAGTCTGCAGGACTCTGTTCCAGGTCCCTTGAGAGATCCTCGATCCGGAACGAAAATGTGTGGTTCATGCAATAATCGACCAGGAGATCGTATGCCTTCTTCAACCGGATTGTCATCTCGTGTGACACCACCGGATCCTGCTTTGAAACGTCCGGGTGCCACACTTTGATCTGCTCGTAGTAACAGATACGGATCTCGTTCAGGCTGGCTCGTTCCCGGATTCCAAGAATTTCTGCTGCCTCCCTCAAAGCCTCCGCGGTTACTTCCGTCATAGGATATTGTTACTCATGCCACTCCAATAATGGTTGTCCGGACAGTCCTAACGATCCCTTTTTGCTCATGGTCATCAGATCATCTGAACGGGATGGCCAATAATCCAAAACAGATTATATACCTGAATAATGCCGCAACCAGCTGGCCGAAACCTCCTCAGGTACTGGCAGCTGTCAATGAATCCCTCTCCCTCCCCGTTTTCGGTTCAGGGAGGACTACCGGAAGTCAGGGGGAGGACTATGTCACGATGGCCCGCGAGACGCTTTCACGCTTCCTGGACGCAGACCCTCCCGAACATATTATCTTCACCCATAATGCAACCGATTCCCTGAACATTCTCATCCAGGGATTTCTTACCGGAAAACAGAAGCGCTGCCATGTCCTCACGACCGCACTGGACCACAACTCCGTGCTCAGGCCTCTCCACGAGTATGAGAAACAGCACCGGATCCGGTTGAGTATCATTCCCTTCGAAGGCTGCTCTGTTCGTCCCTATGCGGTCGAAGCCGCCATCCAGCCCGATACCCGTCTCATGGTCATGACCCACGGCAGCAACGTGCTCGGCTCGGTACAGGACATCCGGAGCATCGGAACGATCCTGCACGACCACGGGATATACTTCATCGTGGACGGTGCACAGACCGCCGGCCATGTCCCGGTAAGTCTCCGGGACCTCCCGGTCGATGCCTATGTCTTCACCGGACACAAAGGCCTGCTCGGCATCCCGGGCACCGGCGGGTTTTACCTGCGGGACCCGGAGGCGATTGCACCGGTCCGGTTCGGAGGGACCGGGACGGACTCATTCTCGCTGCTCCACCCCCGGGAGATGCCGGAGCGGTTCGAGACCGGGACCCACAACTACCCCGGCCTTGCAGCCCTTGCGGCAGGAGTGAAGTTCATTGAAGAGAGAGGGGTAACATCTATCGCGAAAAAGGCAGAGGAGCAGACATCGTTTCTTATCCGGGAACTGAAGAAAGAAGCGAACATCATGATCTACAATGAACATCCAGAACTTCCGATCGTCGCCTTCAATATCCGCGGGCTCCAGAACGATGACGTGGGGTTCATGCTGGCCCGGGCCTACGGTATCATTGCCCGGACCGGGCTCCACTGTGCCCCGCTGGTGCACAAGACCATTGACGGAGGAGAAGGCTGC
>JAJFVA010000021.1 GCA_021371995.1 Methanoregulaceae archaeon | reverse complement strand
CCGCATCGGACTGCCGTTCTTTTCAAAATATCCCAAAAAAAATTACAATTCTCCCGGACTTGTGAGGGCATTTCTTCGAAAATTACATATGCATGGGATTTGATGCTCATCAGGGACATGTGTATGAAAAAAACAACGCTTCTGAGGGATTTAATTTTTAATCCCGAAATTCTTGTCATCCCTGTGGTTCATGACCCCCTCTGCGCAAGGATTGCTGAACAGGTTGGCATCAAAGCCATTTTTTCCGCAGGATATGCAAATTCTGCAGCATATCTCGGAAAACCGGACGTATCCCTGATGTCTCTCCCAGAGATGGTCAATTGTGCATCACGAATAGTCGATGCGGTCACCATCCCGGTATTCGCGGACGGGGATACGGGATACGGGAACGTTACCAATGTCATCCGGACCGTTGAGCTCTATGAGAAAGCCGGCGTTGCAGGGATATTCATCGAGGATCAGGTTTTTCCAAAAAGATGCGGACATATGGAAGAGAAACAGGTGATCCCGCCCCGGGAGATGGTGGCAAAGATCAGGGCGGCAGTTGATGCCAGGAAGGATCCGGATCTCGTCCTCATGGCAAGGACTGATGCTATCGCCGTTGAAGGGATTGACGAGGCGATTCAGCGTGCAAACCTTTACCATGAAGCGGGTGCCGATCTGTTGTTCGTAGAGGCCCCCGAATCGGTTGAACAAATGCGGTGCATTTGCTCAGAAGTGAAGGGACCAGCGTTTGCCAACAACCTTCCCGGGGGTAAATCGCCATACCTCACCGCACAGGAACTGCAGGATATCGGGTATGCGGTGGTAGCTGATGCCACATCATGCACGTATGTTATTGCCAGAGCAGTCCGGGAACTGTTTGCCGAAATGGCTAGGACCGGGTCGTCTGCATCTTTCACTGATCGCATGATCCTTTTCGATGATTTCAACAGGCTGGTAGGTCTTTCTGAAATCAGGGAGAAGGAGCGGTATTACTATTCGGGTTTATACTGATTTTATGATCAGGGAATAAAGAACCGGATTTGTAGGTTCAAAGCCCCGGCCGGGTTGGCAACGGATCCCTTAAATCAGTTATTTTTCTGCTCGCGCAGAAATGCGGGTGAAAAAGTGTAAGAACATTCCTGATCGTTGTCTTCATGAACTGGTTGCCGATCCAAATTGTATCAGGGTCTTGTGGGTAGACAGTACCCATGGGTGCAACGTTCGGTTCGCCATCTCAGGATACGGTTGCCCAGCGGGAAGATCCTGCTTGATTTGAATGCTATCATCATTTCGGGGGTAATCTGAACCATAGCTGGAAATTGGTGCGGAAATCCGATAAAAATGAGCGAAAGAGAATACCAACCTGGAAATAAGGCTGTTGTTGTCATTGTGAGAAATCCGGTTACGGACGGCAACATTTAGGATAATTACCGGTAATCGTGTAATCTGTACATGGAAACCTGATATGTGTTGTATAAACCGGTATTGACCTGGCATGATAGTATTAATCCGGGTTGCCGCGAGATCATGTAGATAAAAAAGAGAAACGCCCGACCCATCATGCCCGATAGTGTATCCTTCCGGAATAAGAATCCCTCCCCCCTGCTGGAATTCAGAAATGTCACGGTAGTAAAAGGGGAGAAAAAAGTCCTTGACAATATTTCAGTAACCCTGTGCGAAGGTGAGTATATCGCCATACTGGGACCCAACGGTGCCGGAAAATCCTCATTTATCAAAGCAATCACAAGGGAATACTACCCGGTAGTACAGGATGACGATGTCGTTTTCAGGATATGGGGTCGGGATGTTTGGCGTGTCTCGGATCTCAGATCCCTGCTCGGGATCGTGTCAAATGACCTCCAGTACACATTTACCCGCGAGATATCTGGCCGGGAAATGATTCTTTCAGGTTTTTTTTCAAGCATCGGTCTTTTCCGCCAGGAAATCACAGGTGAGATGGAAAAGAAGACTGACAGGATCCTGGAATTCCTAGAAATAAGCCACCTCCAGCAACGACCCCTGACCTTAATGTCTTCGGGTGAGGCACGTAGGTTTCTTATCGGGAGGGCGCTGGTGCATGAACCTAAGGCGCTCATCCTTGATGAGCCTACAAACAGCCTCGATCTCCATGCACTTCACACGTTCCGAACGATAATGAGGAAGATCGCAAGGTCCGGCACCGGAATCATCCTCGTGACGCACAACCTCCATGACATTATCCCGGAAATAACCAGGGTTATCCTCATGAAAGAAGGCAGGTTTTGGAAAGATGGGGCAAAAATGGAGATCCTGACGAATGATAATATCGGAGAGCTGTTTGAAATACCCGTGCAAATTACGAAGGAGGGGGGTTATTATTATGCAACGGGCTACTGAAAGGAAATGGATTTATGAGCCTGCTGGATCCCGTCCCGGAAAAAAATGACTCTGTCAGAGCCGCTTCCCTTATTTCTGGCCATTTATCTTTTTGCAAATTTTTCCGTTGTGCTTTTGTACGGCTATGACAAGCGCCAGGCAGTTCTCTCCAGCCGGAGACTATCTGAAAGGATGCTCCTCCTATCAGCGATAATTGCACCGTTTGGGGCTCTTTTTGGCATGGTTATGTTCAGGCACAAGACCAGGAATCTGAAGTTTATCATTCTTGTCCCGGTGTTCACCGCCCTTCAAGCGATGTTCATTGTACTGATCCTGATTCGTGCAATGACCTGAAAAGACATTTATGGCCGACTTCCTGATCAAAGACGGTATTTCATTATGGACCCTTATGAAGCAGAGTCAATTCAGCAGATGTTCATCCCTCCGGATCAGTAATAGCAGGAACGGCTACCCCCGGTTGATTTCAAAAGCACAATCCGTAAATTGTTACTGGCTACTGGCGCGTCTCCCACCGGCAATCCTTTAGGGTACCATGGCATACATCCCTATTTCAAAGGGTTCTGTCCCATGTCCCCTCTCGACATCTCCTCATTTTCAGGTCTTACAGGAGTTGAGGCCGGCACACGTCTTCGGAATGAGGGGTATAATGAAATTCCCTCTTCTGAGGAGCGCGGGATTCTCATCCTTATTGTAGATGTGATGCGGGAGCCGATGTTCATCCTCCTTGTCGGAGCAGGAATCATCTATTTTATACTCGGGGATGTTGAGGAAGGGGCAATCCTGCTCTCATTCGTCGCTGTGATTATCGGGATAACGGTATATCAGGAACAGAAGACCGATCGTGCACTCAAAGCACTGAAGAGTCTCTCAAGCCCGAGGGCGCTTGTCATCCGCGACGGGGTCCATGCACGGATTGCAGGGCGTGAGGTGGTCAGGGGGGATATCATCATTGTCAGCGAAGGTGACCGAATCCCTGCTGATGCTACCCTGCTTTCCGGAAACAACCTGGTGGTGGACGAATCTCTGCTCACCGGGGAGTCGGTCCCTGTCCGCAAGCATGTGGATAACGCGAACCATACGGAACCAAAGCCCGGCGGAGATGACATGCCATGGCTGTTCTCGGGAACGCTCGTCATCCAGGGACAGGGGATTGCCGAGGCAACAGGCACAGGGACTAACACAGAGATGGGCAAGATCGGAAAAGCCCTCCAGAGTCTGACACCGGAAGAGACAAACCTTCACCGGGAGACAGCCCGGATTGTGCGGGATATCGCAATTGTCGGCCTCTTTCTCTGCACAGTCGTAGTAGTTGTTTATGGGTTCACACGGGGGGACTGGCTCAACGGGTTTCTTGCCGGAATCACTCTTGCAATGGCCATCCTTCCCGAAGAGTTCCCGGTAGTCCTTACCATCTTTCTCGCCCTCGGAGCATGGAGGCTCTCAAAAAAGAATGTTCTCACCCGGCATGTTCCTGCCATAGAGACACTGGGATCAGCAACAGTTCTTGCTGTCGACAAGACCGGCACACTGACCCACAACCGGATGTCGGTTGCAAGACTGGAAGCCCACAATGAGTATTTCGAATGCATCCCCGGTCGTAAGACTCCTCCCCCCGAACCATTCCATGAGCTCCTGGAGTTCGCGATTCTCTCCTGCAAGAAGGATCCCTTCGATCCTATGGAGCAGGCCCTGCTGCAGACGGGCTCTGATAAGCTGGACGGAACAGAGCACCTGCACAGTGACTGGGAGCTTGTCGTGGAATATCCACTCTCCCATGAACTCCTTGCCATGTCCAACGTCTGGCGCTCAAAGACGGGAGAGGAGTACATGATTGCGGCGAAAGGTGCCCCTGAAGCAATTGCGGATCTCTGTCACGTGGGAGGGGAACAGAATAACCATCTCCAGGCGCAGGTTGAACAGATGGCAGGGGACGGACTGCGGGTTATTGCCGTTGCCAGGGCAGTCTTCAATGAAAGAGAGCTGCCAGATGGCCAGCATGACTTTTCCTTTACCCACTTAGGACTGATCGGGTTTTCCGATCCGGTACGGCCTGATGCAGCAGGGGCGATCAGGGAGTGCTATTCTGCGGGAATACGGGTCATCATGATTACCGGTGATTACCCTGCAACCGCCCGGAACATCGGGAGGCAGATAGGGCTTTCTTCCTATGAAAGGGTTATTACCGGTTCTGACCTTGATGCAGCAGGGGAAGATGGGATTTCCGGGTTAATCCGGGATGCTGATATTTTTGCCCGGGTTGTTCCTGAACAGAAACTCCGGATTGTTGATGCCCTGAAGGAAAATAATGAGATCGTTGCCATGACCGGGGACGGGGTGAATGATGCCCCAGCTCTGAAATCGGCGCATATTGGTATCGCGATGGGGACTAGGGGAACTGACGTGGCAAGGGAAGCATCCTCGCTGGTGCTGCTTGATGATAACTTTGCATCAATCGTTGCAGCGGTCCGGATGGGAAGGCGGATTTTTGATAATCTAAAAAAGGCGATGGCCTATATCATCTCCATCCATGTACCGATTGCGGGTTTGTCCCTTGTTCCTGTACTCTTCGGCTGGCCACTCATCCTCCTGCCCGTGCATATTGTATTCCTGGAGCTGATCATCGACCCTGCATGTTCGGTAGTGTTTGAAGCAGAACAGGAGGAACCGGATATCATGCAGCGTCCCCCCCGGAATCCTGCCGAACTTCTTCTCGATAGAAATACAACCCTGATTGCGCTTGTGCAGGGGTTTGTGGTACTTGGAACGGTTCTCGCGATATATCTCGCCGCAGTTTCAAGAGACCTTGATGAACCGGCTATCCGCACACTCACCTTTGTAACCATTGTGATTGCAAATATTGCCCTTATCTGCACGAACCGGTCATGGACCGACAGTATCATCAGGACACTCCGCAAGCCAAACAAGGCCTTCTGGTGGGTCATCGGGGGAACACTCATATTCCTTACCGCAGCAGTCTCCCTGCCTGCCTTGCAGAATATCTTCCGGTTCAGTCAGGTACCCCTGCCATATCTCCTGATTTGTATCGCTTCGGGTATACTGAGCGTTCTCTGGTTTGAAATCTTCAAATTCATGAGAAAAAGTAGAACTTCTCACAGTTCAAGCCAAATCAGAAGGGGTGGTCAATTTGGGTGAAAAAAGGTTCTAGTGCCATCAGTAAGTTTTTTATTTTGGTCGATAGGATCGGAATTATATGAAAGATATTGTAACAAGCAGAAAAATGGAAAACGGGGTTGCCATTTATTACATGGATGGACAAGAAAAGAAGTACGAATCGTTTAATTTTTCAGAGCTGATTGATCTGAAGATCAACGCACTCGATCTTCTTGAAGATCCGAAGGCCTATCAGGTGGATCTCGAAAAGCACCGGGTGGTCATGAAAAAATAATATCTTTTCATTTCCATCTCTCCGGGATCTTTCTCGTTTGCACCCATGGAATCCTAATATGCCCTCTCCCCGTGCTGGGATAAATCAAGCCCGACATATTCTTCGGTTTCTGATACACGTAACCCGATGATCCTGTTCACCCCCCATCCCAGGATGTAAGTGACTGCAAATGCGAAGATCATCACTACGACAGCCCCAAAAACCTGGGTGAAGAAGAGATCGGCATTCCCTTCAATAAGGCCGGAAGCCCCGTTCACCGTACTTACCGCAAAAATACCTACCGCAACAGTTCCCCAGAGTCCGCCAACTCCGTGAACTGCCCATGCATCAAGGCTCTCATCCATCTTCCGCTGTATACGCCAGAGCATCGCGCGATAGCACAGGATTCCTGCAATGCCGCCGATTACGATCCCTGAAAGAGGGGTAACATAGCCGGCAGCGGGGGTAATTGCACCAAGACCTGCAATTGCTCCGCTGACCATGCCAATCGAGCTTGGCATTCCTCTCGCCCACGATATAAAGAGCCATGCCAGAGCCCCGGACGCAGCGGAGATGTTGGTGACAACGATAGCATTTACTGCAAGCCCATTCGCCGCAAGCGCACTTCCGCCGTTGAATCCGAACCACCCGAACCAAAGGAGGGCAGCTCCAAGGAGTGTCATCGGTATATTATGGGGGTCCATCGAATATTCTCCAAAGCCGGCCCGTTTCCCGATAACAAGTGCGAGAGCAAGCGCTGCAAACCCTGCTGAGATATGGACGACAGCACCGCCGGCAAAATCAAGAAATCCGAGATCTGCAAGCCATCCCCCACCCCAAATCCAGTGGGCGACTGGTGAATATACGAGCGATACCCATAATAGTGAAAATAAAAGAAACGCACTGAGCTTGATCCTCTCAGCCATACCCGATGTGACGATAGCAAGGGTGACAGCGGCAAACGTGAGCTGGAACATCATGAAGAGGAGAGGGGGCAGAGCGGCATCGGATTCTGCGGGGACATTGGAAAGCCCAAGAAATTCAAGATTGCCTATCACTCCTCCAATATCTCCGCCGAAGGCAAGGGTGTACCCGATTACTACCCACTGGATCATGACAAGTGCAAGGGCGATGAAAGACAAGGCGACCATAGAGATGAAATTCTTTTTTCGCACAAGTCCGCCATAAAAAAAACCGACTCCCGGAGTCATGAGCATGACCAGTGCGGTTGCACAGAGAAGCCATGCAATGGTGGAACCATCTGCTGCCATTATGCCGTTACCCCCTTAAAACAGGACGAATTGATATTCACCGGGGATCGCGGGAATTTTTGTGAGTAGGTATTCATGGTGGAAAGAAGTAATCTTCCATCTCTTATTAGTAAATCGATTTTATTTCATATATGACTGAGAATTACCATCGATACGCTTTTGAAATAATGCATGCAATTGTTATTTTTTAAAAAAGGATTCAGGTCATTATGAATTCTCCTTTCGTGAATGAAGCACGGGGATCATATTGGAGATGATACTTCTCTGAATAGACGGGGCAGTGAAATTGTAGACTATTGTTCGTGGACCCCCTGCGGATACAGGGAAGTGTATTTAAGTGTGACTGGAAAGGCCAAAGAAAGACATTCCCGGCATAAAAATGGAATCACATGATAAATCCTTGGCCTCCTTACGAGCTGCCCCCCTTGAAAGTGGATATCCTTGCACCGGGACTTCCCGAGGACTGTGAAGAACCGGCACCTCATCCTGCTGGACCGTCCGAATTTATTATCCCGCCAAAAGAGAACAGCAAATCCGCCGCACGGGCTGCCATGGGGGACTTAACCGGATAGTCTTTGACTGGAAAAGCATGGAAATCAGGGAGATTATTTTTAGGTTCATTCAGGTTGGATATAACCCAAAACACCGGCGACCATCCTTATCAGGTTTCAGATCTTTTTTAATACAGGGATCCCATGGCGATTGACTGGTACATGGATTTTGTGGATACGGGTTATTCCCCTGCCCGGGATGAGCTGATCTGCCTTTATTACTTTGAACCGGCAGCAGGTATCGGCAGGGAGGAAGCGGCCGGGAGAATAGCATCTGAAAGCTCGACTGGAACCTGGACGACCTTGTTCTCTCTCCCCCCGCGAATGAAAGAGCTGCAGGCAACGGTGTTTGAAATCGAGGGTAACTATGTTCAGATTGCGTACCCTCTCGCATTATGGGAAGAAGGAAATGCTTCCCAGCTGCTGAGCGGAATTGCCGGAAATATATTCGGAATGAAGGCGGTGAAAAACCTCAGGCTGATCGATGTAACCCTCCCCCATGCTTATCTGAAGCATTTCAGGGGACCGCACTTTGGTATGGAAGGAATCCGGGATATGATGAAGATCCACGGGCGACCTCTTACGGGTGCAGTTCCAAAACCAAAGATAGGATTTTCTGCAGATGAGCACGCTGAAATCGGATTTGAGACCTGGATGGGGGGATTTGATTTTGTCAAGGATGATGAGAACCTGACATCGACATCCTTCAACCGGTTTGAGGAACGGGTCAGGAAGCTTGCAAAAATGAGGGACAAAGCTGAGCAACTCACCGGAGAACACAAGTCCGCGTTTATCAATATCACTTCAGATACCGTCACCATGGAAAAAAGGGCGTCCATGCTCGCCGAATATGGCTGGAATTATGTGATGATCGATGTCGTTGTTGCGGGAACTTCTGCTGTTTCCACGCTCAGGGATCACTGTTCAGATCTCGGGCTCGCAATTCATGCTCACCGGGCAATGCATGCGGCATTTGATCGAAATCCAAAGCATGGCATCTCGATGCAGTTCCTTGCAAAGCTGATGCGCCTTATCGGGGTGAGCCAGATCCATACAGGGACTGCTGTCGGGAAACTTACCGGCACGAAAAAGGAAGTGAAACTTCTTGGAGATGTGCTTCGGAATTCCCTGACAAAGGCGTCCGGGCGCATCCTCCTTGAACAGGACTGGGGGAGCATAAAGAGCGCATTTCCAGTCTCTTCCGGCGGTCTACATCCTGGGCTTGTCCCCGATGTCCTAGACATCTACGGAACAGACCTGGTTTTACTCGTGAGCGGAGGCATACATGGTCATCCGGATGGCACGAGAGCCGGTGCGAAGGCGACAATGCAGGCGATTGATGCATGGATGGAGGGGCTCTCTCTCCAGGAAAAAGCGTTGGGATCAAGGGAACTTGCCCGTGCACTTGAAAAGTGGGGATACTATAAGCCAAAATGAGGAACCGGAATCAGTCTCTCTCGATCCGGATACCCATTGACGACCGCCGGGTTATCTTAGGATGAGTTATGTCTTTAAAAAAATCACATGATTCCCGTCATGACACAGGCGTACAGAATGAAAATGGCGGAGCCATTTTCATATAAAAAAGGGAAGGAAAAAAATGACTGATAAAGGTGAGGAATCTGCTATCGAGAGGGATGATTGTGAACAGTGCGGGCTTTGCTGCAGGATTTTTGGGAATTCGATTACACCGACCGTCATGAATCTCTATTCCTGGATTGAACAGGGAAGAACGGATATTCTCCGGTTTTTTTCTGCTGCAAGAGATGATGGTCTTCGGGTAAATTGTGCTGATCTGTTGCCAGAGGATCTCGGTACCACTATCCTGATAGAGATGAGAGATCCTGAAACGGGGGAGTATCTCACGGTCTGCCCGTTTTTGCGAAGGATTGAAAAAGAACGTTATATCTGTGGTATTCACGCGGTAAAACCGGAAATGTGCCGTAATTACCAGCCTTGGGTATGGGGGGAGACATATTTCGGACGATGCAAAGCGCTCAAAAGTAGCGATAACCGGTATATCTGGAAACATATCTGTGAATAATTTCGAACAGATACGGGGCAGTATCTATCCGGAAAAATCAAGAAACAATCTTGGATTCTCTCCTAAAAAATTGTATTTTGAATCCCAGCTTTATCCCGTTTCCGGGTGCAAAAAGGTCATGTCGCGATGGCGGAAAGTCAGTCTTTTTGGGCCTCAACGCAGTCAAGGTCCCTGACATAAGGTTTTATATCGATGACCGGGGATCCATCAAGGGCTTCTATACCTTTCATGGTAATTATCCCTCCGGTGACATTCACGATCTCTGCAAGGGAAAGGGCAATGGGGTTTGGCCGGGCAGGGGAGCGGATAGTGAACACTGGGCGTGACTCGGTCCAGTCAGAGCGATATACGGAAAGGAGGTTTCGTTCTGCCTGATCCATCCAGAACAGGACCCCTATATAACGTATCCCCACCATCGTTCCCAAACCGGGAATAAAACGTTGGTAGATCTCAATCGCAGATACCGCATCGCTCCCCCGTCACTGATGAGGGGCATCCCCCCTTTTCCCGGTACGGAGAGTGAATTATTCCCACTGGGTCAAGGCATATCATACAGCAATGATAGCTGCAGAGCGCCATATAGTGGAGGGATTGGTCATTGCTGCCTGACTTGTGCAGATTCTGGCGAGAACATGACGAATAGGGAAAAAACTACACCCGTTAATTTTCCGGGTTTATTTCAGTCCAGTGTAAGGTCATTGACCCGCAGACCTTTTTTCCTGGCACAACCTCCAGTATAAAGAGGCGTATGACCCTTGAGAAAACCTGCACTCCTCATTATCGATATGCAGAATGATTTTGTCCGGGAAGGCGCTCCCCTGAGGGTAGAAGATGCCGGCCTGATTATTGGGAAGATTCAGTCAGTACTCGATCTCTTCAGAAGAAACCGGCTGCCGGTCTTTCATGTGCTCCGTGTTCATCGCAGAAATGGTTCCGATGTAGAGGTATTCCGAAAAGATCTGTTCAGAGAGATGCCATTTGCAGTGGAAGGGACGAAGGGAGCGGGGATTATCAGTGAGCTCGAACCACTCGAAGGTGAATATATCATCAGGAAAACAAGGATGAGCGCATTCATGCATACCGATCTCGATCTGGTGCTCCGGACACTCGGGGTTGACTCGGTCTTTATCACGGGAATCCAGACCCCTAACTGTATCAGAACGACGGTTTTTGATGCGTGTGCCCTTAACTACAGGGTGATTCTTGTTGAAGATGCCGTTGCAGCAAAGAACCAGGATATTCATCGTGCTAATTGCAGTGATATTGAAGCGATCGGGGTGAGCATTGCCCGGTCAGGCGATGTTGAACAGATGATCCGGTCCTGAAAGAAACATCATCAGTAATAAATGACAGTTGTCCGGGTCTGCAGTCACTCTAGGATCGACCGTTTGTCCAATCCCGGGGTATTCCTGCCAGATCTCTCTCCTCTTTCAAGCAGCGTACCAATGTTCCTGAAATCCTGGAAAACAGCATCTTTGAGGGGGGGGTTATGGGTCATTGCAGCGGGATGATAGACGGGGATTATTACGATCCGCCCGCGGGGAGTTTCTGTGTGGAATACCTTCCCATGGATACTGCCGATGGGTCCGCAGGTGATTCCAAAGTGGGAGAAAACCTGTTCTGAAGCGAGCCGTCCCATCGGGACTATAATTTCCGGAGAGAGAAGGTCGATCTGCCGGTCGAGATAGCCTGCACAGGCAGCAATTTCATCCTTCCGGGGAATCCTGTTTTCAGGAGGCCTGCATTTTATGATACTTGTGATAAAAACACAGCTCCGTTCAAGGCCAATGGAGGAGAGGAGTTCTTCGAGCACAGCACCGGCACGACCAATAAATGGTCTTCCCGTGAGATCCTCATATCTGCCCGGTGCTTCCCCAATGAAAAGCAATCTTGAAGGTACGGGACCTTCTCCCGGGACTGCATTGATTCTTGTCAGGGAAAGCCTGCACAATGTACACGTGACAATATCTCTATTGAGTGTCCGGACTGCTTCCTGTTCCATGCATCATGGATATCTGTGGCAGGCGGGATTATGATATTCATTCAAAGCGCCCGATGGAACCTGGATCGAATGGGGGAAGGATGAGAATTCCCACAAGGGACAGTCAAACGTAAAATCCGGGTTTCCGAACAGAATTTCGCTTTAATCAGTTATGTAAGCACTTTTCCACCGCTTGTTTGATCTCCTGCTCTGCGCCTGGTACGTTTTGGATGTCCCGTATCCTGTCAAGGTCATCAAAGAGAACCGTCCCGGAGGGTCTGATATGGATATTTTTCATAAATGCATCGACAACCCTGGTGATGCAGGTAAAATTCTCACTCCCTTTCCTTCCGGCCACTGAGAAGAGCAGCCCCTTTTTTCCCGAGAAATGATCGCTTCTCACCTGCAACGCATGGTAGGCTTGGCATCGATCGAATACGATCTTGAGGCTGCCGGGAACAGTGTTGGTATAAACGGGAGTGCAGATAATGACAATGCGGGCGCCGAAGAGTGCCCTGATAATCCCAGTCATATCATCCTCAAAAATGCAGGTTCCGGTATTATAGCACTGGTAGCAGCCGATGCATGCCCGTATCGTGAGGTCATCGAGGTAGATCACTTCGGCAGTTCTGCCGGCAAGTTCTGCAAAAGCCTGTGCCCATCCCGCCATTACGCTGCAGTTCCCGGCCGGTCTAGGGCTTCCCTGCAAGATCAGGACTTCAGGAATCCCTGCATCAAATGATAATTTGATCGCCTTGCTCTCATGCCATGCCTGAAATTCAGAAGAACCAGACAGAAGTTCGCGCTCCCATTCATCAGCTTTTGCCTGCACGACTCCAAGGGCATCGATTGGGGAAGAAGGGGGATACTCATAGGTATTTGTCCTGAACAGAGCGATGACGACATCCCCGGAAAAGATGCGCAGGGTATAAATGATCATACCGGAATAGTGCATCCCGAGATCTCTTTTCGTGAGCAGCAGGGAATATGTCCGGCCAGGTGTTTTGATCTCTTTCCTCTGCAGGATCTCATCTTCTCCAGCCTTCATTACGAGACAATCATCGTCCCTGCCCTTATTTCCTTTGTCCCGGTAAAGGGTTCTGAAATATTTTTATTGGAATGGCCTGCATTTATTATTCTGAAAACCCTGATTGGATCAGATGGATCCGCTCCCTGCCTTTGGCCTGACACTTCTTCTTATATCGTTTTTGGGGATCCGGTTCCGTGTACCGCCAATTTTCAACTTAATCGGAGGAGCGCTCTTTCTTGGAATTCTCCTTGGGATGCCCCCCGACCAGCTGATTACTGTGATTACCTCCGGTCTTGGACGGGTATTTGCACTATTTGCCCTTATTATTCTCTCCGGAGCCATCATTGCGGCTACCCTTGAAGAGCAGGGGCATATTGAGCGGATCGTCAAAGATGTCAGGAGATATTCGGGCAACCCTTTCACCATATCAGGGCTCTCCGGTTACCTGCTGGCTCTTCCGGTCGCCTGCAGTGTCACTGCTTTTATCATACTCACTCCCGTCATCAAAGGACTCGGGGGCGGTGAATACAGGAGAAGGATGCTCCTGTATTGTGTAGCCGTCGGAAGTCTGATCTCTTTCGGGCTCGTGTATCCCGCCCCCGCGGTTATTCCCCTCGTTCAGTCCCTTGCCCCTGATCTCCCTCCGGTATGGTATGACGCCCTTGCGATTCCTCTCTCTCTCATTCTTCTTGCCGGGTTTGTTATCATATACCAGCGGTGGTTCGGGTGCGGCAAAATAATCCCGGATGATAAGACGGCTCATTGTGGTGAACCCCCGGAAAGCAGTATGCCCTGTGCGGAGCTGGATCTCCGCCCGTACGCCCCTTTTATTGCCATTCTCGTCGCAATTCCTGCAGGGCTCGCATTGGGTCTCTCGCATGGGGCACTCATTCAGGTAATCATGCTTGTGGGTGCCATGACCGCTCTGGCCATGGCCACTCCTGGTGCACGGGCCGGAGGGTTGCAGCGCGGGACGAAGCACGCAGGGATTATCATATTTGACATCTGCGGTGCCGGGGCACTTGCAGGAGTAATCCTTGCCAGTGGATTTTCCGAAACTATGTCAGGGCAGATCACAGGGATTGTCCCGTTGCTCCTGGTACCTTTTATCCTGGCATCCCTTATCCAGACGGCCCAGGGTTCCCGGGTCGTGACCGCTGTACTGGCAGCAGGAATCCTTGCAGGAACCCCGGTTGCTGCGGCGATCAACCCTGCTGCCCTTGTCCTTATGGTCGCGGCCGGGTGTTTCCTCTTCTCGTTTGTAACCGACCCCTATTTCTGGATCATAAGCAGGGTTACCGGGGAGGATCTTTCCGGGATGATACGGTACTATACCCTTCCGCTGGCGCTATGCGGGGTTGCACTCTATCTTGTTGCCCTGGGAATTCAGTTCGTGACTGCAGGGTGGTGAGCTCTGCTGATACCTTCCGTCATATTGCAGGGTGTCATTACAAGGTCTTTTACCGGCCTCCTTACAGAAGGGGAGCCGGGGACCGAGAAACCAAGTCTGAATAGCATCTGGACGGTATGGGTGTCAGGTATGCCGATAAGGTCACGGAACTTATGACATAGTTCTTCCATACCCGGATAGGGCTCAAGGATCGGGGTCATCGTATGCAGGGAGAGGCCAAGAGAGGCAGCCGTGAGATGCACCCGCTCATATGCCCGCCCTGCCCGGACCTGATCATGCCGGAAATTTCCTTTTGTAGCTATCCAGCCGAATGCAGCAGCCGAGTCTGCCTGTTTTTGTGTCAGCCGGATAAGCAAGGCTTTGGCGCAGCGGGTTTTTGATCCGGCCGGGCATAAACGGAGACGGATTCCTGAAAGCCACCCGGTGATGCCGGTGAGACCAAGCTCGCTGCTGCCATACCCGTCCTGCTGTCCACTACGAGTTTGATGAGTTAACCGGATATAGGAAAGGTGTTCTGCAAGGCGTTCGGAATCGGCCAGTTCGATCTCCATGGCCCTCTTGAGATAACCTGCAAGTTCTTTCCTGAATGAGGGTTCGGCAGAGAATCCAAACGATGTGAACTGCTGGTTAAAAGAACCGGCGAGGGAATAAATTGTCCCTGGCGGGATTTCCTGTGGGGTGTAGATCCTCCTGTTGGTATACCGTGTATGGAGGAAGGAGAAGAGGGGGTCAGGAACCATGTGATCATCGGCGGTAAGTTCAATCCTTGCGACAGGCTGGTCAGGGTCAAGTGAGGTTCCCGGCCAGCTAAAAGGGAAAAGAGAAACTTCAGCCCTATAGCCTGCCTCGCGTGCAGCGATGTCCAGATTCTCGATGAACGCACCTGAAGAGATGTATACCTGCCGGAATGTCGGATCAATCCCGGGAAGAAAACGCTCTGTATCCAGGAACAAGTCGAGAATGAGCGGTTCTTTAAGCTGTACTGACCATGGCTGGATATTCAGCGGACTCGGTGCTGCAACAGAATGAGAGAGAATCCTGTGCCGGATATCCTGATGTTCTACGGATGCATTGCAGTCGCACATCTTCATGGGATCCCTCTTGTACCTGCTTTGTAAAGGATAATGACCCCAATAACCGGTTCCCTGAAAAAATTCCGGGGCATCATACCTCCTTAGGAAAAAACCCGGAGGCACGATGCATTTGCTGGTAATGGAAATATAGCCCCAGTGCCACAACGAGAGTCGAAAGGCTGACAATATTTGCACCGATAAGTATCGGGTCACCGATTGAACAGCCATAGACTGCCCAGAGGGTTACCCCAAGAGTAAACTGTAAAAGGGTAACAACACTGATATCAGTGACTGATTTCGTCCTGTACATCCTGACAATCTGAGGAACAAAACCAAACATTGTGAGACAGGCGGCAACGATACCGATGAAAAACCAGAATGTCATAGGAGCATGGCCAGGGAATTATTGGATTTTCTGAAGGGAAATGTGTTGTGCCCCCTCATAACCTGCGACATGGAAGAGACCGTATTATTATAGTCTCTCTGCAAACTATCCCCTGTGGTTATATGGTGAAGGTACTTGGTATCTGTGGAAGTCCGAGAGGTGAGCAGAGCCGAACTCTCCGGCTTGTCAATGCCGTGATGAGTGGGGCAGCTGATGCGGGGGCATCATGGGAAGTTGTAGATGTCTGTGGCCTCGATATTGAGTTCTGCATCGGGTGTGGTATATGCTATGAGTCAGGAGGGTGTATCCATGAAGATGATTTCCCAGTCCTCTTTGACCAGATGATGGAGGCGGACGGAATCGTCTTTGGCTCACCGGTATATATCAACTCGGTCACCGCCCAGATGAAAAGGGTCCTTGACCGAATGGCAGATGCCATTCACTGCCAGAAGTTTGAAGGGAAGTACGGATGTTCGGTATCGACTGCAGGGGGTTCATTTGCGAAGGAAGTGGTCGAGTACCAAAACAGCATCCTCCGCGTCATCGGGGCAACCACGGTCGGTGGTGTTGATGCAGTGCTCGGGCCTGATCCATCAGCGCTCGATCCCGCAGAGAAAAAGGCATATGATCTGGGGGGCATCCTCGTAAATGCTATTAGAAACAGGATACGATATCCAGACCAGGACCTGATGCATTCAGAGATGAAGGAACGAATGAGATCCCTTGTCTCCTATAACAAGGATATCTGGGTCCACGAATATACCTACTGGAAAGAAAAAGGGTGGTTGTAACCCCCAGGCCTTCATGCCCGTGAGCCTGGGTCAAATTTTTTTAGTATCATCATTCAGCTGTCTGCATACCATGGGCTCATTCAGCCCGGGCCTGGAGGAGTGACTGCAGACTGATCTTTTTATCAAGGGAGACTATTGCCCCAAAGATTGTAAGCACGAAAAACACGAGGAAGATCAGGTGCATGCTTACAATGAATCCGGTAGACACTTCCGGAGTGATAGATGCGTTTCCAAGCAACAGGGCAAAAAAGATCATCACGATACCCATCGAGAGCATCATTCCTGTGTTCCGCATCGTCGCGAGGAGTGATGATGCGAGGCCGTAATGGTGACGATCGACACTTCCCATGATGACTGTAGTATTAGGAGCCGAGAAGAGCCCCAGGCCGCATCCAAGGAGGATGAGGAAGAGGACGATCCACGAAAGCGGTGTGCTGCTGCCGAGGAATGCCAGCCCAAAAAGACCAGAAGATGATATAAGAAGACCAAGGGAGGCCAATTGAGAGGGATCCATCCTGTCAGACAATCGGCCTGCGAGGGGGGCGATGATCATCTGGACAAAAGGCTGAATCAGGAGTACGGATCCAGCCGCTGCAGGTGACATTCCTCTCGCTACCTGAAGATAGAGGCTCATCAGGAACGTAACGGCAAATGTGGCGCTGTAATTGATAAGGGCAGCCAGGTTTGAAGAGGAAAAGGTCCTGTTCGAAGAAAGGAGCGGGATCGGAAAGAGGGGGGAGGGGTTTTTCGTTTCAATATAGTAAAACAGGGCAAATGTCAGTCCTGAAAGGAGGATAAGCCCGATTGCAGCTGTGGAGGGAATACGGGAGATGCCGATAAAGAAGAATACGAGGGCTATCGCAGAGAGCACTGCACCCTGATAATCGAAGATCTCGCGCCGCTTCTCATTGAGAAAGGGGGGGAATTTTCTGACATAAAAAAGGACAACACATCCAAGAATAACGGTGATGAAAAAAATACTTCTCCACCCGAAGAACTGAGTCAGGAGCCCTCCGATGAATGGGCCGAGGGTCATTCCGCCATAGACCGCCATAACGTTAATACCGACAGCCCGCCCCCTCTCACCCGGGGAGTACAGCTCAGCAATGATCGCAACGGCAGTGGCATACACCATCGCACCTCCTATCCCCTGGAGAAATCTGCAGGCGAGAAGCAAAGAAGCACCGGGAGTGAAGATGGCAAGAAGTGATGCAGAGGTATAGACCAGCGTCCCTGCGGAAAAAACCCGTCCCCTCCCGATAATATCTCCAAGCATCCCTGCGGGGAGAAGAAAGATTGCAGTTGAGAGGAGGTATGCAGCAGGGATCCACGAGAGCATGATGGCATCGATTGCAAACTCCTCGCCTATTAGCGGAAGGGCAAGATTGATGCTCGAACCGGTGAACGGGTTGAGGAACGTGCCTATTGTGACGATGACAAGGATTACGGCCCGTGAATCATTATTCACCGGGGTCGGCATCAGGAGTTCCCCCTGGCCCGGATAAAGGAAATATGGATAATCGTGATAAAAATTTTACATTCTGGCTTTAATTAAGCTTTACCAGTCTTCCCGGAATACCCGGGGAAATGCAAAAAGTATCAGATTGATGGGCTCTCCTTACCGATTATCCGTGCGATATCAGCCATTTCGCGGGCAAGAAGCCTGATAAGGTCATCGACCGTGAGAAGCCCCACAAGCCTCCCCCCCGAATCAACGATTGGCATCCTCCGGACACCTGAGGTCTTCATTTCCTGTATGGCATCAAATATCCCTGTATCTTTCCGGATTGTCCGGAGATCCCGGGTCATGATACTCTCGATCAAAGCCATCTCAGGCTCAGCGTAGCGTGATGCACTCCTGAGCGCGATGTCCCGGTCGGTTACAATACCAACCGGACGGTGGTCATCAGTCACAACCACGCAGCCGATATTCTTCTCCCTCATCAGGCCGGCAACGAACTGGACGGTGGCGTCGGGTTTGACGCTCACCACATTGGTCTGGCAGCATGCATAAACAGTCATTGTTCAAATCCCTGGTCCTAAGAATGAGGACGTTTCTCTATTAAGTCATTATCCCGGAAACAGGGACGTATCATACGATGAGTCTCCTGCGCATGAGCCAGAGTGAGAGGACAAAAAAGAGAATGGTCGCCAGGATGATCCAGGTGAGGCTGTACAGGAACAGGGGGGAAGGTGAAGAAAGGGTGAGCGACCGCGTGATGATAACCAGTTGTGTAAGCGGGAGAAACAAGACAGTAAAAACCTGCACAGTTGGAGGGAGTACGGTTAACGGGAAGAATGTCCCCGAAAAGAGGAACATGGGGGTGATGAAGAGAAACGACGGGTAATTGAGCGCATCGATTCCCGGTGTGATAGCGGTAAAACACATGGCGATGCAGGCAAAGAGAAGGCCGGCAAGAAATGAGAAGGGGATGATAAAGAGGGATGAGGGAAGATCAACGACCCCGAACACTGTGAGCACGAGCAGCATGACCGATGAATATATAAGGCTCCTTGTTGCCCCCCAGAGGAGTTCTCCGGTGACAACATCATCAAGAGAGAGAGGGGTGGCAATCATTGCCTCAAAAGTCTTCTGGTAATACATCCGCACGTATGAGGAATAGGTACATTCGAAAAATGCTGCGTTCATCATTGAGATGGCGAGCAGCGCGGGGGCTATAAAATTCACATAGGGGACTCCGTCAATCTCTCCCACGAACATCCCGAGTCCAAAACCAATTGCAAGGAGGTAAAGAACGGGTTCTATGAAGGGCGGGAGGAAATTCACCTGGTATGTTTTAAAAAACACATCCCAGTTTCTCCTCCAGACCTTCAGTGACAATCGTGATATCCGGGGTATCAGATAAGAATCCATACAGATCCGTTCAGTCCCGGAGGACCCTCCCGGTCAGCTTGAGAAACACATCCTCAAGCGATGCAGGCCGAGCAAAAACACGTCCCGGGTTGCAGCGTTCAAAGAGTTCTTTTGCAACTTCACGTGGCTGGGCGGTGTGCACCTGGACAATATCCCCGAATATCTCGTACCGGGCATTCATGTCTTCCAGGCAGGCTATCACCGGAGAAGTATGCTCAACCTCAAGAATATCACTTCCAACATACTTCGAGACGAGATCCTGCGGGCTCCCCTGAACCAGGATCTTTCCATTGTCCATGATGACCAGCCTGTTGCAGAGCCGTTCCGCTTCTTCAAGATAATGGGTGGTGAGAACGATCGTACTACCGGCAGCCTGCAGGGCTTTGAGTTTTTCCCAGATGAGGTGACGTCCCTGAGGGTCAAGGCCTATCGTGGGCTCATCGAGGATGAGGAGCTCCGGATCATTGATAAGGGCCCTCGCGAGGAGAAGGCGCCGCTTCATCCCCCCGGAAAGTTTTTCTATCCGGACATTTCGTTTCTCTTCAAGCTGGACGAATGAGAGGAGTTCATCCGCACGGTCAGCGGCCTCTTTTTTCGGTATCTCGAAGTACCGTGCGTAATTTGTAAGGTTCTCAAAGCAGGTGAATTCGGGGTCAAGATTGGTCTCCTGGGGGAGCACCCCGAGTATCCGCTTGATTTCCCGTGGATGGGTATCAACATCCCTGTTAAAAACGGTGAGGCGACCACTGGTTTTTGGAGAGATACACTGGATCATTTTCATCGTAGTAGTCTTACCGGCCCCGTTGGGTCCCAGAAAACCGAACATTTCCCCGCGGTTAACCGAAAAGCTGATAGTATTGACGGCAATGAGAGATCCATACCGTTTGGTGAGGCTTTCCGCGCTGATTACCGGCTCCATGCTCACCTTCCTGCAAAATTAGTGGGCGCCGTCCCGAGAACATTCTTTCGATCGGAAACGGAATATTCTTCGGCAATGGGACAAAGATATTTGTAGATCCAGTCAGAGAAGGTTTCTCATGCCCATACGGGAGATTGCGGTCAGCAATTTCAAAAGTTTCCGGGAGCTTGAGTTCTCACCGGACAATTTTAATATCATTATCGGTTCCAATGCATCCGGAAAGTCAAATCTCATCCAGATTTTTAAATTTATCCGGGATATTGCAAAATACGGGCTGAATAATGCCATATCTCTCCAGGGAGGCGTTGAATACCTCCGGAATACCATTATCGGGCCAGCAAAGCCTTTTTTCTTCAGAATCGTGTATGTCCTCGAGGAGAAGAGAGAGGACGTGATCGGGGTGAAGGATGAACTCCCTATCTATTTCGAGCCGTACGAGATTCGGTATGAATTTGCTATATCGTTCCCAGACGCCGGTGAGAATTATGAGATCTCATTCGATCTACTAATGATTTCCGGCAACTTTCACCGGCCAGGTGCAGAGGGAACTGATCAACTTGGCGCAGGAACCCTCTCTCTCTCCAGGGTCGAAGGGTCCGTGGCATACTGTGTATGCCCTCCGGAAGGCCTCGACCTGAGAGAACAGGAGCTCTTCCCCCAGTACTTCCAGAAAAGGGAAATTCCTCAACGGTGGCTGATCATGAACCTCCCGATCTCGGTCCCGGGCATACCGCCCATCGAATGGATATTCCGGGGAATGAAGGTATTTGATTTTGACCCGCGGCTTCTCAAGAGGGCCGTCCCCATTATGGGAAAGACCGAACTTGAGAAAGACGGAAGTAATCTTGCAATCGTGATCAAGAATATCCTCGAAGACCCGGTAAAAAAAACAGAATTTTTCCGCTTGATCAAGGAAATGGTCCCGTTCGTGGACGAGATAGCCGTGGAAAAATTTATGGATATGTCTCTTTTCCTGAAAATAAAGGAAATTTACAGCAAAAACAAGTTCCTTCCCGCTTCGATGATTTCAGATGGAACCATCAATATCCTTGCCCTTATCATAGCGCTTTATTTCGAGAAACGTCCGGTCACGATCATCGAAGAGCCTGAAAGGAATATCCACCCGTTCCTGATCTCAAAGCTCGTAGAGATGCTGAAGGATGCATCGTCTTCAAAACAGATCATCGTCACAACACATAACCCTGAAATGGTGAAGCAGGTGGCTATCGAAGATATCCTGCTCATATCACGGGACCGTGAAGGATTCTCACGGCTGAGCCGCCCGTTTACGCGAAAGGAAATAAGGACATTTCTTGAACACGAGATCGGCATCGAGGATCTCTTTATCCAGAACCTCCTGGGAATGGAATGAAGGAACAACGCCTCTTCATTTTTGTTGAAGGTAACGACGACGAACGGTTCTTCTCGCGGATTATCAGGCCGCTCTTCAATGAGGAGTATGCTTCCGTCGAGATTATCATGTATGCCTGCATGAAGAGCGAGAAAGTCTGCCGTTTTGTCCGGAGCATCATTGAGATGGGACACGATTTTATCCTTTGTGCAGACATCGACCAGGAGCGAAACGTCCGGGCAAAAAAAATCGTGCTGAATGACAGATATTGTCTCATTGAAAATGATCATATCGTGATCATCATCAAGGAGATCGAGAGCTGGTATCTGGCCGGTCTTGATGATCGGGCACAGAACAGACTTGGGATACGGCAGTTCCGGAGCACCAACCACATCACGAAGGAAATTTTCAATGGTATGATCCCCCGCCATTATACATCGAGAATTGCATTTATGGGGGATATCCTCGCATTGTTTTCACTCCCTGTAGCAAGGGAAAAAAACCGCTCATTCTCGTATTTCTCCCAGAAATTTCATCTGCTTCCCGGAGAAAGATATAAGTGATCCCGTAAAACCACCACCTCTTCGGATTTCTATACAAAGGAATGAGAGCTGGCGGCTGAAAATAAGGACTCACGTTTTATGGACCTCTCATTGCCTGGTCAAGTCGGACGCATCGCAGGAAGGGGAGGGTAAAAGGCTTATCATTCCGGGATTCGAATAGAGATACAGGTGGTTCCTGGTGCAGGTATCCATGAAACTGGAGATGAAGGACTCTCCCGGTCAGCTCGTGGCCGCGTTGAAACCGATATCGGAAGTGGGCGGGAATATTATCGCGGTGATCCATCAGCGGGATGAGGATGCAACCGGAGATGTACTGGGTGTCCAGATAGTACTCGAACTTCAGGAACAGCGCCTGGGCGAGCTGATTTCCCTGATAAAAAGCCAGGGTGTGAATGTGCTCCGGATTGGAAAAGAGCGGCTCCTTTATAAGCAGACCATGATTATGATAGGGCACATCATGCATACCGATCTCGGGGACACGGTAGACCGGATTGATTGCACCGGGTTTGCAGAGGTGACCGAACTAACCATGGTGATGCCTGCCATCAATGAACCTTCATCCGCACGGCTGGTGATAAAGGCTGTGAACCGGGCCGACATGGAGCAGGCGCTTGGCATTCTGCGCGGCGTTGCAAAAGAAAAAAATCTCCTCATTATTGAGCCGCTGGAGGCGACGGGATGAAGATTGCCATCCTTGGGATGGGATCTGTCGGCCGCGGCCTTCTGGAAATGATCGATGGAAAGGACCTCGGGCTCACGGTAACCGGTATTGCTGATTCGAAGAGTGCCCTCATGGATCGGGACGGTATCCACATCGAGGAGGTCCTGATGGCAAAACGCGAGAGGGGTTTTTGCGGTGACAAGGGTCTTTCAGCTACCGATGTAGTTGAACGGGGGGATTATGATGTACTGGTCGAAGTTACCCCGACCGATGCCAGTTCGGGCGAGCCCGCAACCGGGTTTATGAAAACAGCAATCAGCAGGGGAAAGCATGTGGTGACATCCAATAAGGGTCCGATCGCCCTGCACTTCGCCACGCTCCAGGCCCTTGCCCGAAAGCATGGAGTAGCCATACGCTATGAGGCTACCGTAGGAGGTGCGATTCCGGTGATGCATACACTCCAGCACGGACTTGCCGGGAACCGGGTGCTTGCAGTGTATGGAATCCTGAACGGCACATCCAATTTTATTCTGACCAGAATGGCGGCAGAAGGCCTGACGTATGAACAGGCACTCCTTGAAGCCAGGGAAATGGGATTTGCCGAGGCTGATCCCACATATGACGTTAAGGGAATCGATGCAGCAATAAAACTCGTTATCCTTTCAAACACGATATGGAAGCGGAATGTGAAACTCTCTGATGTGAATATTACCGGGATCGATATGCTCACCAATGATGCGCTCCGGCTTGCAGAGGACCAGCATTGCACCATCCGGCTGATTGCAGAAGCAGTCCCTGACAAAGGAATCCTGAGGGTAGCTCCAAGGATCCTCCCGCGGACCCATCCCCTTGTGGTAGAAAATACACTCAATGCCATCACGATTGACACCGACATGGCGGGGGAGATCACCCTTATAGGAAAGGGAGCTGGGTCAAAGGAGACGGCAAGTGCATGTATCGGGGACCTCCTCTTTATAAAGGATATCCATGCGCGGGGTCATTAAACGGAGACGGGAGTTTCTCCATCTGATGAGGGCGTATACTCTAGAAAAAGGATCCTTCACAGTAACAGATATCCAGAACGGTACCGGTGTTCCCAGGAGCACGGCACAGGACTGGATAAACCGCCTGGTTGATGAAGGGTGTGTTGTCCAGCGGGAAAAAAAACAGGGACGCTCACCTGCGCGGTATGCTACCCTCTCAGCACTTCCCCAGAGCACCTGCAGAAAGATCTTTACAACGGTCGATGGTGAATTCGTCCAGATCTTTCATGAATGCCTCAGTGGTGCATGTGCAGCCTTCTGCGGACACCATCATACTCTTGCTGACGGTGTGTTGATGCAGGTGCGCAGGGATGGCACTCTTTTAAGGGAATGTGCCAGGATCGGTTATTCTGATATGCGGATCGGGCTGTATCCTTCACCTGCGGTTGGGGTGGTTGGTGTTGAACGCGACGGGGACTATATTGTGCAGCATATCCGCTGCATCGGGGGGCCTGCCTATTCCCTGACAGACATGATGGCTCATGCAGATGGCGTATGTGATGTGACGCTGAAGTGGGATGGGGATGTTGTTGAGGGAGCGGTACGAACCCGTGCCCTTTCCCATCTCATTATTGGAATCGACGACACTGACAGCAGGGAAGGAGGAGCAACCTTTGCACTGGCGCTTGCGCTGCTCCATTATCTTGGTGCAACAAAGGGGGTAATCCCAATCGAGCACCATGTGGCCATGCTCAATCCTGAAGTGCCCGGGAAAACGGCAGGGAATTCCTGCAGCTTTATTGAACTGGCAATAACCGCGGACTCCCGCGAAAAGGTGATGGAGCGGGCCATCCTGTTCGTTGAGGACGAGGCTCTCTCCGGGGAATGGGGAATTGCACTGAAGCAAGGGTTCCGCATCGATGCGTTACTCCGATCTTATGGAACACAGGTCCGGGACGAAATTGTCAGCCTTGAATCGGCACAGGAAACCGCCAGAAGCCAGGGAATCACCCTTCATGGAGGCCGGGGGGTTATCGGGGCACTTGGTGCAATCGCCCTGTCCGGGCTTCCGAACGAGATCCTCCTGAACCCGGAACGCAAGATCCCTCTTTAAAATGTTTATTGCCGGCTGGATGGCCAGGAACCACGAGCACCGGTAAGATGCTTCAAAATGATTTTTCGTCACCCTTTCCACATCTATCCGCATATAGGTGAGAGGTTCCCATTCAGGCACCCCAGGTGAAGGAGCGATAAATTTGAACCGTTCTCATGCTGATATCATCCTATATGCCGGCCGCAGAGGGGGAGAAAATCCTCACTCCTGAACTTCGTGCTCGTCTTGAAGTGCTCCAGAAAGGGGAGATTACTGAATACCACATCTACCGGAAACTGGCAGCACTTGTCCCGGATCCCCATAACCGTTCGGTAATTGAAAAAATGGCTGATGAGGAATACGGTCATTACTCATTCTGGAAGAAGCACACCGGAAGAGATGTGGGTCCTGACCGGGTCAAAGTAGAGTTCTATTACTTTGTCTCCCGCCTCTTTGGCCTTACCTTTGGCATAAAACTGATGGAGATGCGGGAATCCGAAGCGGTGGAGACGTACCGTGAAATCTCGATGTACATTCCCGAAACAGCGGTGATATTGCGCCATGAAGAGGAACACGAGATCCAGATTATCGCGCTGCTCGATGAGAAGAGTCTCCGTTATGTCGGGTCGGTTGTTCTCGGTATCAACGATGCCCTTGTTGAGTTTACCGGCAGCCTTGCAGGGTTTACCCTGGCCCTCCAGAATACTCAGCTCATTGCGGCAGCCGGGTTGATCATGGGTATCGCGGCATCTCTCTCGATGGGGGCATCCGAGTATCTCTCCCAGAAATCAGAAGGGTCAGCAAATAATCCCATGACTGCAGCGTTCTACACGGGCGGGGCGTATGTGGTGACCGTTATGGTGCTGATCATGCCGTTTCTCCTGCTTAGTGCGCCGCTCAAAGCGTATGGCATCACACTCAGCCTGGCCATTCTCATCATAGTTCTCTTTACTTTCTATACCTCGGTGGCAAAGGATCTCCCCTTCCTTAAAAGATTTGCTGAGATGGCAGCCATCAGCCTCGGCATTGCTGCTATCTCATTTGTCATAGGCCTACTTGTCAGAATCTACCTCAATGTGGAGGTCTGAAATGAATAAACTACGGTATTGTCGGAACAGGCCTGCAGGGGATGTCCGACTTAAAGGGCGATCCTTTCTATTAAGGAATATCCCTTATGTAAATGGAAGGAGTAATGGAAAAGCTTGGGAAAGACCTGGTAAAATTCAGTTTTCAGGAACGAACCTTGTTTTTTCTGCTCCACAGACCGGGCAACACCAGTCAGCAGGTACTGATTCAAATGCCACACCGCGCATGACGCCCGCGTCCCCGGTTTCAGGATCGTAGACGTGGCCACAGATCGTACACATCATTTTTTGCATCATGTACCTCATCAAATTGAGATTTCAGCCTTCAGGGGTAATCCCCTTCGGGCTGTGGTTTTCCTTACGCCGTCTTGAGCTGGTAGAGGGGTTTTCGTGCATCCCTGAAATTGAACTTAGCCACAATAAGCCCGGCCTCTTTCAGGCGATTCAATGCATTCCGTATCGTGCGTGGTGAAAAGGAGACACTTCCCACCATCTCGTTTAACGTCCGTGGTTTTCCATCGACCAGCAGCGAGAAGACTGCCTTTGCTGAGGAGGGTAATTCCTCAATCGGTTTTTCAATCTGTGTTATCATTGTTACTTTCACTTCTTTTTTTGTTTAACTCTTTTCTTCACAAGTTCCGTTACCGTGTCGCATCGACCTCGATAACCCGTGGGTTGGCCGAGAGGAAATGCTTAGTCACGTCGTAGTTGCCCTGCGTCACGCTATAATACTTCAGGAACTTGTCCCTGATATCGCGCCTGACCTGAGGGTTCTCGTTGACTTTTGCATCGACCCAGATAGTCCGCTTGTTGCCGTTTGAGACGATCTCGCCGTCGATGACG
>JAJFVA010000010.1 GCA_021371995.1 Methanoregulaceae archaeon | reverse complement strand
AGCGCTGGTGAAAGGATCTACGGCACTGATCCTTGCCTGAGCACTGTACACCGGACTATCCCCGGTATTTTTGTATTCAACCGTAATCTCTTTCTTGTTCCCCGGGTGCATTACAGCCGGAGGTGAGACAATGGTAAATTTCACCTTTCCGCCAACGGGAACGCCAATGGTTTTTTCGCGGGCTGATACACTGTCCCCTTCAGCATTCAGGTATATAACACCAACATCTACCGGGTATGATTGGGATTCCGCACGATCCGAGATCGAGACCTTGTACCGGGTTGTTGCTGTAGTTCCGGCAGGGAAATCACCAATGTAGACACTATCATCCACCGGAAGAATCGGGCTGTTCCCGTTACGGGTAAGGACAACAACAGCCTGCGATCCATGGGCAGTGCCGGAATTCTTTACTTTTATGGTGATGTATCCTTCAGTCCCCGCGATTATATGTTCAGGTTCCGCAGAAAGGATCTCAATTGCAACTTCTGGTTTGATGGTAATGGGGATATCCAGCGTGATCTGCTCTGACTGGTAGAAGTATTCCATTGTTACGTCATTGTACTGGCTTGCGGAAGAGAGATAGGAATAGTTCAGTGTCAGGGGAAGGACGTACGTCCCCCCGTCAGCATTCTCCTGGATCTTTACCGTGAATTGTGCATTGGCGGATGAGGATCCTGCAAGGTCGCCCAGCATAACCGGATCGGTTTTTATCGTTACTGGTGCATTGCCCGGAGAGAGTGTTGCTGTAAGGAATTTTGCAGTGGTCGGCTGATCATCCCTATCTGTGATCCCGGACTGGACAAGTTTATCTTTGCTCTGCCCGGTGTTCTGCACAGTGATGCTAATCTGCACTTCTGAGTTCGGTGAGAACTCATTCGTTCCCGAGACTGATGCAGAAAGATTCGGGCTGCCGGAAAGATACAATGTTCCCCCCATGACCGGCGTGACAATAAATGCAGCCATAACGAAGAGCACAAGGATAAAAATTCTTTTAATTACTGCCATAGAAACCTACCATGAACATCTCATATTATACAACAAGCATGTACTCCCGAAGAATAAATTTCTTAAACCATGATTGTTCCTATATCCAATGATAATCAACGGTAAAAAAATTATGAAGATGTATGCAATAATGTAATAAATAGTCGCGCCATAGATCTTCATTAACATTCAGTGTCATCATCCAATACGATGAGGGAATTAGTAAAATTTTCTTGAACCGGTTGTTTATTGTGGCGCATCCCCTTTTGAAAACATTATAAACCAGTAATTACAGTAATCACTATAATGATAAAACGAAGTTCGATTCTCTTGAGTCTTTTTGTCATTGCTCTTATCATTCTTGCAGGATGCGTTGCACCGCCGAAAGAAACCTCTGGTCCCACAGGTTCATCAGGTTCTGCATCCACGGCTACGGAAACGGCAGCTATTCCCGATACACCTGCGACACCAGTCAATGTTTATGTAACTGAAGTCACGCCCTATGTTACAATAATTGCAGAAACAACCCCGACATCCGGGTACAGTACGTTTTCGACCCCCACCCCCATTCCGGAAGACAGAAGTTGCAGGATCTACACAACAACACAAAATTTTTTGTATAATGCTACCGCCTTCACCTTTGACCTGAAAAATCCGCCGATGTACATAAACTATACGGTCATTCCCCAGAATGTTACCGAAAAAAAATTTGTAACTGAACGCACAGGATCAAAACAGGATGTAATCTACCAGTATTCCACGTATGATCCCCAGTCATTTTTTATTATCACGGTACGAAGCAAAGCAACCGGTGAGGTTTATTTAGATGATGGATTTGGGACGGACTATACCACATACCTAAGCCGAACATTGAAAGTACTTGATTCCGATGACATGCTGATAGAGCTGAAGGGGAATAAAATCACCGCAACGGTGAATTTCTGGGTTAAGCCGGTAGGAAATTTTGATAATCCTGATAATATGACATTCGATGCCTGCACCTACTGGGGTCAGACCCGCGATGCTACCGCATTGGCTTATGTTACATCGACCCCAACTCCTGCGGTGAATACTGGACCGGTAGTCCAGCGATAACGTATCCTCTCATTTTTCTATTTTTGGCCAATATACGGTGAGATATTTAAGCGATGAGAACGTTTGTAGTAAGGCAGGCAGATAACCTCGCGTCCCGGTGGGGTAGTGGACATCCTAGAAGCCTGCGGAGCTTTTGACCCGGGTTCAAGTCCCGGCCGGGGCGTACAACTTTTCAAGTCCAAATCTCTTCTCAAGTAAATTCACATTCTAAATGAAAGGGGTGGATATCCCTCGTAAAGATTAACCCGAGTTCATCAGCGACTTTTTTCCATACGTAATATTCTAGATACCATGAACGATCTTCCAAATAATTGCGCCCCTCATCATCAACGATTTTGCGATCTTCTGGATCAAATATGGTGTCATCTATCCGCTCGAGATTACGATAGAAGTGCGTAAAAATTCTATCAGAACTCGGCCAAGGGTGCGATCTTGGTGCTAATGAATATGTCCCAGATTTTGTAACTACCCGCAATTCAGCTAAATCTTGTTCAATTGCTATATCGATAATATCCTTTGTGAAAAGCTTCGATGGAAAATCACCTTGGGCGTCATTGTAGATTAACGTTTGATGTTTCATAGCCCGTTTATGGTCTTCGGTGAACGGGAATTGTCTCAATGCATTTTCCTCTAATTCGAAAATCCTTCTTCCGGAATCAGCGAATACACCACATACACGGATTCCTCTACCGTTAAGATATTGCTCGAAAGGGATTAGTTTTGGGTGATTCATAGTTTACACCTTGTGGTGTAATTGAAATTACATTAATATAAACCTATCTTTACTTGTGTTATAACAACTTTACTTGCTGAGATGATTATTAGATACAAAAATGAGGTTATAATTCCTTTTCTTCAACAACCCGGCTATTTATCACTTCACGATATACTCTCGTGTGGTTCCCCCATCCCGTTGGCTCTTCGAGCTGCCAGACTAGCCGCTTTACCCCGTCATCATCATTCAGTATCTCAGTAGCATACCACTTGATGTTGTCATCGAGCTGTTTGTCATAAGCCATGACTCTCGTGAGGTCACGGGAGGCACCAAAGAGCCGCCAACCATGTTTTTTGACCAGTGCGTTAAAGACGAGCTCCCCCGCGCTCCAAACACATCCATGACCGAATTGCGAGCCTGTTGAAGTGAAGCTTTTAGCGACGTATTTCATGAGGTAGTTGCGGATGCTCTGGACAGTCTGCTCGGGGGTATTGACTGCAAAGTCTACTCCGTGTTTGTAGGAGCCAGCTTTGTATTTTCTCGCCCAGAGGTCTCTGATAGAGGTTTGTGCGCCTTCATTGACATCAGAGAACAGCACTGTATGGAGATGGGGGTATCCTGTCTTGTGAGGCTCCATTATCCAGCACCATGAGGTATCAGGGAGATGGTATTTGATGGCGTGCCGGAGGTATACCCACGAGTTCTTGAGGAGGCAGAAGGATTCGGGTATGGTGATGTCCTTTCCGGTCATAGAACGAGAGTATTGTCCTTCCTGGTATGTGGTGAGGGTCAGCATGGTGATAGGTGTCGGATTGGCCTCATGCCATGCTTCCAGTTTGTAGAATTTTGCCAGCACACCGCGGCGGTATTGGTCCTTCCAGCGATGGATATAGGGGAAATTCAAGGTAGTGTCTTCAATTCCGGGTCTATCCTCCTGTGAACACTCACCATGCACGCGTAATTTGAGGTTGGCTGTGGTTCGTAGGTAGGTAAGGAATGATAAGACATCCCTCCAATGGGGTCGCAGGGAGGGGTTGTTCCTTATGTCACTGAATACAGACGGTGCGTTCATGATTCTCCCGCCTGTCTGCGACGTAATTCTCCCTTTATTCTATATGAGCCAAGAGGGGCGGGCAAGCCCGCCCCTTGGGGAGGTCGCAAGCGACCCCCCGTCCTCGCTTTGCGAGGGGACTCCCCCCAACCCCCGCAAGCGGGGGCGCCCGTGTGCACATGATGATGGACGCTCCGCTGAGGGCAGCCCCTACGGGGCTGTATGGGGTAATTATTGTTCGACAATCTGCACCTCCCCAACCTTCTCTAACGCTTTAGCTGCGAGTTGTTCGAGGGGGCTGAGGGCATTGAAAACCATTTTTGAAATGCGAAATGGTTTTCCGGGGTTATTGTAAGTATGAGTGGAGATCATAATCAAACTCCTAAATTCAGACCTTGACGGGCCTGAGGTTAGAGCGGCGACCGGGGAAAAACGACGGGGTTTCTTCGCCTGGGTAAGGGTGGTGACAGGTTACCCGCTCAAAGGAGTATGGTCTTTATGCTCTACAGTAATAGTTATGCGTCATTGGATATAAAAGCAGCTAAAAATTTGAATGAAAAAGAGGGTTATGCGGCCTGTCTGTTCAGGTCTTTGAGTAATTCGCCAAGGGCGCTAACAGCGGCGGGATTCTTGGCGAGCATTTCGCGGAGTGTGTCGCCCGTGTATTCTACATCCTGCCTAGCACTGTCAGTAATGGGTGCTCCACATTTCGAGCAATAGGAGGACGTGGGCGCGTTTATACCGTGGCAGTTGGGGCAAGGACGCGGTTTAAGGGTCTCGATGAGCTCTGCGGGCTTCTGCTGGATGCCAGCCTTTTCGAGGAACTCATTGTCTATATCCCGCTCCCCAAGCTGGACGTAGGTCTTGAACATGCGGGTCTCTAGGTTGCCCCACATGGCCTGTTTGACTACGGACTCCTGGTAGTTCTGGGCTATCAGATGGGTGATACGTGACTTGCGGAAGAGGTGCAGTTTGGTGATCTTCTTGTTGATACCAGAGGCCTTTATTGTGCGTTCAAGGAGCCTTCTGACCGTGATGTATTCGATTGGGCTACCATCATGCAGATTCGTGAATACAAGCGCTGTGGGGGTTGGGTCGGGGCAGTCATTTCGCCAGCTGGCAAGGTATTCGGAGCTGGCCGTTAAGCGGGCGTAGCGTTGTTTCTTGGTCTTTGTATCCGTGATGTAGAGTTTCGCCCCGTATTTATCGAAGATGCAGTCTTTCCACGTCAGCCGGGCTATCTCCCCAATGCGTGCGCCCGATTCGTAGAGGATACCGAGAAGTGCCCTGTCGCGGGAGTGCTTGCATGCTTGGATGAGGGTCTTAATCTCTTCTGGGGTGATGATGTCCTCGGGGGTTGATGTGTCCGTGTCAATGGCCGGTGCTTTGATTACCTTGATTTTCTGGGGCTGGATGGTTGAGTAGCCCGACTCTATCAGCCACAGCATGAACGGTTTTATGATTCGGATGTAGCTCCAAAGGGTGTTCTGCTTGAACGGCTTGTCATGGACGGTCTTTCCTGATGTGAGCTGGTTGATAGCCTCGAAAATATCGGCTGCTGTGGCCTGCTGGTATTCGGCCTTTAAAAAGCGGCGGAAGTTTACAAGGGTAGTCGTGATTTTGTTCTTGCGTGAGAGGGTGATATGGTCCCGTGCGGCCTTCTCGTTGAGGTATTCGCGTATTACCTTCTCCTCGGCAGGCTGGATGCGATTATTGCGCCTCGCGGCTGCTAGAGATGCCTCGAACCCATATTTGGTGAGTTGGGGATAGAATGAGACTGAGTCTTGCATAAAGGGTATTTTGAACCCCGTTTTGATAAAGGTTTTGACCTAGAAAGTCCAAAGCCCGGCCAGGGCGTACAACTTTTCTCAATCTGTTCTTCTGCTTGCTGCCGCTTAATCCGGCATTAAAAAAAGCCTGGGACAGATCAGACCATCTGTCCTGCAAACAACGCGATAAACCCGCAGCCGCCAACTGCAAGAATGGCCATGACCGCATAATCCCGGAATAGGAAGACCCGCTCGCGGACGTGCGTTCTTGTTCCCGTCCGGTACCCTCGCATGTCGATCGTTAAACCGAGAACATTTGAACGGAGAAGGGCATTGGAAACAAGCGGGATCACGATCGGAGCAACGCTCCGGACCTTGCCGGTAATACCTGTCCCGGGATTGAATCCCCGTGCCAGCTGGGCCTCGTGGATACGCTGCCCCTCGATCTGGAGCGTCGGGATGAAGCGTAGTGCAATGATGAACATCAGGATATAGTCGATGGGAAGCCTGACCTTCTCCAGGGCATGGACAATGTCCCGCGGCTGGGTCGAGATCAGGAAGAGCTGGAACGCAAAAATCAGGATCATGAACCGGAGCGTGAGCACGACTCCGATCATTAGCCCGCCGCTCGTGATTGGGATGAAACCTCCGATGAGCGGAACTCCAGCCGGAATAACATATCCCAGAGTTTCTCCCCCGGGCATGGTGATGATCGTGATGAGGATGAAAATGATACTCATCACGAGAATTAGTTTGAGCTGCTGGAGCGATTCTTTGAGGAGGTCGCCATATGCGGCAAACACGAGCATGGCAAAGACCATGAGGGAAAGGAACGGGATGCTTGTCGCAATGATCGCCATGAGCGAGACAAGGATGATGAAGATAATCTTGGTATAGGGATGGAGCCGGTGCAGGAATGCATCCTTATGCACATATTGGAGGATCTCGGCCATAATCAGGCACCCCTCGTATCGGAAATTATCTTCCCGTTCTCCATCAGGATAACACGATCGGCGCAGTGCCTGGCGATCTCCTTATTGTGCGTGATGATGAGGATCGTATGCCCTTTCTCCTGGAGATCTTTCAGCATATCAATAACCGTTCTCGCTTCATTCCCGTCAAGCCCGGTTGTAGGCTCGTCAAGTACGATAACGCCCGGTTGCATGGCAACGACACACGCAATCGCAAGCCTCTGCCGCTCACCCCGGGAGAGCCACCGCGGATAGAGATCAGCGGAGCTGGAAAGTCCGGCATCATGGAGCGCAGCATTGATGACCTCTGCACTTTTTTCAATACCCAGGTTGTGAACACCATACGCGATCTCATCCCGGACCGTATCAGCAAAGAACATGTGGTCCGGATTCTGGAAAACCAGTCCGACATCATGGGCAAGCATGGCAATAGTGCAATCACGGGTATTCTTTCCATTAATGATGACATCCCCGCTTGTCGGTATCAGGAGCCGGTTAAGGTGCTTGACAAGTGTTGTCTTCCCTGATCCATTCTCCCCAACGATGGCAACGAATTCACCGCGGTGAACGGTAAGATTGATCCCGGACAGGGCTTCAACCTCGTCATACGCATAGCGGAGGTTTTGCACGGAAATGATCGGATCATCAGCCTGTGGTGGCGGCACAGCTCTCCGTATTGTCGAAAAGTCCGGTAGCACTATGGAGCGGATTCGCTCATCGCGCAGGACCTCTTCCGGCGTTCCGGTAGTTGTTATGGCTCCGGTCTCCATGATGACAAGGGTATCAACGATGTCCCTGAAATGGTGGTACTTGTGTTCTACCAGAAGTATGGTCTTGCCCTGTTGTTTGAGATTGGCGAGGATGTCCGCAATCCTCTTCGTTGCATGTTCGTCAAGCTCTGATGTAGGCTCATCGAGTATGAGGATATCGTTTCCCAGCGCGAGGGTTGCGGCAAGGGCAACGCGCTGTTTCTGGCCACCGGAGAGATGATGAGGAGACCGGTCCCGGAGCTTTTCCAGATAGGTGGTCTTTATAATCCCGGCAAGGCGCTCTTCAATAACCGCAGCGGAGAGTCCGCGGTGTTCCAATGCCGAGAGGATCTCCTCTTCGACGGTCGTAAAGATCATCTGGGCTTCGGGATCATCAAAGACAACTCCCACGTTCTGCGCGAGATCCGAGAGTGTCTTATATTCTGCCACATCTTTCCCGTCAACGATCACAGAACCCTCTTTTTTCCCGCCGTATTCATGATGCAGAATGCCGGATGCTGCAAGACAGAGCGATGTCTTTCCGGCTCCCGAGGGCCCGGTCACCATTATGCAACGGCCTTTTTCAAGAGAGAGGGTAATACGGTGCAGGGCCGGCTGCACCGTGTGCGGATACGTGTAACTGATATCTGTGAGCTCGATCATTCCTGTCCTCTAAGAAGCACCCTGCTTGAGGGGATGTAGAGGAACTGGACTACGATTGCATTAAAGACTGCCGTTATGACAACGATTGGGACAAAGACTGCGATGAATGCCATCATGTCGCCATTATACTTGGCCAGGTACGTTGCTCCGATTGCAATGATGGCGATCGCGGCAAACGAGAAGCCACTCGCAAGGGTTGCAAGGAACGTGGTAACCGTCGGGGCGAATTTTGTCCGCTCCCGGAGTGCTGCATAGAGCAAGAAACAGACAAGGGCACCGATCGGTTCGCTGATGATGTTGGCGGGCGGGAACATCGAACTGGAGATCAGCATCGAGAGGACACCGGCAACAAGGCCGATACCGAGCGCTTCAAGAAGCTTTGGCCGGATCAGGATGATCGCAAGACAATAGAATGCGATGATCATGTTCGGAGTCAGGGGAGTGTGGAGCATCGCAAGGAAGTAACGGAGAATAGCACCGATAGCAAGCAGGATTCCCACAATAGCAATATCTTTTGACTTCATGATTTGCACAACCATATACCAGGTAACAAGGATGACAGGCAGCACAAGAGAGCGGCCGCGCAAGGAATTTTGTATACCTTGATGTATACATTTGTTCATTCATGTATTAAGCATTGCTTTCTAACCATCAATCCGGTTGAAAACTTCAGGGCATAATCCCGGATATATCAACACCGTCTAATTCTTCTATCAACCACTAGATTCATGACCAACGCCATCACTGTCACGTACAATGAGGTTGCTATATGCCGTTCTCGCCCGGTAGCGAATCCCTTTACCAGGAGTCTCTCGTTCTTCATGAAAAACATCATGGGAAACTTGGCATCCGCTCGAAAGTACCCTTAAAAACACGGCACGACCTGTCCCTTGTTTACACTCCCGGGGTTGCTGAGGTAAGCCGGGAAATTGTCCGTAACCGTGACATGGCATACGAGTATACCCTGAAGGCAAACACCATTGCCATTGTAACGGATGGTTCTGCGGTCCTTGGACTGGGCAATATCGGAGGATATGCGGCAATACCAGTTATGGAAGGGAAAGCAATCCTGTTCAAGGAATTTGCCGGTGTAGATGCGTTCCCGATCTGTTTTGAAAATTATGAGACAGATTTTGTGGATAAAGTCAGAAACATTGCCCCGGTCTTTGGCGGGATCAATCTTGAGGATATAGCCGCGCCGAAATGCTTTGAGGTTGAAGATGCTCTCCAGGATATCGGGATCCCGGTCATGCACGACGATCAGCATGGGACCGCAGTGGTAGTACTGGCAGCGCTTATCAATGCCTGCAAAGTAACGGGAAAAAAATACAGCGATCTCAATATTGTCATCAACGGTGCTGGTGCAGCCGGGTATGCCATTACCAGAATGTTAAAGTGCATTGGCTACAGTCCTGATGTCTGCACCCGGGTGAACGAGATTATTGTCTGCGATACGCAGGGTACAATATTCCGGGGCAGACCTGGACTGTACCAGAATAAGTACAAATTCATCATATCAGAAGAGACTAACCGGATTGCCCTTGCCGGGACTCTTGCTAATGCACTCTGTGGTGCAGATGTATTCATCGGTGTCTCTGCCCCGAATCTTGTAACACCGGAAATGATCCAATCGATGAACAAGGATCCTATAGTCTTTGCAATGGCAAATCCGGTTCCGGAGATCATGCCGGATAAAGCAAAGGAGGCCGGAGCAGCGGTTGTTGGAACCGGCCGGAGCGATTTCCCCAACCAGATAAACAATGTGCTGGCGTTCCCCGGGATCTTCCGGGGCGCGCTGGATGCCCGTGCAACCCGGATTACCGATGAAATGAAGATCGCAGCCGCACACGCCATTGCCGCCTGCGTCTCCCGGCCCCGGCACGCACGGATCCTGCCAAGCATCCTTAACAAGAGCGTGACGCAGCGGGTTGCTGCTGCGGTTGCGAAAGCGGCGGTCCAGTGTGGGTGCAGTCGAACTGCCTGACCGGGTCAACCATAACCGGTGATCTCGTAATCGATTTGGGTGGAACTCTCGGCGCATTCTTTTCCGTGGAGGATGACCTCATCGATCATCTTTTTGAGGAGTGCCGGATAGACTGCTCCCACCATCTCCCGTACGGGTTTTCCGCTGCAGAAGAATTTGAAGGTCGGCGTACTCCTGACACCATACCGTTCGGGTGTCCACTGGCTGGCCAGGATATTGATACGGGCAAAAATCACCGTTTCGCGGTAATCCCTCGCATAATTCCGGAAATACGGTTCGACCTGGTGGCAGAATACACAAGTTGGAGAATAAAACATAACAATAACAGGTTTTGGAGATTTTTCGACGGTTATTTCCCAGTTCTGATCATCGACTTCAATGATTGCAGGAGGGGAATCATTCTCCGGATCGGTCATAGGATTGTCCTTGTGCAATCATGGGTACAGGATATCAAATAGTTTCCCGGCAATAGGATTTTTATCGTATAACCGAACAGGAAAAAGAAGCAATATCGCAGGAACACGATCATGACTGGTGATGGGAGATGCTGATGAGGATTGGGGGAACCGATACTGCTGCTGAAGACGACCGGTGGATCCCGGTGGTAAATCCGGCCACGGGCGAGCAGGTCGATCGCGTTCCTGAAGGTTCAGCAGATGACATGGATCAGGCAGTACATGCCGCAGAGGATGCGTTTTCCGGCTGGAAGAAGAAGACCCTGCGGGAGAGAGGGGTCATCCTCTTCCATGCTGCGGGCAGGGTAAGGGAGCAGCACAAGGAACTTGCGCGACTCCTTACCACTGAACAGGGAAAGCCCCTCCGGGAATCCCTCGATGAAGTGCGGGGATATGCTAATATCCTCGAATTCTATGCCGGGATTTCAGCCGCCCAGCAGGGTGAGATGATCCGGTTGGGTATGATTGGCGACGCGCTGGTAACCCGTGAACCGCTGGGCGTCTGTGGGGCCATTATTCCCTGGAACATGCCGGTCCTCATCATGGGATGGAAGGTTGGTCCTGCTTTGCTGGCAGGAAATTCACTGGTCCTGAAACCTGCATCGACAACCCCGCTTACAACAATTCGTCTTGCCCAAATCCTTGAAGAATCGGGACTCCCGCCGGGTGTCCTCAATGTCGTGACCGGGCCGGGGGAGACGGTCGGGGAAGCAATGGTCAGACACCCGTTAGTTAAAAAGCTCTCATTTACCGGGAATTGCGCAACAGGGCAGCGGATCCGTGAACTTGCTGCCGGAAGCCTCAAGGAGCTCACACTCGAACTCGGGGGTTCCGACCCGATGATCGTCTTGTCCGATGCGGACATTGATAAAGCGGTTGACGGGGCAATCAGGGGAAGGTTCTACAATGCGGGGCAGACCTGCACTGCGGTAAAACGTCTCTTTGTCCATGAATCAATCGCCGTGGAATTCTCCCGCAGGCTACAACAGAAGGCAGAGTCACTCAAATTAGGGAATGGTCTTGATGCCGGAACGGACATGGGTCCGCTCAACAGCGCCATCCAGCGCGAGCGTATCGAAAAGCTCGTTGACAGGGCCCTGGATACGGCACAAGGAACGGTGCTTACTGGGGGGACAAGACCGGAAGGAGCAGAATATTCACGGGGATTTTTCTACCAACCAACAGTAGTATCTGATGTGGAGAAGACCAGTAGTCTTTTGACCGAAGAAGTGTTTGGACCGGTCCTGCCTGTCGTGCCGATGCCCGATCTGGACACTGCAATAACAGAAGCAAACCGGACATCATACGGACTCGGCGCGTCAATCTGGACTTCTAACCTCCATTCGGCAAAACGGGCATTCGATGAGATCCATGCCGGGATCATCTGGGTCAACCGGCACCTGACAGTTCCCCCGGAAGTCCCGTTCGGGGGGATGAATGAGAGCGGACTAGGGAGGGAGAACGGTCTCCATGCCCTGGAGAGTTACTCCCGCACAAAGACCCTGCTGCTCGGGTGGTAGGAACCGGTAGCACTATCTCCGTATGGTCCGTATGGCCAGCAGCACCATACCGAGTGCGAGACCGGTAAGGATTGTCCATACCGGCAAATTCGCGTGAGTTGCCGCAGGAAAAACATCCGGCGCGGGCGCGGTTGTCATAATTGCAGGGGCAGTTTTCGTCTCCTCCACAGATATCGTGGATTGGACCAATGCCGTTGGGACCGGTGTTGCTGCAAGGATATTGAAGGTTGCTGAACCTTTCACGTCCTGCAGGATCCCTTCAACCGTAACAATGTATTCATCCGGCCTGAATGTTGAAGAATCGATGAAAAATGACCATTGATTTCCGCCACTGGTCCCAGTAGTGACCTCAACAACACCGCTTGCCCCGGAATATGCTCCGGACTGGCTCTTTTTTGTGGGGGAAAACGATGAAGAATAGACATCCACCTGGAGCTTGTCCCCGACAGCAAGGTTGGTCGTGCCGGAGATCGTGAACTTCTCCCCAACAATATGGTCGCCAACCGGGTTGACAAACGCGTTCGGCGGGTTGATAAAGAACGATGCCGTGGCGAATGTATCATCAACATTCTGGCTGCTGATTGCCCGCATGAGTGCTGATGCCGCATCCGGGCTCTGGGGACTTCCGGCGCGGGTCAACTGAAAGATTGTTGTGCCGCTTCCGCTCCCCCCGCCAGCCTGCATCTGTCGGTTGATCACCTGACCTGTGGCAGAGTTGTAGACAATGTCAAACTGTCCGTTCATCATAGGGTGCTGGACAATGACCAGATACTGGCCGGGAGCAAAGTTTTGTGTCTCGGCCGAAATGATCTCATAGGTATACGTATTGTCACTATTGACCTGCACGGTAGCGATCCTCACCATATTATTGCCTATCAGCCAGACCTGGAGCCCGTTTTGCGGATGACCGGTCGCAAAACCGTTAATATAGACTGGATCACCGTTGGATATTGTTGTCGAACCGGAAGATGCACCGGGTGTGAGGGTAATTGCTGTGGCTGGCAGAATCATCAAAACGAAAATGATAAGCGTCAGCAAAGAGCGTATGACAGGCCGACCCGGGATGATGGGGGCATTCATGATGGAATCCTCATACCGTACTCTGGGAATGCCGGTTTAATATCCTGTTGCAGTTATCCGCAAGGAATTATGATCAACGGAGGTTGAGAATCAGGTACATGATCCCTGTACAAAGGATCCTGACAGGAAAAGTGAGTGGGAGGAGTAAGCCTCCTTTTGTTCAAAGCGGCATTCAGCTCTGCGTCATACCCGGACGGATACCGGACGATCCATCTGTCCTGTTCTGACTTGCACCCGCAGGGATTCGCCGTTTCATCGTTTCCTGCCCGTGAACGCTCAGCGGGTTACTCGCATGGAGACCATGCTTCTTGCCGTAAGGCTCAACCGCATCATGACTGTTGGCAGGCCGTGTCGTTTCTGTGCCATTGCCGTGACTCTCGCCACCCATACTTGCGTATGGCTGCGTGCCCAGGTGGTGGGGGGACTTTCCTCAGCAGCCGTCTCCGGCCACCGTCAGCCGCACACTCCCTCTCATATAAATATGGGGCTTTCGCATTATTTACTTTGATGGATCTCCTCACCGCAGAAGAGGGTACATGTGCCGTGCAACTTGCCAGGGCGACTCTTGAACAGAGGATCGGCGGCAGAACTGCGCATCTCCCCGCCCTCGCCCCGATATTTGATGAAAAGCGCGGGGTCTTTGTGACACTTACCGAGAACGGAGAGCTCAGGGGGTGCATAGGATTCCCGTATCCTCACCTCCCGCTTGGTGAGGCTATCCGGGAGGCCGCGGTTTCTGCGGCGCTTCAGGACCCCCGTTTCCCCCAGGTCCGGGCAGCAGAACTCCCCTGCATCAGGGTGGAAGTGACCGTGCTCTCGGTGCCGGAGCTCATGAGGGTGGAACCGGTACAACGTCCGGGAGCAGTTGAGGTCGGGAAACACGGCCTTTTCGTGCGAGGTTACGGTCGAAGCGGACTTCTCCTTCCGCAGGTTCCCGTTGAGTGGGGATGGGACAGCGGGGAATTCCTGGATCATACCTGCATCAAGGCAGGACTTCCTGCAGGGTGCTGGAAGGAGGACTGCGTGGAGTTTTACACATTTGAAGGGCAGATATTCTGTGAAGAGCAGGAAAAAGAGCGGTGAAGCCGGAAAAGCAGGTTGTACCCGGATATTCACCTCTCTTTTCTGTTACAGACCGGGTTATCAGGAGAAATACTCAGGAATTCTCCCACTCAGGACATTTCATTCATTTTTTTACGACGGAAAACTCAGAAACCGATACCAGAAAGAAATAAATACTAACCGGAAAAGGCTTTATAAGAGGGGTGTGTCTGGTTGCTCGCAGGAGTTCCTGCCGGCATACATGCAGGGAATGGAGCATAATCCCTGGCGTACCCTGTCTGAAAACAAGGAATTCCGGAACCGATAATCCGTTTACCTTCCCTGGAATTACTCGATTTAAAAAACCCACCTGCTGCAGGATGCCGGCAGTGATGGACATCACTCAGGGAGGATAGCGAGATTGGGAAATGGCCGGAGAAAAATTCTTACCAGGTCCCTTGGGAGGGATCCATGAACCCAGAGGAAAAATTAACCGTTGTAATTATTGATGACACCATCCATACTGATACCCCCCACGGCCGTACGATAAACCGGATCGTAAAGGGTCTTGCTGATTTTGACCTCGCTGTCGTTACTATTGCATCGCTTGAGGATGCCCGGTCTGCCTATGCAAATCTCCCGGAAGCCGACTGCATCCTGGTGAACTGGAACCTCGGTGATTCCGGTTCAAAAACCCATGCCGATGCAAAAGAGCTGATCCATGAGATCAGGCAGCGAAACGAAGATATTCCTATCTTCCTTATGGCTGAACCAGCCGAGGAGACCGCAACGACACTCACTTCCCTCACTGTCGATACCATCCGCGAGATCAACGAATACATCTACATTATGGATGATACCCCGGAATTTATCGCCGGGCGAATCACCGCTGCAGCCAACCGGTACAAGCAACAGCTCCTTCCACCATTCTTCGGTGCCCTTGTCAGGTTCTCAAAAGATTTTGAGTATTCATGGCATACCCCGGGCCACGCCGGCGGCACTGCATTTCGCAAATCTCCTGCAGGAAGGTTGTTCTACAAGTTTTTCGGCGAACAACTGTTCAGGTCCGATCTCTCCATCTCGGTAGGTGAACTTGGTTCACTGCTGGATCATTCCGGCCCCCTCGGAGAGGCGGAACGGTATGCCGCCAAGGTATTTGGTGCCGAACAGACCTATTTTGTTACGAACGGGACGTCAACCGCGAATAAAATCGTCTTTTTCGGCCGGGTATCAAAGGATGATATCGTGCTTGTGGACCGGAACTGCCATAAATCCGCCGAACATGCCCTCACCATGACCCATTCGGTCGCGGTATTTATGGTCCCCACCCGGAACCGGTACGGGATCATCGGCCCCATCCCGCCTGGTGAGATGGCGGTAAAAAAGATAAGGGCAAAGATTACTGAATGCCCGTTGACAAAGAACCTTGCCGATACAAAACCGGTGCACGCCATTATCACGAATTCGACGTATGACGGGCTCTGCTACCATGCCGCGGAGGTGGAGGATCTCCTCGGGAGAAGTGTTGACAGCATTCATTTCGATGAAGCATGGTACGGCTATGCACGGTTCAATCCGCTGTACAGCGAACGTTTTGCCATGCGTGACGGGGCAAAAAACCCAAAAGGACCAACCGTCTTTGCCACCCAGTCCACTCACAAGCTTCTCGCAGCCCTCTCGCAGGCATCGATGATCCATGTCAGGAACGGACGGATCCCGATCGTTCATTCGCGGTTCAATGAAGGGTTCATGATGCACAGCTCCACCTCCCCCCTCTATACGATCATGGCATCCCTGGATGTCTCATCAAAGATGATGGAGGGGGCGGCAGGCCGGGTTCTCACCAATGAATCGATCGAAGAGGCTATCCGGTTCCGGAGGTCCATGGCACGTATCCGCCAGGAGATCTGCGGCAGGGGGAAACAGGGCGACTGGTGGTTTGGCATGTGGCAGCCGGACACCGTCATTGATCCAAAGACAAAGAAGAAGACCGCGTTTGAGAAGGTATCGCTTGAGACACTTCGTGACACCCCCTCATGCTGGGTGCTGCATCCCGGGGAGAGATGGCATGGGTTTGCAGGACTCCCTGATAACTACTGCATGCTCGACCCGATCAAGGTCACCGTAGTCATGCCCGGGGTGAAGGATGACGGCTCCCTGGACACGTGGGGAATTCCGGCTGCCGTGGTCGTCAAATTCCTTGATACCCGGGGGATCGTGAACGAGAAATCCGGTGACTATATCATCCTGTTCCTCTTCTCGATGGGCAATACAAAGGGAAAATGGGGGACCCTCATCACCGAGCTCTTCGAGTTCAAACGACACTATGATGAAAAGACCCCGCTTGAGGAGATCTTCCCTGATCTCACAATGGCATATCCGGACCGGTACGGCGGCATGACCCTGAAATCACTTGCCGACGAGATGCATGCATTCAAGAAAGAGCACAGGATGTGTGAGTTGCTGGAAGAGGCGTACTCCACACTCCCGGAACCTGCTGTCACCTATGCTGATGCATTCAGGAGCCTTGTACGGGGAGAAGTCGACCAGGTCCGGGTTTCAAACGCCGGAAACAGGATCGTTGCCACGGGGATATTCCCATATCCGCCGGGCATTCCTGTCCTTGCGCCTGGCGAACGGACGGGCAAACAGGACGGCCCCATCCTCCGGTATCTTACCTCCCTGCAGGATTTCGACAGACAATTCCCCGGTTTTGAACATGACACGCATGGAGTTGAAAGCATGAAAGGTGAGTACATGATGTATTGTATCAGAGAGGGGCGGAAATGAGCGAAGCTGCTCCGCCCGCAAAGACCAGTATAGCGCCGCAGAAAGTCCTTGGGATTTTTGCCCTGGCAATGATCAACGTCGCCGCTGTACTCAGCATCAGGAATTTTCCCTCAATGGCTGAGTTCGGATGGTCCTGCATAGGGTGGTACATCATAGGGACGATTCTGTTCCTCATACCGCTCTCGCTTGCCGGCGCCGAGCTTGCAACAATGCTGTCCGACAAAGGGGGCGGCGTGTATGCCTGGTGCAAAGAGGCATTTGGTGAAAAAGGCGGGTTTGTTGCCATATTCTGCGAATGGTCCAATAACCTCGTCTGGTTTCCGACCGTTCTTGCATTCATTGCCTCGACCCTCGCGTATGCTCTCTCGCCGGCACTCGGGAGCAATTCGGTCTACCTGTTTGTCGTGATGATGATCGCATTCTGGGGAACGACAGCCATTGCCTATTTCGGGGAGAACGTTTCAACCAAATTCCAGAATTACGGGGTAATCCTCGGCAGCATTATTCCCTCTCTTCTCATCATCGGGCTTGGTATCTACTGGATTGTTTCAGGAGCACCGATCGTTCTTCCCCCGTTCTCCCCCGGAGAGATCGTACCGACCTTCAACCTGTCCACCCTGCCGTTCTTCGCCACCGTGATCCTGCTCTTTGCCGGAATGGAGATGGCGGGGTTCCATGCCCTCGAGACAAGGAACCCGGGTCGTGATTACCCGAAGGCCATGGCAATATCAGCTGTCATCATCTTCGCATGCACCGTGCTTGCAACGCTGGCAATTGCTTTCGTGATCCCGGCTGATGAACTCAGCCTAGCTGCCGGAGTCATGCAGGCGATCCAGTATTTCTTCGAGGCGCTCGGTATCCCAGGGGCGGTCGCCCCGATGGCAGTCCTGATCACGATCGGCGGAGTGGTCTCCCTTGCCGCATGGCTCATCGGTCCGGCAAAGGGTCTTGGGGTCGTTGCCGATGAGGGCAACCTCCCTCCGGTATTTAACCGGACCAACAAGTACGGATCGCCCGTGGCGGTGCTCGTGATCCAGGCACTCATCGGGACCATCATCTCCCTGCTCTATGTGTTCCTCCCCTCAGTCAACCAGGCATACTGGATCCTTTCTGCAATGACCGTGGAACTGCTCTGCATCGTCTACCTGCTTGTCTTTGCATCGCTCATCAGGCTCCGCTATACCAGACCCGATGCCCCGCGGCCCTTCAGGATCCCGGGCGGAATTCACGGTATCTGGCTGATTGGCGGGATGGGAGCTTTTGGCGTGATCTTCGCGTTTATTGTCGGGCTGATGCCCACGGGAGATTTCACGAGCACCCAGGCGATCTCGTATGTCGCCGGGGTGTTGTTCGGCACATTCCTGCTCGCAGTCCCCCCGTTGATCTTCCTGAAACTGAAGAAGCCTTCCTGGGTGGAAGGAGGGACGATCCAGGAGGAGTCAAAATGAGGCTGACGAGATACAATCATCCTGATGGAGGCCGGAAATGAGCGATGAAGATTCTGCAACCTGGGTCATAGTCATCATCCTCGTGATGATGTTCCTGCTCCCGATCGGATGGATATTCTTTGCATATCCTGCTGAACCTCACTACGTGGTGACGGGCGAACCGGTCCGTGAAGCGGCCGGGGCCGCCGGAATAACGGTGATCAGCGCCGGCAATATCACCTGGCCTCTCACAGGGGCGATCGGGGGGAAGACCTATATCCTCGCAGATGATGCCGGCAATACGCTGGCAGTCCAGACCCAGACGTTCGATTCGGCCGGGTCAAGGGATGCAGCCATTCTCACCTTCAGTGCACAATCTGTTGGAAAAGGAAAGACAGCAGGAACGCTTGTTGTCGTTGGAGATCAGGTCATCCATTTCGGCCCGGACCCGGGAGGAATTCTCAGTCGGATCGGGACTGAGTTGCGGGAAAAAAGGGTTTCACCGTAAGATTCAGAAGATGTTCCTCCCTTTTTTATATGAAAATGCCTCCGCCATTTTCATTCTGCATACCTGCTTCACACAGGGGAATCATGTGATTTTTTAACCGTGTAATGAAGGCGGGCCAGGGATAAACGGCCCCGGGCATGGTCTCTTTCCACCAGTGATCCTGCCTGTTGTTCAGTCCATGTTCGTTTCAGGGAGCCATACCTTATTACCTCCCCCCGACCCTACCTAATGCAGAAATCCAGGATCATGCCATGTCTGTCACCTTCGAGGTCCTTGAAAAAGATATCGCCGGAAGGACCGGCCGGCTGAAAGCCGGGGATAAAACGGTACGCACCCCCCTCCTCCTGCCAGTCATCAACCCGCACCTGCAGCCGGTCCTGCCCGGTGAGATGAAGGCGATGGGCGCCGAGGGGATCATCACGAACGCCTACATCTTCTCGCGAAGCAGCGAATACCGGGAGCAGGCGCTCGCATCAGGCCTCCATGACCTTCTCGGGTTTGACGGGCTGATCATGACTGATTCCGGGTCATTCCAGCTCTCTGTCTACGGTGATGTGGAGATCACGAACCTGGAGACACTTGAATTCCAGAAGGCGATCGGGAGCGATATCCATGTGCCGCTGGACATTCCCACTCCTCCTGATGCTGACCGGATGAGGGCTACCGAAGAGCTGGCTGTCACCATGGAGCGGTTATGCGAAGCAAAAGAGGTATTCGGCCCCGATGCCCCTCTCGCCGGCCCCGTCCAGGGAGGCATTTTTGAGGATCTCCGGGAAAAGGCCGGAAGAGAGGCGGGAAAACTCGGGTTTTCATTCTGCCCGATCGGGGCAGTGGTTCCTCTCATGGAATCGTACCGGTATCCCGACCTTGTAAGGGTAGTGATGGCTGCAAAAAAAGGCCTTCCCTCCTCTGCATGTATCCATCTCTTTGGTGCAGGGCATCCCGCCATGTTCGCCCTTGCGGTTGCGATGGGATGTGATGTCTTTGACTCGGCCGCGTATGCCCTCTATGCAAAGGACGGGCGCTACCTGACCCCCCAGGGAAGCTACCGGCTCAACGAGCTTGCCGAGCTGCCCTGTGCCTGCCGGGTCTGCAGGGACTATTCGGCACAGGAGATCCGGGAGTCGGATGATGTAATTCGCCTCCTCTCCCTGCATAATCTTGCGGTGAGCCTTGCTGAGATCAGCGGTATCCGCCAGGCGATTACGGAAGGAACCCTCTGGGAGCTTGTCGATGACCGGTGCCGGTCCCATCCCCAGCTGCTCAGGGGATTTCGGGAACTCCTGAAGTACGGCGAGAGGCTGGCCGGAGAGGACCGCATCTCAAAACGCCGTTTCTTTTACCGGGGAGATGAGAGCTGTCAACGAACCGAGGTCGTGACCTATCAGGACCGGCTCTCCCGCCTGCCCGTTTCCGGCCGGGTACTGATAGCGATGGATGGTAGTATGCGGGAGGGATACGATACCCTCCTCCTCTTCAAACCGCCGTTTGGTCCGTACCATCCTGCAATGAGCGAGACATTCCCTATAGGGCAGAGCGAGATCCCGGACTGGGACAAAGGGATGGTAACACGGGGATGCAGGGGGATTCTCCGGCTTATTGCAGAAAACCCCGGGTGCCACTTCACCGTCTATTCCCGCCCGGAATGGCACGACCTGATCTGCCAGGAACTGCCGGGAACCGAGGTGTATTGTGGCAACAGTTGAGGTGAAAAAAAGGGACGGTCTTGCGCGAACCGGCATTCTTACTCTTGGAGAAGAGATTGTCAGACTGCCTGGTGTGCTGGATGCGGAAGATCTCTTCCCGGACCTTGCCGACCGCTCCTTCTCAAACGTTCCGCTGACCGCTCCCGGGGCATTTGCCGCTGCCTGTCTGTCACCCTCAAAGGGCCAGCCGGTGACGGTGCATCCTGCCCTCACCAGTACTGCCTCGTCCGGCGACTGCGTCATGGTCGCGAACTGGAATACGGCACTTGGGAACCCACGGAATTACACGGAATGGCTGGTCCGGCTGAAGGAACACCTTCCCCCTGATACTGCCTGGTATGCCCCGGGTGCAGCCCTGCCCTCGAACGTGCATATCCTCTGCTATTCGGGGTTTGACCTCTTTGATTTCATCGCGGTCGATTTGAAGACCGCCCAGCACCGGTTCTGCCTGCCGGAAGGAGAGTTCCCGGCAGAGATCATGGACACAGGGGTCTGTGGTTGCGAAGGCTGCAGGGAGGGGGACTTGAAAACCCATAACCGGCTTGCTCTCGGGCACGAAATTGCCCTTGTCACCCGTTTTATCGCTGACCAGCAGCTCCGTGAATTTGTCGAGGCACGTTCAAGGATGGAGGCAGCACACGTGGCAATCCTCCGTCATCTGGACAATTGCTACTCTTTTATTGAGCAGCATCTTCCGGTGGCAAGGAGCGGCCGGCTCGGAGCCATGAGCGGGGATGCGCTGAAACGGCCAGAGGTAAGGAGGTTTGCCGGGCGCGTTCTCAGTCGCTACCTCCCCCCGCCAGCCGATGTTGCCGTTCTCCTTCCCTGCTCGGCCCGGAAACCCTATTCAACTTCCCAGAGCCACCGGAAGTTTTCCGATGCGATTGGGGGGAGGGCACTCGAGCTGATTGTGACCTCCCCTCTTGGTCTTGTCCCACGGGAACTTGAGCGGATCTACCCGGCTGCCCATTATGATATTCCTGTAACCGGCTACTGGGACCGGGAGGAGCTGGCGTTCACGGCCGGAATTGTCGCAGATTTTCTTAAAAAACACCCGTTCCGGAGAGTGATTGCCCACCTTGAAGGGGGTGCACTTGAAACGGCACGGATGGCAGCTGCCATTGCGGGTATCAGCCTGGAGGAGAGCTGCAGCATCCGCCCGGCAGCCGGGGATTCGCTCAGGAACCTCGGGAGTCTTCTTGATGGTGAGCGTCAGGTCAGGCAGGATTCCGTGCATGGTACGCTCTCATGGCAGTTTGGCATCGATGTGGATACCCGGGGCATGATTGTTCGGTGGAAACCACCGAATCTCTCGGTGAAAAAGGGGAAAGAGCCGCTCTTCTCGCTTGACCCGGGAACCGGGCTTCTCCGTCCGACATTCGCGGGATGGAAGTTTATTCCAGGGGTATACCGGGTACGGATCGATGATTTTGTCCCGCAGGGGGACATCCTTGTTCCCGGGGTCATAACTGCCGATCCGGCAATACGGGAAGGGGATGAAGTGCTCGTTGAGGGTTCCCTGGCGCTTGCGACCGGCAGGGCGGCAATGTCCGCATCCGGGATGGAGGCATCCGCGAGGGGTGTCGCGGTCAGGGTGCGTAAAGTATTGAAAGAGTGACACCCCATTGTTATAGCACACATGTTGCGAGGGAGTAAACAACCATGTACAGGGTGAACCGGCCATGCCGTTTGTGATTGCCGTTCCAAAGGAGATGACCGAAGGGGAGAAGCGCGTAGCGACTGTACCGGAGGTCGTTATGAAGCTTACGAAGTCCGGCCACGAGGTCCGGATCGAGCATGACGCCGGGATGAGTGCATATTATCCGGACAATCTCTTCTCAGCTGCTGGTGCAACGATCGCATTCAGCCGTGCCGACCTGCTGAACGGCGCCAATATCGTGCTTTGTGTCCAGCCCCCGACCGTAGCCGATGTCGATCAGATCGCCGAGGGCGCCATCATCATCGGGTTTATGAACCCGGCGCGCAATCCGGAAGCGGTCATCCGGATGCGTGACCGGAAGGTGACTGCGTTTGCCCTCGAGCTTGTCCCCCGGATCACCCGTGCCCAGAGTATGGATGCCCTCAGTTCCCAGGCAACCGCCGCCGGGTACTCGGCCGCCATACTGGGCAGCGCACACTGCCCGAAGTTCCTCCCGATGCTGACAACTGCTGCGGGCACCATCAGGCCGGCGACTGTGCTCATCCTTGGTGCCGGAGTCGCCGGTCTGATGGCGATTGCCACGGCAAAGCGGCTCGGTGCTGTTGTCGAGGCCTACGATGTCAGGCGCGCCGCAGGTGAGCAGGTCAGGAGTCTCGGTGCGAAGTTTCTCGAACTTGAGATCAATGCCGAAGGCCAGGGTGGCTATGCCCGCGAGCTCACGCCAGAGGAGAAGGTGCAGGAGCAGCAGATGGTATCCGAGGCGGTCGCACGGGCCGATATTGTCATCACGACCGCGGCTATACCCGGAAGGAGGGCCCCTCTCCTCATCACGAAGGAAACCGTCGCAATGATGCGGCCGGGTGCCGTCATTGTCGACCTGGCTGCCGAGTCGGGTGGCAACTGCGAGCTGACCCGGCCAGGGAAGACCGTACAGGAGCATGGCATCACGATCCTCGGCCCGCAAAACCTCCCTGCACAGGTACCGTTCCATTCGAGCCAGATGTTTGCAAAGAACCTCCAGTCATTTCTGTCACTCCTTTTTGACAAGGATGGAGCGCCTGTCAGGGAGTTTTCCGATGAGATACTGGCCGCAAGCCTCCTCGTCTACGCGGGCGAAGTGCGCCACGGGCCGACACGCGACCTTCTGTCCGGGGTGAAATCGTGATCGAAATAACCATGTTCTGGACTGCGGTCTATATCGTTGTTCTTGCAGCTTTTACCGGTTATGTTGTCATCAGCCGGGTTCCTGTCATCCTCCACACGCCACTGATGAGCGGCTCGAACTTCATCCACGGGATTGTGCTTATCGGGGCGATGGTCGCGCTCGGCCTCGCAACGACAACCGCGGAACAGATCATCGGTTTTATCGCGGTCATCCTGGGTGCGGCGAATGTTACCGGGGGGTATGTCATTACGGAGCGGATCCTCCAGATGTTTGACCCTGGTAAAAAGAGGCCGGGAAAGGAGGACTGAAATGGTCGACCTTTCCTTCCTGATAGACCCCGTCTATATCGCGACGATTATCATCTTCATCGTCGGCCTGCAGCGGATGAGCCATCCCCTCACTGCCCGGAGCGGGATCATCTGGGCCGGCGCTGCAATGCTCATTGCAACGCTCGTCACGTTCCTCACCCCGGACCTCACCAACTTCGCCCTGATAGCAATCGCGATCGTTATCGGTGGAGGCCTCGGCTATATCGCAGCGAAACGTGTGGCGATGACCGATATGCCCCAGATGGTCGCGATCTACAACGGGATGGGTGGCGGTGCAGCGGCCGGGATCGCGGCGGTCCATCTCCTCGGCACTACCACTACCGTTACAAGCAGCCTTGCTGTCATCGGGGGTCTGATTGGAGCCGTATCGTTCTCAGGGAGCATGATTGCGTTCCTGAAGCTCCAGGGCTGGATGCGTCCGCGTCCGATCACCTTCCCGGCCCAGCAGGTCATCAACATGGCAGTGCTTATCCTCGCCGTCATATCCGGGGTGCTCGTTCTGCTGCAGCCCTCCTGGATCCCGATCTCTTATACCGCGTTGCTTTCCCTGTTTTTCCTCCTCTCGCTTGGATTCGGGGTCCTGATGACACTCCCGATCGGAGGTGCCGATATGCCGGTCGTCATCTCGATGTTCAATGCATTCACCGGGCTTGCGGTCGGTCTTGACGGGTTCTCGTTTGCAACCCCCAACTACGCGATGGTCGTTGCGGGTATTATCGTCGGTGCGGCCGGCACCCTGCTGACGATCATGATGGCACGTGCGATGAACCGCTCGATCACGAATATCCTTTTTGGCGCTTTTGGGGCAACAGAGGAGACCGGGACAGAGATCCATGGCAGCATGAAGCCTGTCGATGCTGACGATGTAGCGATCATGCTGGCGTATGCGAACCAGGCGATCATCGTTCCCGGTTACGGAATGGCGGTCGCCCAGGCACAGCAGAAGGTCAAGGAACTGGCTGATCTCCTCGAGAGTAAGAACATCCCGGTAAAGTTTGCCATCCACCCGGTTGCCGGGCGGATGCCCGGTCATATGAATGTGCTTCTTGCCGAGGCAGGAATCTCGTACGACCAGCTTTTCGACCGTGACGAGATCAACCCGGAGTTTCCGGACACTGATGTGGTTCTTGTCATCGGTGCAAACGATGTCGTCAACCCGGCAGCGCACCGGCAGGGCAGCCCCCTCTACGGCATGCCAATCCTCGATGTTGAAAAGGCAAAGAACGTTATCGTCCTCAAGCGCGGCCAGGGGAAGGGCTTTGCAGGAATCGAGAACGACCTGTTCTACCGGGACAACACGCGGATGCTCTATGGCGACGCAAAGGAAACGATCGGAACGGTTGTGCAGGCACTCAAGAAACTATAACTTTTTTTCGTAGAATCGTGGGCCAGGACAGGGTAATGCGGGCCCGCAACGCCCACGTTTCGCTATTTTGCGGGATCGACCGGATGATGAGGTGGAATTGAGCACCGGGCGGCCGCACGCAGAAAAAGCTTCAGGGTCTTAAACTCCCCTCACCCATAACAAGCAGAACCTAATCTGCTACGCGTGACTTCCTCTATCCATGACGGGTGTTTTCTATACGGGCCCTGTTTACGATAACAGGATAAAACCGGTTTCACTGTTGTTAGTCAGATGCCAACCCCTTCAGGCATCCTAGCAATAAGGACTGAACCTCACTTTTCTGACGTTTGTTTTCTTCCCGGAACTTTCCGGGCACCCCGCGCCCGGGAACAAAGGATTGAAACCTGTCAGGTGAGAGGAATGTACATGCACCGGATTATTGACTGGAACGAGCTCTGGAAGGCGATCCACACCGGTTCACCAGGGAGGGCTGAGAAAGACCGCGACCCGGCTGCGGTATGGGATCGGCGAGCTTCCGCTTATCACCGGGTCACCCGTGATGAGACGAAGGCGACCCGGCAGGAACTTGCCGTCCTGGACCTGCGACCGGGCGACACCGTACTCGATATGGGTGCAGGGACGGGACGGCTTGCCGTGCCCATCGCACAGGCCGTGGCCCACGTGACAGCCCTTGACCCGTCGGGAGGCATGCTCTCGATCCTGAAGGAACGCATGGCAGAAAAAGGGCAGACCAATTACTCCTGCGTCCGGATGCGATGGGAGGATACCGAAATCGGCAGGGACATTGAGCCCCACGATGTGGTCATCGCGGCATTCTCGCTCGGGTTCTATGATCTTGCTGCAGCTCTCGAAAAGCTCGATGCGGCAGCCCGCCGGTCGGTCTACCTCTTCTGGCATGCGGGGGAGTGGCGGAACCCTGAGGAGATGGCGCTCTACCGGGGAGTTTTCGGGGAAGAGGGAGCCATGCGGAAAGGGTATCCGGATTACATCTACCCGGTCAACATCCTTCACGATGCCGGCATCTATCCAAATGTGCAGATCTACCGTGAAGTCTGGGATTCGGTATACGACTCAATCGATGAGGCAGCCCGGAACTGGGTGGAAATGCACAACCCCGGGCAGGAAGACCTCTCTGTGGTCCGGGAGTATTTCTCACGGGTGCTGTCAAGGAATGAATCCGGCAGATACATCGAGACAGCTTCAAGACCGACTGCTGCGATCTGGTGGACAAAAGAGAACCGATAGAGGATTCCGGATCCGGAAATACAGCGTAGTCGGAAAAATCAGGGGAAAAACCAGGCCCTCACCCACCACCCCTCCTGGTCCATACATAGCCACTCGCTGGTCTGACCCGGAACATGTTCATCACCGCACCGTCCGGAGAATATTCCTGCCGTCCCGGAACACATACGGCATACATCGCCCCTGCTCTTCTGTATGAGAAACAGGCCGGATATCCGATTGCCAGGCAATCGGACCCCCTTGAATGATTGAATTCTGTGAAGGTGCGAATCCCCGGGCAGGTAATTTCATTTCGGGAATACAGATCCCGAGAACAAGGGCCGGGAACAGGGTGATTGTGCACCCCTGTTGCATCACTCTCCTGCATAACGACCGAGCATCCCCGCATACACCCTTGCAGCATTCTCCAGGGACCTGATAGTGACATGCTCGTCGACCGCATGGAGGGTCTGGATCTCTCCCGGACCGTACTCCACGACGGGAAATCCCTCGCGGCGCAGGTACCGGGCATCGCTTGCCGCCCACTGGACGATGGGCCGGGCGGCCCGCTGATGCACGCTCACAATCTCCTCAAGGAGACGGGTAACCAGCAGCGAACCGGGCGAAGTGATGCTAGGCTCCGACATGTTCGTGACTGATATATCGGCCTTCTTAGCCTGACCCCGTATCTCATCGATGAGGTCCGGGAGACTGCATCCCCATGGGATCCGGAGGTCGAGCTCGAGGCTGCACTGTTCTGCGACAATGTTTGCCTTCTCGCCTCCCTCGATTGTTCCCGGGTTGAACATCACGTGGGTGAGGACATCCTTCGTATCGTCCATGGCAAAGAGTTCCCCGAGAATCTCTGATGAATCGCTGATGATCCGGGCGAGTGCCGGATCCCCGGGATCATACTCGCGGGTATGCAGCACCTTCATGAACTCAAGGAGGGAGAAGGCTTCCATTACGGCGCTCACCCCCCTCGCCGGATAGAGTGATCCGTGCCCGGGTGTTCCATGAAAGATGCAGCAGAGCCGCATCAGTCCTTTCTGCCCGACATTGGGAGAAAGTTCCGGCGTCGGTTCTGCAATGATGGTGTCACAGGGAACAAGAAGGTGCTTTGCAAGCAGCGTCCTGATCCCGAAGGTGCCGCTCGTTTCTTCGTCACAGACAAACGCGATATCAGCAGGGAGCTCCCGACCGGATTCGATACACTCTTTGCATGCCGAGAGCATCGAGGCACAGCCCCCTTTCATATCGGTGCTTCCTCTCCCCCAGACCTTTCCGTCCTCGATTGTTCCTGAAAACGGGTCATGCCGCCACGAACGAGGGAGTGCAGGGACTACATCGACATGGCCGCAGAACAGGATCCTGCCCCTGGCGTTTGCGGATACAAGGTTGTGCCTCCCCCCCCTGCTCCGTATCACCTTTGTCCTGATTCCACAGGAATCGGTGAAATCCCGGATATACTCGATCACGTCCGTTGTATCTCCCGGAGGGTTTTCACTCCGGATACGGACAAGATCGGCACAGATACGGGCAGGAGTCATTCCATGGCTCTCCTTTCTTTGTCGCTTCAGCTGCAGCCCTGGAACTCAGAAAAAAGGTTCCCAAGCGAAGCATCCCCATACAGGCTCTTCAAAAACTCCGGTTTGAAGAACTCCTCGATCATATTGAAAAATACATGCGGCCGTAACGGCTCCTGGCTGTCCGGATCAAAGACAATCCTGAAGCTCCGGTAGGATGCGGGATCCTTTGAATCATAGATCCTTTTCCAGAGATGGGGAAGGTCATCGAACCTCCCTGAATGGTTCTCCTTGAGCCAGTTGATGAATGCCGGGAACTTTGGACGATCGCCTTTCTTCTCCAGATCGACCCTGCACCTGAGATATTCGCCGGTCATCATCACCCGGGGTGATTTGTAGTGATATGCCATGAGTCCGACAGTATAATCGATGTGGGCAAGAGCATCCATGAAGTAGAACGCAAGCACCGGATGCCACATGCTCTCATCCTGAAGGATCAGGGATTTTTCATACAAATGTTCCAGAATATGGATATAATCCGGGTCGGAAGCCATGGGTACTACTTCGCCGCGGAGCGGTATATAAATTCGCAACCGGACAATCCATTCCCACGGGAGAGATCGGACTACCGGTAATACGGAGCCCGGCGTCGCACTGCCTCGATGAAAAGCTCGCGCAGCTCCTCGCCGGTCTTACCGCGGACGTCCACGTGATTATCAGTCCGGAGCAGGCAGGGTTTCAGTTTCCCGTCGGAAGTGAGCCGCAGGCGGTTGCAGAACGCACAGAACTCGGTGTTGTGGAGCGGCCGGACCACCTCGACCTCCGAACCTTCAAGGCAGTATTTTTTCCGGTGATGCATACGGCGCGTGAGCACCTGGGTTGACCGCTCGGAAAGCCTCTCCTCAAGCCCGTTCAGCTCGCTGTGGTAACTGCATCCTTTTGTTTCCATCAGTTCGATCAGCTGGAGAATCAGGTCCCTGTTTCCCTTTACAAACCTGATGAACTCGTCGATTTCATGATCGTTGATCCCCTTTAGGACCACCATGTTCAGCTTGACCGGGGTCAGTCCTGCAGCAAGGGAAGCATCGATCCCTGCCACCACCTCATCAAGGCAGTCCTTCCCGGTAATTGCCTTGTAGGTCTCGTGATCAAGGCTGTCAAGACTGATGTTGACCCGTGATAATCCTGCATCGCACAGTGCAGGAGCAAGATCAGCGAGGAGAGTTCCGTTTGTGGTCATAGAACTCTCCATACCATCCGGGACCGACCGGACAATGTCAAGTACATCCTTGCGGAGCAGGGGCTCTCCCCCCGTGAACTTGACGCTCCTGAACTCAAACTCATGCGCCACCTGCATTATCCTGGCAATCTCGGGAGCGGTCAGGCTGGATTCTGGTGAGACCTCCCCTTCGGCATGGCAGTATATACAGCGGAGATTGCATGCGGGTGTGAGACTCACCCTGAGGTTGCTTGCCGGGCGGTTATACGGGTCCTTCAGTTTCATGTATGTTCACGAAGTTCCTTGCGATGATGTAGATCTCCGCGCTCCCTTTCCTGCTTGCTGTACTCCGGAAGGTCCTTACTGAAAGGAAATGGTCACGGATCTTTTGGATGAGCTGGTTAAAATCCTCTCCCTGGAATGCTTTTACAACAAAATTTCCGCCGGGTTTGAGAAGATCGGTGGCAAAGGAGAGCGCTTCTTCACCAAGCGCTATGGATCGTGCCTGGTCATAGCTCTTGTGCCCCGAGAGTTTTGGTGCGGCATCAGAGGTCACCACGTTCACGATACCGAGCAGTGCCCTGACTTCCGAGCGGATCTGCCTGTCGGAGATGTCTCCCGCCATGGTAAGGACTCCCTCAATGGGAGCGATCTGGGAGAGATCGATCCCGAGTACTTTTCCCTTTGATATTCCCCGGATAACCTGGAGCCAGCTTCCGGGTGCGGCGCCAAGATCGACGACGTTGTCCGTTTCCCTGATGACATGATACCGGTTCTGGATCTCGATAAGTTTGTAAGCAGCCCGTGAGCGGTATCCTTCCCGCATCGCCCGAAGGTACGCGCTGTCTTTACCCCACTGCGAACCCATCTCTCAATTCTCCTGTATTCAGTGTGCCGGCTCCGGTAACAAAAGTAGATATTATTAAAAATATAGTGGCATAGTGTATAATAGACTATATAAGGGGTGTATGATGTTAAAAGCAACGATTGATGCAGATATTCTGAAAGAGTCAATAGACGCGATATCAGCGCTCGTCACCGAATGCCGGCTCCATGCTGATGAAAATGGGTTCTCCACCCGTGCAGTTGACACGGCAAATGTGGCAATGGTCTCCCTTACCCTTAAAAAGGAGGCTTTTGAAGGATATACTTCTACAAAAAATGAGCTCGGTCTTGACATTGCAAAAATGAAAAATGTCTTTGGCATGATGGGAAAGAACGATATCATCACCCTTGAACTTCCTGAGGACAGCCATAAACTGGAGATCAGTTTTGAAGGATACCGGTATTCCCTTACCCTCCTTGATCCAAACACCATCAGGAAAGACCCAAACCCGCCAAACATCGATCTGCCCGGCCGTGTCGTACTCTCGGGAAACGAGCTGAACAATACGATAAAAGCAGCCTCCGTTGTCTCCGATAAGATAGCGCTCGGGATCGATCCTGCCACCCAGACCTTTTTCATGACAGCCGACGGCGATACCGATCATATCCGGCGTGCATTCGGCAAGAGTGAAGTCAACTTTATCAACGGCACTGAGGCCCGCTCCCTCTTCTCGCTCGACTACCTGAAGGACATGGGAAAAGTGATGAGCAGGGCGGCGGAAGTTGAAGTTGCAATCGGCATCGATCATCCCGCCAAGTTCTCATTCTATATTGCGAATGGAAACGGTCACGTGGAGTATCTCCTCGCACCCCGGATAGAGGCCGACTGAATGAGGGTCTCCCTTGAACTGAAAGATTTAGCCAAGTACCCTTTTTTAAAAGAATCCCAGCAGTTCATAGGGGCCTCTGCCGATACCCTCGACCGGTTTCTCAGCTCAGCCTCCGGAAGGATCGCTGTCCGCCATGCCATGGAACGGATCCGTATCTCACTCCGTATGGTGGAACGTGATCGCGATGAAGATCGGATTCCTTCGGACAGTATCGATGTGAAGCTTTCGATCTCGGGGTATGTTCTCGCCCGGATCATCATCTCGTGCGCAGCGGATCGTGCCCTGATGGAACGGCTTGTGCGGTATGAGGCCCAGCGCGCCTTCTCGTTTCTTCTTGATGAAGAGGACAAAAAAAAAGTATACGTCGCCTCCAGTGTCGGTCTGGACATTGGGGAACCAAGCCTTTCCGTTGTCCAGTATGTCGAGATTGTGGCAGGACTCCACGAAGAACGGTGGAGGCTTGTGAACCGGGATGTGGGCGAGGGGCGTGTCAGTGTCAGTCCGGCTGAGATGAATGAACTGTTGCGGGAGCAGATCCGTGTTATCCTCTTCCGCCAGCTCCCGCTGCGAGTCCCTGAAAAGGTGTGCAGCATTCTCAAACCCCAGGTGGAAGAGATCAGGGCAGCCTATCAGAAGACAATCCTGGAGCAGTTCGGGACGGTAGAGGAGGAATGTTTTCCCCCCTGTATCCAGGCGCTCGCAAAAGCACTCACGGGCGGCACGAACATCCCCCATTCAGGACGTTTTGCTCTCACTGCGTTTCTCCATAATATCGGGATGGGTGCAGCCCAGATTATCGAGCTGTACTGCAGAGCCCCGGATTTCGATCTCTCAAAAACCCAGTACCAGGTAGAACATATCTCGGGCAGGAGTGGCACTGAATATACTGCTCCCTCGTGCGCTGCGATGAGGACGTACGGACTCTGCGTCCATAGTGACAGCATCTGCGAGAAGGTGAACCACCCCCTCAATTATTACCGGGCAAAAAAACGCAGGGAAGGGAAAAAAGAGCCTACTTCGCCTTCCGATTGATCATAATCCCTGCAACAGCCATGATGATGATAAATACAATAATTGCACCGAGATATGCGATACCGGCATTGAGGAACATCGGTAATAACTCTACGAGAAGGAGAAAGACCGCAAATGCGGTGACCGCGATGATGATGTCCATGAGCCGGGGGTCCATGGCTTTCGTTCCGGTTTCCATATAATCCGGTATGTCATCATTCCTTATGGCTTTATCCGGGTCGGCAGCGGTTTGTTCCCTGACCTGTTACCTCGCAAATGCACTATCGCGGTAAGGGATATATGCCTGTCCTGCTCAAAGTGATAAAAGATGACCGGGGATATGCGAAAGCTACTACTTACGGCGCTTGTGGATGCCGTTGAAGAGCTGACCCATTCCATGGATGCTGCCCTCATCCCTGAAGTGGGGAGTAACATCGCCTACGCCCTCCCTGGTGCACGTGATAAGGATGACGTTGCTGCGGTACAGGGACGGATTGTGCGCCTGTCAGGGCAGCCCCACCCGGTCGGTCCGGTGGATTTCGGTGCAAGCGACCATGTGGCGCGAATCGTGCTCACGGTGATGAAGTTCGATCCGGATATCCGCTGCGCGGCAAATATCAGGTTCACCCCCGAGATTATCGAAATCATCGAGGATCTGCTTCTGATGACCTGTTCATTTGACCGCGGGAATGAGCCGCCCGGCACGCGCACCATGGACTGGGGGGTCGCATTCTGCTGCCGCTCCGGTGTACCGGACGTTATCTTTGATCGTGGAGCCGTTGGAAAAGAGCCAATGGTACGGGTTCTTGGTCAGGATCCCGCGGAAGTGGCAGGGATTATTGGCAGGATCAGCAACAGGTTTCGCAGTGGCTGCATAAAACAGGGGCATGAACAGGAAAACAGGTGAATAATGCCATATATTTTTATGCCATTATGGTGCATTATTTAAGAACACACCGGTGAAAAAAGCATGGGTATCAAGCCGACATACATAAAAGCGCTCGGACTGGAGCTCCTCTCCAGCTACGGGCCGCGTTTTTCCAGGGATTTTGATGAGAATAAGCAGATTGTAACCGAAGTTACAACGGTAGAGAGCAAGCGGGTACGGAACCGGGTTGCCGGGTTCATCACAAGAAAAATAAATACAGGAAGATACTAGATTACCCTCTTGTATGTTCGAGGGAGTTCTTCCTGCAGTCATTACCCCTTTTCAAAGAAATCATTCGATGGATCTTGACCTCCCGGGTCTTGCGTCAAACATCGAATTTCTTGTTGAGAACGGAGTGCACGGGATTGTCCCGTGCGGCTCTACCGGGGAATCAGCAACGCTCAGTTTTGAAGAACATGAGACCGTCATCGAAAAGACAATCGAGGTGGTCAACGGGCGGGTGCCCGTTATTGCAGGCACCGGTTCAAATAATACTGCAGAAGCCGTGCGGTTCACCAAGGCTGCAAAAGACCTTGGTGCTGACGGGGTGCTCGTAATCAGCCCGTATTATAACAAGCCCAACCGTTCCGGGCTCGTCAAGCACTACACTATCCTCGCCGACCTTGATATCCCGGTTATTGTATACAATGTACCGGGCAGGACCGGCCAGAACCTCACCCCTGACCTGGTGATCGAACTTGCCAAACACCCAAACATCGTAGGGGTCAAGGAGGCATCCGGTGATATCGGCCAGATATCGCGGATCATCGAGGGGACTCTTGATGACGATTTCCAGGTCATCTCCGGGGACGACAACCTGACCTTCCCGATCCTTGCACTGGGGGGGAGCGGGGTCATCTCGGTCGCTGCCAATGTCGAGCCTGGCCGGATGGTCGCAATGTTCGAGGCGTTCTGCGAGGGGGACTTTGAGACTGCGCTTGACCTCCACTATGAACTGTCACCGCTCTTCAGGTCCATGTTCATTGATACGAACCCGATCCCGGTTAAAAAAGCAGTAGAACTCCGCGGGATGGCGGCGGGCCCGGTAAGATTGCCTCTTGACGAGCTCGACAGCGAGAAGACCGCACGCCTGCGGGAGGTCCTTGTCTGCTATGATTAAAGTTGTTGTCTGCGGTGCGCTCGGGAGAATGGGCACGACAGTCGGGAGGCTTGTTAACGAAGCTCCTGATATGGAACTCGTCGGGGGGATCGATCTTCGCGGCGGGTCGTTCTTTGGCGTGGATGTCACCGAGGCACCCCTGATCGATTCGCTACTCGCTTCGGCACAACCTGACGTGCTGATCGATTTTACCGCACCCGCTGCATCCGTCACCCATGTCAGGGCGGCCGCAAAGAGCAGGACTGCAGTGGTCGTAGGGACTACCGGGTTTTCAACGGAACAACGCGCGGAGATGGCAAAGGCAATCGAGGGGACCATTCCTGCAGTAATGTCCAGCAATTTTTCGATTGGAGTGAACATCTTCTGGAACCTGCTCAGGGAAGCGGCCCGCATGCTCCCCGATTATGATATTGAGGTTATTGAAGCACATCACCGGTACAAGAAAGACGCACCGAGCGGTACCGCAAAGACTATCCTTCAGATCCTTGATGAAGAGTTAGGTTCCCGGGAGAAAAAGTACGGGCGGGAAGGGATGATGGAACGCGGCAAGGAGATCGGGGTCCATGTAATCCGCGGGGGAGATATCGTGGGTGATCATTCCGTCCTCTTCTCGGGTAATTTTGAGACAATCCAGCTCTCGCACCGTGCCTATGATCGGACCGTCTTTGCTCACGGGGCACTCAAAGCTGCACGTTTTGTGGCCGGAAAGAAGCCCGGGCTCTATGGAATGAACGATGTGCTGGATCTCAGGTAATCCCGGACATTAACCAGAACGAAACATATTTCTTTTTTCTGGAAAAAACGGGTAAGGTATACCATGACAGCTGTTGTTGACAAGGATAAATGTACGGGTTGCGAGACATGTGTTGATGAATGCCCTGCGGCAGCAATTACCATTAACGGCGATAAGGCCAAAGTGGACAAGGAACTCTGTGTTGACTGCGGTTCCTGTGTGGACGTCTGCCCGTCAGAAGCCATCACACTGGAATAAAAACACACGATTTAATTACTCCGACTGACAAACTGCTTTTACTTATGATCAATGTCGGAGTGCTTGGTGCTACAGGAGCAGTCGGGCAGAGGTTTGTTCAGCTCCTGGCTGAGCATCCATGGTTTAAACTGACAACCCTGACGGCTTCCGAGCGGAGTGCAGGAAAACTGTATAGGGATGTCGTCAAATGGCGCCTTGATGTCCCGTTTCCGGAAAGTATCGGAACTATCAGGGTAAGCCCGACCAGTGTTTCCAGCCTGAAAGATGTGGACCTCGTTTTCTCGGCCCTCCCGGCAGAAGTGGCCAAAGAGACAGAGACTGCATGTGCCAATGCCGGGCTTGCGGTCTGCAGCAACGCGAGTTCGCACCGGATGGAGCCTGATATACCCCTGGTTGTCCCTGAAGTCAATCCTGATCATCTCGCTCTCATCGATGTGCAGCGGGATCACGGGCGGGACGGGTTTATTGTGACAAACCCCAACTGTTCAACGATTGTCATGACCCTTGCGCTCGCACCTCTTCGCGGGTTTGGGTTTCATTCCATCCATGTGGCAACCATGCAGGCGATCTCGGGAGCCGGGTTTGAGGGAGTCCCTGCCATGGGAATCTATGACAATGTCATCCCCTATATCGGCCAGGAAGAACAGAAGATGGAGACCGAGACGCTCAAGATTATGGGCACATTCGAGCAAAAAACGGTCAGGCCCGCTGCATACCGTGTAAGCGCCAGCTGTCACCGGGTTCCGGTGATTGACGGGCACACGATGGCAATGTGGGTGGACATCCAGGAACCCGTTGAAAAAGTGAAAGAGGCATTCATTCGCTATAAGCCCCCTATCAAAGGGCTGCCGACACAGCCGAAGGAGTCGGTGCATTTCATGGATGATCCTGACCGGCCTCAGCCACGACTTGATCGTAACAGGGGTAACGGTATGACCGTATCGGTAGGACGCCTCCGTGAAGGCATCCGGTTTATTGCCATGGGGCATAACACCATCCGGGGTGCAGCCGGTGCCTCAGTACTGAACGCTGAACTGATCTCCTCCAAAAAATATCTCTGAAGTGGTATCCATGCTGAAAGACAACACAGTATTCGTCGGAAACAAACCGGTCATGAACTACGTGCTCGCAGTAGTAACACAGTTCAACAATGGAGCCTCAGAAGTCGCGATCAAGGCACGGGGAAAAGCCATATCCCGGGCTGTTGATACCGCCGAGATTGCCCTGAACCGGTTTCTCGAAAACGTGAGTAAGAAAGAGATCATCACCTCTACCGAGATTATCGACACGGACAGCGGAAAGACAAACGTTTCCAGCATTGAAATTGTTCTCGTAAACCAGAGATGAATTCACCTTTTTTTTATCCGTTTTTCCACCCACCTGTCTGAAAGGAATCCCAGGTTTTCCCTATAACTCCCGGGTTCAAGGGGTGTACCCCGTAGTTCATGCTGGTAACCACCAGAAAGGATATAAAAGTCTCAACATCACTTAGTATTCAATGAAAGGCTGGGCCATCGCAGTGTGCCTGATTTTTATGGCTGCCCTCGCAGTACCTGCACTTGCGACGAATACCGATAAATACGGCTATATCACTATTGAAGCGGTTGACATCACCCTTGACGGGGGAAAAGCCAACATTAATATGAAGTATACCCTTGATGAACCGACACGGGTGATTGTTCTTCTGCTTGGAAAACAGGATCTTAAAAACCGGCTCCTTACCGTGCTCAATTATGAGGATGCCGAGGTGAAAAGTCTCGACCTGAATTCCGCTGAACTTGTTGTGGACGATGTCTCCTACTCATATGGGCGGGGTGTCTACTGGTTCCCGTCTCATTCTTTCAACGTCCTCATACCCACCCTCCGGATTACTACTCCCCAGGTCTCCCGCGAATATGCGGGAGTGAACGAGATCCCGAACGGGATCGGTTATTTTGCTACCTGAACGGGATTATTCAGGACCGGTTTCACCGTCTTTTTGAATGCTGGAAGAGAGTGGGATCAAACTCTTTTAACAATGAGGGGATAGTGTCATTCCAACTGCTAATGATGCACGGTAGTACCATTCAGGTTCCTGGTCAAGACACTCCTGTGGGTTGCGCCTTTTGGCTTACCCCCACCGCTGTGGCCACCCGACCCTATGCGATAACCCGGTATCAATCACCGATCCTTTCTTTTCTGTTCCTATTGTGGTATGACTTTTCTGCTAATGATGTCAGGACTGTGGGGATGGCCTGTTTACAATCGTTAACTGATTGGCAGATTCAATGGTGAAATTGGTACTATACCCTTTATACCGATGGTAACTTCTGATACTATTGCGTCCAAAGCATCTTTGACTGAAATAGTACCAGGAAGTCCAATAATCAGCATCCCATAGATGGTTCCGGTGCGGACGGAACTTGATGAATCTTGTTGATATTCCTGTTGTCTCACCCCAGGTAAAGAGGAGGTTCTCTGGAATTGGCACGGGAGAGAGGCAGGGAACCATCTGATCGATATGCCGATGAATAAAAGGAAGAATCCCGGTGTATTCAGATCAGCTCGATTACGTCCGGGGTTTCACTGGTCGTGACGTATCGATTGACAAGATGTTGGATTCCGATGCCCGCAAATGCACAAACGAGGCCTCCTATGGTGCCGTAGAGCATATATGTTATTGCATTTGCTGTCGAAAATGGGAAATCCGGGACGTTACTGACCGCAATGGCATAGATACTTGCCCCATAGGTGATCAGACCGATAGCTCCGATAAAGAACGGAAAGACAATAACTTTGGCAAGGCTCTGACGGTCATGGAAGAAATTATCGATAACAATTCCCGCAGAAGCGACGATCCCGGCAAGGGCGATCCAGAGCACCGCACCATAGACGAACATGAGCACGTAGAGAAGGATCCCTACCTCAGTGTAATAAATAAGGATATTCATCAGTCCCAGAATTATACCGATAATCACGAGAAGGATCCCTGCGATATAGGTGACAAATGAGAACCGGCCCCGTGTGAGTGAGGTCTGGAGCGCTGTTGCAAACCCCCTGAAAAGGTCATCGACACCAAGACCACGATACAGGAGATAAATACCGATGGCTCCGACCACGATAACCGGTGCAAGTTCCGATCTTCCCAGCAGGTATGCTATCGGCCACAGAAGCATCAGGAGGCCGACAGGGACAAGGACCAGCCGGGAAACCTTGGGGTCATTGAAGAATTTTTTTATCAGGTAATAGGTCCCTTCGAGATTGGGCATCTGACTGACAATGACTCTCCGGATGCTTGAGACAGGAACCCTTGACTGGACGATAGGAATCACAAATTCATCTTCTGCACCATCGGTGACAACAATACAGTTGTCGACCCCTGTCTCTTTGACAAGGCTGTCGATCGATGCACCAATCTTTCGGTCGCCCTCGAGCATGTGCATATGGTCGCCAGCAACGAGCGCAATCTCCACGCTCTCACCAGCAGCGGAGAGTTCATCATACATTTTAATGGCCTGGAAAATGGCATTAAGATCGGAATCTTCAGGGTCGGCAAGGGCGAGTGCATAGGCTGCCCTGAGGCATGCCGGACGGCCGATGACGGGGCTCTCGATTTTACCTTTATATCCGATATCATCGTCCCGATCGACACAGAGAACCAGTGTCCGCCCCGTTTGCATCACTATAGAAATCGCGATATATCTATTAAATGGTTACTTCGGTAACCGGGGAAAAATAAAGTTATATAAGTTTTGAGCGCTGGAGGAGAAGGATGTCATCGGTAGTGAGTTTCTCCCCTGCCCTGAACATCTTGAACAGGTGCTCGGCCTCCTTCCTGACCGCCTTCTGCTCTTTTGATACCTTGGCCTTTTTGGTCTTCTTGCGGAGGCCGGATATCACCTTGTCATAGTCGCGTAATTCTTTCTGGCATGCAATGAAGTATTTGTGCTCAGCATCAGCTGCCTCCTGGGCCTCGACAAAATTACGGTGGGATGCATCGGCATCCTCCCGGGATTTGTCAGCTTTCCGGTAGAACTCGACCATCATGTCATGGTGCTTCTGGGCAAGCTCTGCCATTTCGGTGACCTTTGCATGCATTTCAGAGGCCTGGCGGCGAAGATCGCGGGCAGTAGTGACTTTTACTTTTACTTCCTTGTTCTGCTCAAGTTCAGCTTCCTGCTCACGCATCGATTCTTTCATCTGCTTGATCTTTTCGATCAGCTCGCGTTCCTTGTCAGTGCTGATGACCTCTGTCTGCTGGCGGAATTCAAGGTGCTCGATCTGTTTCTGGAGCTCTTTTAATCCACGGTTTTTCATTCCGCCGTGGTCTTTTTTAAACCCCTCGATCTCTTCAAACAGGGTATTGGCCTGTTCATTGATCTCGTTCCGCTGGTCCTTTAACGCCTGGACCTCGTTGTTGAATTGGTCGCGCTGCTCCTTGTTCTTCTGCGCTTCCTCAACATACTCCCGGGTCTGGTTGTTTAAGGTGTTCCGTTCGCGAGCGAATTTGCTGGCATTCGCGTTGAGTTCATTTCTTCGGTTTTTATGCTGTTCAGACTCGGCAAGAATCTTTTTACGTTTCTCAATCAGTTCGTTCAACATGCCCTACCTCCCTCGACCTTGGCCGGGTAATTATCCTGTTTCGGAACGGTGTGCCGGATAATATGGATACAGTCAACTGCGCATGTCTGATGCTTACAGTCACTCATGTCAGGAACGGTAAAAGAGAGTCCCTTCCTTTGTAAGAGAGACCGGGCGCCAGCACGCACCGCGTATGCGATTTTGCTCGAGCCCTTGTTCAATTGTCTGTCCATCATGTTCGACTCCCGATACCAGAAGGGAATTTTTCCGGATGCCTGTTTTGAAAACTTCCGGGAATAACCCTTCACACAGCAGACGGTTCCGTGTGGGATAATCCTTAAGGATTTTCTATATTGTACACGTCATCCTCTGATTTAATAATTTCCGAGCGACGGAAGACTGGCAAGCAGGCTGAAGAGAATGATTTCCTGTTGATTGGGCGGTATCTGCCGGTATATGCTGTCAAAATCCCGTATGTGGTATCTGGTCGGATATGCCTGGTGTCAGTTGCCATACCATTATGGTCCTGTCAGTGTTCAAGATGAAAAAACAGGACAACCAGGTCCGGGACCTGAGTCTGATTTGTGGGTATATTCCGGCACAAGGTGGCAGATGTGCCGGGGCAGTTGCAATGCGGGACGGTATCAGTTATTACTCCTGACCCTGCTGAAAAAAGGGCAATCAGGTGTCAGGACCCGATTCCGCTTATGATTGTTGGTATATTCCGGCACAAGGTGGCAGATGTGCCGGGGCAGTTGTGAATCAAGGTGGTATCGTTTTTTTATCCAACCCATTCGAGTAAGTTACCTCCGCTCGTAAAGTCCCGCGCCTTGCGGTTCTTGGGGAGCTGGGGGACCTTCGGGTTCTCCGTTTTCCTGGCCTCCTCCTCGAGAACCGACTTGTAAGAGACACGGTTTCCAAGAATCTTTCCACTCTGCACTCCTGTCATGATGGCCATGACGCGGACTTTGCCCTCCATATCATTCCTGACGCGGGCACCCCAGATTACATCGGCGTGCGGGTCAAGTTCATAGGTGAGCGAGGTGGCAATCTCTTCGGCATCCTGCAGGGTAAGGTCACTTCCACCGGTGATGTGGATGAGACTTCCGGTTGCTCCGCGGTAATCGACGTCAAGCATCGGGTTGCTCAGGCATTCCCTGACAACGCTTTCAGATTTGTTCTGCTGCTTGCTTTCGCCTACCAGCATCACCGCAACTCCTCCCTTGCTCATGATCGCCCGCACATCAGCATAATCAATGTTGATGAGCGACGGCTCGGTGATGGTCTCGGAGATCCCCTTCACGGTCTCACCAATCAGCTGGTCCATGACCGAGAAAGCCTGTCCGAGGGGGAGGTTTGGCACAAAGTTCTTCAGGCGGTTGTTGTCGAGCACAATGACCGAGTCGGAGTTGGAAGCGAGCGTCTCAAGCCCCTCCTCTGCCCGAATCAGGCGGGCTTTCTCAACCTGAAATGGATAGCTGACCATTCCGACAACGATGGCGCCCTGCTCCTTCGCGATCTGGGCTACAACGGGGGCTGAGCCTGTCCCGGTTCCTCCACCCATACCGGCGGTGATGAACACAAGATCGGCATTTTCAAGAAGGGCTTCGAGAGTTGGCCGTGCCATCTCTGCGGCACGCTTCCCAACATCGGGATACCCGCCCGCACCAAGTCCCCTGGTGAGCGACTTTCCGATCAGGACTCTTTTGTCGGCCTGGATCATGTCCAGGTGCTGCTTGTCGGTATTGATTGCAAGTGTCTCCGCCCCTGCCACTCCCATGTGGTGAAGGCGGTTGACGGTGTTGTTCCCGGCTCCACCGCAGCCGATGATCATGATACGCGGCTGTCCGATGAAGTCGTCATCCACAGAACTCTGCGGACTTTTCAGTTCTTTCTCAATTTCTGCGTTTTTAAGCGCTTCATTGATAATACTCTGCATTTCTGACCCTCCTAAACCTTGAATGAAACCTGGTCACTCTCTTTGAGGACACGACCCGCTCGTTTCTCTATCAGTTGTCGGACTGCATCCCGCACGGCTTCAGACACGGTAGGAAACTCCCCCGCTTCCACCATCTGCTGAAGCATCTCGATCTGCTGGTCGGGAAGCCTGAGCGTGATTCTCTGCATTTTGTGTTCCTCATTATATGACAATTGTCAGACATTTGTCTGCCTTTTGTCAGTCATGGAGCTACCGATTGTCTGACTTTGAGCAGATGAATCCTACTTCAACACAATAGTATATATACTTTTGCTTTTCCTCTCAAATACCTTCTGCATACCTTAATCGTCCGGTTGCTCCCATTTCTGAAGGGAATACTTTCGTGAACCGGGATCTTCCAGATAAAGTGGTGCACGGCGGACTTGTCCGGCAATTCTGTCAGGAGAAAGGAGAGAAAGTCATCGACTTCAGTGCGAATCTCAACCCCTGGCCTCCAGCCGTCTCCCTTGATATCTCCAGTGAAATGGTATCATGTTACCCGGATGACCGGTATCAGCTTCTTAAGGAGACGATTGCCGGGAGGTTCCACAGACCTGTCGAAGAAATTGCGGTGGGAAACGGATCCATCGAGCTGATCAGGGTTTTTTGCCTCGCCACCTTATCTCCGGGCGATCGTGTCCGGATCAGGCAGCCAACCTTCGGGGAGTATGAAATGTCGGCGAGACTGGCCGGCGCCCTCCCTGCAAGAGACGGAGAACAGCCTTCTGCCGGATTTCTCTGCAACCCGAATAACCCGACCGGCACACTGCAGACAAGAAGCGCTGTACTTGATGAGTTGTCAGACGTGAACCTGCTCTTTGTCGATGAAGCATTTATTGAACTGTCTGACATCTGCCAGAGTATTGTGGATATCAGGGATCCCGCAGTTTTTACCTGCCGATCGCTCACTAAATGCTTCTCTGTTCCCGGGATCCGTTTCGGATATGCCTTCGGAGATCCCGATCTTGTCGAGCAGATTGAGACCATCCGCCCTCCATGGAGCGTGAATTCAATCGCTGAACAGTTTGCAATCCGTGCATTCGGGGTCTTTGACGAGCTGGAACGATCACGGTCAAGGATCAATGCAGAACGGGAATGGCTGGTCTCTGCCCTGCATGAGTTCCCGGTAAAGGTGCATCCGTCTTCGACCAATTTCCTTCTCCTCACCCTGCCGTATGATGCCACTGCACTTTGTGCCGGCCTGGCACGATCGGGTATCCTTGTCCGGGACTGCCATTCGTTCGGGCTCCCGGATTCTATCAGGATTGCCGTCCGGACCCGGGAAGAGAACCGCCAGCTCCTTGAGGCTATGGGAACATGCATGCGTTGATCCTTGCCGGCGGGTGTGGGACCCGGCTTGATCTCGGTGAAAAACCCCTTGTCACCCTGAATGGAACACCGATGATCGAATATGTCATCGATGCATTCCAGGCTGCAGGACACGAGGTTATCGTTATTCTCTCAAAAAAAACACCCTACACCCGCAACTGGTGCAGGGCGCGGGGTATCCCTCATTTCACCGCCTCCGGTTCAGGCTATATTGAGGATATTGTTGAAGCCGCAGGGTTTCTTGAAGAGGTGAATCCTTTTTTTACCTGTGTCGCCGATCTCCCTTGTCTGAAGCCTGCAGTCATACGGGAGATTGAAGGAAAGTACCGGGAATCTGGAAAAGAGGCATGCTCTGTCTGGGTCCCGAGGGATCTGACCATGAACGCCGGATGCCGCTCATCATATGTCGGCCAGGTTTGCGGAGTTCCTGCCTGTCCCGCAGGGATCAATATCCTGCGGGGGGACATCATTGAAAGACCGCAGGAGGAATGTCAGCTCCTCTTTCATGACGAGAGCCTTGTTTTTAACATAAATACGCGGGATGAACTGGAGCGCATTCGTCTGGTTTTTAGAGCACGAGAATCTGAAAAACAATAGGAACAGTCTGTTTTTTCCGATTCCTCCGATAACCGGGGAAATAATATAAGCGATCACCACTGAATTATACTTCTATGCAGGTCTTCCGCGAAGTCGAGCTCGAGGGGCATATCATCGACTCGGGCATCATGACGAAGGTCTTTGATCGGATCATGGACAAGGGAGGTAACTTCGAGATTATCACCTTTGAAGTCGGCAAGCGGAAGATGGATCCGAGCTATGCACGCCTGAAGGTAAATGCTGACAACGATCAGCAGCTGCAGGCCATTCTCTCCGAAATCCACCGTTTTGGTGCGCACCTGCTCGAAGAGAAGGAGATCAATGTAGCGCCTGCTGAAGGGGACCGTATTGTTCCGAAAGGATTTTACTCCACCACCCATCACCCGACCTCGGTCAAGTTCAGGGGATGCTGGCTTCCCGTGGAACATATTGAGATGGACTGCACTATCGTTGTCGACCCGGAGGGGAGGTCAGCCCGTTGCACACCGCTCTCGAAACTGAAAAAGAATGACCTCGTCGTTGTCGGAGAGGAAGGGGTCAGGGTGGACCCCCCTGAACGGCCCCGGCAGCTCTCTAATTTCGAATTCATGCACGGCACCGTCTCTCCTGAACGGCCGAGCGAAACGATCATCGCGAAGGTTGCAGCTGAAATGATCGCACTGAAAGCGAAGGGTGGAAAAATTGGTCTTGTAGGCGGTCCTGCCATTATTCATACCGGAGCAGCGCGGGCACTCGCAGCGATTGTCCGGAAGGGATACATTGATGTTCTCTTTGCGGGTAACGCCCTCGCAACCCATGATATCGAGTACAACCTCTACGGGACGTCGCTTGGCATGGACATCTGCACCGGAAAGCCTGTTACCGGGGGGCATAAAAATCATCTTTATGCCATATCGGAAGTGATGCGATCCGGGTCGATCAGGAAAGCAATCGAAGACGGGGTGATCACGGGAGGGATCATGTATGAATGCGTCCAAAGAGACATTCCGTTCGTTCTTGCAGGATCCATTCGTGATGACGGCCCTCTCCCGGATGTGATTACCGATGCAGTGGTGGCGCAGGACCAGATCCGTGAACATGTCGAAGGGTGCGGGATGGTACTGATGGTGGCAACACTCCTCCATTCCATAGCGGTGGGGAACTGCCTCCCCTCCTACGTGAAAACCATCTGCGTGGACATCAACCCCTCCTCCCTCACAAAACTGATGGACAGGGGAACCATGCAGGCGATAGGGGTGGTGAGCGATGCAGGGACGTTCCTCCCGCTCCTTGAAAAGCAGCTTGAAATCCAGAGCGTCCCGTCAGCGAGTGAGCGGCATGCAATACGGTTTCTCGAGTAAAAGAACGCTCTCCCATTCTTCCCTGCATTCACACCCTTTTTCAAATATTTCCTGGAGAACCCCGCGGTCCGCCGTCAGATTGTATTCCCTTATCGCCCTGACAATCTCGTAATCACAGGTTCCGCAGTTATGTGGTCCCCTTGCACGACCGCCTCCGACAGGGTCGCAGCTTACCTGGACCGGGGCAGAGAGCAGGGCTGCAAGGACACTCCAGAGATAGGGCGGCCGGTATGCACCCCGTTTCCAGTAATATTCAAGCTCCGTGTGCTTTTGAACAGTACACGGGTTCATGGAGATGATATCGGCAACACCGGCAATTTCGCGGATGGACTGATCCATGTCAAGGAGGGCCTCACTCTCCGTGAGAAAGAGAGGTTTATGAAGGAGATAGGCCTTGACCCCTGCACCGCCCTTTCTTGCATTGTCCACAGCAATTAAAAAGTCCGAGAAGGAGAACCCCTTGTCAATGGACTTCTCCCGGATCGGGTCACTGGTGGTCTCAAGGCCCATCGCAATATAAAGCGGTGTCGGGTGATCCCCGGTATCGATGTGTGAAATGAATTCCTCTATCCGGACCGGATCAACAAATTCGGGGCGTGTCTCGGCAATGACAAGTTTCCCTTTCAGGAGACGTGCCGCTTCCTTCACCACATCGTCAGGTACTTCATCAGGATCGAAAAAACTGCCCGAAGTATACAGTTTAACAATGGCAACATCCGCCAGCGGGTGGTGATGCACAACCCATTCGAGCTGGGAGAGAAGGAGCCCGGTGAGCGGGATCTCCCCGCTGTACCGCTCAAACCGGTAACTGCACATCCTGCAACGGTTGTGCCGGCATCCCCCTGTTTTAAGGATAATGGTGAGCGAGGGGAGTACATTCCCGGCGAATCTCTCCTCCCCCTGCCAGCATGCGAGTGGCCGTTCCATGGAACACAACTCTTGTTTCATGGGTCATTCATCTATTTAGCATGAACTGGGCTTCCTGCCGGATGGGCAAGGTATTAAAGGGGCAGCACAAATTTTTACTGGAGCAATAGTCGGAAAACAGAGCGACCTATGCACGCAATCCGGCGGGATTCATCGATGAAACAGAAGAGACAAACCATTCGTTTCCTGGTTCGAATTGCCTTTGCAGCACTCCTTTGTTGTGCCTTTTGTGGAGGATTCGCCCAGGCCTACGAACTCGTGATCAAAGCCCCTTCGAACATCCAGCGGGGGATGCCTCTCATAGTAAACGGGACAAGTAATCTTCCTCCCGGAATCAGTGTGGATATCGTCCTCACAAAATCCGGGTATGTTTCGGAGGAGATGGAGCGCCAAACGGTCACACTCCAGGCAAACAGGGAGTTTTCCGTCATATTTGACACTTCTGATTTTACAAAAGGGGTATATAAGGTCGAAGTCCCGGCGATATCAGGGTATTCTTATCTCGGGGATTCGGTGACGCTCCGGGTTGTCGAGATCATCGACCGCAGTGATGAGATTGATTTCAATGCTTTTACTTCGCAGGAGATGGACGGGACACTGGATATCGAAGGGACAATTAGCGGACTGAAAAATTCCGGGGTCCAGATCGGAGTGACAGGTCCTGAAGGTGAGGCGGTGTTCGGCCCGGCATACATTACCGTGAAAAGTGACAGCTCGTTTTCAAAGGAGGTCCCTATCACCAAACCGGGGAATTACACTATCAGTTTCACCGACAGCAAGGGATTTATCGGGACCGTGGGGGTCACTGTGACAGATAAGCCTCAAGCGACGGTCCCCCCCACCGCAGTTCCTACGACAAATCCGATTGTGTCCGCAAGTGCCCATGCATCAAGGGACAAACCGGCAGCCTTTGCAGTGGTAACCGGTGGACCGGGGACCATCCGGGTCTTCACTTCATCAGGGGTAGACTGGGTGATCGAGTATACCGACCCGGCCGGGAAAACGGTGAAGGTGAATGAGAAAGGGTCGGTCGGGAATGAAGAGATCATCATTGATACGACTGAGGATGTCATTGTCCTGACAGTCTACCCTTACAGTTACGCAGCGGAAGGAGAGGTGCTCCTGTCAGCTGACGGAGCAGTGAAGGTCGAAGCCTCAGAGTCAGGTACACCTTCAGCCACGACCGGTATCACAGCAACGACCGAAAAGTCCTCTCCGCTGCCGCTTATCGGTGTCGTTGTCGCAGTCTTCGCCGCGGCGGCAATCCTTGTGGTCCGGAGATACTGGTGATATTGTACTGTGAAAATGCTCCTTTGCATTTTCATTCTTTATGCCTGCGTCACGAAGGGAATCCTGTAGTTTTTTTATGCTATGGGAACGCATATACTATATCCGGGCCGGGGTAGTCTAGACCGGTAAGGCGGTGGCCTTGAAAGCCACTGGTGCCCTGCACCTCAAGAGTTCAAATCTCTTCCCCGGCGTCAGAACGGAATTTTTTTGTTGATTTCCCCTCAAGCGTATACAATTTTGCACAGTACTCCCCTGCCCCAACCCACACCATTTTTATCCATCATCACCAAAACAAAAAGCATAAATGGGGTTGAAACCTGCTCTCCCAAAGCTGCCGAAGATCGCGGCAACCCATTACCTTACCCTCATCGTTTTTCTCGGCCTGCTGAATGCATCGATCGGTGTTGCATACGTTGAGGCAAAGAGCTCGGAAATCACCGTACTGCACATCGAGGGAGCCCCGGAGAATATCGTGTTCATTGCTGACCCTCACCTGAAGGAGGGGAATATTGAGTATATCCGGACCATCACCAGTGAGATCAATTCCCTTGAACCCTCCGTGGTCCTGATTGGCGGGGATTTTGTGTACGGGGACGGGGAGAATCTCTCGTATCAGGAAGTCTGGGCGGATATCGACGCCCCGGTCTATGCCATTCTCGGGAACCACGACTATATGTCTGGCATCACTTCCACGTCCTGGGTGGAGAAGAACCGCGCCGTGAGTTCTGCATCGTTTGACAAAAATACGTATGATGTGAGCAGCCTGAGGGACGAATCGACCGACCTCGCTTATGCTGAACGCCTGACAACCGAACTTGAGAAGAACGGTGTGATAGTGCTTAAAAACGAGTACGTCATGATGGATGCCGGAGGACAGGATCTGATGCTTGTCGGAATCGATGACGGCTGGGCCGGTATGGCAGACCCGCCGGAAGTTCCCGATACCGGAGCATTTACTCTTTACATGATCCATGAGCCTGACTGCCGGGCAGACTGGGACTGCGATCTTATACTGGCAGGACATACCCACGGCGGGCAGTTCTTACCGCAGAACATACCTGTGCCGGGATTCGAGCTGAGCGGACTCGTTGACCGGAACAATGTGAGCACATACATTACCCGGGGAATCGGAACCTCGAACCTTGGCGTGGAACTCCGGCTCTTTGCGACCCCCGAGATTGTCGTGATCAATCCGGCAGAATCGCCCGAAGCACTGTTTCCTGATAAAAAGGTAACCCATATCACTGTCGGGTAATTCCATTCTCTCTTGTGGTTTCATCGTTCCCAAAGGGAAAATAATATAGGTACTGCTCTGCTATGCATTAGCATAGCAAGGTGATCGGATTGGACACAAGGATTGTAGTTGGAGCAGTGCTGTTAATCGGTGTCATTCTCATTGCAGGATGTACCCAGCAGCCGCAGGCAGAGGAATCGATCAAGATCGGTGTTGTCGCTTCCATGACCGGATCGGCCAGCACCACGGGAAAAGACATCTGGCAGTCGGCAGTGCTCGCTGCAGAGGAGATCAATGCCGATGGCGGCGTATACGTTAAAGATCTCGGGAAAAAAGTTCCGGTCGAGGTGATTCTCGGGGATGACGAATCCACCCGTGAAGGTGGCCAGAAGGCAGTCACCCGGCTTGTCACCGAAGACAAGGTCGATCTCCTGGCCGGGGGCTTTTCGAGCGCCGTCGTATCCTCCCACCAGGCAATCGTCAATGAACACAAGGTTCCTTACATCGTGACCGGGGCATCAAGTCCGATTATCACCCACCGGACGGACATGGATACGAATACGACGTTCCACTACTGTCCGACAACCGATGATTATGGACGGCAGACTACCATCTTTGCAAACGATGTTATCCGGCCGGCGATCATCGAGAAGTTCGGCTTTTCCGAAGATCGACCCTTACGGATGGCGCTCATCTACCAGGACAGCCCCTATGGAAAGGGGGTGCAGGCTGCGGTGATCAACACGATTGAGAGTGAAAATCTCCCGGTCGTCATTGTCGCAAACGAGACATTCAAGATGGGGGAGACCGATTTCCGTACTCTGCTCACCTCAGTAAAGGCAGCGACCCCTGACGTTATTTACCCGGCAGCCTTCTTAAACGAGCAGATACCAATGGTTACCCAGGCCCGGAGGGATGTGGGGATCAACGCCATCTTCCTTGCAGTCGAATGCAACGATGACCCTGATTATTATGCCGGAGTCGGAAAGTACGGTGAATATTCGATCATTGAATCCCGGTTCAGTCCCTACACGATCCCGGCAGGACCTATTGCAAACGATACCGCTCAGTTCAAGGAGAATTTCGAAAAGAGATGGGGTGGATTCCCCGGGATGATGGGAGCATCAACGTACGAAGGGGTCTATGTCGCGGTACAGGCAGTTGAGAATGCCGGTACCCGTGATAAAACTGCAGTGACTTCAGCCCTGTCATCTCTTGAGATGCCCCAGATCATCGAAGTGATGGAGAACGGCACTATCCAGTTCACGAATGATTACCGGGAGGCCCGTTTTGAACTGTACATGGAACAGCTGCGGTGGAACGAAACAGCCCAGGCTCTCCGGCCGGTAATTGTCTGGCCTGACCACCTTAAGCAGGGGAATTTCGTCCTCCCGGATTGGTTTGAGGCAGCAGCCTCTTAATTTTTTTCCGTTGACCCCCACTCCGCTCTGGGAATCATGGAATCCTCCGGGTATGTTATGGCACATCCTGATACCGTATTTCATGGACTTCTCCCGACGGTTCAATTTGCAGGTCCGGTTGCAGGGGTTGGTTATCACCTCAATCATTTCTTTTATCTCGTGTAAGATCGTATATTCACGGGAGGAGCCCATACCATGTGCATAGCAATACCCGCGGAACTGATTGAGAAGAAAGAAGGCAATATCGGGGTGGTGGATTACGGCGATCTGCGGCAGGAAGTCAGGCTCGATCTTGTGGATGTGGAGGTCGGGGAGTTTGTCCTTATCCACGTGGGATTTGCCATACAGAAGCTTTCCCGGGAGGAAGGCCTCGAAACAAGAGAGATCTTCAGGCAGGTGTATGCAGCACTTGAAGAAGAGGCTCCGAAAAACCAGTCATCCTGATCTTTCTTCTATTGGAATAATCGTGACCCGGTACCTTTTCAGGACAAAAATAGCCTTTCATAAGCACTATCCTTATGTATCCCGCGAAATGATAGAATAGGTAAAGGAGGATATGGAATGGATAAGACAGGTGTTGCAAGCCTCATTGGAGGAATTATCCTGCTGGCGCTGGGAGCCTATGGGATATGGGTGTTCCTTCCCGATGTAATCACCGTCCTGAAGGGTTCAATCGGGATCCTCGCAGTCATCATCGGGATCTTCCTGGTGATATTTGGTGCAATTCTTATCAAGGACTAAATCCCCATTTTTCTCTCACCCATATGTGATATTGTGTGGTGACCTGACCCGGATGTTAAATTATAAGGTCTATAAGGTCATAGATTATCCTGATAACAGGAATCTTCTCGTCTTTTTCGAGGATTGCTCATGATGCGGGAGAACGTGCTTGCTCTGTTACTGGTCCTATCCCTCTGCGCCAATGCCTATCTGATTTTTTTCAGTCATTCGCCAATCGACCAGTATATCCCCGGTGTGAACGGTATACCGGTAGCCGACCTCTCGAACATATCAGGCCAGAATAATTACATTGTGGATGAAAACGGTGAGATAATCGCCGTCTCTCCCTCACCAGCCATTGAACTGACACCGGATCTGCCCCCTCCCGGGGAGGATTCTTTTGAGAGCCCTCCTGATACCCCGGGGGTAGATCAGGATAGTGAGGATCAAAGGGAAGGCGAGCTTCCTACCCCTGAAGGAACGCTTATACCAGACACCGAAGTGACGGAACCAGTACCGGTTGATCCCCTTGTCAACTACACCAGCACCAGATACGGATTCTCTCTCCGATACCCGAGGAACTGGACAATGAACGAGGCGGTTGCCGGCCGTACCGTGCTCACTCTTGTTGCACCGATTGAAACGGGATGTGACTCAGAGACCAGCCAGTGCTATGAGTACATCGCGACCTTTACCGTGGAGGTTGATCAGAACCCTCACACCCTTGTCCTTGAAGACTATTTCAACAAGGCGGTATCTCTCCTCCAGCTCGAATATCATATCACCACAACGAGCAAGAGTGCACCGGCAATCATGTCCAATTCACGATCGTACCAGATCGAATATTATACCCATGATGAACGGGGAAATGCCGACCGGGACTTCATGCAGTATTATACAATTATCGATGGAAAGGGCTACATTCTGAGCTATTTCGGTCCATACTCATCCTGGGAAAATGTCTACGATCATAACAAGGCTGATGCCCAGGGAATCGTGGATTCGTTCAGCGTGACCCGGACATATAAACCTGCATGAGTGGTTTTGGGAAAATCCTGAACCTCTCTTCTGTCTTTTAAAATTGGTATTCAAATCCTGACTCCTGAGAAACAGTAATGAGTCCGGGTTTTGCTGAAGGGAAGTTACCTCCGGCATTCAACTAAAAATGATCTTATGGGAAATTCCGCATGTATGAAAGGAGAAGATATGGTCCCGAATTATTGCAGGACAGGATATTCCCCTCTGTATGCAGGATAGGGAAGAGTAATTTTATTCAGCTGGGTCGAGGGGTTGTCCAGGTCACTGAGGATCACTTCTGATGATGACAGTGTCGAGAGGACATCACCCATGTAGAGCGACCGGGTGACCCTGTCGGCACCATAGAACATATCGGATCCTGTGCCATGGGGAACCTTCCCCTTCAGCACAAATCCTGCCTCCGGGGTAACCCCAAAGACATAAGCGCCGTTCCAGTACTGCATGGTGTAGGGCGCCTGTTTCCCGTCATATACGGGAACATTCTGGATCGCTTCTACCGGTATTACGAGCAGGTTTTTGGAACGGTCGAACAGGAATGCCTTGTGGTCGCGGAGGGCCTCTGAATCTGTGCCAGCCGTTCCGATCTCAACCTTATCGATCATGGCCGGGTTGTTCACATCGGTTACATCGAAGAGGGCCAGTTTGAGGCCTTCTGTTGTGACGCCTCCCCACTGGTTTTCAGAAGTCTCGCGTCCGATCCCGATGATGTGGTTCTCATCATAGGGATGGAGGTAATCCGAGAATCCGGGGATCTTCAGCATTCCGAGTATCCCGGGTTTCTCCGGATCGGACAGGTCGATTACAAAGAAGGGATCGATCCTTTTGAAGGTCACCATGTAGAGCCGATCACCGATGAAACGGGTGGAGTAGATCCTCTCATCAGGAGCGATGTACTCTATCTTCCCCACGGTCTGCAGGGCATCGTCCAGCACGTAGACATTGTTGAAAAGATACGTCCGGGAAGCAGTCCATCCTTCGACCGTTGTCGCTACTCTCAGGTGGTCTTCATACTCGTCCATCGAGAACTGGTTCAGCAGGTGTCCGGGAACATCGCCGGTCGCAGCATACCGGACCTTGCCGTTATCGATTGAGAACTTATGGATAATTGTGCCCTCCTGGTTATATTCCTGTACTGCTATCTGCTCCGAAACATCGGGGCGCATCTCGTTCCAGCGCGGGGTGGGAATACTCCTCTGGTACGCGAGGTACAGGTTTGATTGCGAGGAGTAGAGCGTGGTTGACGGACCAACGAGGAAGGATTCGGCTGCAGGGGGTGCATCTCCACGGATATTGAATGAGGTGATGGTCTGGTACAGGTAATAGGAGTACGGCATGTCGAAATAGTAGACGTCCGGGTAACGCTCCTCGCCATCGCTCTCCTTTACCATCGGAATGACAGGCTCGTCAAGATAGTAGTTGACGGATTCCGTGGTGATGGTATACACGTAGTCTCCAATCATCCGGGAGTCATAATAACTGCCGGTCATGGTAAGAGTCCTCTCGAGATCGGGTGAGCTCCGGTCGGTGATATCGAACACGAGTGCGTTTGTCACCTGGCGCCATGAGGGGACCGGAGCTACACTTCCTGCAGGCTTGATAAAGGTCTCATCGTTCGCGTTTGCGAATACCACGAGCCGGTCTCCCTTCAGGAAGATCTCTGCGGGGGTCCCGCTGACCGGTGTGGTTGAGACGATCCGTGCCTGCCTGGCCGGGTAGGCATCGATGATGACCAGTGCCCCGTCAGAGATGAGGTAGATGTACTTCCCGTCGTTTTTTACAAAGTCGGCCTCATCCACTCCCTTTACCTGGATATTGGTGGCCGAGTACTCCTCAGCTGAAACGGGAGGCATGGAAAGCGAGCTCCCATCACCTCCCCCGCCAGCCTGGAGTTCCTTTGTGTCTGCTATCGCAGGTTCCGGGATGCCCTGCCGATAATAACCAGTCGTCATCGCGCCACGGTGTGCCTTCAGGTATGCTTTCAGCGCTTCGGTCGATTCAAACTTGTTGATGGCCCCGCTGCTATCGGGCAGAGTGTCGTCTTTCATGATAGCAATACCAACGATTGCACCAGCGACCACAATGCCGGCAAACAGCAGAAGCCAGAGTATTCGGAACTGCACGCTTATCACCAGATTTTCTTACCCTCACCCTCTTCCCTCATCGGTTATGTAGTTTCCTTTGAATGCGAATATTTTCGCAATTATTCCCGATTCCGGGCGCTATTAAAGCGATTTTCCGGGAGCCGGCGATGGACACACAGGTAGCCGTATCTGGTGAAGGAAAGAAGTGCCGTGATCTCTGGTAAACATAAGAAGTGCCCCGATCTCTGGTCATGAAAGATGTGCGTGATAAAAGAGATCAGTGGGCCTGCAGGTAATGGTTCCCTGATGATGACCATGGCGCGATGCTCTCAGGTTCCTGCAGGGAGGGAGTGCTATCTACCTCGGAAATCGTTCTGCCGGTTCCATTAATTTTATAAAATAATCCTGTTAATATAATAAAAACCAGACTTTTTTCAAAGGTTTTCGTCCCCTCATCGGAAATGATCCATGCGCCCGACCCTGAAAGAAGAACTTGAGTACGCCATCTGGAAGATAACCGGTACTCCTATGAAGTTTTCCGAGTACTCGATCCCCTATGTGTCACAGGAGATCGCAAAGAAAACAGGGGAGGATCCTGCCGTTGTAAGTCTGCAGCTGATTCAGGAGATCAAACAGATCATCAATGAGGATGTCGATCAGCAGTTGAAAAAGCACCGCCCTTGTATGAAACAATCCTGAAAGAAGCGTTCAATGCATATATGCCAGGGGTTATCTCCCTGACTCCCCTCACATTCACTAGTAACACTCTGGTTCTGACGTTGTTTTGAGATACCTTTCCCGTTCCGCCACTGACTGCTTTATTTATTCTGCAGAGCGCGATCACAGTATGTTCTGATGAAAAACACCCGTGCATTGCAACTTGCAGGTGTCGTGCCGCTATAGAGGCCGGGTTATGCATCCGGTCATGAGGGTGGACGGTCCGATCGTGGAGGCTGAAAGGGGCAGGTGGTTCGGGCCATCGGGAAATGACCCTGGTAATTGTATGGAGGTCTTTCCCCCAGGAATGACCTGATGATCCGCTAACCGAAGCCTGTATGTATCTTCCTTGCCAAAATTCCTGTTTATGAATCCGGTACTGAGGGGATATACCGATCTCCTCCGGCTGCAGTTCTTTTTTGCATGGCCTGTCCTCTTCTGTTCCGGGTATCTCCTTGCCACGTCAGCCTACGGTTTTTTCTCCTGGTTTGACCTCGCAAAGGTAGCCCTTATCGGGTTTCTGGGATTCGAGGGCGGGTTTGTCCTGAACGATTATGTCGACCGGAACTACGATGCCAGGGATATTGAGCCAGAAAAACTGACCAAATACTGGAGAACTTTTGGGAGGCGGCCGATTCCGGATGGCATTATCTCTCCCCGGCAGGCACTCTGCCTGTTTGGTCTGCTTACCGGGGCGACCATAGTCCTCATCGCAACACTCCCGTATCCTCATTCTGCCTATGTATTCCTCATCATGGTCTACTCGTACGGGGTGGAGGTCTTTTACCAGCTCCGGAAGCGGGACCAGCATTTCCCCGTCGCGCAGGTGGCAGGCCGTACTGACTTTGCCCTGTTCCCTGTCGCCGGGTATCTCTGCGCCGGAATTCCTGATATCCACGCCCTCCTTTATTTTGTCTTCTTCTACCCGTTTGCTCTGGCTCATCTGGGCGCAAACGACCTGATCGATGTAAGGAATGACGAGGCACGAGGGATGAACACTGTGACAACGCTCTACGGGATCTCCGGGACAGTGGTCTGGATTGCCGGATGTACCGGCATTCATGTCGTGACAGCGCTCCTCTTCATGACCCGTCTCGGCTGGATTGCACGGGGAGGGATCTTGCTTGGGCTCTGCCTCCTTGCCACTGCTGCAGCCGTGATTAACAAAAACAGGACCCCGGATACCGCTCTGAAAGTGCTGCCGCTCTTCCACGTCACCATGCTGATCTATGCGGTTTCAATCGGGCTTGATTCAGTATTCTGACGCGAGCGGGGAGTACAGGGGCTGCTGGGACCACCTGCCCGGTGTCGATCGGGCTCGATTCAGTGCCCTGGCCCGGGCGGCTATGCCCTGGCGTAAAAAAAATATCGGGATACGAGCATGGAGGGATACCCCTCTTTTTTAGCGTGCGTAGGCCTCGACGAGGTCCCTTGCGGTGATGATCCCCGCTATCTTCTTCTTTTTCATCAGGATGAGCCTTCGTATGTGCTGTGCAGCCATGGTCTTTGCCGCGGCATGGATGCTTATCCCGGCAGGTGCCGTGATCAGCGGGGATGAGGAGGCAAGGCTCACCGGGGCATCAAGAGGCCTGCCCCGGGCAAGGAAGGTCGAGAGAAGGTCACGTTCGGTGAATATGCCATAAGGATTTCCGTCACGGGTCACGATTACGCTGCCGACCCGCTCCCTGCCCATGATCCGTGCCGCCTCTTCGACGGTCTCGTCCTCTCCGACGCTGATGACCTCCTTTGTCATGAATTCATCGACCACAAGCGAGGTCTCAGGTGCGTCGGGCATCTCCCTGATGAGGTCCGATGCGGTGATGACCCCGCAGATATCCCCGCAATGGAAGACGCCAAGCCTCCCCTTCCTCTTGATCATCGTTCGTGCCGCTTCACGGATCTCAAGATTAGGACAAATCTTGATCAGCGGGTACGACATGACCTGGCCGACTTTTGTCGTCTCGAGATCGAGCCCTCCGGCAAGTACTTTTGAGAGCAGGTCACGCTCGGTAACGATCCCGACCGGTGTCCCGTATTGCTGGACGACCAGGCTCCCGATGTGTCTCTCCCCCATCCGCATTGCAGCATCCGCCATGGTGGTATCGGGAGGTGTCATGGCAACCTCCCTGCTCATGACATCCTCAACCTTCATGTGGCGCTTATATTCCTTGTAGGCACGATCAAGCACACTCGGGAATTCAATACCGGGTTTATCTGGTGCAGCCATAATTATCCCCCACTGTGAGAATCGGCTCCTGGATTTTAAAGGTTTCGGAGGATGGGGGGTTTTGGATCTTGGGAATCCGTATTAGCATTACATCTCCAAAAAAGCGGTTCTATTTAAAATATATGGTTAATTATCTGTTTAATTGGATAATATGCCAGGCTTATAGTGTTTCTATTGACCTTCATAGATTGGCTCCAGCAGGGTTTCTGATCAGGTATCGGTGAATTATGCCCCCATAATTGCCCTCGTTCAGAATTGCAATAAAAGGGAAATTTTATCTCTGGTATATGTCGTTATTTTTTGAAAATAAGCCATTATATCGGTATTTTCCATGAGAGTAAACACAAATTCCCATGGAACATTGTTTCCGGGATCGAAAAATGGGAAAAGGAGGCCGTACAGGGCTTTTTTCTGATAAGACCTATCGAGGCGAAAAACCCATTTTACCCCTGTTTTCGACATATACCACCTCCCGATTACTGGCTATGGAATCTGCATAGATGCGTCATGCTGGAATAATCTCCCGATCAGGTCCTCAGTAAAAAGTGTTTTCGTACCATGATTCATCGTACGGAAGTATTCCGGAAGTCATAAAAAAAATCCCGGGAGTTCGTAAAACTGGTGTTACATGGAGTGTATTTATTCTATCAGGGCATATCTTCAACCCATGAAAGATAAAGGAACCCAGAAAGGGAAAAGCCGGAAAGTGGAGAGTAGTGATGCAAAAACGGCAGCAGGGACTCCCGAACAAGCCGCCCCTGACAGAAATGTTCCGATGACCTCCAAAGAAAAGATCGCAGCCAACCAGAAGAACAAGAGAAGAAAATAATTATCAACCAATTACTTTTTTGTATCACTGGTCCTGTTTCAGCACGATGAATTCTATTCCGTATTTTCGGGATTTGAAGAATTATCCAAAAATTATCATGCTTCCTTACGTCTGGTCATAATAATCCTAAAAAAAAGAATGTGAAAAGTGCTGCTATGGGGATTCGAACCCCAGTCTTCGGCGTGAAAGGCCGAAATGATTGGCCGGACTACACTATAGCAGCAAGTTGCCTATCCTGTTAGATCTTCAACGTAAAAATAATTGTGTATATGGCTGTCCGGGCCTTTCACTTGTAGATCGGTGTTCCTTCGGTCTCGGTAACGGCTTTGAATGCTGCCATCAGCTGGCGGGTGACCGGTCCCGGTCTCCCGGTTCCGATTGAGCGTCCGTCAATCAGGACGATCGGGGCGACCTCTGCAGCAGTGCCCGTGACAAACACCTCGTCAGCCGAGTACATGTCATAGTATCCCAGGTTCTGCTCAACGAGCGTTATTCCGTGCGATTTTGCGAGCTCGAGGACCACTGCCCGGGTGATCCCGCGGAGGTTGTTCAGGGTCGGGGGGGTGAGGATGACGCCGTTCTTGACGACGAATATATTGTCTCCCGAACCTTCTGCAATATACCCGTTGGTATCAAAGAAGATCGCCTCATCGCCGCCCTTGTAGTTCGCCTCGATCTTGGCAAGGATGTTATTGAGGTAGTTCAGGCTCTTGACATTCGGCGGGAGTGCATCGGCCGGGTTCCTCCGGATCGAGACCGTTATCGCCTTGAGGCCCTTCTCATAGAGATCCCCGTACATCGCGCCCCATTCGACCGCGATCACGATCACCGAGGCCTTCGGGCACTTCCTCGGGTCAAGGCCAAGATCACCGACACCCCTTGAAACGAGCGGCCGGATATATCCGTCCTTTAACTTGTTCCTCCGGAGCGTCTCGAGAATGATCTCTCCCATCTCCTCCTTTGAGACCGGGACAGCGAGATCGATCGTCCGTGCCGAATCGTATAACCGGTCGAGATGCTCCTGGAGGCGAAAGACCCTCCCATTGTAGGCCCGGATCCCTTCAAAGACCCCGTCCCCGTAAAGAAATCCGTGATCAAAGACAGAGATGCGTGCCTCTTCACGGGGCACATACTTGCCGTCAATATATATGATCATACCTGCTAGGTTTGGAAGTACTAGTATTTTTTACCTGCTGGTTATCTCCGGGACTGGTCGCGGCAAAGGGAGACAAAGGAAGAGAACATACCACGGCTGCTCACCGGGTGAAGATGGGTGTAGCTCCCGATCGTGTTGTCCATGAGAGCGCCGTCAAGCTGCCCCCGGATGCCCTTTCCCCGGGAGAGCACGTACGAAAAACGGGTGTTCTCGGGAAGGATCACGTCCGAATAATGGAATTCATGGCCCCGGAAACGGCCGGGACCGACAGGGTTTCTGCCGAGGCTCTCCCCTTCAACATAACTCACTACCCTTTTTGCCGGCATGACCGTTTCGCCTTCAAAGACCCCGCACATCCGGCACGACTCCCCCTCATCTGATCCCTGCCACCCCGGGAGCGTCCGTATCCCCCCGGTAAGATACATCAGGCCCCCGCATTCGGCATAGATCGGGGCACCTTCCCGCGAGCGCTCAAAGACCGCTTCCCTCATCCGGTCATTAGCCTCCAGTTCGTTGAGGAACAGTTCCGGGTACCCCCCGCCGAATATGTAGCCGTCGGCATCGGGGAGGATATCGTGCACCGGGCTGAATGTCGTCACCCGGGCACCCTCTGCCCGGAGCACATCGAAGAGATCTGCATAGTAGAAATTGAACGCTTCATCGAGGGCAACTGCGATCGTCGTCGCGGGTGGATCCGCCGGCTCGAAGAACGGGTCAGTGCCAGGAGGCTGAGCAACCGGGCGGGCGAGGCCGAGCAGGGCATCGAGGTCGATATGGTCCCCGACCATGGCGGTGACTGCCTCGATCCGCTTGAGAAAAGCAGGAGCGGCCTTCCCTTCCAGATAAGGGACAAGGCCCAGGTGCCGCATGGCAAGCTCCATTTCGGGCTGCCGGGGGACAGCGCCGATGACCGGGATCCCGCAGTGGTGCTCGATCGCCTCGGTTGCCTTCCGGATATGCTGCGAGCCCGAGACATTGTTCAGGATGATCCCCCTGATATCTATGGCAGGATCAAAGGACTGGAACCCCCTGACGATAGCCGCAGCGCTCCTTGTGATACTCCGCGCACTCACCACGAGCACGACCGGGACGTTCAGGAGTTTTGCGACGGCAGCACTGCTCCCGGTATCCTCAAGCGACTCGGCTCCCTCGTAGAGTCCCCGCACCCCCTCGATCAGGCCTAAGTCGGAACCCTGCATCCCGTGGAAAAATATCCTCATCAGGTCCTCCCGGTCCATCACGAACGTGTCCAGGTTCCGGCAGGGGCGGCCGGTGACTCCCGTCAGGTAGGAGGGGTCGATATAGTCCATGCCCACCTTGAAGGTCTGGACCGCCATCTTCTCGGAGAGAAGAGCCGCAATGGCGAGGCTGATGCTCGTCTTTCCGCTCCCCGACCGGTCCCCGGATACCATCAGGGACCGCATGGCATGCTCCGGATGACAGCGCCAAACTCGCTCCCGACAATATCCCTGACACCGAGGGTCTGGGGATGGAGATCAATCTCGACAATGACGTGCCGGTGGCCAAGATCCCTGAGGGGCTCGACCTGCCGGGGGCCGTTTGTGACAGAGATGCACTCGATCCCATCAGTATACTCCTGCGGGATAGCATGCGGCACCCCGGCAATGAGGGCAAAATCCGGTTCAAGTTCCAAAAGCCGCCTGCCGATAGCATCACCGTTGGCGCCATATTCATCGAGGGCCCCGAGAAGTTCGGGCGCCACTCCCCTTTCCTGCATCCCGGAGAGGATCCTCCGGGCATCTTCCCTCACCTTTGGAAGACCCCGCGACTCGAGGTTGGCGATGTACGTGATAGTGGCACGGGGGCAGGCATCATGGAGTGCAAGGAGTTCGTCGGCAAACATGTAGGCGGTCTCCTTCTTGGCATTCATGACCGCCACCCCCTTCTTCCCTGACCCTGCAAGGTCGGCAAGCCGCCGGGCGACCTGATGCTTGAGATCCCCCCGTGACGGTTCGATATAAGGCTTGGACGCGGCGCCGCGGAGCCGTTCGACCTCGTTAGCCATGGCAAGGAGATGCTTCTGGCGTTCGAGTTCTTCGGCAGAGATCCATCCTGCCTCGGCAGCCGGTTCGAGGGTTGCGATCACTCCCTCGATGTTTTCCGGGAACCCCGCATGGATTTCGATTGCAATTGTCGGTGTCGTGACCCCGGAAAGGCTGACAGCCGACTTGAGGTCCTCCCCGATGATCATGGAGACGCACGTGCCCACCACCGCCATCCGGTGCGGGTGGAACGTCTCCTCCGCGTACTTCAGCACCCGTTCAAGCGGCTCCTGTCCGCCGAAGATGAACTCATGGTCCGCAAGGGAGGTAGTCAGCACCCGCATCCCGTCCTCCTCGAGGAGCCGGGCATGCTTGAAGGAGCATCCTGACGGGCCGTGGAGCACCGCAACATCGACTTCGAGATCCCGTGCCGTGTAAAGGGCTGCAACAATCGAACTCGGCCTCGGCTGCATGTATTTCATATCCTTCTTACCTCCAGCACTTCACAGAGAGGACAATGCTCCCTTGTTTTGTCATGGATCGTGCGATGGCCGTTCCATCGGCCAGAGTCCCTGCACGGGTCACGGGGATGCCGGCACACTCCCCGATTCCGGCATCGCCGACCAGAATGAGCCGGGCCGGGCGGATCCTGCTGACCGCGGCCATGATCTCGTCGGAAGGGAATCCCTCGCATACTGCCCCCGCTTCCTGCCCGATCACGAGGGTAATTTCGTCCGTTCCCGAGATCTTCCGTGCATATTCGGCGGCATCGATGGTGGTTTGGGCATTGGTCCCGGAATTGGCGTTGTCGATTATCAGGATGCCACCCTCAGACGACTCCGACATCCTGCCCGGGATTGCCGGAAACGAGGAGAGCTTCCCGGGATCGGCCGAAAGTTCGCAGCCGGCCGCAGCGGCAAGCATCAGCGGTATCCGGTAACCCTCGAGAGAGAGGAGAGGGGATGAAAACGTGCCATCCCCCCCGGCACAATGATACCTGCAGGAACCGCCCTGCACAAGCGCTGCCGACTCCACCCGTACTGCCCCCGGGGCATCGACTCCCGGCGCAACAAGGAGGCGGGGCATTCTTCCTGCGGACCGTACCTTCTCTGCAAGGGCATGCCGCTTTCCCCCTGCAAAAAGATAATCCTCGCCCGAAGTGATAATCCCGTAGTCCCCGGCTCCAGTGCAGCCCAGCGATACCTCAGAAATCAGCCAGCCGTTTTCCCGGAACGCCTCATCTGCGGCAGGGAGGACGGATGCCGGGGTGATGCTCTTCCTGAAGAGCAGTTCCTTTCCCGGGAAACGATAGGTTCCCATCGAGGTATGGAGGATACCGGGACCATCCATGGTATGGGCAAGGGCACATGCCGTGGTGGTCTTTCCGCGGGCTCCCGTTATCTCCACGAATGGTGTGGGCCGGTCCTTTCCCAGGATCCACCTGACCGCATCATGGTGCGTGATAGAGGGGATGGAGAGTGACCGCACCAGCGGGTGTGCAGGGTCGAGATGTACCGGCACCACCGCCAGGTCATAGTCCCTTGACGCGGCTGTTGCGGCATCGATCCCCGACTTTCCCCGGTAAATATCGACCGTATCGGTAAAATGCCCTTTACCGTTCAGGTACCTCGCGATATCGAGGCCGCCATGGATCGTGTCGATAACAAGAACTCTCATGGAGGGTTACAGGCCCGAAAGCACCCTCTGCGCATTCTTTACCATCAGGTCTGCAAGGAGCGGGTCGCTTCCGATGGGGTCGGCATAGAGGAGGGGGATGCTCTTCCCGTTTAATGCAAACTGCCCGCGGGTCTCTCCCTCAGAAAGACCGATGATTTCCGGGATATCCTGCAGGATATGGACCCCCTTGGCAAGGAACAGGGGGACGACCACCAGCACCCCGATAGGCTCCTTCCGGAACTCGTCCATCGATTCCTTGATAGAGGGGGAGTTCATATTCATAAAACCGCATTTTACAATAAAATCCGGGTATTTACGGGCAATAAGCCCTGCAGTCTCTTCAACAAGTTCCTTATTGTAGGGGAGTTTGCTTCCATGGCCAACCAGTAGGATGCCCTTCTTACTCATATGCTAATACGTTGTACTGTACCACGTAAAACAATTCCCAATTCTCTCCGCGGGATTGCAACAGGCGGGCCTTCCACTGTATTGTCTGGCACTAATGTATCATCAGAGGGTATATCGCCGATATCAGGGAGACCGTTTGAGTAATCCCTCCGGTTTATTTTTAAAGTATTCCAGCGATTTATAATCCCATACAATGATCCTGTAATGAACGCTGCATAATTTTCGTAAAAATAACCGTGTTCAATATGGAAAATAACGAGTATTTCCAAAGATTCGGTATCGTTCTCAATCGAAAGGTCGTAAAGACCCCGATAGCCATAGCTTCGATGGCAGGATGGGTCGATGCGAATTACGTGCTCGCCCGGAAAGCGCATGTCGGGGTTGCCTTTATCGGGGGGTATTCCATTGATGAAAAAACCCTTGAAGCAAGCCATGAGATGGCCAAACAGGGAAGAAAAGAGTTCCTTTGTGACGACCCGTTAAAAGAACTTGAGGATCAGTCCCGGCTGCTTGAGGGGAGTGATGTGGTGACCGGGATCAATCTCAGGGGAAGCAGCGAGCAATCATACCAGGACATCACCCGTTATCTGGGAGACAGGGTAATATACGAGATCGATGCCCATTGCCGTCAGGAACCAATGATCAGGGCCGGATGCGGCGAATATTACCTTCATCATCCCGATGAACTTGCCCGCTGTATCAAGGCACTCAAGTCCGAGGATGTCACGGTCTCCGTAAAGATCCGGGCCGGGGTGCATGCCAATGATGCCGTTCTTGCTGCCAGCCTCTGGAAAGCCGGGGCTGACATCATTCATATCGATCTCATGGACTTTGGATACCAGAAAATCCGGCAGATCCGGAACAGCTGCCCCCTGTTCATCATCGCTAACAACTCGATGCATACCTTTGAGAGGGTAAAGGAGATGTTCTCGCATGGTGCTGACATGGTATCGCTCGCCCGGAAGTCTGATGAGCGCACGCTCGGAGGTCTTGACGCAGCCATATCAAGGTACGCAGACGAACATGGCTGGTACAATTCACCAAAACAGCTCTGCAGGGGTGGTGACCTTCGCGCCCTCACCTTCTGTTGCATGCCTGTCAAGAACTGTCCTCTCATCCCCACGCTTGAAAAACTCGGGATAACAAGGGAGGAATACATGGCAATAAAGCAGGAATATGTCCGGGGCACTCCTCTGTCAGAAGGAAAACAGACCTGTTTTGGCAGCCTTGCCTGGTGCTGCAAGGATTCGTCTCCCTGCATGTTCCGCGATCTTTCCATCCGGCAGGCCGGGCTTTCAAACGGAGAATATATGCGGAAGAAGCGCGAGATTTCCGATAAACTGATGCACTGGCTGTTTTATGAACGGGCGAAAGATAACGTGTGCTGAACGTGCCCAGCTTGCGATGATGCTTGAGGTATGCGCATTCCCAAAACCCGGGAATGTAGACCGGTGTCACGATTACCCTGAAACCCGCCTTGAGCATTTCCTTGCATCAACTATCCTTGCGCGTCCAGCACTTGAGAGGGCAGAAAAGGGTGATGGGAGTGTTGGAGAACTTATTCTCGATGCCGTCGAAAGCACCAATATTCATTCCGGCGGAAATACCCATTTTGGAGCATATATCCTCCTCATCCCCCTTCTCCTCGGAAGGGATATCCCTGGAGCCTGCCGGATTGTGGCAGAGACGACCGTGGAAGACGCCGTGCTCTTTTACGAGGCTTTTGGAAAGACCAGGGTGAGGGTTCTTACAAACGATGAGCTTGACGTCAACGATCCCGGGGCGGTTGAGGAACTCAGGAAGCGGCAGATGACCCTGTATGATGTCATGCTCTACTCTGCACGAAATGATATGGTTGCACGGGAATGGATCAACGGTTTTACCCTGACACGACGCGGGGCTGATCTCCTCCATTCCTATGGCGGAGGGGGATGCGGCGCCGTGATGGGGACATTTCTCGAGCTGCTGTCAACCGAACCTGACACGTTCATTATCAAGAAGCACGGGCAGGATGTCGCCTGGGAGGTTATGAAGAAGGCACGAGAGGTCAGGGACGGGGTCCGCGACATCGTGCGGTTCGATCAGGAGTGCATCGATAAAAGGATCAATCCCGGGTCAATCGCAGATATTATCATCGCATCCCTCTATATCGCTCTGGGTGAAGGATGGGCCTGGGACTCTTAAAAGAGGGGATTAACGAGGTCATTGCGACCACCTGTGATAACGCGGCCCCGATGGGGATACTATGCCGGAACGGGATGGTGAGGATGGTGGTGTTCCGGGGGAGCCATACGGCAGAGCGGATCAGGCAGCACGGCTGGGTGGTGGCCAATTTCATCTTCGATCCGCTGGTATATGTGAAAACGGCGTTTGAAGATCTTCCTCCGGACGCATACAGGGATGAGACAGTGGGGGGCGTCACCATGCAGCGGCTGTGTGATGCAGAGGCCTGGGCGGCCTATCGTGCCGTGGTCGAGAACGAGAGCGACGATGCCCTGATCGTGAGGCTCACGCTCCTGAAAGAAGAGGTCTGCATTACTACCCTGCACCCGGTAAACCGTGGTTTCAACAGCATCATCGAGGCGACCGTCCATGCGACCCGTTTCCAGCAGTCCCGCGAGCCCCGGCTGCATGACCTGATCCGGCACCATGCTTCCCTTGTCCGCCGATGCGGCGGCCCGCGGGAGCTCGAAGCGCTCGAACTCCTCTCCACCTACCTTGACTTCGGGAACGATGACTGAAGAGAATCCCGGGATTTTGTCCTCGTTGTTATCCAGTACAGGTTACCAGCACAACGGTCCCATGCACTCGCTTGCAGCCGCTTTCCCAAACCATCTTTCGCCAGACCATGTTCCTGATTATTAAACAGGGGATACTCCATCATTTGTACCTGGGCAATAGTTTTATCGTAGTTCAATCAAATTGAAAATCGCTCTGAAATATCGTAGAAATTTTCCGGGAGATTACATTCTCTCCTTTTTTAACTGACGGGCGGAGGTATCAGAGCAGGAAATCAGAGACAGGGGGTATTGAAATGACAAAATACTACATGAAATGGAAGATGAATCCGATGACCGTCCCGGCAGATCCGGCTGATCGGGTGAAATACTGGTTGTCATTGCTCGAAGGAGTCCGGGCTCAGCTGAAATCCGGTGATCTGAAGGACTGGGGCATTACCTGTGACAATGCCGAAGGCTACTGTTTCGCAGACACCGATGAAAAAACCCTTCACGCCACTGTGGTGACTTGGCTTCCGTACATCCAGTTTGATATCAGGCCTGTGATCGGTGTCGATGAGGTTATCGCACATGTCAAATCGGCTGCAGCAGCGGCTAAAAAGTAAAAGGTATGCTGATTTTTTATATTTTTACTCTACCAGATAACCGGGTAATATTTTAGAAAAGGAGGTACCCCGCGACCGGTCAGCAGACCCGCGGGACCGGGTCTCCCACCGGAGGCTCGATGAATCGCTCGCCCCCCACCGCAGTCTCCATGATCACATGGGCCCCGGCAGTTACCCTCCCGATGATTGCAGCATCCTTCCCGTAATGATGTGACCGGAGCGCTTTAAGTATCGCTTCTGCATCCTTCTGCGGGACCCCCATCACGACTTTCCCCTCGTTTGCAACCTGCAGCGGATCGATCCCAAGCATCGAGGAGGCGCTTCTCACGCTCTTTCTGATGGGCAGTGCCTCCTCGTCAATTCGGATCGAGACCCGGCTTTTCCCTGCCATCTCGTTGACAGCGCTCGCAAACCCCCCGCGGGTCGGATCTTTCATCGCGTGGATGGTCCCTGCGTCAAGGGCCCTCGAGACAAGGCCCCAGAGCGGGGCGACATCCGACCGTATCTGCTCGCCAAACGAGAGGCCTGATCGCTCGGCCATGATCGCAAGCCCGTGGTCGCCAAGCGTCCCGCTCACGATAATCACATCCCCGGCCACAAGCCCCGAGTCGCGGACGATGGTCTCTGCAATACCGATCCCCGCGGTGTTGATGGCGATCCCGTCAAGGGCTCCCCGTTCGAGCACCTTCGTATCCCCTGTCACCAGGCTCGCCCCGCATTCCCCGAGAGCGGTATCCATGGACCGGACGATACGCTCAAGGTCGGACACCTCGAATCCCTCCTCGATGATCATGCCGCAGGAGAGGGCGATCGGCCTTCCCCCCATCATCGCCAGGTCATTGACGGTTCCGCAGATCGAGATCCTTCCGATATCGCCGCCAGGGAAAAAGATGGGCCGCACCACATGCGAATCCGTGGTAAAGACGATATTCATCCCGCCAAGAGGGATGACGGCACCATCATCCAGCGCTTCGAGGCCGATCCCGCCCGCGTTGTTGTGCTCGATCTTCGTAAGTACCTTCAGGAGCTCCCCCATCACTTCCCCGCCGGCCCCATGCATCAGGCTGACTTTCATCTATTCATCCACCTCTATCTCGATATGGGTGACGACGATCTCCCTGCCCCGGACCAGTTCCGGGAGTGCCCCGCAGGAGGGACAGACAAATTTTTCATTTCCATAGTAACCGCAGGTACACCGCGTCTCGGGAGCCACCACCCTGCTTTCGAGGACCGCTCCCTTCAGGATCGGATCTTCCTCGATAAGCGTTTCAAACAGGAACTGCACCTGTTCAGGGTTGACCATCGACATCTCGCCAATATCGACACACACTTTTTTCACCTGGGTGGCATGGTTATCAGACGCCGCCTTCCGTGCCGTCTCAAAAATATCGTAGGCAATTCCAAACTCGTGCATACTGTTCCCGGATTCCCCCAAAGAGAACCGGCCCGTCTGCGTCGTCTCTTATTGCACCGGAACATTCCGGCGCATAAACGGCAGAGGACCCGCGTACATTCTTATACATTTTCTGCCGGCTTCGCAATAAATGATCGCATATTACCGGTTTACAACGCCGGGGATTTCTTCATATACTCCCTTTTTTAGAGTAAGTACCGGCAAGGTCATGGCAATGCTGGATCTTTTATTGCACCTCGATCAGAACCTCACGTACCTCATCACCGAATTCGGTCCCGGTGCCTATCTTATCCTCTTTTCGATTATCCTGCTCGAGACGGGATGTATTGTCACCGTTTTTCTGCCCGGAGATTCGCTCCTCTTTGTGGCAGGTGCCGGATCCGCTTCGGGACTCTTTGCCCTCCCCTGGCTGATACTGATCTTTTTCATTGCAGCAATAGCCGGAGATATCCTGAATTACTGCTTTGGGCATCACATCGGGCTGAAGGTCTTCCGGGAACGGTTCCCGGAGCTCGTGCCAGACGAGTACATCGACCGGACCACCCGGTATTTTGAACGGTACGGGAAAAAGACCATCTTCATCGGGAGGTTCATCCCGGTTGTCAGGACATTTGCCCCTTTCCTTGCCGGTATCGGCACCATGAACTACAGGGTTTTCATGTTCTATAATGTCCTCTCGGCCCTGTGCTGGGCGGTAGCTGTCACCGGTGCCGGATATCTCCTCGGTTCGGTACCCTGGATCAGGGAACATATAGGCCTGATAATCCTGATCATCATCGCGTTTACCCTGGCAACCGTACTGGTGATTGTGCTCTTGTCCGTGAATGGTGTTCTTACAAGGGAGAGAAGAGAAGAAAAGAACGATTGAGATCTCTCTCAAGGATCCAATTTATAAATCTGCTGTCTTTCCCGGAGATGGGATGATGCCGTCGTTATTCATGTTGGTGTTATACCCGGTCCTAGCAGGTATGGTTCATCCGGAGTCCTTCGTTATCGATCTTTGTCTCCACGGCAATTGAGAGGCCAATTCCCTTTACGACATTTTCCACAAATGCCCGGTCTTTTTCAGTAATGATGGCAATTGATGGCCCAACCGAACTCATACCGACAAATTCGAGCCCTGATTCCCTGAGGCGGCTCATGTAGTGGTAGATCTCGAAGCTGTGGTGCTCGACCTCTGCACGCTTTGAACCCCTGAACTCTATCTCCCAGATGATATTCCCTATCCGCTTCAGGTTGTCTTCCTCAAGGGCAGGTATCATGTCCATCAGCATCAGATATGCCTTCAGCTCCCGGTCGCGGTAGTCAAGGACCCGCGCTTTATTCATGAGCAGATCGAACTCCTTGGTGCCTGCTGATGAGATATCACTTGGCGGGATGACAACAAACACGTTCTTATCCCGGGCAAAGGGGTGGTGATACGCAAGGGCGAGCTCATCCCCCATAATAGCCATTCCTCCATAGGTGCTGACAGCGGGGCCGACCCCCGTTTCAAAACCGAAAGCGATCGTATTGTCAGCAGTCTCCTCAACATAGTTGTTCCCGATAATTTTTCTGAGCTGATCCGAGGTCAGAGGTGACCCTACTGCATAATTGAGTGCATTGGCAAGCGAGATCATGATCGTGCTTGTGGAACCAAGCCCGACATGCTGGTGCTGATGGTCCCGCGCCCGGATCCGGAACCCTCCACGATATCCGGTGATGGCTTTAAAGACCTCGACAAAATGCCGGATGATACCGGGTCGCGAGTAATCGATCTCAAGCCCTGATTCTGTGCAGGAGACATCAACACTGCAATAGAGCTGAATGGCGAACCCAATCCCCCCTCCTCCCGCCCGTGCCGGTGCAAACCGGTTCATATCAAGGACGGTCAGGTGTATCCGTGCCGGTGCACGAACCGTTACAGTCCCTGACACCGGGGTGAGGGGATAGGATCGCTCAAGCCCGAGTGTCCGGATATTCTCTCCGGGATGGAACGAAAGAAACTCGTATTCGACAAGGTCGAGATCCCCGCCTCTGATCTTCATAACTGCCATGACTTACTCTCCTTTTCTGTTCACGATCATGATCGATCAAAGAATATGTTCTTGCCGGTGACACTCACAGGAATTCCATACGCAACACTGCATCCCTCGACCCAGCCAAGGGAGCGTGCAGCAACACCGGCGGTATACATGACCCTGTTGTCCAGGTTGAGGAGAGAAGCGGTTTTCACGGCAGAACCGACCGCAATGCCGAGATCAGCCATCTTGATCACACAGTTCGGTCCGGAGAATGGTGATCCCTCAACCACGGTACTCCTGCAGGCAGCCTCCATATCGGCGCAGCACTGGTACCCGCATCCCTGGCAGTTGAGACCAAGAACCTCCTGCCCCCGGATACCAATAATGAGGCAGGCTTCCGATGCCGCAATATTTTTCGCATCCCTGATAAAAATGGGCTGTGCATGGTCCTGCCCGAACCTGGTCATTGCCTGGGAAAGCAGCGGAAGATCGGTTTTGTGAACCGTCAGGGTTACCAGAGAATCGTTCCCCTTTCCCTTCGGTGCCGTCCTGGCTGAAACTGCCATGAGGGAGACTGCCAGGCGGACTGCTTCATCGCTTTCGTTCATGATGATACTAGGTACTGGAGCGGAGAAAAAGACTGCCGGTTGCACCGGTCCCCTGATGCCGGCCTTTTGTAATCTTGAAACAATCCTGGATGATTTTTTTATCGTTCCGCATTCTTTCATAGAAACCGTTATGCCACCCCGGGAATCAAGTCCTATGAGAAGAGAGCGACTGGCCTTGCAATCCTGCTCCCTGCACCTGATGAGGGGATGACATGAAGTACATCCTGCATGAGACAGGCAAACAGGAGGATGGCCGGGACAATTGAAAGGTGACCGATACAATGACTGTGAGAGAAGTGTTGCCCGATATCTACTGGATCGGGGCGATTGACTGGAACAGGAGACTTTTCGACTCCCTTATCCCCCTCCCTGATGGTACAAGCTACAATGCATATCTCGTGAAAGGAAGCGAGAAGACGGCCCTTATCGATACGGTAGATCCGACTAAGGAATTCGAATATGTATGCAACCTCATCAAACTCGGGGTTGAAAAAGTCGATTATATTATTGTGAATCATGCCGAGCAGGACCACTCGGGATCGCTTCCCATGGCAGCCGAGCTCTTCCCTGGAGCTACCGTGGTAACCAGCGAGAAATGCAAAGACCTCGTGGTGAAACTCCTTGATATCGATCCTGAACGGTGCCTCGTGGTAAAGGCTCACGATACCATCTCCCTTGGCAACAAGACCCTTGAATTCATTATGGCCCCCTGGGTTCACTGGCCGGAGACCATGCTGACCTATGTAAGGGAGGATAAAGTACTCTTTTCCTGTGACCTGTTCGGCTCTCACCTGGCCACGAGCGATCTCTTTGTAAAGGACATGGCTGATGTATACCATTCAGCAAAACGGTATTATGCCGAGATTATGATGCCGTTCCGGTTACAAATCAGGGAGCACCTGAAAAAGATCTCGGCACTCGATATCGGGATCATCGCACCCAGTCATGGTCCCCTCTACCATCCCCCCGATCCGGTCCTCCAGGTCTATGCAGAATGGATCTCCGATGAAGTGAAGAACGAAGTGGTGATCCCCTATGTAAGCATGCATGGAAGCACTGATAAAATGGTCATGCACCTCACCGGGGCTCTTATTGATCGCGGCATCAGGGTGAAGCCGTTCGACCTGGTATCCACGGATCTGGGCGAACTGGCCGCTTCCCTTGTTGATGCGGCAACGATTGTCATCGGCACCCCTACCCTGCTTTTCGGACCCCACCCGCTCGTTGCAAATGCCGCATTTATCACAAACCTCATCAGGCCAAAAGTAAAGTTCGCGACGGTGATCGGTTCATACGGCTGGGGGGGAAACACGGTTGAAGCACTGAAAGGGATGCTGAACCATCTCTCCATTGAAGTAATCGATCCCGTCTATATCAAGGGAGCCCCTGACAGCGCATGTCTGCGCGACCTCGAAGCTCTCGCTGAACGAATAGCTGACAAACACCGCAAAGCCGGAATTATGGTTCATTAGGCCCTGTATGCCCTGTAATCCTGCGGAGCACAAAATCCTGAAAATTCCCTGGTTCGCCCTGATCGCTCGCATCACCGGCAGGTGTTCCGGGGTATGAACGGCCATTACTCGTTTCAGGAAGCGGTAATCGGAAGAAAAGGAGTGTATATCATCGGTGTTGCAGGGGATTCAGGTTCAGGAAAGACCAGTTTTACCCAGTCAATCCGGCATCTGTTCGGCGATGAACTCGTCTCAACGATCAGTCTTGACGATTATCATCTTCTTGACCGGGAGCAGCGAAGGGCACGCAATATCACTCCGCTCGCCCCTGAAGCAAATAATATCTCCGGACTTGAAAAGGACCTGTCTGACCTGAAGGGGGGAAATCCGGTCAGGAAGATGGTCTATAACCATTCGCTTGGGATCCTTGAGGGACCGGTTACGTTCCGTCCCTCAAAAATTGTGATTCTCGAAGGTTTGCATACCCTGTTTACCCCAATGCTCCGTGAGTCTTTCGATTTCTCTCTCTATGTCGATCCCGCGGATGATGTCAGAAGGGAGTGGAAACTGAAACGGGATATCGAAAAGCGCGGATATTCAGAGCGCGAGGTGATGGAAGAGATCAAAAAGAGGCAGGATGATTATGAACGGTATATCTTCCCCCAGAAAGAATACGCCGATGCAGTGATCCACATCGGATTTTCACGATATGGGCGGGATCTCGGATGGCTGAAAAATATTTACCGGACAACTCTCTCACAAATCCCTCTTACGGGGGACATTCCAGGGGCTGACCTCGCGATAAGCCTCCCTGCGTTCATGACGCTCGTGCCCGGGCAGTTCTCTCTCTCTTACTCCCGTGAGATCCTTGGTGGCCGGACCCTTGCATCCCTCACCTTTGACGGGGAGTTTGATTGTCATTTTATTTCCGGCCTTGCTGATCTCTTTTCCGGTGAGGCCAGGGGGAGCCCGTGCCGGATTCTGGGAGAACGGAAGCTGCTCACACCCCCGGATATCGTCAAGGCATTGCTGGCCTGGAGGATCATGCAGGAGATTATCATGGCTGCATGAGCAGTCACGCTAAAAAACCATGAAAAAAGATATTCTCTTGAAAACATCATTTTGTAGTAATGGGCCGCATCCAGTATTTTTCCACTGTTCTTTCTGAACTTGGAGGGATGCTCGAATATATTAGCCCTCTGACAGCCGTACCTCTCCTTATAGCATTTGCATTCAGGGAGTATTCAGTAATCCTCCCCATGGCTGCTGTACCGGTCACCCTTTTTTCTCTTGGGTTTCTGCTAAATCATCTGCCCCGGAGGAAAGAGGATATCAGACTCTCGTCAGCCTTCTGCTCGGTGGCTCTTGTCTGGCTGGCTTTTGCGCTTGCCAGTACGATACCATTCATTCTCGTCCTTGATCTGTCGCTTACCGATGCCCTGTTTGAAACTATGGCGGGCTGGACCGGAACCGGTTTTTCACTCATCATGCCATCCCCGTATATCCCTGAAACGCTGCTTTTCTGGAGGACTTTTATGCAGTGGATCGGAGGGATGGGGGTGATTGCCCTCTCCATAACGATGGCAAGCCGGGGGGGTCTCATACAGTCCCCGCTCTTTCGCTCCGACAGCAGGAGCGAAAGGATTCTCCCGGGAGTGATCGCAACCGGAAAGGAGCTCTGGGCGGTCTATATCTTTCTCACGCTCATCGGTGCCGGGGTGATACTGGTTGCAGGGATACCCCTCTATGAAGCGATCAACCTTTCCATCACCACTATATCTACGGGGGGTTTTGTGCCGGTTGAAGGGGGGCTTGCTGCCTATAACAGCCGTCTCCTTGAATATCTCCTTATCCCGGTAATGATTGTGGGGTCAACACCGTTCACGCTGTATTATATCTCCTACCGGAAACGGAAACTCTCTCTCCTTGGAAACGAGCAGGTCAAACTTCTCCTGCTCTTTCTTGCCGGCGGGGCCGCAATCGTTATTGCGGATCTCTACTACCTGGACAGTCTCGCCCTTTCCGATGCAGTCCGGCAGGGTCTTTTCGTCACGGCTGCTGCAATCAGTACGACTGGATACCCGGAGCAAAACCTCCAGTATTTTCCGAGCGTCACTATCGTGTTCCTTATGTTGTTAATGTTTATTGGCGGTTCATCGGAAAGCAGCGCAGGAGGCATCAAGCTCTCCCGTATTGCCATCGGGTATCGGGGAATCCTCTGGTGGTTTAAAAGAATCTTTATCCGGGCCAAAGTACTTGTCCCATTCACCTATGCGGGAGAGAAGGTGCCTGACAGCGTCGCAGAACCCGAGTTGTCCAAGAATATGCTTGTTATTATCCTGTCAGTGCTCACAGTATTCATTGCAACAATGGTGGTCCTCCAGTTTCACCTTATCTCCCTTGAAGTAACCGATCTTGTCTTTGATATTGTGTCAGCATTAAGCTCCTGCGGACTTTCAACCGGGTATGTCTCTCCAGGCATGCCCTTTGTGTCAAAATGGGTGTTCATCCTGGTCATGTGGATAGGGAGGCTCGAAGTAATTCCGGTCATTGTTCTCTTTATGGGGATCTTCCGGGGTCATGAATAGGCGGACTCAAGTAAACTGGTGTAAACTTCAGAATAGCTAATATAAAATCCCGACCAATATCTGATAATGAAACAGATCGCCCTGTACGGAAAAGGCGGCATCGGGAAATCCACCACATCAACCAATATCTCCGCAGCCCTTTCCGGAATGGGGCTTGATGTTCTCCAGATAGGGTGTGACCCGAAACGTGACAGTACCCGTATGCTGATGCATGGCAGACTGATTCCCACGGTCATGGATCAGGTCCGGGAGCGGGGCGACAAGGAAATTACCTTAAAAGACGTGGTTTTCACCGGGTATGGCGGCGTCCGGTGCGTGGAAGCCGGGGGTCCGGAACCCGGGGTGGGCTGTGCCGGGCGGGGGATTATTGCTACTTTCCAGGTCCTGGAGCGGCTTGGTGCCCTCCATGCCGATGTGGTGGTCTATGATGTGCTCGGCGATGTTGTCTGCGGGGGTTTTGCCATGCCGATGCGGGAAGGGTACGCAAAGGAAGTGTACCTGGTCACCTCCGGGGAGTTGATGTCCCTTTATGCGGCCAATAATATCTGTAAGGCGATCAAGCGGCTCTCCGGACGTTCCCGGGGCCAGTGCCGCCTTGGCGGGGTGATATGCAATGCAAAGAACCTCCCCGATGAAGAGGAGCTTGTGGCAACATTCGCCGACAGGATAGGTAGTACGCTCATTCAGTTTATTCCAAGGGACCCGGTTGTTCAGCGTGCCGAACTCAACCGGATGACGGTGATAGAGTTTGCTCCTGACACGCCGCAGGCAGGAGCTTATCGTCTCCTGGCCGGAAAAATACTCGAGAATAAACGGCTCGACATTCCTGAGCCACTCGAAATTGAGGATCTTGAGGCCCTGGCCTATGACTTCATCGCGGACTGAGGGGTGCACGCTCACCGGAGCGCTGTCGGTCACCACGTCTGTTCAGGATGCAGTCTCGATAATTCATGGCCCTGACGGTTGTGCCCACCATAATTTCTCCCTCCTTCATGCCCTTCATTTCGACAACGACCAGCTCGTGCTGCCTTCCATCCTCTCAACATCGCTGAAGGAACAGGAGATCATATTCGGCGGGGAAAAAGCACTTGAGGATACGATCACAAGGGCGTTTGAAGGGAATCACGGAGCTGTTTTCATCCTGACTTCCTGTGTTGCCGCGGCGATAGGTGACGATGTCCGGTCAGTCTGTTGTGAGGTTCATGGGTGCCCTGTTATTATTGTCCCCACTGGCGGATTCCTTGGAGGGGGATTTTCTGATGGCGTGAAATCGGCACTCATCGCGCTCTCCTCCCTTTGTCATGGAGGGAATCAGTCCGGGATGGTAAATCTGGTCGGTGAAAAAAACCTCGAGTACGAAGCCGAAGCAAACTATCGCGAAGTAGCACGCCTCCTCTCATTGCTCGGGGTGAAGATCCAGCTCCGGTTTGTCAGGAATATTCCGGTTTCTGCGATAGGAAACCTTGGATGTGCTTCACTCAATATATTGCGCGACGAGTCGCTTACCGATGTCGGCTCTGCCCTTGAGAATCGGTTTGGCACCCCGTTTCTTCCTTCCTTCCCTGTCGGGTTTGAAGGAACTCTTCGTTTCCTTTCCCGCGTGGGGGAAGAACTGGACATCGAAAGCGACAGTGCCATCGCTGCTGAAAGGGCGTACCAGAAAGGAATTATTGAACATTTTTCTGATTTAAGGAGAAAAACGGTCATGATTCACCACTGGGGTCAGACATCCGGTCCGGTTCTTACCGAGTTGCTGGAGACTTTTGACCTTGAACTGAAGGATCATGGACGGCTGCTTTCTTTTCCTGATCCGCTTCCGGTCGGTACAGCAGGTCTTTTTCGGATGCTCAGCCGATGGCAGAGGGTTATCCATGCGTGAATGCATGAATGCCCTGTGGCCCTGTGCAATGACGGGCGCAGTCACCTGTTTTGCAGGTATCGGGGGAATCGGTACTGTCATCCACGGGCCAAGCGGATGCTATTTTTATCCTGCGACTATCCTTCACCGTGAACTTCACTGCACCTTCCTGATCGAGGAAGATATAATATTCGGTGCAGAAGAGCGCCTTCTTGATCTCGTCCGGTCATTGCAGGAGCGTTACAGAGCAGTTGCCGTTGTTAATACCTGCACCCCGGCAATAATTGGCGAAGACATCCGCCATTACCTTCCCGGCGAAATCATCATGGTGGACAGTCCCGGGTTCCTCGGCAATTTTGAGGATGGCTACCTGGCTGCATGCCGGGCACTGCCCGTGAAGCCGGATCCCGATGTCTGCGGGGTCAATCTTGACGGGATACAGCTCCTCGACCCGTTCTGTTCAGGAAATTCCCTTGAGGCGGAGCGAATCCTTGCATCCGCCGGAATCCCGGTTGCAGCCCGGTTTTGTGACTGTACCTTTGACCAGATAAATCCGGCTTCGTGTAGTACGGTTCAGACAAATCCGGATCTTGCTTCCGGTCACGGGCTGGCCAGGGGGACGTTTCTCGGGATTGATGATACAGAAAAAGCGCTCAAATGCCTGGAAAAGCATTATGACGATGTGAGACTGGATGCATTCGAAAGAGAGCGGGATATCGCAGAACATGCAATCGAGACATCCTGCGAGAAATTCCTGATGCGGCATGACCCCCCGGAGGTTGCCCTATTCTCAGGCTTTTCCTATGCCGATTTTGCTGCACGAATGCTTAAAAAATATCTCGATGCATCGATTACTGTTATCGGCTGCCGTAATGGTATCCGGCATTCACCGTTCAGGGTTGCTGAAGCATGCTCCCTTTCTGCGGTGCAGGAACTTATCGCAGGTGATCCTCCCGATCTCCTTCTCGGGTCTTCATTTGAACGCATGGCCTGCCCGACTGCAGCTTTTATCCCGTTCACTTATCCTCTGAGAGGCATGGTGAGACTGAGAGCCCGGCCTATCATCGGTATCCAGGGTCTGGCAGGGTTGATGGAGGATGTACTCAATGCCTGCCTGGATCATCAGCACGCCAGGGATCCCTGAACCCTCTCCCAGGCACGAGCATCAGGGAATCTTCCTGACAACCGCTTTCTGTCAGTCACTTTCACTCCGCGCACATTGAATGCTTATATAACTGTACTTTCGACGTAGTATCAGGAAGAGTCGGGAACCATGATGAAAAATGCAGGGTATCTCCAGCTGAATCGTCGTCCTGTTCTTGATGAAGACGGAATACCCATGGATATCCTTGAACTGTATCTCTATGGCACGAGGCTCTGTATCCGGGTTAATGAACTCCGGAATGCACTCCGTTCCGGTGTTTCAGCACGGGTGGAAAAAATACGGTGGAACTGGATGGCATATATCGGGGGGAGTGCAGGCAATGCCCGGATATCAAAATCAGGAAAAGCCCTGAATATCGAACTCAGGAATGGCGAACGGTTCACCGTGGCCCTGGACTCCCTCCACGCGGTCCTCTGCTCCAGGGAGCGGTATGCCTCAGTTGCAGCACTTCCCTACAGCGTCGCAGGACCGATCGAGAGGAACCGGCAGATCACCGATTATTGCCCGGGTACTTCACGGGAAGGTTCTGTTTTGGGTGCCCTCCCTGCCTGATACCACTTAGCCTGAAAGGACAATCCTCGAAAGATAGTTACCGACATCAGAGGTCTTTGCATGGCCCCCCATATCTTTTGTTACCACGCCGTCAGCAATCGATCGTTCGATTGCCTGCAGCACTGCCGATGCTGCCGCATGCTCACCAAGATGATCAAGGAGCATTGAACCAGCCCAGATCGTTGCGACAGGATTTGCAACATTCAGTCCCTTGTATTTTGGCGCCGATCCATGGATAGGCTCGAACATCGAAGTGCCCACCGGATTGATATTTGCTCCGGGGGCCAGTCCCAGGCCTCCCTGTATCATTGCGCCAAGGTCGGTGATGATATCCCCGAACATGTTTGGTGTGACCACAACATCGAACCATTCAGGATTCTTCACAAACCACATGGTGATTGCGTCAACAAAGGTGAATTCAGTAGAAACACCCGGATTCCTGGCAGCAACCTCAGCAAATACCTCCCGCCAGAGGCCATAGACATCCGAGAGGACATTGGCTTTATCCACAGACGTCAGTTTTTTCTGTCTCTGAACAGCCAGGTCAAAAGCATACGATATGACCCTTTCTGCTCCTTCCCGGGTTATTACGCCAATCTGGTAGGCCAGTTCTTCTGCATCGGATACTATATCAAGATTGAAGATGGCATGATAGAGTTCCCGTTCGATGCAGAGGGTCGTCTTCTGGGAGCCATGGAACCGGGAACCGATACCAACGTAAAAGTCTTCGGTGTTCTCCCGGACTACCAGGAAATTGATGTCTGCGGGCCCCTTCCCTGCCAGTGGGGTCGGCACACCCTCGAGCAGCCGGATTGGCCTTAAATTGACGAACTGGTCAAAATGAAACCTTATCCGGAGGAGGATCCCTTTTTCAAGGATACCGGGGGTGACCCGTTCGTCCCCGATTGCACCAAAGTAAATGGCCCGGTACCGGGAGAGATCCTTTAATTCCTCCTCCGTGACCAGCTCGCCTGTTTCCAGGTATCGCTCCGCACCGATCCCAAAGTCATCCCAGGCAATGTCAAAGCCAAACCGTTCGCCAGCTGCATCAAGGACTTTTTTCCCCTCATGTATGATTTCAGGGCCGATTCCGTCCCCGCCTATCGCTGCGACCCGGTACATGTCTCCACCCCAGAAAGATTTCTTGCATATGCGATAAGACCCCCTGCATCAGCAATCCTGAGCAGGAAATCAGGCACCGGCTCGATTGCATATGACCTGCCCTGGCATACGATTCTCCTCTTTTCAAGGTCCACCGTGCACTCTTCGCCATCGGGGATAGACCCGGTGTCAGGGCAGACCAGGGGGAGCATCCCCACATTCACTGCATTCCGGTAAAATATCCGGGCAAATGACTTTGCGACAATGAACCTGACCCCGGCCCCGGCCAGTGCAAGGGGGGCATGCTCCCGCGAGCTGCCGCATCCGAAATTTCTCCCGGCGATGATGACATCACCGGGGGAAACACCTTTGGCAAAGTCATTCCGTGTCCCCTCAAAGGCATGGGAGGAGAGTACCCGGGGATCGTTATAGACCAGGTATCTCCCTGGGATAATTGCATCGGTGTCGATATTGTCACCGAATTTCCAGGTTCGCATGATCACACCTCCCTCGGGTCGGTAATCTCGCCATAGAGAGCACTGGCTGCAGCTGTCGCCGGCGAGCAGAGGTATACAGATGCTTCAGCGCTCCCCTGCCTCCCCCGGAAGTTCCGGTTCGATGTAGACAGGGATACCTCCCCGGGAGCGAGCAGCCCGAACGCACCACCCATGCAGGGTCCGCAGCAGGGCGCCTCAACCAGGGCACCTGCCTTCACGAACCGTTCGATAAGGCCGGCCTGCAGCGACTTCAGGTATTCATCCCGTGAAGCAGGGATGATGATGACGCGAATTGATTCGTTGAATTTTTTATCGCCAAGCACTTCGGCAGCCTCTGCGAGATCTTCAAACCGCCCGTTGGTGCATGACCCGATGAAGACCTGATCAACCGGTGTTCCGGCGACCTTTTCAACATCCACGGCAAGGTCGACATTATGGGGGACTGCTACCTGGGGAGAGAGGTCTGTTACCCCATACTCTCTCCTGTCAGCATAACAGGCATCAGGATCACTTGCAATCGAAACGGTATGCGACTGCCTGCGCTTCTGCATATACTCGTAGGTAATATCGTCAGGTGGCACGATCCCCGTCTTTGCTCCCATCTCGATAGCCATGTTGCAGCAGGTCATCCTCCCGTTCATGGACATCGATGAAAAGGTCTCTCCCGTGAATTCAATGGCCTGGTAGGTAGCCCCATCAGCCCCGATATCCTTTGCAATTGACAGGATGAGATCTTTTGCACCAACACGCCATGGAAATGCCCCGGAAACCTCAGTACGTATGGTCTCGGGTACCCTGAAGTAGAGAGCCCCGAACTTGAGTACGAATCCCATGTCCGTAGATCCAATCCCGGTCGCAAACGCACCCACTGAACCATACATGCAGGTATGGGAGTCGGCACCGACGATAATATCGCCCGGGGCTGCCCTGCCTTTTTCAAGAACAACCTGGTGGCAGATCCCCTCACGAATATCGTAATTATGAATCCCCTGGTCCCGTGCAAACTTCCTCATAAATACATGATTTTCTGCAGCGTCAATGGAGTCTGCCGGAATCTGGTGGTCGAAGAGAAGGATGATCTTGTCGGGGTCAAAGACGTTCGTCCCCCCCATCTCGAAAAAATTCCGTATTGCGAGTGGCCCCGTGATATCATGGATCATCGCACCATCCACGGGTGCCATCACTACTTCACCTGCCCTGACCGAATGGCCGCATCTGGACGAGAATATCTTCTCTACGATGGTTGCTCCCATGAAAGTTCCCAGTATTAATGATTCATCAAACGATAAGGAGATTGTGGCTGAAAATGATGAATCCCCTTTGTCGGATTTTAGAGATAACTGCGAAATATTTCGCATGAATGGATACTTATTTGAATTTTCACCCTGTATTTCTGGGATGGTGAGAACAATGGAGAGAAAGATATGGTCATTCATTCCGGCCCTCCTTATTATTTCCCTGGCATTGCTGCCGATAACCGCAGCTGCTGCGGATCCGGCAGCGTGCCCTGAAAACCTCATCTCGGTGTCCGGGAGCGGAGAGATACTGACCTCTCCTGATATCGGACTTGCGACATTCGGAGTCCAGACCGAGAACCAGGATGTAAAAGCCGCACAGCAGGAGAATGCCAGGATTATGGATGGTATTATTTCCACCCTTGTCGCGGCTGGGATCCCCCGGGATGATATACAGACGGTAAGTTACACCATCTACCCGGTGTATGATGACAATACACTGCCATTCGGACAGAAGATCAAGTATTACCAGGTGACAAGCATGGTCCAGGTGACTGTACGGGATATCGCCCGGACAGGAGAGATCATTGATATTGCCGTAAGCAACGGAGCAAACCAGGTTAGTTCAGTCGGATTTACCCTCTCTCCCGAAAAGGAGAAGTCGCTCAGGGCACAGGCCCTGACAGAAGCGGTGGCAAATGCCCGTTATGATGCGGATGTAACTGCCGTGGCAACCGGGGTCACCATAACCGGGGTAAAATCAGTCAGCGTCGGCTCGGTCTATGTCCCGATCTATTACGATAACCGGTACACCGGCGCAGCAGAGATGAAAACCGCAGCAGTCCCGACTCCGATCGAGACCGGGCAGATCACGGTTACCGCACAGGTATCCATCTCCTACCTGATCAGGTAGAACATCATCATCTTCATTTTTCCTGGTCAGGAGCACGGTAATAAAAGCGGAAATACCTTTAATCATGCTCCATGAATACAGTATAAAGGATTTTGATAATGGAACGGAATATCGGCTTTAAAGAGCGAAGATATATTGAAGAACTCCGGATCCTGACAAAAGCGACTGCCCTTGACTGCATCATAGACGAGCGATTTGAACGCATTATCTACGTGATACAAAAAGGCGATATGGGGCTTGCAATAGGAAAAAAAGGGGAAAATATCCGGAGAATGCAGAACGTGCTCGGAAAACGGATTGAGATGGTGGAATACGCTGATGATCCGAATGCGTTCATCGCGAACATCTTTTACCCTGTGGAGATAACAAAGATTGAGAGGGATCCGATAACAGGGGCACTGCTTGTTTCATTACAGAAAAAAAGCGATTTGGGGACTGCGATCGGGAAAAAAGGTGCAAATATCGAGAAAGCACGCCTGTTGATGCGGAAGTTCTGGGGTGCCGAGTTGGGAGATCTCAAAACAGGGGATGGTGCGACATGACCACAACTGATATACTTTCAGAGCTCTGGCAGGTGATTAACGATCGCTTCGAAAATCCTTCACCCCGGTCCTATGTTTCACAGCTTGTTTCCGGTGAGAAGGGTTCCGACAGGGTCCTTGAAAAGATTGGCGAGGAAGCAACAGAATTTATCATCGCCGCAAAAAACCAGGATCCTTCCCGGGTTGTTTCAGAAGCGGCAGATCTGCAGTTCCACCTCATGGTTGCTTTGAGAGTCTCCGGCGTTTCATTCCAGGATGTCCTGAACGAACTGTCATCACGGAGAAAATAATTTTCAAACTGCCAGATAGGCGCTTATATCGACCAGTTCCGGCAGTTCGCTGGCATCCACTGCTGACTGCAGGACAACCTCTTCATCAATCATGATGCCGGCCTGGCATCGTATCCCGATTGCAATGCCGTCACTTGGCCTGCAATCGATCGTCATCTCGTGGTGATCCCGTTCAAGGATCATATTGGCATAATATACCCCATCTTCAAGGGAGTCGATAATGAGGGTTTTAAGGGAAATTTCAAACTGTTTTAAAAATTCCACAAAGAGGTCATGGGTGAGTGGACGCGGAGGGATCTCATTGTTCAGGGCAGAATGAATAGACATAGCTTCAAAGAGACCGATGTAAATCGGCAGGCAGGTATCGTTCTCGACAGAGAGGATGACAGCAGGGGAGGCCCCAAGGGCATTTTTTGCGACAAATACCCCCTTCACCCTGCATGGAACCGATGGCATGACTGCAGGGATGATTGGTGCATAGCTAAAAAAAGGTTTGTTCAGTCAGGCTCCCGGGCTTCCCGCTGGACGATCAGGAGGCTTGAGATGAGCCCGAGGAGAATATTAAAATAAAAGAGGATCGAGCGCCAGAGCACTACAAGGATTCCAAGAATCGATGAGTTCACGAAAAGACCGTAGAGCGAGGTGAACGAGATCTCGGCGATTCCGGATGCCCCGGGAGTAAGGGGGATCATCATTACTACAGCGATAACAAGCTGCACAATCAGCGATTCGACAAATATGGGTGGCTGTGAGAGTCCGATCAACAGGATTGAAACAATGATGAACTCACAAAACCAGAACAGAGCCGTGAAGAACAGGCCATATATCAGCCCTGCTTTCCCATGGCTGAGAAAATCCGAGAGCGTGTTATGGAAGTTATCAACCTCACTGTCAATAGACATGGCCAGGCGCTCGATCTTTTTACTCTCCCATTTCCGGGTAAACCATCGCGAGGTGTAATGTATAATCCTCTTCAGAAAGCCGGGATTTTTCACTGAATAGATAAAGATGATGACAATAACGGTGATTACAATCCAGGAGATGTACATCAGATAGCTGAATACAGATCCGATCCGCTGCCATTCACTTCCCAATACAAACATAAAAAATGCCCCGCCGATTCCAAGCACTATCCCGTCAAGGATCCTTTCGGTAATCACGATAGCGGTGGAGTCGCCTATTTTTACTCCAGCCTTATACAGTTCGTGAACCCGCACCGGCTCGCCACCGGCCTGGGAAGGTGTTACCGCTGCGAGCAGCATATTGGCGAACACGAGGTTGAGCGAATAAAAGAATCCTACCTTGTACCCGAGTGACCTGCTCATGAACTTGATACGGAGAGCCCAGAAACAGAGGGCGAGAAGGTGAATGCAGAGGGCAAGGACGAGCCAGAAGGGACTGAGTTGTCTGAGATATGAAATGGTGGAAGCATCAACGGTAAAATACAGGACAGCGACCAGGACCACGGCAGAGAATCCGAGGGAGACCCACAACCACCTCTTCTGAGTCTTGTCCATTGATGCAGTCTTCTCCTCTAATTTATGGCAGATTCATAATTGGTTACTGCGCATAGTATAAACCCTTTAAGGAAAGAATCCGGTCTGTTCTCCCTATATCGTGAACAATTCCCTGTTTTTTATAATTCTGAAGACCCCGAACCTGACACCTGCATCAAGCCATGCAAATCCGTAGCTGTATGCCCCGAGTGCACCTGCAATTTTTCCATGTTCTTCGAGGGAAATGCCCTGATGGTGACAGGATCTGGCAACTCCACACATCCTCTTTGTCGCAATAAAGAGGGATGAACCATTTTCCGGTGCAGCATCGAGGTTTTCAAGGGCCTGACCGAGCAGAGAGCGATACCGTGCCGTTTTTTCCTGCTGGCGCCCGCAATCCGGGTCAGTCACAGTGCTTCCGGCAAAATCCGGTTTTGGGTTGGAATGGGGGGTGGAAACAAGGCCAAGAGAGAATCCTGCATCCATCCAGCCAAGTGCATACCAGTAACTTGCATATGCGTTTTTAATGTCGTTTCTGGCCAGAAATCCCTCACCGTCCGCAAGATAGGCTTCGATCATATCCCGGAATACAGTTGCTGAGGAGTACAGGATGGTTCCCTCTTCCGGAATGGTCCTGATCCCATTATTCCGCCGGATAAGATCATCCCTGCAGTCAGACGGGGTCATAGATCAGCAAACAACTCAAGGTATTCACGTTCCATCACATGAAGGGATGCCGGGATTGCAAGGATATGCAGGGGTGTCCCGAAATCGGTGGACTGGATTGTACGGGAATCCCCGGCCCTGATAACCGGATTATCAGACCCGGCACGCGCAACGCCTACATACAGCGGAATGGCAGCTCCGGACCTTCCGGCCATCTCCTCAAGGAGTGCGACTGCTTCAGGGATGGTCATGAAACGGTTATCCTGGATGTCGAGATATACGAGGGTATGGAGATCGTGGAGAAGATTTTCCGCAATGACTTTGACCGGAGTCATGGGAAACCAGGATCCATGCGGGAACGGGAGCGAACATGACTTTCCAAACCGGTAATTCTGAAGACCGGTGAGGCCGCAGACTGCAGTGGATATGGAAGAGCCGTGGATGACTTTCGTTGTAACCCCCTTCAGGCATGCCCTGATGCGAAGATCGATATGGGTTGTAGATACCATGGGGTCACCCCCCATGAGAAAGACTACATCGCTTGTTGCAGCGCGTTCGAGAAGGGGTTCAGGGTCCACTTCGACATCATGCCTGGAAAGGACCCGGATCTCTTTTTTATAAAACTCTTCCATCTCGCTCAGCGTACACCCGGACAGACATGAAGTATACGCCTCGAGATATACAGCGTCGGCGTTCCGGATACAATCCAGCCCTTTCACCGAAATATCCCGCAGGTCGTAAAGGCCGAGCCCTACAAAGGTGAGCACGATTCCCCCCTCTGCCCGGAAAGATACCGGAAAATACCTGGGTTCCTGATATATTCTCTCTGCATCAGCTCCACGCTTACGGAACCGCTTCGTCCGGTCATTTCACATCGATTATGGTCGTCCATCTTTATTGTATGACCGGTTCCCCTGTTCATGATAACAGCATGTTGAGGAGCGCTCCAACCAGAAGACCTATGGCCAGAGTATAGGCTGAAATCACCAGTGCCATCTTCGTCCCGATCTCCTTTCTGAGGACAGCAATGGTGGCGATGCAGGGGATAAACAGCACACTGACTACGGCAAAGATATAGATCTGGGCCATGGTCAGGACCGAGCCGAGATCGGCGGTCCCTGCAAGGATGACCAGGGTTTCAAGTGCCATCTCCTTTCGCAGAATTCCGAAAATGAGTGCGGTGGTTGCATAGGAAGGCAGACCAAGTACTGCCTCAGAGAAAGGTGCAATAAATTCTTCAAATGCTGCCATCAGTCCGGAGTACTGGAACAGTCCGAGAATAATGCTGGCGACAATGAGGAGGGGCATGGCCACCAGCAGGAACTCCCTGATACGCATCCAGGATTTGAGGAGGACATTTTTTACCGTCGGTCTCCGGAGCGGGCTCATCTCGAGGATCATTCCATACTGTTCCCCGGGAGTCACCCTTGACAGAATAAGCCCGGTGATGAGGATGATGACCATGACGAACAGATACACGCTCATTGCTGCCGCAAGCCCGATAAACGCAGCAACGAGACCTGCGATGATCACCGTGCGTGCCGAACAGGGAACCAGGGTAACCAGGAACGAGGCGATAAGCCGCTCCCTTTTTGTCCGGAGGAGCTTGATGCTCATGATTGCCGGAACATTACACCCGAAGCCGAGCACGAGCGGGATGATCCCCTGCCCGTGCATTCCGAAGCGGTGAAGGGTTCGATCAGCAAGAAAAGCGGCCCGTGTCAGATATCCCGAGTCTTCGAGCAGTGCGATAAACAGGTAAAAGGTGAAGATGAAGGGAAAGGCTATCCCGAATCCGGCCTGGATGGCGAGGATGAGGGAGACGCCGAGTTGTTCAGCGAGCGGGGGAAATCCGGCAGCCAGGAATGGTTGCAGGACGAAGATATTGATCAGGGTTACAATCGCCTCCTCGAGCCATGATCCAATAACAAAGACCGTGAGGAGGATTCCAATCAGGATCGCGGCGAGGATCGGTATGCCTGGAATCCGGGAGGTGAGCAGCCGGTCGATATCCGGACCTCTCTCAGGGGTCCGGAGTTGCACGACCTCATCTGCAATGTGTTCTGCACAGTGGTGCCGGTTGCCGGCGATGATCTGGGCAACGGTCATACGGTGCATCCGCTCAATCTCTTCAGACAGGGCAGCTGCTGCCTCACGGACATCCGGATCTTTTGCATGACCGAGAAGGGCCTGTATTGCTTCGATCCATTCAAGGTTATGAACAGTTTTCAGGCTTTTTACCGCAGCTTCGATATGGTGATCATACAAGACGTTTACTATGGGGGATTTTACCGATGACAGCACGGCAGGGATAATGCTGCTGGTATTCTTGCCCTGGATGGCCACCGTAGGGATTACCTCAACCCCAAGAAGGGATGAAAGTTTTCCGGCATCCACCCGGATACCCGATTTCTCTGCCTCATCCATCATATTGAGGACAACGAGCATCGGCCTCCTGTATTCTGCGACCTGTAGCAGGAGGTAGAGGTTCCGTTCAAGGCGCCCGGCATCGAGAACCGCGACAATCACATCGGCCTTTCCGGAATCAACAAATGAACGAACTATCTTCTCTTCTTCGGAATCACCTTCGATGGAATACGTGCCCGGGAGGTCGGTGACCTCGATCATCTCTTTCTGAAAACAGGTGGTTCCGCTCTGGAGATCGATGGTGGTACCGGGGTAATTGCTGACTTCTACGCCAAGCCCGGTCAGCTGGTGAAAGATGAGCGATTTGCCGACGTTCGGATTACCGATAAGCCCGACCTTCATCCGGCCCGCTCCACGAGTATAGAAGCAGCGATTTCCGTACTGAGTGCAATGTCACATTCCTTAACCCTTACGACAATCCCGTTCCCGGGAATTTTCCGCACCACCGTGATTTCCGTGCCAGGGAACAGGCCCAGATCATGCAGGCGACCGCCCAGACCGCGACAACGGACACATGAGACAACGAGGAGATCCCCTTCCACAGCCTCGAGCAGTGTCAGAGCCTGCCACCGTTTACCTCTCCTTATCCCATGGAGCCCGCTGCGGCCGGGCCCCCGGATGTACCTGCCGAGGCGCTCGATAGCCTCATCAGAGACCCCATGTTCCAGCGTACATGCCTCTTCCGAAGCAGTATCCGGGGACATCCCGAGCATCTCGGAGAAGAAACATTCAAGGATCCTGTGTTTGCGCATCACCCTGCCACCGGTTTCATTCCCTGCCGGGGTCAGGGAAAGAGATCCATCAGGATTGAATACCAGTTCTCCGTTCTGTTCTAGCTGAATCAGCACAGGCCGGAGTTCCCCGGGTTCCTTCCCGAGCGTTAAAGCGAGTTCCTCCAAGAGGGATTGTTTTGTTCCTGTAAAACGGGCTTTGTACAAAGCTTCCAGAATATCTTCCCGTAAAGAGGAGGCCTCCATGTAAAGAAGAATCGGCATGAATGCACTTATGAATTTGGATACTACCTATACGGCGAAACTCCATACGCCCTGACGCTTTAACATTTTCTTATACCGGTAACGCACCATGATAAGAAATACATATCAGGGAACCGGACAACAAAAGACAGGAGTAATACACGCTGGAGTGCTGAAGGCAGATGGAGGTAACAAACCAGCAGGTAGCGGCGCAGCTGAACCTCATGGGACAGATCCTCGAGATAAAAGGGGAGAATGTCTTTAAAATCCGGGCTTTTTACCGGGCCTCCGACATCATCGACCGGCTGGCAGCACCGGTTGCCGGAATGGATGACCATGCCCTCTCCAGCATCGATGGGATAGGAAAAAATATCGCGCGAAAAATCCGCGAAATTGTCGAAAAAGGGACTTTTACTGAACTTGAAGAGGCAAAATCCGGAATACCCGGAACCCTTATCGAGCTCCTGAATCTCGAGGGAGTTGGCCCGAAAACCGTTTCAACGCTCTGGAAAAAACTGAATGTCCTTTGTATAGATGATCTAGAACGGGCGGCAAAAGGACATCGTATCAGGGCCATCAGAGGATTCGGAGAGAAAAAAGAGGAGGGATTTCTGAAATCGATTGCGATCTACCGTGACCAGTCCGGACGTATGAATCGTCTGGAGGCCGATGCAGTGGCCGGAAAAATCCGGCCGATCCTTGATCCCGGGACCTATGAATTTGCGGGCAGCTACCGGAGGGGGAAGAGCAGCATCGGCGATATCGATGTTGTCACCATAGAACTTCCCGGCCGCCTTAACCCGAAGCTCCGGACCATCGCAGAAGAGGTTATTGACGCCGGCGACCGGAAGACCTCCCTTCGAATCCTTGGGAAGCGGGTGGATTTCCGTTTCACCCGGTCACAGCAGTTTGGTTCCATGCTTCTCTACCTCACCGGCTCAAAAGCGTTCAATATAAAACTCAGGGAGATTGCAATGTCCCGCGGCTACAAACTGAACGAGTATGGGATTGAAGATCGTTCAACCGGTACCCATAAAGAGTTCTCCCGGGAAGATGAGATCCTTGCGTTTCTTGGCCTGGACTACATTGTTCCGGAACTGAGGGAAGACTGGGGTGAAGTGGAAAGAGCGCTATCCCATAGCCTCCCTGTCCTGGTGGACTCCCGTGATATCAGGGGAGACCTCCATGTGCACAGCAGCTGGACCGACGGCCTCCTCTCTCTCAAAGCCCTTGCAAAAGCAGGAGAGGATCTTGGATACGAGTATATCGTCTGCTCAGATCATTCGGCAACACTGGGAATTGCCCATGGTCTCGATGAAGGCGGTCTCACGAAACAGGCCCATGAAATTGAGATGATAAACCGATCCTCGTCATGCAGAATTATCCACGGGATTGAGGTCGATATTCTCGCGGACGGCTCTCTTGGTCTCCCGAACCGGGCCCTTTCGGATCTGGAAATCGTGATTGCCTCGGTTCATTCAGGTTTTTCACAGCCCCGGGACATTATGACGAGACGCATTCTCGCGGCCGTTGAACACGATCACGTGGATATCATTGGTCATCCTACCGGCCGGCTTATCGGGAAGAGGCAGGGGTATTCCGTTGATATCTCAAGGCTTATCGAGAGGGCAAGGGAGACCGGCACTTCTCTCGAATGCAATGCATCCCCTTTCAGGCTCGATCTTGATGATACGTATATAAGGGAGGCGGTGGAGAAGGGGGTCAGGATTGCTATCGGTACTGACACGCATGACAGTCCGGAATTTTTACATATGCAATACGGCGTCATGACCTGCAGGAGGGGGTGGTGCTCCCGGAAGAATGTACTCAATACGCTCAGTACCGGTGAACTTCTGGAGTGGGCTGCATGATCCACTGGCTTTATGAACGGGCTCTTCTCCGTGGAATTGAGGTCCTCCCTGCTCACATCTGCTTTATGATTACTGAGAGTGATATGGAGGCTTCTCAATCGAAACTGAATGACGTGACGAGGTGGTGTCTGTCTGTAAATGATTTTATCGCGGGAAAAAATACAGGGGGAGACGCACCGTATCCCGCAATTAAGGGAATCACCTTTCATATCAGCACCCCCGACCCGACACGCCTGGATACCTACCTTTCCATGATCCGTAAGGTGGGCGACCATGCACGACTGCATCTCCATCTCGGGGAAAATACAGAAGTGGCAGGGGAGGGAATGGATGTCTGCGTTGCAGTGGGAAACAGCGGAAGGGAGGAGATAGTGTGCTGTATCAGGAGGATGGCAGAAGATGGGATCTCACCAGAAACCACCTGTGAACAGACATTTGAGGAGTATCTCACCTTCCCCTATGCCCCTGATCTTGTGATAAAAACAGGAGGGTCGCACCTTACTGACTTTCTCATCTGGCAGTCAGTGTATTCGGAATTATTCTTTTCTGATGTGAACTGGAAATATTTCCGGAAGATCGATTTTTTAAGGGCTCTCCGTGATTATCAGGCAAGAGTCAGAAGATTTGGAAAATAGGGCAGGGAGCTTAGCCCATCGTTGCTTCCCGGCGCTGCGAGTATACCCGTATTGCCCGCAGGAGGTCAATTTTCCGAAACACTGGCCAGAAAGGAGCGCAGAAATACACAGCCGACTCATGCCCGTTTGCAAGCCATGGGAGGAAGTTCGAAGTCCGGTATTCATTCCCGGTCCGGATGACGAGATCTACGGGCGGAAGGTTATGGTCGGCGCAGAGATGCTGTTCCACCAGTGATGAGTCAATGCTGCCAATGTTGTATTCTCCGGTTCTCACCTTTTCAAGTATCTCTTTTGCCGCACGCACGATCTCGTTTCGACCGCCATAGGCGAGTGCAACATTGAGAAAATATGAATCGTACTTGTTTGTTGCCGCTTCTGCCCGGGTAATCACGGAAGTGAGATCGGCCGGCAACAACGACCTGTCGCCCACCATCCTGACCCGGATCCGGTCCTTGTGAATCCTTTCATCCGACACTATCTTGCTGAACCGCTCTTTAAACAGTTCAAACAAGTCCTTCACTTCACCTTCATCACGGAGAAGATTCTCGGTCGAGAACGAGTACAGGGTAATATGTCTGATTCCCATTTCCCGGGCCCAGTCGAGCACCTGTTCGGTACGATCTGCACCTGCACGATGACCTTCCTGGCGAACGATACCGCGGGCGGTGGCAAACCTCCGGTTCCCGTCCTGGATAATTGCCACATGACAGGGAATATGCCTGATTTGTGCTATCAGGGATCTTTCATAGACCGGTTCCAGAAAATTCCGGAGCATCAGATCGGTGTCACCTCAACAATGATCCCGCGGTTCGGGTATCGCTCGACAATTGTCTTTTTGCCCCCTATCTCATTCCCTTTTTCTGCAAGAATCCACCATGCCGTCTCAAGGGCGCCATCTCTTTCTTCGAACATTTCAGGACCAAGCTGCCGGACAGAATCGGGGATGAACGGAGTATCTTCTATCCTGCCGTAGATGATCGTTCCGTCGTCGCTGATCTCATCAAAAGCGCGTGCAGTGTTCTCCGCAATCCGGATGAGCCTTTTCCTGAGCTGTACGGAATCCTTAAAAGCGGAGCTGCAGAAATAGACTTTTTTGTACCTGCGGATGTTCCGGCACCAGGCGCGGGCTCCTTCCACGGCATTGTGGACCGAGTCTTCGGGAATCATCTCTCTCCTCCGCATTTCCGGAGCATTCGTCTCTCCCCATTCGAGCTCATTGATGTTCAGGAAGTCAAGATACTGGAGTGCCGGGATAAGGAGATCAATTTCTGGCAGGGCAGGCACTTCAAACCCTACTTCAAATCCCATTCCTGCTGCCCTCTCTGCAGACCTGATATATTCGCTCTTCTCAATCTCTCTCCAGCACTCGACCGGAGGGTGCATCCTGATCTCATCGATTAATCCGGAAATATCGGATAATTCTTTTTCGGAAGGGGCGCACGAGGTATACATGTGAATGTGGTGCTCCTGCCCGAACTCCTTTTTCAACCGTGATGCGTAGCTGATAACCCGGTCCAGCCGTTCAAAGGGTTCTCCACCGGTAATACCCGTACCCATTGCACTCATATTTTTTGCTTCAGCAACAGCTTCATCAGGAGTAGAGACCCGGTGCTCATTGGCATAGACCTGGTCCTTTCCCTTCCTTTCACGGGATAAGGGGCAATACCAGCAGGCATGACTGCATACCCCGGTGATGAAGAGGACCATCTTGGCCCCTTCATGGCAGAAAGTGCAGCCGGTGGCGGGAAGAATTCTCATTTATCTGGAGTATATTTGCTTCCTGTTAGATTGAACCTTTCATTGCAGGAACGGGATGATAACAGGTTTCACAAGGATATCAGGTGCAGCGAACATTCAGAGAAAGGGTGAGGGAGATTACTACCTCACTATGCCGGGAATGGCATAGGTAGTTCTTCCGGAATAATTTTCTTCGCAGGCAGGACACGAAAGGGAGGGGTAAAAAGTGGAGTTATCGTGACAAAAATTCTGTAATACGCGAAGTCCTATCAAGCGCGATTGTGGTCGGAACCGGAGTGGTCGTCGTGGTCGTCGTCCGGACAGTAGTGGTCGACAGGGTCGATGCTCTCACAATGCAGCTCCGGGTTGAAGACCCTTCATTTCCGGCACTGTCCCGTGCCGTGACACGGATCATGAAAGTACCTGAAACATCCTGAGGTACGGTAAGAGTATAGGTCCCTGTCTTTGCCAGATTCATTGCTACCGTGGTCCATGTGCTCCCTTTGTCTTTTGACACGGCAATATCAACACCGGAAACACCTTTATTATCGGTCGCACTCCAGATGACCTTGACGGTGGACCCGGGGGTTACCGAACTGAAAGCGCGAGGCGATGTAAGGGTCACTGTCGGAGATTTTGTATCGGCTGCAGAGGTCGTTGTTGTTGGTGTCGGGGTCGTTGTGGCAGAAGGAGTGGAGGTAGGGGTATCTGCAGTAGACCCGGAAGCAGAGGTGGTAAAGGCTTTTATGCAGACGTTGCTGTTCGGATAAATTGTTGAGAGGTCATACCATAATGTCCCGCTACTGCTCACGTAACTCTGCCCGCTTGTGGCACGTGCTCCTGAAGAGAACCCGGACAGGGGATACTCTATCGCCACCGGGTATTTGTAGTCCGGGGTAGTCAGTTTAATCACAATGGAGAATTTCTCACCCTTCTGCAGGCGGACTGCTGAAGAGAGAGGGATTGTGTGGTATCCCGAAACGCTGATAGTACCCGACTGCGAGACGAGAGCACTTCCTGATACCGGCGTTCCACTGACTCCCTTGTACACAAATAACTGGTATTTTGAATTGGGTGCAGCGGTATAGAAGCTGACAGCTGAAAGGTCCTCCTCCGACTGGGCGGTGAAGATATTCGCAAAATACTCAGTTTCGCTGTTTTCACCGTACGAAACGACCCATCCCAACGGGTCATACTGGTAGATATGGTAATAATTATCTGATTCTTCAGAAGTAAACACCGCGTTATCCTCTCCAATGACGGTGTCGTAGTATGAGACATAGAAATAGCCTCCCTCTCCCCAGTTGCTTCCCCAGGAATTTTTCACGATAAAGGCGCCATTACCCGGGGGTTGAGAGGTAAACTTGCTTCGATCATATGAATCATCCCATCCGATAATAGTAATTGCATGGTTTGCCCCGGAACTCCCCTTGTAATAGTAGCTTGCAGAGGACGACCGGTATGACGACTCTTCCCATCGTATTGTCGAATAAACGGCCCCTTTTTCATACAATGCCCGTTTTATATTGGTATTGTCGAGAGAACTGCCACGCCCGGGGATATAGAGCACTTCCTGGACATGCTTTACTGAATCGGAATTTGGATACGTGATGGATGTTGCACTTTTTGATACGGTGGAATACGGATCACTTGATTCGGTAAGGGCCCCACTCCACCGTGCCAGATAGGCAGTTGCCATCATCGCATTCCCTCCCTGACAGGAGGTAAGATCATAACCGTGCGTGTTCCTCAGGTTATTCTCGGAAAAATCCCATGATTCGCCAGGAAGAAGAATGGATTCAAGAGAGGCAAAGGTGGAAAAAGCCCAGCAACTCCCGCATTGCCCCTGTTCTTTTACAGAAGTAACTTTTCCCTGAGTTCTCAAATCAAACGTACCCGGAAGGGTGGTCGCAGACACGGCCCCATAAGTCTGCCCCCGATCTGATAGTGAGGATACGATCTCCGAATACTGGTTTACTTGAGATGATACCCCCCCCATATCTGAAATCTGGATTCCCCGGGAGAAAGAAAGATCAACTGTTGAAGGCACAAGACCAAGTGTGCTCGTAGTTTCGGAGTTGAAATCCAGTCGTGCAGCGCGTGAGTCATAGAGGAAACTGGTGAATTCAGGATTGACAGGTGACAGGGAGGGGGCGCCGTCAACCGTAGTCCTGACGGTGTAATCATCTGCGCCCGTCACCGGGATACTGACGAGAAGCAGAAAGAGAAGGATCACTCCCCCCCATATTTGAGTCCGGTACTTCATCTGTTCCCTCACACTATTGTAAAGTTATTTTAACATTTAGTTATTTATATTTTACTAGGTCGACACCACCAGATGCAATCGAATCGGGAGATTCTGTCTTCATGTGAGACCGAAACCTTTCCGGGACCTGGATTCTTGTATTCTGAAGAACCTCCGGACTTTGACAGTAGTGTCCTGGTCAGAACTAATAAAATGATAGGATGGTACTGGTATAATCAAAAAAGTAAGAAATTTTATTCTTTCTTCTGTTCGGGTTCTTCCGTCTTTAAGGATTCACTTTTTTTCTGATTGGTATAGTAATATGCTCCACCTGCAATTACAATGAGGAGAACAATACCTGCTCCGATGAGAAGGGTCATGTTCCCTGAACCCAGGGGGTTTTCTGTACCGTTACCGGTGCTCTGACTTCCCGAACCGGGACTTCCGGCAGAAGGATCTCCTCCCTGTCCGGTCGCCCCGGACTGCCCGTTTTCTGCAGGAGCCTGCAGAGTCCCTTCAGATGCCGGTTGCTGACCCTGTGATTCAGGGAGCTGTGGGAGTGATGAACCACCAAAGGAGGCAACCGTCGAAGATGCAGTCACTTCGGAGGAGACTGAATAGGTCTGTACCGGAGTCGGCTCCCGGGTCTGGCCAACAGCCGGCTGGGAAGCGATGCGGAGGTTTAACTCGGTATATCCCCCGGGTTCATAAGTAAAATTCTCACTCCATGGACCCCCGGCGGCAACATCATATACTTCTGCATGGAGTCCACCGACATAGAAATCGATAAGGGTTCCCGTGTCAACGGTCCCCTGGACAAGGAGTTTTTCCCCGGTAGCTCCGGCAGCACCATAGCTGCCTGTAGATGTGGTGACCGGATTTTCTTCAATCCCTGATCGTACACCAATGCCTACCGCTTCAACCGCCAATCCTGCATTTACCGGACTGCCCCCTGCCTCTATCGTCCCGAAGAATGCATGGGGAAGTTGCGGCTGGCCTACGGAATCAGCTGCGATCACTGGCACAATGACAAGAAAGACTATCGATATCAGAAGAATCGAGAACCTGGTTAACATTTCTTTTCTCATCGTATCACCTTAAAATTCGTTAAAAGGGGTTATACCCCTTTCTCTCTGATTCATTTCTTCATCAGCAGGATAACGGAGTCTGAGAGAATCCGATAAGAGTACCGGATTCCACCATATATACCCAATATCCTTTGTACGGTTCGAAATACTGCGTATCATTTCCAAGCCGGGAAACTGCCCATCCCTCCTGGTTCGGGATCAGTGACGGGCTTACTGCAATTGAATATCCTCCTTCATAATCAACAGAGACTAATGCCTCTTTGACGGTCATTTCAGAGAAGGTGCAATTCATGAAAGCAGGAGCAGGGCCTATCAGGTTAGGTCCCACCCCGAGTATCCGCTCGGGCACCGGGGGGCCAATCTTTACTTCAGGATTCGGATAAATATATCCTGTAGTATTTCCCTTCACTTTAATATAAAAAGCCCAAAGCGGATTCACTTCCTTTTCCTGGGCTGTATTTGGAATAAACCATTTGGATCCATCCCATCCGAGAATCACTTCAATTTTTTCTATAGAGCCGGCAGGAAATATTTCATCAAGCTGTTTATGGCCGGCAGCAAGGTCAACCGGAGTTGAGAAGGTATTCCAGCCATTACCGAGGTAGACGATGAAATAGTCCGGAGGCCCTATCCCGAATGTGACAGCTATGGTCTGGTTTGCACTCACGTTATAGAACGTATATACCGGCTGGGAGGTGGTCAGGTTTCCATTCACCAGCAGCGAATTAATCCGGTACCCGGTATCCGGCGTAATGGTGAATGATATGTCATCGCCATAACTGACGGGAACAATCCCTGAAGGAGAAATGTTCCCGTTCAGACCCGCAGTGGCGTTGATGGTGAAGGTGAATGGGGTAAAATAAGCCACGACAGTCCAGTTATCTGTGACCGGTCCCACCGTAACCTCGGAGAGAGCACCAACGGATACCCCATCTACCATGACGTCACCGATATAATGCCCTGTTGAAGGTGAAATGGTGAATGTCTGGTTATTTCCGCATAGTACCGGCACCAGTCCGGACGGGCTGATGGATCCCCCGGAACCGGCAGAAGCAGAGATATAGACCGTTTTTGCGGTAAACGTTGCATGAATTGTCTGGTTGGAGGTGACATTTGTGAAGGTATATTCCGGTACCGCCCCAACCGTGATGCCATTGACAAGGACAGTGGAAATTATGTGACAGCTGTCGGGAGCAATTGTGAAAGTCTTGTTTGTTCCTTCGATAACCGGCACACTGCCGGAGGGGGAGATGGTCCCGCCGTCACCTGCTGAAGCTGAAATAGTGTATGCCGGACCTGTAATCGCGAGATTGAGGTGTGTATCCTCACCAGCTTCAAATGGGTAATACTCCAGCCATGGACCCTGGGAATCTACATCATAACATTCTGCATGGATACCATTGACAAAGAATGTAATCGGAGCATCATTCTCGATATTGGCCCCCTGGACTTCCAGCTTTGCTTTATCCGGCTCGGGATTTCCATACTTCCCCGGGATGGTGGTGGTGAAGTTCCCTTCGCCCCCCGCTACCACTGCATTGATATATGTGCCGTTAGGTGCCGGGAGTGTGTTGATAGTCACATTTCCATAAAATATATGGGGAAGCGTGAATTCGGCAGATACGGCGGGTACACATACCAGGATACAAATGACTGCGATGAATATTGCAAGATTCTGCCGTCCTGATAATGATTTTGTCATGTTTTCCACCTCAGTACTTTAAAGGAGAGGGTATTTTGTCCCGTCCTCCTCTCTACTCTTGGCATTAACTCTCCTTTCATCAGCCCATTGTGCTGAAATAGAACGGGGTGATCTCAAATCCGCCGTAGGTTGCCGGATTCACCATAAATACCCAATATCCTTCGCCAGTTGCCATTTCCTTGCTGTTGGTAATCTCCCAGAAGCCGGTTGTAACTGACGAACTGTAGATATCAATCTGCCCGGGAACCGATGGGCTTACAATAATGGCAACACCCTTTGTCCCGCCATTTCCTTCCTTTATGGATTCGAGTGCTTCCCGAACCAGCATGAATGCTTCAGGATCGTCATCATAAGGGCTGGCAACCCCCCAGCGTCCCTGGTCGGATTCGGAGCTATGATACGGTGCACAGATTCCTCCATCACAAATACCTCCAAGCATACTGCTGTCGGTAGACCGGTCAATACCCCATGGAGCGCCGATAAGGTTCCATCCGTCCTGGAGGGCGACCGAAGGCAGCCCGGGTGATACATCATTGTTATAGAGGACCGGTAATCTTGAGGGAGATTTCATTTTGATGTAATAACCCTGCCCGGGTATGATCTTCTCACCGGTTGGACCGATATTAACCCACATGTCGGAGACAGCATCCCACTTGTACAGGATTACAAAATTATCCATGGTCAGGAAGTCGCCAAGCGCCATAACTTCGGTGACATTATCCGCTTTTGTATACAGGCTGCACGGAACCGAAAGTGTATTCCATCCGGCCTGCAGCAGGAGTGAGTCCGAACCATACATCCGTACCGGGCTTGGGGTGTCATGGAAAATTTTATCAGACGGGAGATACAGCCACGGGTTGTAGTGGACATAATGGCTCACATTGTCACCATTACCAAGAGCATCGCTCCTCTGATCCTCCTCGTGGCAGCGGCACTCTATACACTGGACAATCGGCTCTGGTCCTTTATCAGGGCCTCCTGAAGGGACCGTCTCATTGCGCACTCCCCACAATCCCCAATAATTCTCTTTTGCTGTCAGGTTCTCCTTTACCCAATTCTTGATCCCCCACCACTTGTTACCGTAAATATTGTTGTAGAGAACCTCAATCTGGTCTGGATTCAGTGCTTCAGTGGAAATACCGAATACTTTGTTATTTGTGATGTTATTCGCCTGGATAGTGATGTTACCTCCCAATGTTGCGTCTTCCATGAGATAGATGCCAGCATGATTGTTCATGGTGATATTGTTATGGACGATATAGAGAATCTGTTCAATACCCTGCCGTCCCTCTCCAATACACCTGATCTGGATACCTGAATCAGTCCAGCCGGGAATATCGGCGCACCCGATCGGGTTGCTGGTAAATCTTTGCGGATCTCCGACTTCCCAAACCCCTACTTCTTTGTCATGGTTCCCATTGTCAAAGATGGTGTTCCAGACAATTTCACTGGCAGCCGGGTCATGGGTGATAGCTTCGGGATCGACACATTCAACACCAGTATAGAGGCATCCTGCATCGATTCCATCGTCAACATTGCCATAGATGATGTTGTTAAGGATCAGGACAACACAGTCCATAGCCCTGATACCATTGTCAGCATTCCCAAATATTGTGTTATTGACAATATTTATCCTGCCAATCCTGCAGGGTACGGTTACGTTACCCTGTCCTTCCATCCAATCGGAAATAGTTGCCAGCTCGCATTTTTGACTCGAGGGATATACCATGATGCCATTAGCCCCTGAGTCGGTTATGGTAAATCCATCTATCCCGGTACACCCAGCAGATAGGAATACCGCTCCGCCGCCAGTAGACATTCCATTGGCGTCAATAACCGGGAATGGGGCTATTCCATCCATGTCTTTCAGGTGAAGACCCGGAGTATCAACCTCGAATACCTCGTTATAGGTTCCATCGGCTACATAAATGACAGCACCGACAAGCCCCTCCCAGTCTGGATTATGATCGAGGAAGTCCTGGGTAACCATCTGCCATGCAGGCATCTGGGCTTCTATATTGACGATGTCTGTGACACTGTCCGGGGCTTCAGAGACCCAGGGGGGTGCTCCATTAAACCATATTACGGTTCCATCTGTGAGGATGGTGAGTGATGCATTCCGCTGAACGGCACCCTGCAGGTAGGTTATCCGGTAGGTTTCAGGATTTGGGGATGGAAGGGATAAGACCGTGATATCCAGTACTTTTCCGGTTCCGCTGAGCACTCCATCTGTGAATACTCCTCCTGAATAGGAACCGAAATTAACCGCGCCCGGAGTTCCAGTTATGTTGAATGACGAGGAATTCCCGCTGGAGTAGAGGGAATCTGAAAATTCTACTGCGTCTGTGATGGTATTGAATCCGGCAACCTGGTATTCATCGACGGTATCACAGTCCTCGAAGGTCCTCCTCCACTTCAGGAATACATCCACAGGAGAATGCTTGAAGTTCGCCCGGATGATAGTGTCATTACAGTCACTGGTGTAGTACAGGATTGCAGAGCCATTCTGCATGGGATCAAAATCCTGCATAATACCATTGATGGTAATATTCTCAATGCTGTAACTGACATCGGGCCGTATTAGGTACGTATGCTGCTCACTGCAGTTGTATTTTCTTACACTGGTGTCCGGATAGTAAACCCATTCACCATCAGGGGTAAGAATGCCTCCGTTTGGCCCGGGTATCGCGGTAACATTGCAGGTCTTTACTGTGAAATACGCTGTAATGTTGTAGCAGCACTGGATATTGGTGAAGTTGTAGACATAACTGGATGTCGGAGATGCAAAGGTAAGAACATAACAATCACCACATCCGTCACAGAGGGGAGTAATGGTGATATTCTGAATAAGGAAACAAGGATCCGCCTGGATAAGGTAGCTTGCATTGCTGCAGCAAGGGAACAACTGGGTACCTGCAGGTGTGATTGAACCATGCGGCCCTGCGAACGCTTCAATACGGGCTTTCAGGAAGACCGTGTTGCTAATAACGGGGAGCATCTCAAGGTCAGTGTTTGCCCAGACGTTGTAACCACTGCAATCACATGGACACTCCACATCCAGTCCGCAGGTAATATTCACAACGACATTGGTGTTCTGCTGGATGTCAATCGGCACCGTCATTTTCAGTGTTGTTGTCCCATCCGGAAAGCCGAACTGGTTATAATCCAAATCCGGATTGTGAATTACCTCAATGGTTGTCGGATGATTCGTAACCCCTGTACTATTCATTATTGTGACGCAATCAGTAGTGATTGAATCATCGATAATGAAGTTTTCATCAAAGGTAATGTAAATACCATTGATATTCTTGTTCAGACCTGAAAACACGTGGAATGTTACGGTAACATTGTTGTCCGCACAGATGTCATCAGGGGTAATTGAGACCTGAACGTTCGTCACTGTAGCTGCTGCGGGTGAAAAGAGCAGGCAGCCTGCCAAAATAATTCCAATAAGTACGAGCTTATGCATTCTTTCATTCAATGGCCATTTTGACATAGGGATATCCTCCGTTGCATGAATCTCCGGTCATCCCAGCCTCCATGCCACCTGGCTCATGACAGCATAGTGCACCTTTGCTGCCATTTGTAGAGGCCGGCTCCCCGGCGTATCATGAGTAATCTGCAGCTGATTTTTAGATTCCCATCATATATGATGAGAACCCGGACATTTTTTTCCTGCTGACCCCGTTTTGCAATCACAGGGTTTGCAGTGCCCCTTGTCCGAAAAGGGATTATTCCAGCGTATGAAATTATTGTATATAAAAGTTTTCCCATATTCTACGCAAAATATTGATAAAATGGCATGAATAAGAGTATTAGAAAAGCAACAATCTCTTTCTACTTTTGTATATTATGTTATCTAACAAATATAATATGTGCGATAAATTTATACAAGGTCCGTCTTAAATTCAATAAATTTTAGTTATTTTTTAAAATAATGAGAAAATATCGGATTATTTTCCGGGCTTGTTCTTTTGTACTTTGAGCGAAGCAAGCCTCTCTATTGCAGCGATATCTGCTTCCGGCCCGAATACCAGCTTTTTGTTCTTCACCGCGCTCTCCACGAACATCTTCCCTACGTCGTTTCTGACGATCAGCGAAGTATATCCCGGTACGGATCCGATTGCCCCGGCCGAGATATCAGAATAGACAGCCGTCAGATCCATGCAGTAATGGCAGCCCGGTCTGACGGTTGTCTCAAGTTCATTCATTGGCAGCAGGAGTGAGGACCCGTCTTTCATTTTTACCTCGAGCTTGCCCTTCGTCACATCCAGCCTTTCTACCTTCCATGTATCGACCTGGTACTCTTTTTTTAGTTTTCCCTCAACAAGGGCCGCATAGTCAAAGGACTCTGTACAGAATAACCCAATGATCAAGCGGATTGTTCTGCCATAGGGTATGAGAAGGTCATGATCACTGGTCCGGATTGAATGGAGCGCCTGGACCACACAGGGTACACCTATTACTGCAATCTTCCGGTACTTCCTTTCAATCACTGCAGTCTTCAGTGCAGCAACAAGAGGGACCCACCAGTTATACCGGCTTCCCGCCTGATGGATAAGTTCTTCGGAAGAGGTGATGACTACCGAGGAGGGTTTGAGAGTCCACCGGTCCTCGCTGACAGTGACAATGGCATCGATCATGCCCTCTTCCAGTGCATTTACAAGGAGAGCAGTGACAGCTCCGCCGCTCTGTTTTTTCGGCACATCAAAACCTGCCTTTGCCGTGATGATGGTCTGGTATGGCCCGAGACTCTCCTCCCTTGACTCCCCCGTTCTGGGGCATGCATAATAACAGGCCCCACAGGGTACCTCGTCATTTGCTTCCTTGCAGTACCCGATATTGGACGGGCATGGTGTTCCGCCACTCTCTCCAAAACAGATTGCATCCGCCGGGCAGACTGCAACACATGCCCCACAGCCTGCACATATTCCCCGGTCCCAAACCATGGTCTTGAGATCTCTGTAACTTCTCTTCTCTCTCATGACCTGTCACACCTCCCATGTATATTTACTCGCGAAGGGACGGGCGCTAGATGGTGTGATAACATAATACCTGTCATTAAGAAGTGGAGCCGGATCAAGGCCAAAGAAACCGGTGAATTTTTCTATGAGGGGGGCGATTTCCTGTCTCTCCTCCTCTTTCAGATCATTTTTCTTTGCACCGACACCCAGGTTATGATCGGTAACGCTTCCTCGGATAATAATCTTGCCTCCATGGATGCCCGAACCGATTCCTCTATCGATATCAGGGAATTTTCCTTTTCTGCCAAGGATAAGGATGAGTCCCCCCGCCATGTACTCCCCGAGAAATGCCCTTGCGGAACCTCCGATAACAAGAATGGGGCGCTTTTCCTTATACTGCTTCATGTGAATGCCTCCCCGGTACCCGATATCGTCCCTGACAAAGATCATCCCTCCCCTCATTGAATGTGCCACGGCATCCCCGGCATTTCCATGGATCACAATTGTCCCGGAATCCATGGTATTCCCAGGTGCATGTTCGCAGTTGCCATGAACGATGCAGGTCGGGCCGCTCATGAACATCCCGAGGTCTCCACCAGGCACTCCGTTTATTACTATCTCAACATTTCCCCTGAGTCCGTCAGCGATAAACCTCTGGCCCATGACATGATCCAGTTCAATCTTCCGGGCGCCTGATGCAACCGCTGCTCTTATGGCCTTGTTCAATGGCGTATAATGCATTCCTTTTGCATCAATACGGATGGTATCAACCATCGGTCTCATGCCCCCACTGTCTTGATATCGAGAATTTTCATGATGCTTTCATCAAGCAGATATCCCCTCAAACGGTCACGATTTCCTCGTAACGATTCGATGCTGTTAATACCGGCAGCTCCCATCAGTTCAGAGAGTTCAAGTGTCCAGGCATGAATGAGGTTTGCCACATTTGCTGATGCAACATCAGGATCGAGCCGTGCAACCAGGTCCGGCCGCTGGGTGGCAATTCCCCAGGGGCAGAGCCCTTTATAACAGGTCCCGCAGACCCTGCAACCCATGGCAACAAGGGCCGCTGTCCCGATGTATACTGCGTCGGCTCCAAGGGCAATCACCTTGGCCACATCGGCACTTTCACGAATCCCTCCGCTTGCGATAATCGATACCTCGTTCCGGATCCCCTGCGAACGGAGTTTTGCATCTACACTGGCGACAGCCGCTTCGATCGGGATGCCAACATGGTCCCGGAAGACTCGTGGGGCAGCACCCGTCCCGCCTCTGAAACCATCGATAACGACAGCATCAGCGGAAGACCGCGCTATCCCTGCAGCAATCGCCGCCGAATTATGGACTGCTGCAATTTTTACAAATACCGGCTTTTTCCACTCAGTTGCCTCTTTCAGGCTCCGTACGAGCTGTTTCAGGTCTTCGATGCTATAGATGTCGTGGTGCGGAGCCGGGCTGATTGCATCGCTCCCTTCAGGGATCATTCGTGTACATGAGACATCGGCGCAGACCTTCTCTCCGGGGAGATGCCCGCCAAGTCCTGGCTTTGCTCCCTGACCGATCTTGATCTCAATTGCTGCGCCCCTTTCGAGATAATTTATATCAACGCCAAAGCGGCCGGACGCCACCTGGACGATCATGTGGTTCTGATATGGATAAAGCGATTCATGCAGCCCGCCTTCACCAGTTCCCATGAATGTTCCGCATTCAGTGACTGCACGTGCGAGTGATTTCTGTGCATTAAGACTGATAGCCCCGTAGCTCATATGACCAATCATAATCGGAGTTTCGACCATCAGATTTGGAGATAACTTTGTCTCAAGAACGGTATCGCCATCGATCTTCTGGAAATCGAGATGCGATGGTTTCTTTCCAAGGTATGTCCTGAGTTCCATAGGTTCCCTGAGCGGATCAATACTGGGATTCGTCACCTGGCAGGCATCAAGGACAAGACGGTCGAAGATGACCGGGTAATCCTGAGCATTTCCCATTCCGGAAAGGATAATCTTCCCGGTCCGGGCCTGGTTGTAAATCGCTTCCCGGACCTGTGGAGTCCAGAGCGGGTGGCTGCGATAATCGACCGGTCTTTCGACAAGGCTGATTGCATCCCGGGGACACATTGAGATACAACGGTGACAGGCAACACATACCCGGGAATTCACATGGATATGCTCACCCTCCTTCCTGAACACGCCGTAGGGGCAACTCTCGACACAGCGACCGCAGAGCATACACTGGTCGTGATCAACGCTGATGCGGTAGCGGAGGGGCACACTTCCGATACTCAACCTCTCACCCTCCCGATGACCGGTTCACCAGCTTTTGGCATGATGATCTCTCCGACGTCGGGTTCCATAGTCCTGATGGCCGCTTCTTCGCTCGAGATATAAAGGCGGTTTCCTAATTCTCCGGAAACGAGGGGGCGGAGTTTGATCCGATCGGTAAAACCGACCATGCTGTCATGATTGGCAACAACGATAGCAAAGGGGCCGTTCATGAGCGCAGATCCATAAGTGAGCCGGATAGCACGCATGATCTCCTTATCCCGTTCAGGCATCTGATCGATCTCATCCCAGAATGGCGGAGCCAGTGCTTTTACTGCAGTCTCGATAGAAAGACCATGGCGCCGTATTAGGAGATCGAACAGGTATGCCACCACTTCGGTATCAGTATACATTGAGCAGCGGTAACCGTAACTTTCGATATAACGCCGGTTTGTTCCATATGAGGTAATTTCACCATTATGCACGACACTCCAGTGCAGGAGATTGAAGGGGTGCGCCCCACCCCACCAGCCAGGGGTGTTGGTCGGGTAACGGTTGTGCCCGAGCCATAGATATCCTTTATAGTCCTGTATCCGGTAAAAGTCGGCCACATCTTCTGGCCAGCCCGAAGCTTTAAACACGGCAACATTCTTTCCGGAAGCGTAGACAAGGGCACCCGGGATGCTGGAATTTATCTTCATCACCAGGTGCGTCACGATATCATCTGCCGGAGTAGTACTCCAAGGCATCAGGTGTGAGTCTGGTTTGAAAAAAAATCTCCAGGGAAAGTGCACCTTCCGGATATTTGGCTGATCGTAGGTGGGAATCGCTTCCTGGTGTTCAATGATGCCCCATTTTGAGAGTTCTTCTTCGACAAGCGGCTTTGTCTCATGCAGATTATCAAAGAAGACGTGCACGGCATAGTAGTCTTTAAAATCGGGAAAAGCACCGTATACGGCATATCCTGCCCCCTCTCCGCTGCCGCGCTCATCCATCTGGGAAAGGGCTGCCCGAATTCCAGTCCCGTCCATGCACTGGCGGGTGCGATCAATTACACCAATGATTCCACACATATTACCACAGACACTGACTAACTGTCGGGTGTTGTTCTCATAATGTATGCTCAATTAGGTATAAATATAATTGGGTAGAAGCTATTTTCCATATGACCAGAGATGTCGTATCCGGAATGCTGGAGCGCATCGACGCAGATCTTGTAAAATTTTTGCGTCTCCAGTTCACCGATATCCAGGGGCAGCCGAAAAATGTTGCCATACCTGTTGAGCAGGCCGAAAAAGCTCTCACCGAAGGCATATGGTTTGATGGGTCTTCTATTGAAGGTTTTGCACGAATAGAGGAATCAGATATGCTCCTCAAACCGGATCCTTCAACCTATTCCATTCTTCCATGGAGGCCTGTCGAGACGAGGGTGGCCCGGTTTATCTGTGACATCTGTACGTATGGCAATAAGCCTTTTGATGGAGATCCCAGGAATGTCCTGAAAAAAGCCATCGCGGATGCCAAGAAAATGGGTTTTACCTTCAATACCGGTCCTGAACTTGAATTTTTCCTTTTCAAGATGATTGACGGAAGACCATCCACGAAGTTTCAGGATTATGGGGGCTATTTCGATCTGGCTCCCACCGACCTTGCCGAGGATGTCAGGAGGGACATTGTGATAGCCCTGACTCAGATGGGATTTGAAATCGAAGCATCGCACCATGAGGTGGCTGAGAGCCAGCATGAGATCGATTTCAAGTACAGTGAAGCACTCAATACCGCAGACAAGGTCATTACATTCAAATTTGCCACAAAGACTCTCGCATTGATGAAGAACCTGAATGCTACCTTCATGGCAAAGCCCATTGCAGGAATTAACGGGAGCGGAATGCATACCCATGGCTCACTTTCTAAAAATGGCAAGAATGCATTCTATGACCCCGATGGATCCATGGAGCTCTCAAATACCGCTCTTTATTATATTGGAGGGCTCCTCAAGCATGCAAAGGCGATCACCAGGATAGCAAACCCGACAATCAACTCCTACAAGCGTCTGGTCCCCGGATACGAGGCTCCGGTTTATATTTCGTGGAGTGCCGCCAACCGATCCGCACTCGTGAGAGTGCCTGCAGCACGGGGAAATAGTACACGGGCAGAGTTCAGGAGTCCGGACCCGATGTGTAATCCTTACCTTACCTTTGCGGCTATGCTTGCTGCCGGACTTGACGGGATAAGGAACAAGATCGAACCTCCGGAAAGCACGAATATGAATATCTATCATATGAGTGAAGGCGAGAGGAAGAAACTGGGGATTGAGATGCTCCCTGGCAGCCTAATCGAGTCACAGAATGAGCTTAACAAAGATACTGTCATTGCAAAGGCAATGGGGTCCCATATCATGGAAGGGCTCAATTTGATTACCCGGTTGGAAAGTGATGCATTCAGACTTGCAGTTCATCCCTGGGAACTTGACAGGTACCTGGCAACCTATTAATTTTTTTTTCATTCTCTAAAACAATATAATTAAATATTATAGTAGATAATTTCCTTCCACTCTTATGCAATCGCCAATCGTTCGCGGGCAGGACAGACAGGATGAAGAGAGAGACCCTGCCGGTCTTATCACAGCGAAATTGATTGATATTCAACTGAAATGGCTTCCGATTCTGGAGTATGAAGAGAACGGACTTGAAAAAACTCCCGGGAAATCAATGGGAAAGAAGTTGTAAACAGTATGGCCGGAACACCTGGTATAAAATTAGTGAGGGCGATAATCAGGGAGGAGCGGGTACCCTATGTCCAGAAAGCGCTTGCTGACAGGAATATTTTCGGAATGACCGTCTCTTCAGTAATGGGGCGGGGCGAACAGGGTGGCATCCATCTTCAGTTCCGCGGGGGTATTTTTAATATTGATCTCCTCCCGAAAACAGCGATTGATATTGTGGTTCATGATGACCAGGTGGATATTGTAATAGAACGGATTCTTTCTGCTGCAAGACTGGGCAAAGAGGGAGACGGGAAGATATTCGTAATGCCGATCCATGAGTCTCACCGGATTCGGACTGGTGAAGTGGAGGTCTGATATGTAAATATCAGATCCTCCCAAACACAAATCTCTCTCCGTACAGCTTTTGCTGGCTGTGCATGCTCAAAGGATCAGAGGATCCTGTCAATCCTCTGATTCCAGCTTGTTTTTCTTTTGTAATGGTTTGCCCTGCATTCTCTTATCTCTAACAATAAAAAAATAATATTATATAGCATGGAAGGAAACTTCTATCCATATGGGAATCCATGATCCATATAGTAAATTCGTGAGATCTATGCCCCTTTGAAAGAAAAAATAAAAATCCAGGCAAGATCTTCCATGGGGGTCACACGTATGTTGGTCCGCCTTTCAGCGCCAAGAGGAAATCCCTGGGTTATTTACTGAAGAATTGACTTCGGTCTGATGGAAAAAATGTTCAGGGCTGACAGGGGTTAAAGCAATGGTCAATTATGCCATTCTTTCAGTTGAAGAACAGGTCTATTAGACAATCATCCGTAATGAACATAGAGGTGAATGATGAACTGGAATTTGAAACCAGAAAATGATCGCTTAAAGGTGAATGTATGACACTTGATACAGGTACAACAGCATGGCTGCTGGCATCAACAGCTCTCGTTATGCTGATGACTCCTGGAGTCGGATTCTTTTACGGGGGTCTTGTCCGGCGGAAGAACTTCATTTCGATGGTGGCCCTTTCGTTTATCGTTTTTGCACTGGTGAGCATCCAGTGGGTCCTCTTCGGATATTCTCTCTCATTTGGCGAAGATATCGGTGGATTCATAGGGAACCTTCAGTACATCGGTCTTGAGGGCATTGGAATGGAGGCCGGATCAGGCGGTTATCCTCCCCTTCTGTTTGTCGCATTCCAGGGAGTGTTTGCAGCAATTGCCATGGCCATTGTAACATCGGGATTTGCCGAACGGGTGAAACTTTCAGCATTCATCCTGTTTGCACTCCTTTGGACGACGCTTGTCTACGATCCGCTTGCTCACTGGGCATGGGGAGGCGGCTGGGCATCCCAGTTAGGTTCCCTTGACTTTGCCGGAGGCACGGTAGTTCACATCAGCTCCGGGTTTGCCGCACTGGCAGTAGCGTGGGTGATAGGGAAACGTGCCGGATTCGGGCAGTACACCATGGAACCGCACAACATTCCGATGACACTGCTTGGTGCTGCCCTCCTATGGTTCGGCTGGTTTGGGTTCAATGCTGGGAGTGCACTTGCCGCAAACGAAATCGCCGCAAATGCGCTCCTTGTCACCAATGTATCTGCTGCAGCCGGAGCACTCGCATGGCTCGCGGCAAGCTGGTATAGGGGAAAGCCAAGCTCACTCGGAATGGTGAGTGGGGCAATTGCCGGCCTTGTAGCAATCACTCCCGCTGCCGGATATGTCGGGGTCGGATCCGCCATCATCATTGGTATAATAGCTGGTCTAGTCTGCTATGCGGCCATGCTGTTCCGGATCAAAAAAGGACTCGATGAGAGCCTTGATGCCTGGGCGGTGCATGGGATGGGAGGTCTCTGGGGTGCCTTTGCAACAGGTATCTTTGCCACAGCTGCCATTGGCGGGTATTCGGGCCTCATTGAAGGAAATGTCCAGCAGTTTATCGCCAATGCAATCGGTGCATTAGCTGCACTCGCATATGCGCTTGTGGTAACACTAATCCTTGCATACGTCATTGACAGGACCATCGGACTCCGGGTCTCGGAAGAAGAGGAGTATGTGGGACTAGATATCTCCCAGCACGGGGAGCGTGCTTAAGGTGGTCTTCATATGAAGATGATCAAGGCAATTATCAGACCAGAGCGGCTCGAGTTTGTAAAAAAAGCCCTGGAAAATAACGGTATCTTCGGCATGACTGTGATGGCGGTGGAGGGACGCGGAGATCAGAAAGGGATCTCTCTTCAGTATCGGGGTGGTGCAATCAATGTTGACATGATCCCGAAAGTCCAGATTGAGATAGTAGTAAGAAATAAGGATCTTGATGCCGCCATTCAGGTCATATGCACGAGTGCAAGAACAGGAAAGATTGGCGACGGAAGAATATTTGTCCTTCCTGTCGAACGGTCCATTAAAGTGCGGACAGGAGAGGAAGATAACAACGAATAAATTTTTTCATTTTTTTGATGTCCAATTAAAATTCACCTGCAGAATGCAATTTATCCTGCCTGCTGCAGGTTCTTTTCATAATCTTTATCAATTTTTCATATATGACATTCGATAGTTTGTCACCAAGTCCAAGGGATCAGGCAGTATCCCACCCGGTCGCCATACTACTCCTTGTCGCAATCTGTATCATACTTGCTGCACTTGTTTTACTGCTCATAAAGATTCCCTCATTTGACCTTGGAACACTTGCCACTCCTTCATTCCTACAGATCCTCCGTGTCTACCATAATGATGAACAAGGTCACCTCAATTTTGACTCGCGGGTTATTCTCATCAACAATGGAACGGATCTTTTTGAAAATAAGAACCTCAGAGCGGAATTTTTCTGTAACGGCCTAAAAATTCCTGCACTGGTTGATACGATGAATGGTGATCTCTTCATCTCCACCCATCATTATGGTGTCCAGACAATGGGAGGTCTAGGCTGTTCAGGACCGACCTGGCTTCCGAAGGAGAAAATTTCAATCGATTTTACTGACGGAACATTCCACCCCGGAGACCAGATAAGAATAGATGTATTCCAGAAAACTGACGGGAGACTGGTTTCCAGCCATGTATTCATTTCTTGAATTCCCTTCATCAATACTTGTGATTGCCCTCAAGAAAAAACCGGATATCCATCTCCATCTCTAACAAAAAATCATAGCTGGTGATATTCAGACATCTTGCCCACTGTCGTGTTTTTAACGCGATCAAGTGTTAAAAGAGATTGCTGACGGGAAAAATAGAGAGCATTCTTATTCTGATTCTTCTTCGGGTGCGGGTTCGGTCGGCGGATTGGTCCATACCAGCCAGAGGAAACCTCCGATACACACCGCAAGGGAAATGATGAGCAGGAATGCACTGTAAATGTTAGACGCAAACTGCATGGATACAGCGATGTCTAACGCTCCAAGGACTAGCGTTATTGCGAAGAAAACGAAGAATCCAACAACAATCCCAAGAAATATTGCGGCAATAATCCTTAAAATACTGGGTCTGGAAGTGTTCTCTACCATAATCCCTTATTTTATCATTCTGGTGTAAATAACATTATCCCGGCGACGGGCTGAAAAAATTATTTATTTCCGATCCCGTTTTGTGAAAATCCCGCTGATGAAAATTATCGTGCATTTCCTAATCTCTTATGCGGGTTTCGGAGCGCATAACCGATCGTGCATAAAGCCGTGCAACCCGCAGGGGTTCGGGAATGCTGCCATCATAAGTGAAGTCAGAACAGACCACCCCTGCGTCGATATCAGTTAATCCATGCGACCTTACATAGAGTGTGTGCCCTGTTGGAAGGGTAATAGGAACCCTGGTGCCGAGTTGCCGGTATGCAGTAATCCGCTGGTCGTCCCCCGGAAAATGATGGAGGATGTCATCCTCAATTCCATCGGATTCCTCGTATGTAACGATGATAGTCCTTCTTGCACTTTCAAGAAAAACGCGGACCGGGTCTATAATATTATACCAAGATATTATCCCGCCACTGATCATGATGATATTGATATCATCCCTCGCGAAACTCCGGAAAAGAGTCAGCACTGAATCCGTAGCATCCATCCCCCCAACAGTAGTGGTCGTAAACGAAAATCCATCAATTCGGAGGTCTTTTCGCATCACTACTCCGGCAAGGATTGAATTTTTTCGGGAAGAGAAACTTTCCGCGATGCCAAGGACCCGGATCCCTTTTTTCGCGATATGCATGGAAGCACTTATGACAGGGAATTAAAAAACAATATCCCAATGAGCATCGACAAGGACCAGGTCTGCATCCTGATCCCAACCTTAAACGAGGCTCCTACCATTGGGACCCTGATTCGTAATTTCAATGAACTGGGATTCAACAATATCCTTGTTATTGATGGTCACAGCACTGATGCCACCCGCCAGATAGCTGGTGCTGCGGGAGCCAAGGTGGTTGTACAACATGGAAAAGGTAAAGGGACGGCAATCAGCGAGGCTTTTTCACTGATTGACCAGCCGTTTATCCTTATGATTGACGGGGATGGAACATACCTTCCGGATGATGCAGAAAAGATGCTTAACCCCCTGTCCGCTGGAGCTGATCAGGTAATCGGCGACCGTCTGACCGATGAGAACCGCTCCTCTTTCTCAGGACTGAATTACGCAGGCAACCAGATACTGAATCGTCTCTTTAAAATTGCCCATGGAAGGTATCTGAATGATATCCTTTCCGGGTATCGTGCATTTACTCTCGAATCAATCCGTCAGATGCAACTACATGAATCAGGTTTTGGCATCGAGACCGAGATTTCTGCAGAAGCAGTCAGGAACCGGCAGGATATCCATATCGTTCCGATTCGCTACAAAAAGAGATCAGGGACTCCAACGAAACTCAACCCATTCCATGATGGCTTGAAAATTACCACCACAATTTACCGGCTTGCAAAAATGAGTAATCCGCTCTTTTATTTCGGCCTAATCGGGATAATTATTTTCTGCTGTGGTATTATCACCGGGACTTATGTCATATATGAATGGTTACAGGACATTGAACATATTCCATTGACCATTCTTACCGTTCTTCTTGTCATTTCCGGTTTCCAGATCTTTATATTTGGAGTCCTGAGTGACATGACACTCGCTTTCCACCGCGAAGTTATGCGCGAGATCCAGTCCCTCCGGGAGAGTCAGGATCAGAAGAAGTAGGAAATGGACCTTCTCTCCTTTTAGAGAATGAGTTGGGGGAATCCCCGGCAATGACAGCGAAATTTTATCTCTGCAGGGCGACATACGATTATACGCTTTACAGGGCGATAGTAGTCTAGCGGCAGGACAGAGGCTTCCCAAGCCTTTAGCCCGGGTTCGATCCCCGGCTATCGCACTTCTTTGCCATGAACGATCCTGAATGCGATCTTTTTGCAATTCGCATCATAGCTGAAAACAGGAAAGGCGTCCTCCGGGATATTTCGACCGTACTGGTACGGCATGATGCCAATGTGATTATGATTCATCAGGAGATATTCGATTCGGGGCATTTCAAGGGTCTGGCTGAGCTGTACCTTGAATATGAAAACGGGGTCGATTCTGACTTGATGACACAGGAACTCCTCATGCTGCCAGCCGTCAGGGAAGTCAAACCCCATGAACCGTTCAGTCATATTTACGGCACCAGAGTAATCATCATCGGCGGCGGTGCGCAGGTCGCCCAGGTAGCCCTTGGTGCTGTCAATGAGGCTGACCGCCATAATATCAGGGGCGAGCGGATCTCGGTGGATACGATCCCGCTCGTTGGAGAGAAGACTGTGGCCCAGGCAGTCGATGCTGTTGCAAGACTTCCCCGGGCAGCAATTCTTGTCCTTGCAGGGTCTCTGATGGGGGGGGAGATCTCACTGGCAGTTGACCGGGTGAAGGAAGCCGGCATACCCGTCATTGCCCTCCGGATGGCCGGTAGTGTTCCGGAGCATGCGGATCTCGTTGTCACCGATCCTATCCAGGCTGGTGTATTTGCCGTCATGCATGTGAGCACTAAGGCCGTATTCGATGTCAAACGGGTGAAAGGGCGGCAGTTCTGATGGACCCTGTCGAGGAAGCGGCACAGGTGCTAAGGCACGACGGGATCGTTATCTATCCTACCGATACTGTTTATGGACTTGGAGGTGATGCTTTTTCAGATGAAGCTATCCTCAAAGTGTACGAAGCCAAACGACGTCCCCTTTCACAGCCTATCTCCATTGCTGTATCGAACTGCGATATGATTTTTGGGGTGGCCAAAGTTGACGAATTTGCTGCCGGTTTTATAGACAATTTTCTCCCTGGACCTGTCACGGTTGTGCTTCCGGCGCGGAATTCCATTCCCTATATATTGACCGGAGGGACAGGGTTGATCGGGATCCGGTATCCCCGCCATCCCGTTGCCCTGCAGCTGATATCATTGATTGATAACCCCATTACAGCAACCAGTGCGAATATCACCGGAGCAAAAGATCCGGTAATTCCGGATGAGTGTAATGTTGCCCATGATTTTCTGATTGATGGGGGAAAGCTTCCGGGAACACCGAGCACGGTAGTCGACCTCACTGCACGGAGGATTATCAGGGCAGGAGCCCAGGTTGAGCAGGTACTGACCTATCTCTCCTCCGGGAGATGAATCGATATGAAAAAACCGCTTCGCCTCCGCGACTTTATTGAAGACCCTGAAGGGAGGCTCTATGCCGTCGCTACCTATGACAATAGTGAACAGGCAGGATGCATTCTCCGTTATATCCCCGATAATAATGGTGAAAGGGTAAACCCGTCCGGATCAAGATACCATAAACTCGAATTTGAGGAAGCATTTGCATATATTTTAAGGGAAAAGCCGGAGTATGCTGATACCGTTCAGCGGATCCCGCTTGCTGATATCCGAAAGGTACTCAAACCTGAAGAAGAGATAGGTGCAGTCCTCCGGAGAAATGCCCGGGTATCCAGGCTCATCAGCATTCTAAATCTTCCGGAAAGGACATATGGCTGCACAGGGTCTCTGCTGTGCGGGCTTGAAAATGAGAGTTCTGATATTGATCTTGTAGTGTATGGACGGACGTTCTTTTCAGCCCGGGAACTGCTCAGATTTGCCATGAATAAGGGCCGGATTGCCCCTGTCACTGATGATATGTGGGACTATATTTACCGGAAGCGAAATCCGGAAATATCAGAGGATGAATTTCTCCTTCACGAAAAGCGGAAGTGGAATCGTGGACAGATTGATACCGTTTATTTTGATATCCTGTATACGCGTTCTTACAAGGCCCTCAATCCTTTTCCAATTGTAAAAGGGAAATCATGCGGAACTGTCACCATCCGGGCATTGGTAACGGATGCCTCACTTGCATTTGACAGCCCTGCGGTTTACCGGATCCATCATGAAGAGATTACGAGAGTCCTTTCATTCTCGCACACCTATAGCGGACAGGCTCTTGCCGGAGAACTAATCGAGGCACGGGGGGTCTGTGAAGAGCATAACGGTGAGAAATGGCTGATTGTTGGCACAACCAGGGATGCAAGGGGCGAGTATATCCGTTCGATAAGTCTCCTTGAAGGGAGTAATCAGGATTGCCTTGGATGATTTTTAATGATTTTTCCTTCTGCTCCTCCATTTCACGCTTGAAAAGACCAAATTCTTAATGTCCCTGAGGAAGCTACAACAGGTCCGAGAGCCTCATGCCATCTTCAGGTCCACAACTTCCCTTTTGCGGGCAGTTCTCACAGGGAGGCCGTAGAGGTCTTCGTGGCACTTTTCCGTCCTTGATCCTCCTGGTTTCATTGAGTGCCCGTAATAATCTTCGCTTGTCAAGAGGTTCTACTTTGCAAAACCTGGTTATCCCTGATGGGATATATTCCACGCTTCCCCCGTGAATATCCTTTCCGAGCATTTCCTGAAGGCAGGCCGTGTATGCGGCGATTCGGAGGCGATCAGTAGTATAAATACCTGAAGGAGGAGCAAGAGATGGCCTGATTATGGAAAATACCGGTTCATCTTCGAACAACTTGTCAACAACGCCATAGATATGGTATTGTGTGGAGTATACCTTCACATCCGAATCACAACATTTCCGCCATCCGGGATTATTATGGCAAATCCTTACACATTCTTCGAAGAATTCCCGGGTCTCATGACTGGTTTCGCCCTGGATGAGAGATATCTCTTCCCAGATATCTTCTTTATCTATATCCCTCCCAAGGTGATACGAAATCTGCTTTGCCACGGTATACCTCGGGGTCTCGGATGTCCGGTTTTTCTGCCCGAGAAAGAACCGTATAGGACACACAGAGGTAGTGATTACTGAAGAGATACTCAACTCAGGGATCACAGGTTTCAAACAGGAAGTATGGGGTAAGTGTTATGTATAACTGCTGATTTGCAGTTTTAACGAGTGCACCCGGTTTTACCTTGCCAAAAATCATGCATCTTTAAAAAGCCTTAATCTGGAAGCGGGTGATATACCTCTTATGTCCCAGCATGAGATTGCTGTCAATGTCCCGCAGAACCTTGATCCGGTCTACAGCAACATGATCCAGATCGCTTACAAGGAGGACGAGTTTACCTTTGTTTTCCTGCACCAGATCCCTGGGGTTAACCAGGCGCGTGCAAAGGCAATCGTTAGTATCACCCCCCAGCACGCAAAGAACCTCCTTGCCGTTTTCACTAAGACGTTTTCTGATTACGAATCAAAATTTGGCAAGATAGAGGTTCCGCAGGGCAAAACACAGGGTGAGAGCGTCACAACGATGCGGGGTTATTCATAAAATCCCTGCGCTCTCCCGTTACTATTAATAATTTAAAAGGTCGATAGTATGAGGTATATTGCCGCCGTGGCTTAGCGGTATAGCGGCTGATTCGTAATCAGCAGGTCGAGGGTTCAAGTCCCTCCGGCGGCTCTCTTTTCCCATCTGTTTGTGCCCAAGTATCAGGGTACCACAAAGTTCCCGCATGCGAACGACTCTCCAAATCTGGCCTCCAGATTTCCCTATACTGGATTTCTTTCAAGAACATCGGAAAAACAGTAATTTCATCAAATGAAGTATTTGTTCCCGGTCTATTGGGGGAGGCTCGGGTAACCAGGAATTCAAGGCGGCGCTGACTGCAGTGACAGTTTGTGGCATGACAAGGTTTCCATATAGTCAGGATCAAGATTCAGGAATGAGGGTCTCACTGACATACAGGAGATGAACTTCAGATTTTATGGAAAATTACATATGCTGTTGTCGATAATCAGAACTTCTCTCTCATTCAATGAGCGTCCGCTGCTTGAATGATGATTCTCTAAAAAAGGTAAAAAGATTAAAACCGGGGGCGCCGGTGTTTGGGAAGGCACTCTCTGCAATAGACGGGTCTTCCTTCAGTCGGCTTGAACGGTACTTCACATTCTTTTCCACAGTCTGAACAGACTACTTTTGTCATTTCACGGGGGCCGTCATTTCTCGGGCTGCCATAGTTTGATTTATACATGGTTTTACTCAAACAGTTAAAAACTGTCTTTAAATATTACAATTATCTGATAATAAACATTTGTATTATCCCATCCGTGGAACAACACAACGATGCTCTGCTTTTAAAAACCGACAAATATTAAATTAAAAAAAATCCCAGGGTTTCCCCTGGATTCAGTCAGTACTTACGGCTCTACAGGGGTAGCTGGGATCGGGCCTCCGGCTCCGCCAGGACTGGTCAGGATCGACTCATAATGCATGAGTTTCTCGAAGGTCGTAATATCGCCGGAAACGGTCGTCTCTTCAGAGAATTCAATCCGTTCCATAAGCGGGTCAAGATTTGTAATCGGGCCACCACTGTCGATCTCCCATGCGCCCCTGCCTTCCTGGATCAGGACTTCCATGTAAGCCGATGCAGTCCCGATTGAGGGGAGGTCTTCAATAAGCTCTGTCACGAGTATGTCGTGGTTAAGCTCGACAGCATGATCACCGGATGGCATCACGAACCGGTCGGTCGAAGTTGTTCTCACGTTTGCTACTGTCATGTCAATGGTGCTCCCTGCCTCTGCCCTATTGCAGTATGCCGGGAAGACCGAAGGATCAACGCTCGCAAACGGACAGATCACCACATCTTCGGTCATGTATGGTGTTGCAGCTCCGTCAACAAAGATTGTGTCTGATGACGTGACACGTGCCCCATCAATGCCGACGAAGGCAAGTTCTTTCAGCGCCTCGATGTTCCACTGGCCGCTGATCTGGCCTGAAGTTTCAACATCAAGTTCCTTATCATAGAGGATAAGCCCGTTGCCGTTCGAGGCCGTGTCCTCGGTATACACCGATTCGTAGATTGTAGCCACAATCAGACCCAGAGGCGGAACTCCCGGCAGCCCGTCCGAATCATCGGTAATCCTCCATTGTATCTCGGATGTTGAGGCAAAGTTCCCAACAGCATCGATCGTTGTTGAGGTGACAATACCCTGCGTCTCCGGTACCGGAGGAATACCGTGGTCGGCCAGGCCAATCCCTGTAAGAATCGCCATTATTATCAGAACAAGAATGGTTTTTTTCATTCCATCACTCCTGCATCTTGCTGATTGTATCAGCAATGTGAAAGACTCGCGAAGAAGAATATATAATAATTTCTCAAATGGGAATCTGTAATCAGTCCGACTACGGAGTTATGATCCAGGGATAAAAAAACATGGTCATGTCTGTCAAAAACAATTATTTACCTGATTTCTGAATTATTTTGGGTATAGTGACAATCTCGCCACCAAACTTTTTGTCGAACGGGATGAATAATCCCGGTGCATTGAGGCGGATTCCCTTGCAATTTTTTTTATAAATTTCAGATGATAACTTCGTTCGTCAATTCAAAAATATGAATGGGTATTGAACCGATGCCGGGGCGCCCGTATGGGACGGCGGGGTCTATCGCATAGGTGTTACGAAACCTATAAACAGCTCTTTTTCCAGCAAAACAGGAGTGACAGGATTTTACTAAATTTTTCGTCATGATTTGTCAGAAAGACGGATGGTAACAATGACGCTAAACCCTAATTTTTTATTTTAAAAAGGATATGAGGGAGGTTCTGTAAATCTGTCAATCCTCTGCTAAGTTTCGATTATACCGGAACCACCCGTCAGGATCGACTCGTAATGCATAAGTTTCTCGAATGTAGTGATATCACCGGTAACGGTCGTCTCTTCCGAGAACTCGATCCGCTCCATCAGCGGGTCGTTTTCGATCTGGTTTATCCCAATCTCGCCGCCACCAATACCATCGATCATAAACACTCCTCTCCCTTCCTGGACCAGGACTTCCATGTAGGCAGATGCTGTCCCCATGGAGGGCAAGTCATCAATCAGTTCGGTAACGAGTATGTCGTGGTTTAGCTCGACGGCATGATCACCGGATGGCATTACAAACCGGTCGGTCGAAGTTGTTCTCACGTTTGCCACTGTCATGTCGATAGTGCTTCCCGCCTCTGCCCTATTACAGTATGCCGGGAAGATGAACGAAGCATCGCTTGCGAACGGACAGATCACCACATCTTCGGTCAGGTATGGTGTTGCAGCCCCGTCCACGAAAATGGTGTCTGATGACGTGACACGTGCCCCATCAATGCCGACGAAGGCAAGTTCTTTCAGCGCCTCGATGTTCCACTGGCCGCTGATCTGGCCTGAAGTTTCAACATCGAGTTCCTTATCATAGAGGATAAGCCCGTTGCCGTTCGAGGCCGTGTCCTCGGTATACACCGATTCGTAAATTGATGCAAATTCGATCTCGAGCGGAGGAATTCCAGGCAGCCCGTCCGGATCATCAGTAATCCTCCACTGTATCTCGGATGTTGAGGCAAAGTTCCCAACGGCATCGATCGTTGTTGAGGTCACGATACCTTGTGTCTCCGGTACCGGGGAAATGCCGTGGTCGGCCAGGGTAATCCCTGTAAGAACCGCCATTATAATCAGAACCAGAATGGTTTTTTTCATTCCATCACTCCTGCATCTTGCTGATTGAGTCAGCAATGTGAAAGACTCGTGAAAGATGATATATAATGATTTCCTTTATTGATTTCCCTTGGAGCATTTCTTTAAACCAGGCATTGGGATCGGCGATACAATTTGGGAGGTTACAATAATAATATCTATGAGAACCTGAGTGGTCAATAGCGTCAGCCCAATCCCGGACTCATGGAAATGGGGAATTTCGGGACCTTTATTGATTGCTGCAGTTAATTTCGCAGTTTATGGAAAGTATATCTGATAAGATAATCAAAATGGGGTATAACGTAGGTGATTCGAAGGTATGAAAAAAAGCATTCAGATTTCAGCAGGTATCGTTCTCATCTGCATTGTAGCAATCTTTGCATGTGGCTGCACAAGCCCGGTTGACCAACCGGAACCTGCCGCCACCCCCCCTCCAGCTCAAAGCTCCGCATCCGTCTATCTGTTTTCCCAGGCAAACAATAATGAGACCTATTTTGTCGGACTCGACTCAGAACTATGGCTCAGGCTACCAGGGAATCCGACTACCGGCTATTCATGGCAGCTGAATACCACACAGGGAATTGTGATAGTGAATGAAAGTTACATCCCCGATGATAAATCCGGGACGATGGTTGGTTCTGGCGGGACCTATCTTTGGGTCCTGAAACCCGTCCAGCCTGGAAATCAGATGATATCCGGGGTTTATTCACGTCCCTGGGAATCGAATATCACAGACCTGCCAACCTTCACCCTCACGCTTGATGTCGGGGAGATTCTTACTCCCCCGGAAGGTTCGCCCGCATTAAATATCTATACCGAGTCAGATTCCGGACGTACGGTGAATGAATCCCTCGGGGATGAATTCAATCTTCGCCTGGCAGAAAACCCGACTACTGGTTATATGTGGAATATTACCCTGTCCAGTGGACTGGAATTGACCCATGATGAGTTTATCCAAACCAACGTATCCGGGAAGATTGCCGGGAGCGGAGGTGTCCATTCATTCTCTGTTAAGGCCGTCAATCCCGGTACCCAAACCCTGCACGGCGAGTACCTGCGGAGCTGGGTCCCGGCAGGAACGGTTACCTTCGTTGATCTTGAGGGAGGATTTTACGGTATCATCGGGGATGATGGAACAAACTATTACCCATTGCAGATGGATAAGCAGTATAAAAAAGACGGACTCAGGGTCGCATTTGAATATGAGCCGGTTAAAGATACTGCCACCATTCAGATGTGGGGAAATCCGGTGAATCTCACGTTAATTGAAGAGATAAGAACGTTTGACCTTTCAGTATTGGTATCATAAATTCTCTCCTTTTTTTTAGTAAAAAACGCTGCAGTACCTATGATCTGGCTTCATAAAATATCCGGAATCATTGTTTCCCTGCCTATGATATACTGAATCTATTCCGCAGGGAGCAATGCGGGGAACATAATTTACTTCATCTCCGTCAAAGAGAGGGTAAAGACCCCCGGTCGATTTTGAGTTCTCTAATGCTTCGCATATGTTTATATTCTAAAAAATATATCTCACACTCAATTTTTCTAATTATAATCAGAATGTGAATAAAAATAAATTTCAAGCGGTAAAAACCGGGGGTAATCATCATGAGTGCAAAGGCGGAAGAGATCATCGGGCAGACCGGAATGGAACGTTGGAAAGCAGTATCCGAGCTGAAGAAAATGGGCCGCCCTGCGGTAGAATATCTGATCATCAACCTCTGGGATACTGACAAAAGAGTCCGGATGGCCGCGGTGGATGCTCTTGGTGCAATCGGTGATCACCGGGCATACGAACACCTGGTGAAAATGCTCGATGACCCTGATCATGATGTTCGTTTCGCGAGTGCCATCGCGCTTGGAGAACTGGGAGACAAACGGGCTATCGAACCGCTTTCAAAAGCCTGTAACGACCCGAATTGTTACGTGCGAACTATGGCGGAGGAATCACTGATAAAAATCAGGTCAAAGAATTAATGTTGATTTCTTTCGGTAAATGGGCGGTACCATTGCCGTTATTGTCGATTTACTCTGCTTAGTTACAGCATGCTTTTACTTTGGCTTATTTAATCTGACTGGTATCTGGTACTCCTGAACCTTTTAGTATACATAGAATTGACTATTGAGCAGCAATGGATCAGCAACTGAAACAACTCATTCTGACCAAATGCAGAAATATGGGCATACCTCTGGTTGGAATAGCAGATGTAATGCGATGGGAGGACCCGCCATTCCAGCCATGGATGCCTCCTGAGTTCTTTCCCCATTCGATTTTTCCCGGAGCAAAATCGGTAGTGGTAATTGGCCTTCCTGTTCAGCTGCCTGTCCTTGAAACCTCTCCCTCCATTTATTACAGGGATATGTACAACCTGCTGAATTCTTTACTCGACCAGTACAGTTATGTTATTGCTGAATTCCTCAATACCGAGGGATTTCCGTCAGTATTCGTCCCCAGGGACGGGTACGGGAGTATAGAGGTCCTTCTGGAGAGACCCCTTGCCTTCTTCTCGCACCGGCATGCAGCATTTTGCGCAGGTCTTGGAACATTCGGGATAAACAATATGATCCTTACGCCGGAATTCGGTCCCAGGGTGCGGTTTGGTTCAATCATCACTACAGCCCCTCTCCCAGCTGACCCGGTGAGGGATGATGAACTCTGTATTCGGTGCATGCGTTGTGTCCGGATGTGTCCTTCATCTGCACTTCTGCCCCTTGACTATCCCGAAGGCATCACCGATAAAAAAGCATGTGCAACATGGAGTGCCTCATTGCACCGGCGGCATATATCACCTTGCGGGATCTGCATCAAGGTGTGTCCCATTGGTGAAGACAGGATCTTCTACAACCGGGAAGATCCAACAATATACGAGCAAACCACGGAAAATGCTCCTTACCAGCGCATATGGGAGCATGTAAGGCGTTATGGCGGAAAACAATGACATGATACCTTTCGGGAAATTATTTTCGATTCTCTAACATAAGCCTCAAATTGCCGTTCATTTCCTCATCTCCTTCTTCAGCAGATTCTACCTGGGGGTTCAAGGAATGAACCTGCCATAGCTGCATAATTTTTTACCTTGTTCCTCATCTGGTAGAAGTATGCCCGGAATACCAATACCAAACCGACTCGCTACCAGAAAATACCAGATTACTGCAAAACGCAGGCTCCGTATGGATTGTGATGAACTGGAAAATCTAAGAAGGACATCGGCACCTCTACCCGCAGATATCCCCCAAAAAAAGTACGTGTTTTACAAACGTTGTACCGAGGGATGATAAATGAATTCCAGGAGAATCGGTGCAGAGATCAGGATTCAGTGGTATCTCATCCGGTATAGTATACGGCGGGCAATGACATTCAAAGAATGGCACCTCTAGAAAAAACATTCCAGCCTCCCATGAAACCCGGGGTGGTAACTACTCTTTTTCTGGCGGAATTTCCTTTGCAAAAGAAATATCAGAGATAAAGGAATCTGTATTCCCATTCATGCAGCTCGTCACCCTGGTCAAAAACCATAAGGGAAGTTCTGGATCGGAAGCCCAGCACGGACAGTCACTCTGGCTCAATTCGGGAGGTTGCAGTTTCCTCTTTGATAAGTCCGTCCCGGCAGGTAACCGGCGATTAGTCAGTAAGTCAACGATCATTTCGAGTCTGATCCTTTCACCCATGAACTCCTGCTTGTAGTTGAAGAGGAAGATGGAATCGTTGTGGTAAGTGGGTGCGGTCACTTAGGGATTCTGAACCTCATCGATGCGGCTATGGAACGCTTCCCGGGAAAACCGGCAAAAGCTGTTTTTATAGGAGGATTCCACCTGATCGACACTCCATATCTCGATACAATGGGTGTAAACCCTGATGAGATCCACTTTATCGCCAAGAAGCTGGTCTCCCTTGGGTGCCACTGGGTCATTATCGGTCATTGTACCGAAAGAAAGGCAGTCCCTATTCTGAATACAGAACCTGGTGGCAGAATGGAGATACTCTATTCCGCTATTCCACCAAAATATGAAATCTGGAATGAGTATCAATCTGAAAATCAAGGTTATAGGAATCTTGGATCTGCCTTTGCCAGATAAACCGCGGCAAGGGCACTGGCTTCCTTATCCTTAATTTCAAGCATGATATCCATATCAAAGGGATGTGAAATTTCAAGGAAACGCTTGAAATCATTGATATCTATCCGTTCTGCATGCCCCCCTGGCCTTTTATCAGGATGCTGGGAACTATAGTCCACCATCATTATCCCATCCTTGTTTTTCCATGTTTTTCCAATTTTCAGAAGCATCTCCCTGATCCCTTCACCGTTATTTTTACAGGAATGGTGAAAGACATCGAAGAGAACGGGTATGCCGGTCTGTTCGTAAATTTTCAGGCAATCTGCCGCATTGAATCTTTGATCATCATTTTCAATTACGAGACGCCGGCATATAGCAGGATCCAGGTGATTATATACCCTGATAAACCGGGCGGTGCTTTCCTGTGGATCCCCGTAAAGGCCTCCTATATGAAGTTGAATTTTTGCTGAAACATCGAGCCCCATCAGGTCGAGCAGGTCTGCGTGATAGATTAACTCATCGATACTCCGCGCAACGATCTTTTGATCAGGGGAGTTGAGAATGATGAACTGGTCAGGGTGCATCGATATTCGGATCCCTGATTCCGAAAGGTAACTCCCGATCAGGGCAAGCTCATCAGCAAAGCGCTTCTGCCAGGGGAATGAGCAAATTAGATGGGATGCAAACGGTATGAAGTCCGATGAGATGCGAAAGAAGCGGATGTCATGCATAACGTTCCATTCGAGTATCTGCCTCAGGCAGGAGAGGTTACTCCTGACGGTAGAAAAAAAACGTTCTTCGGTATAAGAGGCAAGCCGGAATTTGCGGTCACTCCTGCACCCAATCCTCCGGTTGATACAGGGGTATCCGATCCGCATATGGAATAAACATGTCGTGCGCCCTTAAGGAATTTCGGTATAGGGAAATCTCAGAAGGCCACGGAGGGAAGCACTCATGGCAGGAATTTGCACTCCCCAGACTCCCTCTCTAATTTTTGTATAGTGCGGATTAAGATGTTTCGTTCAGGCCAGATTGGACTTCTCTGGTGGCGTGAAAATATGACCGGAACAAAGGTCTCTGTGAGTGTGGTGAAAAAATTCCAGATTGCTAAATGAACGTAGAAAAATCCAATTCTCACTATTTTAAAAGGTTTATTCAGTTTCTTGAGGATTTTTTGCCATCATGGTTTTTTCCGGACAATCCTATCCTTGATATGCCGGTCAATTCTTGGAAATATTCCAAAAAAAACGGGAATAAGCAAATAAATGAAAATTCCCTCAACTATCGATATGAAAGCGAGGACACTGCCAAAGAAGGTGATTGTGAGTATTGCAACATTCCTGTTCCGCTCCATGATTGTCGTCTCTTTGGTCAGTTCGGGTATGGTAAGATGACGATTTTTCACAGCATGCTGCCATTGTGCGATAAGGAGCAGGCTGATCAAGAGGATGTTGATGGCAAAGGGGATATTTGCAAACTTAATCCCGGTATAGGTATCGGCAAGCGAGGTAGAGAATGGGACAAGACCCACCAGCATCAGCCATACAATATTCAGCCAGAGGAGGGTATGATCGATAAACCGGATATAGTGAAACTGCTGGTGATGAAGCACCCAGATGACAGCAAGTGCGAGAAATGAAATCACGTAGTGGATTATGTCTGGAAAAAGGCTCTCAAAAAGCCGATTCAGGGGAATGAGCGGGAACAGTTGTGGTACTTCAATCCCAAGTACGAGAAGGGTCATCGCTATTGCAAATATCCCATCTGTCAGGGCTTCGATCCGGTTCTTTGAGAACCCTGAAGGGGGAGATACAGGGGCAACGCTTTCAACCATTTTACCACTATTTAATCGTTCGTATGCTGTTAATCTCCGGAAATTTATAAGAATTCTGATTTTAATTTTTCAAACCAAGAATTTCAGGGAGGACGGGAATCAGAAAGCACCCAATGATACTAATGAGAAATGCGGGGCGTCTTCAACAGGGAAGGTGAAGCATTGTTCCCCTGTTCAGTGCCGTTCCGGCAGGGTTTAATTCTTCCGTGATCACCATTTGATCATGCCGGATTCCCACAAAGTTGATTCCGAAAGTCTCTCGGGGGAGCCTTCAATAAACGAACTGATGCTTTTAATGGTGGGCCAGATGCGAGAGACCGCACTGATGCTCAGTCAGGATGAAGCGGCATCTTTCTTTTCCGAGATGCTTACTGCCCGGAAAATATACGTAGCAGGTGCCGGACGATCCGGTCTGGTCGCAAGGGCATTTGCCATGCGCCTCATGCATATCGGCTTTGAATCTTATGTCATTGGCGAGACCATCACTCCCGCCCTGTCCCCCGGGGACACTCTTGTGGTCTTTTCCGGGTCTGGTGAGACCAACTCGGTGTATGATGTATCCGAGACAGCAAAGGAACTTGGCGGACGTCTCTGTCTTATCACGGCAACCCGCGTGTCCCGCATGACAGCTCTTGCAGATTGTGTTGTCATACTCTGTGGCACTCAGACTTCTGGCACCAGCCTTCCAAGCCAGTATGAGGTCCGTCAGATTACCGGGCAATACCGCTCGGTAACAGCTTCCTTTGCACCGTTTGGAACGCTCTTTGAAACGGCGGCCCTGATTTTTTCAGATGCCCTTATATCGGCACTGATAGAGGCAAGACATTGCAGCCTGGATGAAGCGAGAGAGCGTCTTTCCAACGTTCAATAAATATTTTTGGTTCATTACAGGACCATGGCATAATACAATCGCATTTATTTATAATTCAAAAGAGACCAGATCCGGAAAAGACCTGCTCTTTTCGGTACCTGGGTGGCCACTGTTCGTTTCCATTACGCATGTATCAAAATCCTCATATTACCGGCATGTGAATCTCCCTCCCATGGAACTGACAGCATCTCCGCGTACTGATGATCAAGTCAAAGAACAACTCAAGCAGTACCTTGCGAGTATGGATATTGAGATTGTGAAAGAAGTCGGGAACGAGGGAAACTGGGGCATCTGGACAAAATTTGGTAACTTCCCTGTCCTTATTGATCATGGTAAGGGTACTCATTACTGCGTGGTCGCGTTCCAGATCACACTGCAGGATGAGCATGCGATAACCCACCTGAACAATTTCTACGAAAGGAATGATGCCCAGTTCATCTATGAGCTGACGCGGGCATTCTCTTCTCCATTAACTGCCTTCTCGAGAATAATTGAGCGGGGCAGGGTTATCGGTTATACCGTGTCAAAACATATCTATCCCTACCAGCCGGAGTTCAACCTCCGCACCCTGGACATCGCTTTTCAGGCAGTTGTCAGTACCGGTGCGATCGGAGTTGCGTTCCTCAAATGGATGGCAAAAGTCCTGGATGTCCGGCATGAGCGGGGAATCGAGGTGCAGGATGAGGACCCGACAAAGTTATTCGAATAAACAGGTCGGGGAATAAAAGCCGCCTGTCTGTTTCAAATAAAGCCGGCCAGCGGCATCATGACATTTATAGATCCTTTTCGCACAACATCTCAAGGTCCATATCAAGAACATCCGGCCGCACGAATCCAAACCCGTGGGAAGCCAGCCATGCCAGGATATCTTCCTTTGTTCCCCTCCCGAGAATCTCTTCCTCTCCGTCAGAGAATACCCTGATGCATTCATACAAATCCCCTTTTTTACGGTAAAGAATCTGATCGCACATTCCTGTAACTCTGGAACTTGGCTTAATCCGGGATAAATCTGGTGATCAGGGAAAATATTAAAGATGGAGAGGTCAGGTAAGGGAGTATATGATCTCCCATTCATTCCCGGTGCAACTGGTATCATGGGAAGATTCAGCCCGCCTTGCCCGGTCACTGGCACGGTTCCTGAAAGAAGAGCGTACCCGACAGCCTGACCTGGTGATTGCGATCGGCAGGGGGGGTTACGTTCCTGCCCGGGTGGTGTGTGATGAACTTCTTACAACACATCTTACCAGCATCAGGCTTGAGCACTGGGGGCCAGCCGCCAGCCGGAAAGAGACCGCTCTGGTACAATATCCGCTGGCCTGTTCCGTTGAAGGGATGGATCTCCTTGTCATCGATGATGTCACCGATACGGGGGAAACCCTGATGACGGCAGTAGACTATCTGCACCAGTTGCGGCCGGCTCGTATCCGCACCGGAGTGCTGCATCATAAAATATCTTCGGCATTCACCCCGGACTATTATGCAGAGCTTGTCACTAACTGGCGCTGGGTCATCTATCCATGGGCGGTGCATGAAGACCTTTGTGGGTTCCTTGAACTTGAACTTACAAAAAAACCTGTCTCTCTCTCAGATCTCCGGGAATTGCTGCAGGAACGGTATGAAATGCATGTATCATCCCAGCATATTTCGAATGCTGCTGAAGATCTGGTCCGTATGCGCAGGGCAATCAGGCACGGGGATTTATATGTAAAACCGGATGAAGAGGTATTTGGGGGAGAAGCCTGACAGCAAGAGAGAAGAGATGCATGTATCCGCATGAGGATAGTGTTCGCCCGATGCTCGCTGTTGCCGGGAAACCTTTTTCAGCTGAGGGATGGTTATTTGAACCGAAGTTTGACGGGATACGATGTCTGGCATCCCTTAGGAAACGAAAAGTTACCCTCTGGAACCGGCGCCTCTCCATCATAACTGAAGCGTTTCCGGAAATTGTTGACGCATTACCGGATGCAGTAGATACGGATTGCATACTTGACGGAGAGATAATCATCATGAGCGATGGGAAGCCCGATGTATCTGCCATCCAGAAAAGGATGTTTATCAGTTCATCCCTTGCAGCGCAGCTTTTTGCTCGGACAACTCCGGCGCAGTATGTCGTATTTGATATTATAAAACTTGGTGGAGAGTCTTTGGCTGCATATCCATTGCGGGAGCGAAAGAAAATTCTTGCCCGAATCCTGCGCCAGAACAATACTATTGCACTGACTGTGTTTGTCGAACAATCCGGTGAACTGTACTTTGAAGCTGCACAGAGGAACGGCTTTGAGGGAGTCGTTGCTAAACGGCTTGATTCACCATATCTCCCGGGCGTCCGCAGTGTCCAGTGGGTGAAATTCAAGCGGTCAACCGGGTTTGACCTGGTAGTGGGGGGATATACTCCGGGACATGGTAAACGGAACGACACCTTCGGGGCTCTTCTTCTTGGCGCCTATGCCCCAAATGGCGCATTTGTCTATGTCGGCAGGGCCGGTTCGGGATTTTCCCGGGAAGAGGCAGGCATTATCTATTCAGTGTTGAAAAGTACGGCCTCCCCGGCATTCTCAAATCCACCAAACGAGCCTGACGCACGCTGGACCCTTCCTGAGCTCGTGGTCGAGGTGAAGGCACTGGAGGTAACACGAAATAACATCCTGCGTTTTCCTGTGTTCATTCGGGTTCGGGGCGATAAGAGTCCCAGGGAATGCTCTCTTGACCAGACAGGGATACCGGGTGATACAGTCACGGGATGATCCTGTAGGAATGGGACGATAGTATATTCTCTCCCCAGTATGGAAGTATGGACGAAAGAAACGAAATGCCGGCCGATAACTGGAAAGAATTGAAGAACGGGATGAGAGGAGGGGCCCTTTTAGAACGAATCCTGGAATTCCCCACAACAGCCCGGAAGACTCTAGGAGTTACTTACACGGAAAAAGGAGATGCCCTGCTTAAAAATTTGAAGATGCCGGAAGGGAATTCGAAGCTAATGTACATCAGGAGATTCGATCACGAACCAGTGAGAAGGAAGCATCAGGTGTAGAATCCGGGAATTTTGAAAAGGAAACGATGAGGATTAACTGATTGTTCCTCATCAGGGGCCCTGATTCACGCTCTGGAATGGAACCTGTTATCGAAAACCCAATACGTAAACGCCAGTTGTAACTTGCTCTGACAATCAGGTGATCGGCACTGGTCATAATCATGATAGGTATCTCACATCCCATTTCCGGATCGCGGATGGTTATTTAATGCTAAGGTACGACCGTATTGCAGGTTTATGATCAGCGAGACCGAGAGAATAACAGCGATCCGGGAGTTTCTTGCCCGTCCGGAAATCGGAAGGCGGAGAATTTCCCGTGCTGCATTCACCCGATATGATGCTGCATTCACCCATCGATCTTATACCAGGGCGGGAGATGCCGGTCTTAAAGGAATAATGGCCGATAACGAGAGACTTGAATTTCTTGGTGACAGGATACTCAACCTGGTAATCGCTGAATTTCTTTTCTCTGCGTTTGATGAACCTGAAGGTGCTCTTACAGCCCGGATGGAGTGGACAAAGAATCGGAACCTCGCGTATGTTATTTCCAATGTTTATCCTGCGTTTCCCGGGCTTATCCGTGTCGGAGGAAAACAGGTGTTGACTCCAAGGATTATTGCAGGAGCATTTGAGGCATTTATCGGGGCATTGTATCTTGATGCCGGTCTTGAAACGGTTAAAACTATGATCGACGCCTTTTTTGCAGAGAATATCATGGAATTCTCAACCGATACAAATTATAAGAAGAAACTCCAGGAGTGCCTTCAGAAAAAAACCCTCCCGCTTCCTTTGTATGAGCTTGAATGCTGCGAGGGCAAACCCCATTCACCACACTTCTCATACCTGGTTAAATCAGGAGGGATCATTCTCGGAAGAGGCACGGGAAAAAGCAAATTGGAGGCTACCCAGCAGGCTGCCCGCGAAGCCCTGGAAAAGATGACCCTGTACATAGTCTCTTATCCAAATTAGCGTAAAGTGTTTGCCAGCCGTTTTTTAAGATTCCGCAGGTTATCATGATTTCATGAAGTATGGCCAGGGGAACTCTTATGATCCAAATAATAATGTTCCGCCATGAATGGAGATGTTCAGTACAATTTTTGTTGCAGCTGACTGTTCACCAGTTACATGGGCAGATTTTGTAATGCGAAAGCCTATTTCAGGACGAAGCCCCAGAATGTAGATGGTGAATTTCATGAATATCCTTTATGTTTACGCACATCCTGAACCCCGATCATTCAATGGTGCTTTAAAAGACATGGCGATGGTGACGCTTGCAAAAAAAGGCCACGCTGTAAAGGTATCCAACCTGTATGCAATAAAATGGAAAGCAGTGCTGGATGCGCAGGATTTTCGCATGCGCCAGAATCCCTATCAGTTCAATCCGGCGGTAGAACAGATCCATGGGGTCGTCTCAAGAAGCCTGGCACCTGACATTCAGGAGGAGATCGCGAAAGTAGCGTGGGCAGATCTCCTGATCTTCCAGTTCCCTGTCTGGTGGTCATCAATGCCAGCAATCCTGAAGGGATGGTTCGACCGGGTCTTTGTCCAGGGCTTTGTCGTTGATCTCGAGAAGGGACATGCCTATGGCGAGGGATTGCTGAAGGGTAAAACGGCGATTATCGTTACCACAACCGGAGGGACACAGGAGATGTATAGTCCCGGTGGGATTCATGGTGACCTGGAGACCCACCTTTCGATAATCACCCACAATATCTTTGAATTTGTTGGAATGACCGCCCTGCCCTCCTTTATTATTTTTGGGGCAGCTGAGATGACCAGGGAGGAGGGAACACGACAGCTTGAACGATACAGGGCATTACTTGAAAAATTTTAGAATAGCCGGAATAATCAGAGGGGCGGGGGGGAAATCCTGGTCTCATTGGCCTCTTTGCTGATGAGACAGAAAATCCCGCCGATTAACATAATAAGGTCGATAGGTGGGAGCACGGAAGAAATGGTTGCCAGGATTCCTGCCTTTGAAAATTCATTCTTTTCTGAATAGTACAGGGCAATAACACCAAGAGTCACCCCAATAACTTTCAATACCAGGATTGTGACAAGAATCCAGAACGGAATCACCATCATGACCCCGAACCCGTTCAATCCACCCGATGGTCGGATGATTACGGTCGCTGCCCCGAGAATAATCACGGCAAGTATGCCAAGCACGACTGAAACGAGGATCAGGATCTTCCCGATTTTTGCTTCGGATGTCATTCCTTCGATATTGAGCATGGTACTCATTCCGCTATGTTCTATACTTCATTTCCTGAAATTAATCTATCCTGTTTTCCGAAAATACATACTTTAATTCCCTGGAACTCAGTTTGTGTAACCCAGCTCGTTTCGCATCAGGGAGTGTATTTCCGGATTTTCCTGAATGAATTCCTTCATGAACCGTCACACCAGGATTTAAAAAATCACGGTGAGATATCTGACAGAAATACGAACTGGCCGGAGGGAAACATACTCTTAGCCATTCTTATGGAGGTCAAGTACCTGGGGAGATACGCTTTTTCATCGTATTTCACTCTGCTTTGCCGGGCAGAAGTTACAGATAGAATGGTACACTTCTTTTTCCTTTTCCCGGACAGGGCAGTAATAAGCTCCCCCCCTCTCTTCAACGCGCAAGCCTCCTGGAAATGGCATTCCTACGGGGTGACCGGGCTGGTCAAGGACAAACATTGCAAATGCAGCCATCAGATAATAAAAGAGTCCCTGGAATGGCGAGTTAAAGTCAGGAATATAATCTGACTGTATCTCCCGGCAAAAACATGCTTCCGGGACCATTCTTATATAATCTGAAAATGATGCAGGATCAGTGAGAGGTTCACACAGGGTATTGAAAACCCCGCACCTGAACATCAGCAGGAGGCGATGGTGGGTACCAAACAGCTGGTCGATAAAAAAGGGACGGACGGCCTCACGATAAGGGGAAGGAAGGCGTTCAACCTCATGATGAAGCCTTCCGCATATAACCTGCAGGTCAAGGACTGAATACCTTTCAAGTTCACAGGCAATATTTTTGGCCAGTTCACCTTTTGTGGTGGATGCCAGAAGGCGTGAACAGGTGCTTCGTATCGTTGTGTAATCATCCATCGTGAAGCCCGCAGGATCATTACCAGGAACGGTGGGAAGCAGTGTCATCTCTTTCTCAGCTTTTCCATTACCGCTCAAATATTTTCCCTTCGGAAATTTGATTTTAGGATGGATGTATCATGGTAAAAGGAGAAGGTACCAAAGATTTCTTCCTTTGCTGCCAAAGACTCCGAGAATCCTCTTACAGGATGGTTCAGCTTCCCGTACCGCTTTTCTTCACAAGATAGTAGGATGCTGCCAGTGCAATGATAACTACCCCGAGTGCCATCATCCCGGCGCTGTTCAACGCTTCGGCTCCCTCCACAAATGGGTCGAGGAGGATGATTTTACGGGCTACGGCGATGATTGCGACGAGGATAATAATCTCTACATGAATCTCGTTTTTAATGAGATATGCCTTTATGGTTTCAAGCAGTTCAATTCCGATCAGGATCAGAAGGAAATACCCAAATATCTGTAATATCTCATGGTTTGCAAGACGATATGAGAGATCCAGCCAGATTGCCGAGATAAGAATTATGATGAGTTCAATCACACCGAAAAAGATGACGGCTGCAAGCATGATCATAAGGGCATAATAAACGCCCCTCTCGAACTTGTTTATTGTTTCCAGCATCCGGGTATTCTCCATCGCTCTATTAGTTTTTAGAGAATTTATCAGTGCCGCTGGTATACGTATGAGGAACGTGCATATGAAGAATTAAATAATTGTATGCAATTCCCTCTTATCATGCGCAAGTGCATCCTTCCCATTACAGGTATGCTTCTGATAGTTTCACTCATAAGCCCGGCTACCTGCCAGACTGGTATCGGAGGAGATACAGGGTTTTTCTCAATTGCATCGATCCCCGGAGAAGCCCAGGTGATCATGGACGGGATCTATCGCGGAAATACGCCGCTCGTTGTCCCGGTTTACGTCACCGGGACCCCTTCCCATACGATTACCGTATCAAAACCAGGGTATCTTCCCTGGACAAGGACTTATAATTCAAATCCTGCTGCAGGACAGACGATCGCTGTCAATGCTGTGCTTGAACCAAGCTCAGAACAGGGAACCCTTATCGTTAAGTCCTCGCCATCCGGTGCTCTAGTGACAATCGATGGAAGTATGGGACAGCAGGCACCGTGGACCTATACTGGTATCTCTGCCGGCAGTCATGTTGTGCGGGCAGTGCTATCCGGTTACCAGCCCTATCTCACCCTTGTGAATGTCCCGCCTGGCGGCACTATCACGGTTGATGCTCCTATGTCGCCCCTTTCACAAATTGGGGCCCTCCAGGTAAAGAGTTCCCCGGGTGGCGCGGATATCTATATTGATGGATTTTACAGTGGTTACACAGCCACCTCTATCGGGAACCTGGCTGCAGGTTCACATTATGTAACACTCCGGCTCGCGGGATATGAGGACTGGCACGGAACGATCGAGGTTCCCGAAAATTCTGTTGCGTTTATTGATGCACAACTTGAGGTGGCATCCGCTGCTACAACCGGAGCTATTCTGGTTTCCTCCAATCCCCCCGGTGCATCCGTTTTCAATGACGGGGTTTATCAGGGGAATACCCAACCTGGCGATGCGATGGACCTGACCGGATTACTTCCGGGAACGCACACTATCCTGCTTCAGCTCCAGAACTACCAGGCCTTTACCACTCAGGTTGAGGTTAGGGCCGGAAGGGTGAGCATCGTAAACGCCGATCTCATTCCTGCAACAACTCCTTCACAGAGCGGCACCCTTCTTATTAATTCAAACCCCCAGGGAGCAAATGTCTTTCTTGACAATGCATGTGTGGGCATCACCCCTTTGACTATTCCTTCAGTCCCTGCGGGCAACCATACTCTTCTTCTCAGACTTGCGGGGTATGCCGATTATTCTACTCCACTCACCATTTCACCTGGGGAGGCATTCCAGGTCCAGGCGGCTCTTGCCCCGGTTCCCACTCCGACTGGTATTGAAATTCTTATTGCGGCTGTTGCAATGATGGCAGCTGTTCTCTTTTTCCGAAAAAAATGAAACTTTTTTACGGTAATACTCTTTTAGTGGCAGGATAAGCCCCATTACGGATCCCTCATAATCACTGAATTTAATAAATCTGGTAAGAGAAATAGCTGAAGAAGAATCACGTTCTGCAGGGCTGATCCAGCCGGAGTGCCATAATAAGCCGATCCTCTCCATCCCCAAAATATCCTTTATGGAATGCCGCAACCTCGAATCCGAATAATCTGTAAAGGGCCTGTGCCCCGGTGTTTCCGGGTGCAACTGAAAGCTGAACCGCGGACACTTCTTTTTGTTTAAATTCAGCCAGGAGGGTGCTGAGAAGATCTGAACCGATATGTCTCCGGCGATATGGTGCGGAAACTTTAAGGCGGAGAATCCATGCCTCCCGGTAATTGTCCTGCGGCATCGCGCCAATACAATACCCGGCCGGTTCACCATTCTCAAGAGCAACCAGGAATGTCTTTGGGTAGAGCACCGAAGCCTGCCGGATAAAAACGCATGCAGGATACTGAGCCCCCCTCTCCCCCATTTCAAGGAGACAGATACCGGGAAAATCAGCCTGCGCAAATAACCTGATCAAAGCACCCATCGGTCTGTTCAGCCACTCCCTGGATTGTGCTCTCCCGGGACCCATCGTGTTCCTTCCTTAGTCCGCTCCTTTTTCCAGATTGGAACACTCTCCTTTATCCTGTCAATAACATACTCACAGGCCTGAAACGCTGCTTTACGATGGGAAGACCCGACAACAATCAGAACGATGTGTTCACCTACCGCCAGTTTTCCTGTCCTATGGATAATGTCAAGGGAATTGATTCCATACCTGGCCATTGCCTCATCCCTGATGAGTGTCAGTTCCTGGAGCGCTACATCTTTGTACGATTCAAGCTCCATTGATATGATGCCATCATCCCTGACTATACCTGTGAAAGCGACGATTCCTCCATTATCAGGAGTCCGGGCAGCATCGATATAGGCCCCGGGATCAAAGTCATCCTCGGTTATCGCGATCATTGTCAGTTCCCCGCTTACCCATTTTAATATCCTGTAAGTATTTCACTTCTTGTTCCTTGTAGTATGGTATTAAACCCGCCATGGTAATGATTCCTGTTCCCCTCATGCCGGATTTCACAAAAATACGATCATCCAATCCCGGATATGACCGGCGGATACATCATGCTCCATATAAGGGATTCAGTTCAGGAGGTGGCCTTTCAACTCCTCACATATCCTGAATAATCTCGATCGGGAAAATCAGCACATTTTCGTCAGTATTCCGCACCGGTTCTCTGCCATCTGTTTGGGGGGAATCCGTAATGTCTGACCGGAATATAAAAATAGAAGGAAGTGACCTGATCAAGCTCAATTGTAGTCATTAGGAAGGGGGGCTTTTTTGTAATGGCACGATGGCGATGCAGGGTATGCGGGTATGTGTACGATGAGGACAGCGGTGACAGGGCAGGAGGAATAAACCCGGGAACACGTTTTTTGGATCTTCCTTCGGACTGGCGCTGCCCTGTCTGCCGGGCGGAGAAAACGGCATTTTCAAGGATTGATATGCTTCTTGACGGAGGGGTAACTACAACGGTGTCCGATGTAATTGTTGATGAGCTGGCCCGGTGGGGGGTCTCAGTGGTATTCAGTATTCCGGGAACATCCTCACTTGGGATTATTGATGCAATAAGGAAACGCTCTGACATGCGCTATATCGCTGTCCGGCATGAAGAGAACGCAGCCCTGGCTGCATCAGCGTTCAACAAGCTGACAGGAAAGATCGCCGCATGCGTGACCATTGCCGGACCTGGTGCGACTAACCTCGCTACCGGATTGTATGATGCAAAAGAGGATCATGCTGCAGTCATCTCGATTAACGGCCAGGTCGAGACTCAGTATTCCGGGCCGGGGGGGTTCCAGGAGATTGATCAGGATGCGTTCTTCCGTCCGATAACCGTCTTTAACAACACCATCTATGACAAGAACATGACTCTCCGTCTTCTCACAATGGCTCTCAGGCATGCATCGATCCAGCGCGGGGTTGCCCAGATATCCGTCCCTAATGACATCCAGAAAGAACCGCTGGATCCTCGCTGCTGCATCCGTGAGAGCCGGTTAGAGGGATTTCCAGTTATGCCGCCGGCTGCTGAGTTGCGGAAAGCGGCGGACAGGATCAACCGAGCCGTAAAACCGGTAATCATTGCTGGGTGGGGGGCCTGGGGTCTTGGAGAGATGGTTGGTACAATGGCATCCCTACTAAAAGCGCCAATACTGACTACATTCAGGGCAAAAGGGATCCTCCCGGACGATCACCCCTGGGTCTTTGGAATCCTTGGAAATGTGGGTGCACCTGCAGCACGATCTCTCGTTGAATCAGCGGATTTGCTCATTACTCTCGGAGCCGGTTTTTCCAAAATGACCGGCATCCCTCTTGATGTCCCAATGGTCCAGGTGGATATTGATCCCATGAAGCTCGGGAAAGGACCGGACTGTGTGCCGGTATGGGGTAACTGTGCGTATGTTCTTCCCGAACTCCTGCCTCTTCTTACCAAGCGGGAAGATGGAACAGCGCAGACTCAGCTGCTCACCATGAAAGGGGAGTGGCAAATACAACTCGGGCTCGAGGCAGATGAAAGCGCTCTCCCAATACGACCCCCCTATATCATGAAAGTTCTTTCTGATGTCATTCCAGCCGATGGGATCATAAGCATCGATGTAGGGGAAAACGGCTGGTGGTTTGGTCGTAACTTCCGGACAAAGGGACAGAACATGATCATGTCCGGGTATCTTGCCACAATGGGATTTGCCCTTCCCGGAGCCATTGCAGCAAAAATCGCTTATCCCGAAAGGCAGGTTTTCTGTATTACTGGTGATGGCGGATTTGCCATGGCGATGGCCGAATTCCTTACTGCAGTGAAATATGAACTGCCCATAGTGGTCGTAATTCTCAATAACCACCAGTTGGGGATGATCCAGGTGGAACAGATGATGGAAGATTACCCGAATTTCGGCACCGATCTCCATAACCCGGATTTTTCACACTTTGCCGAATCATGCGGAGGTGCTGGATTCAGGGTTGAGTCCCCCAAGGATCTTAGGGATACCCTGTTCAGAGCTGGAAAGAGCAGTCTCCCCGTAATTGTTGACATTGAGACTGATAAGAAGAGATTTCCCTGATCCCTTTGTTCCGGCTGATGGCGGATTTAATACCTTTGCCGGAGAGAGGAGTTATAGGAGGATACCAGGATGGAATTCATTGTTTATACTGATATAATCGAGATACTGGCCTTCTTTTTTTCTGTTGTCGGCGCAGTCCTGATCGGCTATGGCGGGATAACCGCTGCCTATAAAGTATTCCTTCGTGAAGTGTTTAAACGCCCCTTCGGTTACAATCTCATAAGGCGCGAGTTTACCAGCAAGATTGTTTTCGGGCTGGAATTTTTTATTGCTTCAGATGTTCTCACAACGCTCATCGCTCCCACGCGGGAAGAGATACTCCTTCTCGCCGTAGTTGTTATTATAAGAACGGTTCTCGGCTATTTCCTTGCCAGGGAGACCGAGGAATATCAGCTTGAACCATAATTTTTTTCCGGAATCAAAATTTTTAGATTCCGGGAGGAAAAAAAGAGCAAAGGTATCGCTCGATCGAAATGGTTGGTAATCCATGGGAGAAGAATTCACGGATGTGGAATGGTTCAATAAGAAAAATATACCCGGCTTAGCTGACCGGATCAGGAAGATCCTGATACTGTGGTGAATTCGTGATTCCTGTTACCTTTGCTCTTGCAGCAGTTGTGCTTGCCCTTATTACTTCTGCGATTGCAGCAATAGCAGGGGTAGGAGGCGGGTTCCTCTACGTTCCGCTTCTTACCCTTGTTTTCGGACTCGGGCCGGTCGATGCTGTCGGAACAAGCCTGATTGTAATCATCTTTACCACGCTTGCTGCATCAGCATCATATCTGCGGCAGGGGAGGGTCTTCTTCCGGAGTGCACTCTTTCTCGTCATCCCGGGCATAGCTGGTGCGATGATAGGGGCATATGCGACTGCTATCATTCCGGGCGCTCTCATAGGGGTTCTCTTCTCCCTGATAGTCGGACTCCTTTCAATCAAACTTCTTTTCCCTTCATTTCCACTTATCCGGCCGATTGAATGCGGACCTGCCTGTGATGAGGTCTGTTATGACTGTTTCTCGGTCACCGCAAGGCACAGGATTTTTCATCTCCATTATCTTGCATGGGGGCTTTTTTCCGGACTCGCCAGCGGTCTGATCGGAATAGGCGGCGGGGTGATCAATGTACCTGCGCTGGTAACAGCCGGAATGCCGGTCCACTTCGCAACAGCAACCTCCACCCTGGTGGTTCTCTGTACTTCAGTTACGGGCGGCGGAATCCATGCAATACTCGGCCATGTGAACATCTGGTATGCATCCCTCTTTTCATGCGGGGCAGTGATTGGTGGCTATCTCGGGGCACGTCTCGCCCCACGGGCTCCGGAAAGGGTACTCAGGATCTGTATCGGCCTTCTTTTTGCAGTAGTTGCGCTGGCCATGGGAATTAACAGTTTTATGTAACAGGAATGGACCGTTCCGGATTTATCCGGAAATTCCTTTAATCGACCCTTGTTATAGTGGGACGAATCTATCCTCCTTTTTCATGAAGGATGGAATATCTCCTGGCTTCAGATTTCTGGAAAAATTGTCATGCAGATTGCACAATCGGTTACACCCCTGGCTTCAGCAGGGAGGAGGGGTATTCACTCTCGGGCACCTGCTTCAGTGCATGGCATGCTAATGCAATCGCCAGGAGGGACCCAATGATATTTGAGATTACATCAAGGATGGAATCCGTAATTCCGTTATTATACGATGATTTTACGAGCACATCGATGTAGTATTCACCTATCTCCCAGCTGACACCAAATATGAGAACGAAAATAAAGATCCCGGCATATATACGGGAAGGCTGCATCCGGATCTCCCAGTAATCGAGGAGAAGGAAGAAAGAGAAGATTACCAGCCCGAGAGCGAAGGCGGAGACGATATGCGCGAACTTGTCGTAATAGGGCATAAATTTCCAGTACCAGCGGTTGATTCCCCCGGCAACATGGAGAAAGAGGGCGAATGCAATCAATGCCTTTGTTCCGGCGGGCAGGCTGATAGCAAACTTCCTTTCCGCGAGAAGCGGGACAAGAATGAGGAGCATGGAGGCAATGACAACATAAAATCTTGTTGTATCCTCTATTACGATTGCCTGGTAGGCAAATCCAAGGAACAACAACTCGAAAAAAAGGAGGATATACTCCTCATTAACCCGCCTGTTCATCATTCAACGCGTCATTACTATTCTCGCTTCTCATTAATATCATTACTTGCCTCTGTCGTAAGGGCTAGAATCCCCGCTTCGCCCTGACCCTGAAACCATGCTGGCACAGATCCTCTCGGTATGCAATCCATTGGTTTAAAGATCAGGCAGCCCAATCATCAGAAGAGGAGCCCGGGGGAACGTACTGTATGCCGCAGGCAGCATCCAGAATTCCACGAAGTACGTGCAGGCTTTTTGGCACGATAAAAGCGCTTTCGACGATAAAGAATGCAATCATTCTTGTGCATGGACCGAAAGGCTGCGTGTACCACATCAATTATATCCTTGGTATGAGGGGGGACCGGCCAAGCGAGATATTTTCAACATGCCTTGATGAGCACGATGTGATCTTTGGTGCTGAAGAGAAACTTACAAGGGCTATTGTTGAACTTGACAGCACATTTCACCCGGATCTGCTCTTTGTCCTTTCCTGCTGTGCAACAGGAATTATCGGGGAAGACGTCAGCGCGGCTGTCCGGGAGGCCTCTGTCGCATCAAAAGCCATCGCCATCGATTCCGGAGGTTTTGAGGGAGATCATGCAGGGGGTTTGCGCGACTGCCTTGCCAAGGTTGCCGCAGCCCTTGCCGGAAGCACCGGGGATTCACTCTTCCGAACCGTCAATCTTATTGGGGTTCTCCGTTCAGGTCCCGATCTGACAGAAATTCGACATATCATAACCTCATCAGGAATTAAGGTCAACGCAGTCTTCACTGCCGGGCTGCAAAGGGAGCAGCTTGCAAGAATGGGAGATGTTGCTCTGAATGTTGTGGTATGCGAGGCTTCGGGACTGGGTGCTGCCGAGGTGCTCCTGGAAAAGTTTGGCACACCATATCTTATCACCAGTCTCCCGATCGGGGTAAGGCAAACTGAAATATTCCTGGAAACCATCCGTTCTGCCCTGTCCCTCTCTCCAGGAGAAAATCCTTGGGAGAATGCCTTCGATCTCCCTTCGATTGACCCATCACTTCACATCGCCATTTTTGCAGGTCCCACGCGGGCGATCGCACTCTCCCTGTTCCTTTCCGATCTCTCATGCCCTCCCCGTCTCATTGTCCTTGACTTTCCACCCCCTTCGCCAGGGCAGATCAGGGAAGCTGCAGGGAGTGAGTGCAGGATCCTTGTTGAGCCATCGTATCACGAGATTAAGGCTGCCTTAGCCGAACAGGGCATCGGCGTGATCCTGGGGGGAATGCTCGAGCGCCCCTTCGCAGCAATCCCCGGTATCCGGATTATCGATGTGATGCATGGAAGCCAGAGGACAGTTGGTTATGAAGGTGCACGGATCCTTTCCCGAATGATAGCAGAAAAGTGAAGATCTGTGTCCCCTTTCCCTTATTACTGGTAATTCGGAGGCACTTGTTTTTCTGGGATATATTGCTCATTACAAGAGAAGAGATCAGGATCTTCCATATATCCCTTGTATTCTCTGCCTAATCGTATCAAGTTCTTCCCGTACAGGCCCATTCGGAGTATTGTAACTTCTGACTGGAGAACAAAAAAGCGTCATGAAGACCTCCCGGGATCCTGTGAAAAAATTGCTGTATGCTTGCCCGGGATCAGTCCTTTCCGGGCATCAGATATCCACTGTTTTATTAGGTGATAATGCCCCTCACAAAGGAAATTTTCGCCCTTGCGGTCCTCCCATGCAATCGGTTCAGTGCAGCCTCTGAATATGCAGCGGCCGGGTTTATCCCTGATAATTTTCCTGTAGGATTCAATATCAGGCAACCCTGTGATCACCGTATACCGCGTGATCAGGATATATAAACGGGTGACTGGATCTTCAGATAGCTCATCAGGCATCATTTCGCCTCTGGTTATTGATAGAGAATATCCATAACGGATAACTATTCCGCTTTCGGCATCTTGGGTGATGGCATGATATGGAGTCCCGTTTCATCGATTCTCCGGGTCTCGCCCTCGCAGGTTACTCTTCAGGTCGATACTCGTTCTGCTGGGTAGTTGAATGAAATTCCCCGATCCTCTTCTGCTTTCTGTCACTTGCCCGAAGTCCTGAAAGCCTGATACCGATCAGCCTGACGTTCCTGCCGTCATATAATTCTCTGAAGAGTTGCCATGCACATCCCTGTATTGTTCTCATTCCAGTGGTATGCCTTGCGAAAGTCCTGGCCCGTGTCCGGGTGATAAAACCTTCGTATCGTAATTTTATCGTAACTGTCCGATAAGAGATGCTCTCATTATCACACCAGGATGAAAGGTCTTGTGCAAGGGTATCGAGCGTCAGTATGAGGAGACCGGTATCAGAGGTATCATGGTCAAAGGTGGTTTCGCGGCTCACCGAACAGAATCCCTGACGTGTTTCAATCCCACTCCAATCTTCTCCTCGTGCAATAGACTGGAGGCCTGCTGCAGAGCGGCCGTATTTCCCGATAAGATGCTGGATATCTGCTGATGCCAGATCCCCGATTGTATAGATACCAAGTCCGTGCAGGTCCCCGGCAGTCTTTTTTCCTACACCGGGTATCTTTTCTACTGGAAGAGGTGCAAGAAATTCCCTTGCCGTGTCTGGAAGAATTGCCGTAAGGCCATCAGGTTTCCGGAAATCGGACGCAATTTTTGCAAGGATTTTGCCGGTGGCGATACCAATCGAACAGGTAAGCCCCTCCCTCACCCGTATTTCCTCTTTGAGGAGCATGGCTCTCTCGCAGGCATTTGCAAAGGAACCGGTATGGGTGAAATCAAGAAAGGCCTCATCGATACCTGCCTGTTCAAATCTCCCCGGGTAGTGTTTCATGATCTCCATCACCCGGGAAGAAACCTTTTCATAGAGGCTGAAATCAGGGGAGAGGAAGTATGCATCCGGGCAGAGTTGGAATGCACGGGAGATGGGCATAGCAGAGTGAATACCATATTTACGCGCCTCATAGGAACAGGTGCAGACAACACCCCTGCCAAAACCATCCTGGGGGTCCGCTCCTACCACCACTGGTTTTTTTGCCATTTCCGGATGCTCCCGTGCTTCAATCGATGCATAAAAACTGTCCATATCAGCATGGATGATGATTTGTGGAGTCTCCGGTACAACCCGTTCCTCTCCATGCCCCTTCGTCCCTGTTTGCCTGTTGAGATCGGACATTTTTTTATCCATCACTTCTGCTGACCCTGCTGACGCAGGAGAAACCTTCGGATTCTCGGGACGTTCTGCTCGTAATGAATTGCAAGTGACGGGAAGAGATAAGGAAAATAACGGGGGGCAATCAGGGTACCCATCAGCCCCTTCCCAAAAAGGCTCTTTTCTTTTCCGATAATATAGTTCTGGTGATCCTTGACAGCATCCAGGAATTCATCCACGGTTTCAGTAAAAGCAAAGGTAAGGACTCTTCCGTAATCATGAAGAAGGTGAGCATCGGTTCCCCCGGTGAACCCGAGATGATACTTTCTGGCCATATGCACAGCCCTTATATTTTCTGACCTCGGCATCCCTCCGCTTATTACCTCAATTGCATCAAAGCGGGAGATCAGCTCTTCCGGCAGATAGTTTCGTTCAACACATCGCCCGATTCCCTTGTTGAACAGGAGATACCCATACGGATGGGCAGCACTGCAGATACATGAGTAATCCGATGCCATCTCAAGGATATCAAAAGTGGATGCCCGGATGGCAAGATACGGGCTATTTTGCTTTTTCTTTTCGATTGAAGTTCTGTAAAAATCCGCAAGATCCACTGCCGAGTAAAAATATATCAGGATATGCGGACCATCAAAAGCACTTACTTCAATTCCCGGAATAACAAGGGTGGTTGTCGCTTTCTGTAATGCCTCGATGCTGCCGCTGACCTGGTTGTGATCGGTAATTGCTATCCCGATCCCCTTTCCTGCTGCATAACGGAGAGCATCAGGTACCCTGACCGGGGCATCAGAATGATTGGTATGACAGTGCATGTCAACGGCACTGATACCCTCCCTGGAAAGATCTGTTAAGGATGGAACTTCAAATCGCACCCTTTCATTAACCCAGTTCTCATCCATGGTCCAGCCCTGCAATCCCGGCTTAGTAATCCCGCCAGGTGTATACTTTCATTACTCCTGCATTGTCAAATATCCATAGTAAGAGCTAGAGATCTACTGGAGATCTCTGGTCAGAAAAATACGGAATATTTCATCATCGCTTTTCAGAAGGATATTCCGTCCCGTATTCTCTCTCCGGCAGAATATTTCAGGAAAAGCCCCAAAAAGAGCCCGTGACGATGGGATCATCATTACCACTAATCATACCCTCTTTTTATGGCTTTACTCAGTTTATGACATTGCATAGTACTTGCCTGAAATCCCAGGGGACAGTATTGATTAAGCTTTTCTCGAAAAAAGCACACAATTTAAGGTTCGGGCTGCTGCTGGCTAATACAGTGGAGTGTTCCAAGACCATGGACCATCGCCCTGCAGTCGATTCCAATTATATCTCTTCCCGGGAATACTCCCTCAAGGATCGTCTGTGCAATCCCATCAGTATGATGGTTGAAGGTGGGAAAGAGAACCAGCTTGTTTGTTATCAGGAAATTGACATAGCTGGCAGGGAGTCTGTTGTCATTCCTGATCTCTCCCGGCATTGGGATCGGGATAACGGTAATCGGTATTCCATCCTGATCAACGGCTTTTTTCAATAAATGATAGTTTTCCAGCAGGGCCGGATAATTCTCATCATCAGGATTTTCTTCCAGTGCACAGAGGATTGTTGTATTATCCACAAACCGGGCGATATCATCAACATGACCGTCCGTATCATCCCCTGCAATTCCCTCATTTAACCAGAGGACATGGCTGCAACCGAGATATTCCCGGAGATACCACTCGATCCCGGTTCGGTCGAGGCCGGGATTGCGGTTCGGGTTGAGGAGACACTGTTTGGTTGTCAGGACGGTACCGCATCCGTTCACATCGATTGAACCCCCTTCCATGACAATCCCGGGAACAAACCGTGGTATGTCGAGATCCTGATTTATCATTGAGGGGATGATGTCATCATACAGGAGGCCCGGATATTTGTTTCCCCATGCATTAAATGTCCAGTCTACCATGGCGAGCGCTGATTTGTCACGGTGAATGACAAAACTCGGGCCATAATCCCTGAACCAGACGTCGGCATAATCAGCCCGATGAAATTTCAGATGTTCCCTCCTGATTTCCTTATCCCTGAAAAGACCCATCACGTATTCTGCTGTCTCCCCATCACGGACAAGCAGGTGAATTTTTTCATAGGGGGAGACCGCTCTGATCATCTGGGTATAGGCACGTTCAACCTGCCGAAGGTCCGTGAAGGTATCCTCATCCCCAGGCCAGGAGATCCATATCCCTTCCTGCTTCTCCCACTCTGCAGGCATCATGTATCCGAGAGAGCGTGGGGTATCCTCGCCGGGACCGTAACAAATATGCACTGCCTTTCACTCCAGTTTTGTGAGAATACCGTAGGTATCAGGTCTCCGGTTCCGGAGAAAACCCCATCCTTCGCGAACCATCTCATTCATATCCAGCGAAATATCAGCAATAATAACTTCATCATTATGGCTTCCTGCCCGTGCAACAATATTCCCGAATGAATCGGTAATAAACGAGCTCCCCCAGAATGTGAGTTCTCCCTCGGTTCCAATACGGTTCACGGTGGCAATGTGTACCCCGTTTGCAATAGCATGACCCCGCTGGACAGTCTCCCATGCATCACGCCAGTCTCCTTCACCCGGATCTTCAAGACCCCTTATCCAGCCGATAGCGGTCGGGTAAAAGATTATTTCTGCCCCCATCAGGGTTACGGCACGCGCCGCTTCAGGGAACCACTGGTCGTAGCAGATCAGGACCGCAATTTTCACCGGTCCACAGGTATAGACATGATAGCCATTACCACGGGAAAAATAATTTTGTTCGTAAAAAAGCGGATCATGGGGAATATGCACTTTCCTGTAGGGAGTAAGGATCGTGCCGGTATCATCAATCACCACCGCTGCATTGTAAAACCTGCCGTCCATACCCCTTTCATATAACGGGACGATGACGGACACTTCGCATGATCGCGCCAGTGAGGCAAATTCACGAGTGGACTGTCCCGGGATAGTTTCGGCATAGCAGGTTGCATCCCTGTATGCGTACTGGGGAAAATATGGTGTTCTGAACAGTTCTTCGAGGCAGATGATCCGTGCACCCTTGCGAGCTGCTTCGAGGGTCAGTTCAAGGGTACGGGAGAGGTTATCTTCAGTATTCCCGGATACTTCGTTCTGGATCAGTCCAATCCTCACTGTCCGCTGTTCCATGGTTCCCAATGGTGTTGGCACCGGGAAACATTTAACCTATACCAAGAACCGGATAGAGGCCAGGTTACGGACACCTGGCGTTAATTGATCCCCTGCCTCTCAGCTCTTTCCTTGAATGGACCAGTGTGACGTGGAAAGGCTGCATGGTCCGAAACCGGATGCCTGCTGCCTGCAATAAGCCGGGAAAATCATTCCTTACCTGAACACGGGAATCCACTTCTCAAGTTCTTTGAGGTAATGCGGGTATTACCTGCTGCTTGTTCCACCTGGTATCCTTATGGGGGAAATGTTATCTGACCCAACACACAGGATATCATATGGAAGAACGAGCATTCAACAGGCAATCTGCACTGATCCTTATCGGTGCGATAGTATTGTGCAACTGTGCCGGCTTTCTCGGTGCACTTGTGACCAGTACCGGGCCGGGTACATGGTACGAAAGCCTGGTGAAACCCGCCTTCAATCCTCCCTCATGGATTTTTGCACCGGCCTGGACCATACTGTATATCCTGATGGGGATATCCTTATATCTCGTTATCATGGAAGGGAGGAAAGGCCGTGACGTTCGTATTCCTCTCGTCCTGTTTGCCATCCAGCTAATCCTGAATACCATCTGGTCATTTGCCTTCTTTGCACTGGAATCCCCGGTTGCCGGGCTTATGGTCATACTTCCCCTCTGGATTTTCATCCTGGCGACCATGATTGCATTCTTCCCTGTGCGAAAAGCAGCTGCCTGGCTGCTCATACCCTACCTCTTATGGGTTTCATTTGCCACTGTGCTGAATTATGCGATTTACATCCTTAATCCATAAATTTTAAGGAGAAAAAGATCGTACCAGTCCGGATGTTTTTCAGGATTAACAATTGAGGGGTGACAGGAACCAAAAAAAAGTGCGAGGTGTAATGGTCTGCTTCCATTGTTATCGCGGGATCTCGAGTGAGTTGAACCCGGCCTCTCATTTATTCTGCTGCTTTGCATAACCCCTGATTGCCAGGCTCTGTTTTATCTCATCAAGGATTGCCGGATCGTCTATGGTTGCCGGCACCCGGTATTCAGCGCCATCAGCAATTTTTTTGATAGTTCCACGAAGAATCTTCCCTGACCGTGTTTTGGGAAGTCTCCGCACCACCAGGGCAAGTTTGAAAGATGCTATGGGCCCTATCCGCTCCCTTACCATCAGGATGAGTTCCTGCTCGATACGTGAGGGATCCCTGTGTACTCCTGCCTTGAGTACGACAAACCCAACCGGTATCTCCCCTTTCACCTCGTCAGCAACTCCGGTCACTGCGCATTCAGCCACATCCGGGTGCGATGCCAGTACCTCCTCCATGGCTCCGGTGGAGAGCCGGTGCCCTGCGGTATTAATGATGTCATCGGTCCGTCCCATAATCCAGAGATACCCTTCCCTGTCAATGAAACCCGCATCTCCGGTAAGATAATAACCGGGATATTCTGAAAGATAGGTCTTGTAGAAGTCATGATCATTGTTCCAGAGCGTGGTGAGACACCCCGGTGGAAGTGGCAGCTTAATTGCGATAGTCCCGCTCTGTGACGGGGCAAGTTCTTCACCGTGATCATCCAGCACATGGACATCATACCCGGGTACCGGCTTTGTGCAGGATCCTGCCTTCACCGGGAGAAGCCCGAGACCCGCGGTATTGGCACCGATTGCCCAGCCGGTTTCAGTCTGCCACCAGTGATCGATTACCGGCACGCTGAGCCGGTTTTCCGCCCAGTGGAGCGTATCGGGATCACACCGCTCACCCGCGAGAAAGAGCATCCGGAACCTGGACAGGTCGTATTTTTTAATGTATACTCCTTCAGGGTCTTCCCTCTTTATAGCGCGGAACGCTGTCGGTGCAGTGAAGAGCACATCCACCCCATGCTCGGCAATTACCCTCCAGAATGCTCCCGGATCCGGAGTTCCAACCGATTTACCTTCATAAAGAATTGTCGTGCAACCGTATGCGAGGGGAGCATATACAATATAGGAATGCCCTACCACCCAGCCGACATCAGAAGCAGCCCAGAAGACTTCTCCCGGCTTCATACCATAAATATACCGCATACTCCAGGTTAGTGCAACAAGATGTCCGCCGTTATCCCGGACCACTCCTTTTGGTATCCCCGTGGTTCCCGATGTATAAAGGATATACAGGGGATCGGTCGCTTTACAGGGAACACACGGGACAGGTTGAGCATCCATCAATGTATCCCATGAAATATCCCGTCCTTCGATAAGGGTTGCCTGGGCATGGGGACGTTGACATATCACGCATTGGACAGGTCCGGTTCCGGAAAGGGTGATAGCTTCATCCAGCAGCGGTTTATAAGGAATAACTCTGCTGATCTCTATCCCGCAGGAAGCCGATATAATCATCGTTGGATGTGCGTCTCTGATTCGTGCCGCGAGTTCCCGTGCAGCAAAGCCGCCAAATACGACCGAGTGAATTGCCCCGATCCTCGCACAGGCCAGCATGGCGATAACCGTTTCAGGGATCATGGGCATATAGATGACCACGCGATCTCCTTTCTTCACGCCATGCTGAACGAGTCCGCCTGCGCACATTGCAACGAGGTCCCTCAGTTCCCGGTAACTGAATTTCTGTATGGTCGAGGTAACCGGGCTGTCGTAAATGAGCGCGGTATGTTCCCCTTTTCCGCGTTCCACATGGAGATCTAGGCAGTTGTGGCAGGTGTTGAGGACCCCGCCTTCAAACCATCGGTAATATGGGCCGCTGGAATTCCCAAGAACTTTATTCCATCGCTTTTCCCAGAATATTTCTTCTGCAGCATGCCCCCAGAATGCCTCCGGATCTTCAATTGATTGCCGGTACACCTCATCATAGCCCGAAACGGTAATAGCTCTTCACCCTGACATGTTATAGCATGGCAGATATTTCTTCCGACGACTAAAATACTTTTTCGTCACAGTTATAAGACAAAATTCAGATAATTTTTCACAGCTTCAACAATCACCGGAGACAACGGACAATACTTATCCAATGGGAAAACCAACCATGGATAATGGAAACCCTGACGGTGCTGGCCATTGCAATTGCCCTTGCAATGGACTGTTTTGCCGTTTCACTGGCTGCAGGGACTGTGATAAAAGAGAGAAAGCTTTTTTCTGCAGCGGTCATGGCTATTTTCTTTGGCGCATTCCAGTCTGCAATGGCTCTCATCGGATGGGCAGCAGGAACCTGGATTGCAGCGACGATTGGATACATCGACCACTGGGTTGCTTTCGTCATTCTTGCAGTCATAGGAGGAAAGTTGGTGCATGAAGGGTTCAAGGGTGAAAAGGCCCCGGACAGGAATTACCTGTCAGTCCCAGTCCTGCTCATCCTCTCCATTGCAACGAGCATAGATTCCCTTGGCGTCGGGCTGTCTCTTGCTCTGCTGTCGACCGGGATTGTTCAGGCTTCAGCCATTATCGGTCTTATAAGTCTTATATTCTCATTTGCGGGCGTTATGCTCGGCTCCCGCCTTTCGGCACGTTTCGGAAGCCCTGTTGAGGTTGCCGGTGGAATTGTGCTCATCGTAATCGGCATTCGCATTCTCATCGAACATGTCGGCACCTGATTGCCTGCTTCTTTTATTACGGGATTTTTTGGCAACAATAAGATAGATATGCAGGGAGGGTGAAGGCATGCTGGAACCATCATGGATTCACGGGATATTTTTATCGTTGCCGTGCTTCTCAGTGCAGGTACATTACTGCGCTTCATTCTTGTGATGGTTGGAGAGACAGTGACCCCTAATATACTGGTTGCCTTCTATAGCATTGCCATCATGCTGATCCTACCTTCATTTGGTGAAGCGATGGGGATCGGATTCATCAGCGGGGTTATCTCGGCTCTCATCAGCCGCTCATTGATTAACCCCGCTTTTTTATTATCAGAACCACTGGGTGCCGCCATATGCCTGCTTGTATTCATCTCTCTCCGGTATCACAAGAGAGCGGCACCTTATGCGGCAGCTTTTACAGCGACTATCGCGAGTGGGGCCGTTTTTACTGCTCTCGCACTGTCGCTTGCCGGAGTCCGGGTTTTAGAGGCATTTCTGCATACCGGGAATTTCCTGGCAACCATGGTTATCGTGATTACTGCAACTGCACTGGTCAATGCAGTCATTGCCGGTCTGTTCTATCCTTTTCTCAGAAATTACCAGGAAAGATATCCGCGCTGAGGGAGAAGTTTTAAGGGTATGGTTTATGAATACCCGTATGAGGGAGGATACTGTGGAGGATATTTATCAACGGATTTATGGGAAGATGGACAGGATGGGAGTGTTTGGGATACGGCAATATGCAGTCATTGAGAAACCGCCTTTCGTTCCGCTCTGCATAGATCGGATAAGTGAGGACTGTTATGCCCTCTCACAGAACAAGGTTATCGATGGCTTCACGATCGCCGATCCGGATATGGAGATACGGATTGACCATATCAGAAAGACCGCCGAGCCTTTAGCCTATCAGGACAGGACAGAACGGAGGGTCGTGTATCCACAACCCGGAATGGTCAATCTCAGGGTGAAAAATGATCTCGCCTCCTTACTTGACAGGTGGCTCGATGATCTCCTCTCTGAAGGATTCATTCATCAACAATAGTCTCAAATAGCCGGATCTTGTTTCAGGCTTCTGGGCGGAATAAGTCCGTTTTTCCATGGGGCAGAACCGTTTTTTAATAGTGTGATCTGCAGGAGAAGTTCCTTATTGATAGGGGGCTAGTCCTGTGGTAATTTTACCCTGAAAAATCCAAAAGATTTAATAATTATTCCCTGCTATTCTATAGCAGGTGTATTAGTGTCCAACTAAGTCACCGAATGAACGTTCAATCCATTGGTTGACGTCCTGCCTGGAAACAGGCAGGGCCGAGACCTCCTGATGATGCCACCTTCAGATATCGTCCGAAACAAGCGGCAAAATTCTTTTCTGTTATTCCTGTTCTCTCCAAAAATCACGCCTCCTATCAGTTTCTGCAGGTTCGGGTTCTACAAGGTTCTCGGGAAAAGGTATAAAAAAATGTCTGGTTTCCTAGCAGGTGATCATTTTCTCTGGCAATCCAGAGTGCAATGATATTCTTCGGTCCGCATAGTGAGATCGTCCCCTTCCGGTAACGATCGACTGACCGGAGAAAGAACCCTGTCTCTCCTGAAGTCAGTTTTCCTTTAAAATGCCCAAATGCCTGGAGCAGGACCTCGATATTGGAATCGCAGGTGGGTGGATTCATAAGAGCCCTGAAGAGGATATCCCCATACCTATCGAACATGACATTCACCGGATCCTGCTGGTTCTTCCCAACAAGCCGCTCAAGAGAATCATAAAAAATCCTGCTGTGAGCAATGAGCAAGTATCTGTTCTCATTATGGAAGCGCAACAGGTCCATGAGCCTTCCTTTTTTCCTGGCCTGATGAAAATCGGCATTTGAAAAGATTCGGGTCAGAAAGTGATCACGTATCCGAATATTCCGGAGCCTGCCTTCATCCTCAACAGGGAGAAACGGGAATCGTTTAATAATTTCTCTCCCAAAAAAACCAGGGGCATGTCCAACAGGACCTGATTTTCCGGCAGAAGGATAGACTTTTACATCCCGGATTCCTGATGTAGGGGACTTGTTCTTCAGAATGAAGCCCTCAACCGCGGGCAGAGTACCAAGAAATTTCTGTGAGAAGATATTCATCTCCTCACTCACATCCCTCCCGGTCTCTGGCTGGATAAGATGGTCATCATCCCCGGATCTCACAATCCGGAGAGTAGGGCGGGGAATCCCAAGCCCTATCTCCACTTCCGGACAGACCGGAATAAAATCTACATGCTCCTTTAATTTTAAAACAATATGACTTGTGACAATATCTCCGTTATTACGGCATGGTTCAAATTCGATGCATTTGCTTACCACGATATGAGGTCGCTTGAATATACGGGGCATTGCAGAAGGAATATTCAGGATTCCACATTAATTATTTGGCTGCGGAAAAATATGCCGCAAGCCAGCATACCAGAATTTGGGCATTTATGCAATATATGAAGGTGCCCCAGGAGGTAATCAACGGAAACGCATGGTCGGCCCCCTGGTGCCGTGTCTTATTCACGTACCGGTCTTCCGCCGTTCTGACCGGCTTGTTCACGGTAACAGAGCATCATGTTCTCCGAGACCTCTGTGCGGCCCAGTCATCTGGAATGTCGTATTCATCCGTCAATCGTCGTGCCGTTATGATGTGACGGATCCATTCCATGCTGCATCGGGTCTTCCTGAACATTTGTTCGGCCCAATGATCTGACCTCTTATTCGCCGGAAGATCTTCAAGCCGTTTGGATCTCCCTGCTGGTCAAATCCTTGCAGGTATCCCCAGTTTTTCCCCTCTGAGGCATACCCCAATAGTAACTAATTACATATATATTTTTCTTAATTTTTTCTTCTTAAACTCTGTGTTATTGCGTTCATGAACGATAAGCGCGCGATTAATGTGAAGAGCCTGTAATGAAGCATTCCGGCATTCAATTAAGAATTATCTGAAGGATCCATGAAAAATCCAGGATTCTCAAGTTCTCACAAAACGGGATTTATGGCCTGTCAGCACCAGAGATGTGGCCACCCATACCCCTGGTATTTCACTATTGATGATACTGATAGAAGTGAGGAAGAAGATTCATGAAGAGCCGGATTACCTATGCATCACTCTTTTCAGATGATACGATTCATTCACCTTACGAATCAGCACTGGACGAGGCGGAGGCCGGTCTGGGACAGCACCATCCCATGGTTATTGACGAGCATGAGAACAGGGATGCCGGATGGTATGAGGTTCGCTCACCCATTGACAAAGAGATTTCCCTGGGGTATTTCGAGAATGGGACGTCCCGTGATGCAAGGGATGCTTTCAGGGCAGCATCAGTGCATCAGCCATCTTGGGAGGCGCAAGAGTGGAGAGAGAGAGTACGGATTATCCGTAAAACTGCAGACCTCATGGAAGAGGATCTGTTTCATCTCGCTGCGATTATCACTCTCGAGTCAGGAAAAAACCGATTTGAAGCAATAGCCGAAGTATCGGAGAGTATTGATCTGCTCAGGTATTACGCGGAAACATATGAGCAGAACAGCGGCTACGAGATTCCCATGAAATCCCCGCTGACCGGGGAGGAGTGCCAGAGTATACTACGCCCATACGGAGTCTTTGCAGTCATATCCCCCTTTAATTTTCCCCTTGCGCTCGCAACCGGTATGTCCGGGGGAGCGCTTATCTGCGGGAACAGCGTTGTTGCAAAACCATCCCGCATGACCCCCCTTTCGCTCTTTGCTCTCTCCCGGCTCCTTACAAGGGCAGGTTTGCCCGAAGATGTCTTCATCATTGTAACCGGGCCGGGGGAAGAATTCGGGTTGTCCACTATAACCGACCCGAATGTGTCAGGCATTGCATTTACCGGTTCACGAAAGGCAGGTATGGAATTGTACAGGGGAATGGCTGAAAAGAGCCCCTTTCCAAAACCGGTTATTACAGAGATGGGAAGTAAAAACCCCTGCATCGTGACTTCTCATGCTGATATCGAACGGGCTGCCGAAGGTATTGCCCGGGCGGCGTTCGGGTTTTCCGGGCAGAAGTGCAGTGCAACATCGCGTGTCTATGTCGATAAGAAGATAGCGGCTTTATTTTTTGATACCCTGAAAGCCAGAATCTCCAACATTGTTGTAGGAGATCCACGGGAACGGGCCTCTTTTACCGGTCCGGTTATCGACAACAAGGCTTATGGCGTATATCAGCGTGCTGTAACTGATTGCAGGGCTGCGGGAGGTTCCATAGAATCGGGTGGTTCGCGGCTGGAAGGAGGACTTTTCGATCGCGGTTATTATGTTCCTCCTGTTCTTGCAACAGGGCTTCCCTCTACCCACCCTCTTTTTCGCGATGAACTATTTGTGCCGTTTCTCCTGGTAAAAACGGTGGAATCCCTTGATGAAGCCATTTGGCTGGCCAATTCCTCTGAATACGGCCTTTGTGCGGGGATATTCAGCGCAGATCCAGAAGAACTCGATCTCTTCTTTCGACATATCCGGTCAGGTGTCTGCTATGCGAACCGGTCGGGCGGGGCAACCACCGGTGCATGGCCTGGCGCCCAGCCTTTTGGTGGTTGGAATGCAAGTGGATCGACAGGAAAAGGATCGGGAGGCACTTATTATCTCTTCTCCTTTTTACGGGAACAGTCCCAGACACGCGTGCAGGGCTGACCCCCTCATGTCGTACTGATTTCGTCCGGGAATTACCAGATGTAAAATCCCGGTATATGGTAAAGATGTATTTAGACCCTGCCGCTCCTTCCGATACTGAACGGAGGACATTCGAAGCTTTCAGTCTGCTGGAAATTGCCAACTGTTGGAGGGTCGGGCGGCCACGGAATAATCTCTACCTCAACCTTATACCAGGATCAGCAAGAGAGCCCCGGGATCGTGGTGGCAATCTTGGAGGACCGGGTACGGGTATTTGCCCGGGAGATTGGCGAGGGGGGGAAGACCGTGAAGTTGAACCCCCCATAAATACTGGAAGCACAGATACCCTTTTTTAGAAGTTATTATAAAGTGGATTGAAGGCACATCTTCCAGGCTCTCTTTTTTTAATTATATGCTTCAATTCTTACAGTCGACAGTCGAATAGCAATCTTTATTTTCGTTTCAACTAAATTGTCATGCTATAACATAGCAAGGTAGAGCGGGAGAACCATGAAAAGGACTCTTGGATTTATTCTCATTGTATTCATCGGCCTCGTGCTGATTGCAGGATGTACAGAGGAACAGGCATCGGGTGAGGAACTGAAGATCGGTGTTGTTGCATCGATGACCGGGCCCGCAAGCACCACCGGAAAAGATATCTGGCAGTCTGCACAGCTAGCTGCCGATGAGATCAATGCCGATGGCGGGGTTTATATTGCGGATCTGAACAAAAAAATCCCGATCCGGCTTGTGCAGGGTGACGATGAATCCACCCGGGAAGGGGGACAGAAGGCTGTATCGAGGATGATCACCCAGGACAATGTCGATATTCTTGTTGGTGGCTTTTCAAGTGCTGTTGTCTCGGCACACCAATCGATTGTGGCCGCAAACAAGGTGCCCTACATAATTACCGGTGCATCAACCCCCACCATCACCCGGAATCCTGATGTGGATACCTCGTATATGTTCCACCATGCTCCAACGTGTGATGATTCGGGGAGCCAGATCACACTCTTCATCAATGATACCATTCGACCGGCAATCAATGCCAAATTCGGGTTTTCGGCAGATCGTCCGCTGAAACTGGCCATCCTGTATCAGGACAGTCCGTATGGAAAAGGACACCAGACGGCGATAAAGGATACCATAGCAAAGAACAACCTGAACATTGATGTTGTTGCGGAAGAGGCTTTCAAGATGGGAGAGAGTGATTACCGCACCGTGCTCACCAGCATCAAGAATGCCGATCCCGATGTTGTCTATGTAGCAGCATTCCTGAATGAACAGATCCCAATCGAGACACAAGCTATGCGGGATGTCGGTCTCAACAAGATCTTCACTGCGGTGGAACCAAATGACGATCCCGATTTCTATAAGGGAGTGGGGAAGTATGGTGAATATTCGATAGTCCAGAGCAGGTTCTCGCCGTACACGGTTCCCAAAGGCCCGACTGAGGCTGCTTACAACAAATTCGTCACCGATTTCGATAAGAAATTTGGCGGCTTCCCCGGCATGATGGGAGTGGCAACCTACGAAGGGGTATACATCGCAGCCCAGGCGGTTGAAGACGCAGGGACACTCAACAAGACCCAGGTGAAGGATTCAATTGCACAGATCCAGATGCCCCAGATGGTTGAAACCATGAAAGGCCAGACGATCAATTTTTCCCCAGATTACCGGGAGAGCAAGTTTGACCTAACGATGGAGCAGCTCTTCTGGGACGGGTCTGTGAATGAGACCAGGCCAAAAATTATATGGCCTGCCAGTCTGAAAGAAACCGATTTCATACTTCCCGACTGGTTTGAGCCGGGAAAAACATAACACACATTTTTTCCGTCCAGCCCTCATATGAGGTGATGATAAGCCGATGGATTTGAATCCCGAGATCATTGTACCGGTCCTTTTCTGGGGGCTTTATGCCGGATGTATCTACATCCTCCTTGCGACGGGTCTGAATCTCATTTTCGGGGTAATGAAAGTCGTGAACTTTGCCCACGGCCAGCTCCTGATGATAGGTGCCTATGTTACCTTCACCTTCTTTGTGATCTCCGGATTCAACCCGTACGTTCTGCTGGCCGCCTCAATCCCGATACTTATCCTTGTGGGTGTGACAATCGAACGACTCTGTTTCCGGCCCATTCTTGGCACAGGAAAACTCAATGAGATCTTTATCAGCATCGGCCTGATCTATATCCTCGAAAACGCAGCAGCGATCATATGGACTGATGAGTGGAGAGTCCTCCATAGTCCTTATGAATCGATCACCATCATGATCGGCGGTATGAAAATACCCCTTGATTATCTCATTATCATTGCAACAACGGCAGGAATTCTTATCGGACTCTATATTTTTCTCCGGAGAACATCTCTTGGCCATGCGATCCGTGCGACGAGCCAGAATCGGAAAGGAGCGATGCTTGTCGGGATTAATGTCGAAAAAATGGACATGATCAGTTTTGGTATCGGGGCAGGTATTGCAGGAGCAGCTGGTACCTTATGGGTGGTAAGCGGCCAGGTATTTAACCCGTACATGGGATCGATTCCGGCAGTGAAAGCATTTGCCATTGTGATTATCGGGGGCCTTGGAAGTATCCCTGGTGCGATTGCCGCTGGCCTCCTGCTCGGTATTGCCGAAAATATCACGATATTCACGATTGGTGGTGCCTGGAAGGATGCGGTTGCATTCATCATTCTTATTGTCGTCCTCATTTTCCGGCCAACCGGGCTATTTGGGGAATCGGGGGAGTAAGAAATGGAGATCGTAAAAAACCGGACAACATTACTCGTGATCCTGGTAACCCTCCTGTGTGCCATCCTCTTCCCAATTGTATCAGGCAATGTCTATCTCCTGACCGTTCTCATCATTATGCTCATTTTCATCATCTTCTCATCGGCATGGAATTTTCTTACATACACTGGCCAGGGCTCTCTTGGTCATGCAGCATTTTTCGGGATCGGGGGGTATGTTTCAACCCTGATTGCGGTTAAATCAGGGCTCTCCCCATACCTGACCATATTCTTCGGTGGTGCCGCCGCAGCTTTTATCGGTCTTTTTATAGGGGTCATTTGTGTAAGACTCAAGGAGTGGTTCCTGGCCATGGTCACCTTCGGGTTTGCAATCATTATCCAGGTACTTGTAGTGAGCCAGTTCGCGTCAACAACAGGTGGATGGGATGGTGTTGCAGCCCCTCCCCTGATTTCAAGTTCGATCCCGAACTATCTCCTCTACGAATATTACTCCATCCTGCTGATTGCAGTTCTCATACTCATCCTGTTCAGGATAATATTGAATTCAAGAATAGGGCTTGCATTTTCAGCAATACGGGAAAATGAGCTTGAGGCCAGGGCTGCAGGGATCGACCCGGTCCGCTATAAACTGTTCGCATTCATGGTGAGTGCGTATTTTGCCGGCCTTGCCGGTGCGCTTGAGATCCATTACCTGGGATATATCACCCCGGAAATTTTTGGTGTTGATATATCCTTCTGGCCGATTATCTACTCTATCAGCGGGGGTCTTGGGACTCTTGCCGGGCCGGTAATCGGGACTGTTGTCATCACCCTTATCTGGGACAGTCTCCAGTCCATGGGGCTTACGTATGCACGCTTCATTATTATCGGAGTATTGCTGATCCTGATTATCATCTTCCTGCCTAAGGGGATTGTCTCGCTCCCGGAAAAAATCAGGAGTATTATTGATGCAAGAAAGAGAAGAATATGAAATCTTCTCAATTACTGTTTACCAATTCCAGAATATCTGAAACATCTGCTATGATCATCCGGGGTAGTTCCTGACAGAAGGTAGCTGTTGTTGAAATTAAACCGAATCATTGATTAAGCGCAGAGAATTATTTAAACTTTAACAATTGTTCAGGACTATAACCCCAGGTATGCTTCCCTGATCTGGTCATCTTTAAGCAGTTCAGATGCAAATCCTTCCCTCGTGATCCTCCCGTTCTCAAGTATATATGCCCGGTGCGATATCTCGAGCGCATGCTGCACATTCTGCTCGACAAGAAGGATGGTAAGGCCTCCCTTGTTGAGGCTCTGCACAGAATCAAGCACGGTAGTAACAAGCAGGGGGGAGAGCCCGAGGGATGGTTCATCGAGAACAATCATGGAGGGACGGGCCATCAGGGCACGGGCTATTGCCAGCATCTGCTGTTCGCCCCCGGAGAGTGTACCGGCAAGCTGGTCTGTCCGCTCCTGCAATGCAGGGAACAGTGCATATATCTCACCGATATCGGCCATATTTCCGGTATGCGAATAGCTTCCGAGCATCAGGTTCTCCCTCACGGTCATTTTTGGAAAAAGTTCGCGTTTTTCCGGTACGAGCATTATACCCTGCCTGACAACATCGTAGGGTGCAATGCCGGTTATCGCCTTCCCACGAAAAAGGATACTGCCGCTCCTTGGCTTGTTCAGGCCGAATATACTCTGAACAAGGGAGGTCTTTCCTGCACCATTTGCTCCAAGAAGTGTGACAATCTCACCCTCGCCAATGGAAAGGCTCACGTCCCAGAGAACCTGCAGATTTGCATAGGAGACATTCAGCTGCCGGATTTCGAGCAGCGGGGCATTTTGAGTCAGCATGCATATCGTTCGCCAAGATACGAATCGATGACCCGCTTGTCCTGTATCACTTCGTTCGGGGTTGCATCTGCGATCTTTTCACCATGATCCAGGACGACAACCCGGTCCGAGACTCCCAGGATTACCCGCATTACGTGCTCGATCATCACAATGGTAATCCCGTCATCCCGGAGACTTTTGATAAGAGCTATCGCCTCGGCACTCTCACTGGGATTGAGGCCTGTCATCAGTTCATCGAGAAGGAGGATTTTTGGACGAGAAGCCAGTGCCCGTGCAAGCTGGGTCCGACGAAGCTCGATAACATTCAGGTTTAAGAGGGGCATATCTACCCGTTCAGCAGGAAATCCAACGCGGGAAAGCAGAACTGCTGCTTCCGCGCGAGCTTCGTCAAGGGTTACTTTATGACCGTTCCCGAAGATCGATCCGATCATCACACTTTCCCGTGCGGTCATACCAGGAAATGAATGTGTCTGCTGGAACGTCTTCGCAATGCCTTTTTTACATAGCTTATTTATCGAGAACCGGGAGATGTCTTCACCGAGATACCGGACCGAGCCACTATCTGGCCGGTAGATGCCTGAAATGATATTCAGGAGCGTAGTCTTTCCTGCTCCATTTGGCCCTACAAGCCCGAGAATTTCACCCTCTCCCACCTTCAGATCGACCCCGTTGACGGCGACCAGTCCTCCGAATTTTTTTGTTACTCCGTTTAGCTCAAGCACCGTCTTCACCCTGGCGATTATAAATCATGCTATATGTTAGCAAATAACAATATAAAAGTTTTCTTCGTTCCCGGAGCAAAGAATGAGTGTAATCCCATCGATCTTTTCATAGGGTCTGAAAGGAATGTATATGATAAGTGATATCCTGATGGTGATGATGGAGATTGTTTCTATTGCCGGCTGATTTGATATCCCTGATCAGGAAACAGAAAAGAAACACCAGGCAGGTTGAACCTGGAATGAAAAAATTCATTACAACTCCGAAAAGAGGCAGAATATGGATTTCATTAAATTCCTCGGTAATAACCAGAATGGGGGATGAGTTTCACATATGCCAGAAGAGATTAGAGACCTGATCGACAAAATAAATCAGGAAGGAATCAGGGCTGCAGAGGAAAAGGCTCGAAATATCGAGGCTGAAGCAAATCAAAAGGCTGATACCATCCTCTCCCGGGCACGGCTTGAGGCAGAAGAAATGATTTCTGCTGCAAACGAAAGAATTCGCCGTGAAGATGAAAAAGAAAAAGCCCTGCTTGCCCAGGCGGGAAGAGATCTGCTTCTCTCAGTAAGAAAAGAAATCAATGTCATGCTGGGGCGTATTGTGGTTTCGGGCATACAGCAGGCTCTGACTCCGGATGCACTCTTCAGACTCCTTTTGGAAGTTATTAGTAATTATAGCACTGCGGAACGTAGTGACATTACGGTTATACTCAATAAAAAAGACCTGGAAATACTGGAAAAACATTATTTACATAGACTCAGTGAAGAAACCGAGAGGGGGATCATTCTGAAGCCCGGTGAAGAAATTCAGGGAGGGTTTACCATAAGTTTCGACGATGGAAAATCCTGCTATGATTTCACCGACAAAGCCCTGGCAGCATATATCGGCACATACCTTAAACCGAAATTGAACAGGATTCTGCAGGAAGCAGTTGAGGAATGAGATAAGATGGCAGATTTTTATCCCTATCTGATTGCAAGCCTGCCGATGCTGCATTTTGGAATGAAACCACCATTCTCGTTTGATCGGTTTCTTGAAATTTGCCGCCAGTTTATTCCGGAAAAAGACTTTCAACTTTTAAGAACCCTGCCGCAGCCCGAGGAATATTCGAAAAAAGCCAAGAGATCCCTGATTATTCAGAAATGGATTCAGTTCGATACTGCTCTGCGAAATGAGGTGGTAAAGATTCGCTCCCATAAAAAACATGTTGACCCTGCGGCGTATCTTCGGCCAGAAGGATACAGCGGCTCTTCCCTTGCCCCGGTAGTTTCGACAATGAATATAAATGGTTCAATTCTTGATAATGAGAAGTCCCTGGACGAAACACGCTGGAAGTTGTTGGATGAGCTGGCAACGTCCCATTATTTTGATTTGGATTTGTTGATAACCTATGCCTATAAATTATTGATACTCCAGCGTTGGGAGAACATACGAAGTGCAGAAGGAACAATCCTTCTTGAAGAAGCTATTCAACAGTAATGGGGGAGATACATGACAGCACTCTCAAACGGTCGAATTGTAAAGATCAGTGGCAACATGGTTACTGTCATTTTCGATTCCCCCGTCATGCAGAATGAAGTTGCCTATATCAGGCATGGAGAAGAGCGCCTTAAGTCTGAAATTATCCGTGTGCGTGGCAATCTTGCGGAAATGCAGGTCTATGAGGCAACCGGCGGCTTAAAAATTGGTGAAGAGGTTGAGTTTTCCGGGGAGCTCCTTTCGGTTGAGCTGGGGCCGGGAATGCTCGGGCAGATATTCGACGGCCTGCAAAACCCTTTACCCGAGATTGCAAGGCAATGCGGCTTTTTCTTAAAACGTGGCGTATACATAAAGGCACTTTCTGATACGGGAACCTGGGATTTCACCCCTCTGGTGAAACCGGGTGACAGAGTACGTGCCGGAGATAAAATTGGATTTGTTGAAGAAAAAATATTCAAGCATTACTGCATGATACCATTCTCCCTGCAAGGGAATTATGAAGTTGTGTCAATTGAAAATTCCGGTAAGTTCACAATACACGATGCAGTGGCTCAAATTAGAGACCTGAACGGTAAGATAGTGCCGGTATTTTTAAGTCAGAAGTGGCCGGTGAAAATTCCGATTCAGGCATATGCAGAGAGACTGAAACCTGAGGAACCCCTTGTTACCAAGATGCGTCTTATCGATTCGCTTTTTCCAGTGGCCCGTGGCGGGACGTATTGTATTCCCGGTCCTTTTGGGGCAGGAAAGACGGTCTTGCAGCAGTTGATAAGTCGCCATGCCGATGTGGACGTGGTTGTTATTGCTGCCTGCGGCGAACGAGCGGGAGAAATTGTTGAAACACTGAGAACCTTCCCCTCTATTGTTGATCCGAGGACCAACCGGCCTTTGAGCGACCGTACCGTTATTATTTGTAATACCAGTTCAATGCCTGTAGCAGCGAGGGAGTCGAGTGTCTATACTGCGGTAACAATAGCTGAATATTATCGGCAGATGGGTCTTGACGTGCTGTTACTGGCAGATTCTACTTCCCGCTGGGCTCAGGCCATGCGTGAAATGTCCGGGAGGCTTGAAGAGATCCCCGGAGAAGAGGCGTTCCCCGCATATTTGGAGTCGCGTATCTCCTCTTTCTATGAAAGAGCAGGGTTAGTTCGTTTACACGACAGCTCTACGGGGTCAGTTACTATTGGCGGAGCTGTCAGCCCTGCAGGTGGCAACTTTGAAGAACCGGTGACCCAGGCAACGTTAAAGGTGGTTGGTGCTTTCCACGGGCTCTCCCGCAATCGTTCCGATGCACGCAGATACCCTGCAATAGACCCGTTAATCAGTTGGAGCAAATACAAAAGTTTCATCGATGAGAAACAGAAAGAGCGGGGACATGAAATCCTGCGCAAGGGTTTCGATATTGCACAAATGATGAAAGTTGTAGGGGAAGAAGGAACGTCGCTTTCCGATTACGTGGATTACCTGAAAGCAGAATTTTTTGATTTTGTCTACCTGCAGCAGAATGCCTTTGATCCAGTTGATGAAGCTACCTCAAAAGAGCGACAGATTTACATTTTTGATTTTATTTACCGTGTTATGGAATCGGAATTCATCTTTGAAGATAAAGATGCGGCCTTGCATTTTTTCCAGCAATTGAGACAACTTTTCAAAGGATGGAACTCCCTTCCCTGGCAGAGCGATGAATTTAAAGGAACTGAGAAAGAGATCAGCGCATTTGTAATCGGGCGGTCCGGGAACGATTAATATGCAGAAATTATATACCAGCATCAGTCAGATTGTCGGGGATGTCATCACTGTTGAGGCAGAAAACATAGGAATTACAGAACTTGCCCAGGTTACCACCAGGCAGGGAACCTCCCTGGCCCAGGTTATCCGCCTTGACGGAAAAAAAGTCTTTTTACAGGTTTTTACCGGAAGCCGCGGTATTTCTACAGGTGATGGGGTACGATTTCTGGGTCACCCGATGCGTGTTGCTACCGGCAATATGCTCCTTGGCCGGATCTTTAACGGAAGCGGAAGACCTCTTGATAACGGGCCGGAGCTAATCGAAAATCTTGTAGACATTGGCGGGCCGCCGGTTAATCCGGTAAAACGAATTATCCCGAACAAGATGATTCGTACAGGTATTCCCATGATCGATGTATTCAACTCTCTGGTCGAATCCCAGAAGCTTCCAATATTTTCAATCGCTGGTGAACCATACAACGAATTGCTGGCAAGAATTGCAACCCAGGCAGAAATTGACATCATTATTCTGGGTGGCATGGGTTTAAAATACGATGATTATCTATTTTTCAGGGACACCCTTGAAGAGCACGGTGCACTTTCCCATTCGATCGTATTTATGCATACTGCAGCCGATCCCGTTGTCGAGTGCCTGCTTGTTCCGGATATCAGCCTGGCCGTGGCAGAGAATTTCGCTCTTCAGGGAAAACGTGTTCTTGTTCTCCTGACGGATATGAGTAATTTCTGTGATGCGTTGAAAGAGATTGCCATCACGATGCAACAGATTCCCTCAAACAGGGGTTACCCGGGAGACCTCTACAGCCTCCTTGCAGCCCGTTATGAAAAGGCGGTTGATTTTGAGAATGCGGGATCGATCACAATTCTTGCAGTGACCACTATGCCTGGAGATGATGTAACTCATCCGATACCAGACAATACCGGCTATATTACCGAGGGGCAATTTTATCTTAAAAACGGCGTTATCGAGCCATTCGGTTCTTTAAGTCGCCTTAAGCAGCTCGTCAATGGCAAAACCCGCGATGACCACCGGACGATCATGGACACAATGATCCAACTTTTCGCCGATTACCGTGAAACACAGGAAAAACAGTCAATGGGATTTCAGATGAGTGCATGGGATATGAAACTCCTGAAATATGGAAAACTATTCGAAGATAGGATGATGTCGCTCAAGGTTAATATCCCGCTGGAAAAAGCCCTCGACCTCGGCTGGAAGATTCTGCATGATTGTTTCTCTCCTGAAGAGACAGGGATTAAGAGATCTGTAATTGACCAGTACTGGCCCGACAAGCATGAAAATTAAATTAACCCAGGGTGAACTGAAAAAACAAAGGGATGCCCTACGGCAGTACGAGCGGTACCTGCCCACTCTGCAGCTGAAAAAGCAGCAGATCCAGCTTGAAATTCTGCACCAGCAAAGCGCTCTCCGGGAGAGAGAGCGAGTCTTATCCGAAAAGAAGCGATCGGCGAAAGATTGGTCTGGACTGCTGTCAGAAGCTCCAGGGATAAAAAAATGGCTTAAACCTCAAAACGTAATCACTGGTAAGAAAAACATTGCCGGTGTCGATATCCCTGTTTTCGAACATCTTGTGTTTGAAACCCCAGAGTATGACCTGTTCCTCACGCCTCTCTGGCTGGATTCGGGATTGAGTGCATTAAGGGATATGGTTTCTTTGCTGGAAGAGATACATGTCATTGAAAAAGGAATTTCAGTTCTGAATCATGAATTGCGCATAACAACCCAGCGCGTCAACTTGTTTGAGAAAGTAAAAATCCCCGGAGCAAAAGAGGCAATCAGACTGATAAAAATTTATATCGGTGACCAGATGACCAATGCTGTCGGCCGGAGCAAAATTGCCAAAAACAAGATTGAAGAAACCGGTTTGGAAGAGGTGGCGCTATGATTGTTCCGATGAAAAAGGCCACCATCATTTTCCAGGACAGGGATGCAGAAGCGACAATACAAAACCTGCGTACACTGGGCGTCATGCAGGTAGAGCACCAGAATCTGCCGCAAGGACGAGATATTCCGGCCCTTTTTGAGAGAGTTGCCCTGATAAATTCTTCGTTTGATGTCCTGAATCAGGTGGCAGAATCTGACAGAAAAATTCATGGACAGGGTAAAATCAGCGGTGACTGGATCGAAACGGCAAACCGTATCACCGAACTTGGTAAAAGGCAGGAACAACTGGAGTCTTCCCAAAGGACTCTCATTGGGCACATTAACGAATGGGAACGATGGGGCGATGTTGATCTCACCCAGGTACGGTCCTTACAAAAAAACGGCATTTATCTCAAGTTATACCAGGTACCAATAACAGAGATTAAAAATTTTCCCGATGACGTGGTGGTAAAGACAATATTTACTGCCGGCGATATTGCCCATGTGGCTGTGGTATCGCGACGACCGTTTGAATGCAATTTTAAAGAAATTATTCCTCCGGAGCAGGGCCTGTCCCTGCTCAAATCGTGCCTTGCTGAGAACACCAGGAACGAGGAGATAATTAAATCTGAAGTGACCAGTTCCGCCGCTTATTATGATGACCTTTTAGATATCAAAGAAAAACTGGAGAAAGAGATCAAATTCCAGCAGGTATTAGCTGGATTGGGCAGAGAGGGGGCACTCAGTTATGTAACGGGATACATCCCGTTTGACAGGGAGGAACATCTGATTGCCGAATCAAGGAAGAATAAATGGGGCATACTCATCGCTGAACCTTTCCCTGATGACAATGTACCCACACTCCTGCGCAATCCCCGATGGGTTGAGATGATAAAGCCGGTTCTTGGACTTCTAGGGCTCACGCCCGGCTATCATGAGCTGGATGTCAGCATGGTGTTCCTGGTTTTTTTCAGTATCTTTTTCGGTATTCTCATCGGAGACGCCGGCTATGGACTTACCTATATCATAATAACCCTGCTGCTATCTCTGTGGCTGAAGAAAAAGAAGATGATGAATAGAGAGATGAGGACTGCTATATCGCTTTTCTATCTCCTGGGTTCCAGTGCCGTTATTTGGGGTCTGCTGACCGGCACCTTTTTTGGCCAGTGGGGGTTACCACCCCTCGTTCCACAACTCAATAACGCCGCGTTCGTGACAACGCTCTGTTTCTTTCTGGGAGCCCTGCACTTATCAATTGCTCATTCGTGGAGGGCATTACTAAAACTTCCGTCAGCAAGAGCGCTCGCTGACATAGGATATATTTGCATTCTCTGGACTGCGTTTTTCCTGGCAAGGACGCTGATACTGGGAGATCCTTTTCCAGCTTTTGGGATATGGCTGGTTGTTGCAGGAGTTATCCTGGTAATTCTATTTACCAATCCCAGAAGATCAAATATTATCAGAAGCATCGGGGAAGGGATGGGAACGATTGCATTGAGCTTTATGAACAATATTACTGACGTCATCTCGTACATTCGTCTTTTTGCGGTGGGTATGGCAACCCTGGCAGTAGCAAATACGACAAATTATCTGGCATCCGGATTCGGCACTGGCATTATTGCATTAGTGGCGGGTGCCGTAATTCTTTTATCCGGCCATAGCTTAAATCTCATCCTCGGATTGATGTCCGTCCTCGTGCACGGTGTAAGGCTTAATGTGCTTGAATTTTCGGGGCATGCAAACGTAACATGGAGTGGGACTGCATTCGAACCGCTCAAGGAATAAAAAGGAAGATATCATGACAATGGATCTTGGATTAGGCCTGGTACTTGGCTTGTCTGCATTGGGATCTGCAGCAGGATCTGGTACTGCCGGAATGGCTGCGATTGGTGCCTGGAAAAAGAATTACGTCCAGAACAAGCCAGCGGCATTTATGCTTGTTGCGTTTGCCGCTGCACCGCTCACCCAGACAATTTATGGCTTTATCGTGATGAACACGATGGTTGACCTTGCGATACAAGGGAATGACCTTTGGGGTATCGGCGCTTTTTGCGGCGCGGCCATTGGCCTCTCTGCATATTTCCAGGGCAAGTGTGGTGCATGTGCCTGCGATGCAATGGGAGAAACAGGGAAAGGATTTGGAAATCTCATGATTATCCTTGGTTTGACCGAGACCGTTGCTCTGCTTGTGATGGCTTTTACCCTTGGCGTCCTTGGGAGATTCGCAGTAGTATGAATTTTTTTAAATATTTTGGAGAGGAATATTCCCGTTTTTCCAACAAGAAGAGTCGTATTATTTTATGGCAGGAGCAATCTAAAAATTAATTTTCGCCAGATCAGGCAACGTCATACGTCATACATGTATGAATTTTTTATCAGATATTGCCTCGTTCGTTCCTTTTGAGTTTGGATGTACGGATGATGATAACCGGCCGTTTTGCGTTCATAGCGACCGTATACGCTGTACTTCCGAGTAAGAGTTCACGGAACCAGCCTTTTCCATGGGAACTAATCCAGATTACCGATACGTCCTCTTCATCGGCAATTCCCGAAATCTCTGAACCAGGATTCCCTGTTCTGACGATTGCCCTGACCCTGATACCCTTAACTGCAAGAGTTTCGCGAACTGCTTCTATCTGAACCTTTACCTTCTCAACGGCATCTTCAATCTCTGCCTCTGTCTCTCCCCGGGAAACAATATTGAGAAGGATGACCTCTCCAACCCCCTTTGTCCTGCTGACAAGGTCTATCGCACGGTCTGAGTACTCCGAAAAATCAATAGGACAGAGGACCCTGGAGAGTATCATCGGGCAGATCATTTCATAGGTCTTCCCTGTCAGGCTCTCGGAAATTTTATGGCGCATGATCAGCACATTGATCCTGCTGCGGCGGAGGATTGCCATCGACACACTGCCAAGAAGGATACCATCCATGAGGCTCTTCCCGCGTGCGCCGACTACAATGAGGGAAACGTCTTTCTCATCAGCTGTATCGAGAATTGCCCCGGCAATATCTGACGATGTTTTTACAACCGTCGTCACCCTCAGATTTTTGGCGAATGCCTCAAGACGGCGTTTCTCATCCCGGAGTAAATTTCTTTCCTCAGGGGAGAACACCTCACCTATCTCGCCACCTCCTCGTGGAGATCGTGCCTCTTCGAGTACATGGAGCATTATGATGTCCCTGGCCCCGGGGAAACCTGCGATGCAATCAAGTGTCTTCTTTGCATATTCAGAAAAATCAGTTGCAAATAGTACTTTACTGAACATACCCCGGACCCCGTTCCCTACTTGTCATTCAATACCTGAAATAAGCAGTAGGATACTTAAATAATGTCCGGACTGGGCCTGGATAATTTCAATAGAAAAGTTCATTTCTGATGGGTTGTCTTTTGTCTCTCGTGAGATAAAAAGCAGGAGGGCAAAATATATCATCTGTGAAAGCAAGGGTTCAGCAATCCCGCTTGAGAATTGCGGGGAATTCACATGCCGCTTCCAAACAGTGAAATGATTGAGAGACTGAAAATAGCGACAATGAGGCGCTGCGAAGAGCGTATAGCAAATGCAGGGAAAGGGTCAGGTTTCAGGGTTGAAGGCCCGGTTCCCCAGTTTGGAGTCACTTCACTGCTTAAAAGCCGACATGGTCTGTGAGCGATTGGTTTGAGGGTAACGGGGAGGAGAACGGTAATGACAAGTGAACACCTGTTTACGAGGATCGAAACATGCCCGTTGAGAAATCACTACTAGCACAAATCCGGGAGAAAGAACTGGAAGTAAGCGTGAAAATCGACGATGTCCGGGTTGAAGCTGATCGTATGATTGAACGGGCCAGGAAAGAATCCCTGGCGATAATTACCTCATCAGAAGCGGAGGGAAAGAAGGAAGCTGATGAATTTCTCCGAAGAGAGATGGAACGAGTAGAGTCAGAAGCGGATCATATCAGGGTTCAGGCCAGAGGAGAGGTAGAAACGGTTCGAAAAAAAGGGGAGAAGAATTTACCGAAAGCTGTTGAAAGAATCATTACCATTGTTCTGTCAGGATAGAGAGTCATGCTCCAAAAAATGGTGAAAATTCAGGTATTAGGCCCAAAAAAAGACCTCCATAATGTCTTAGATTTACTTTACGCCAGGGGGACTGTGCATATCGAAGATGCATCTGCACCCGTTGCGCCCGGTGAAATTACCCTAAAGAAAATGACAGGAGAACAAGTCGGGGATATCGCTGTTGCATATTCGAAGATCGGGGGCATCCTCCTGACGCTTCCAAAGATCAAGGTAGATGAAAAGGCGGTAGCAAATACCTATTCCGGGCTGAAAGCGATGAGCCATGAAAACCTCCTTGTCCGTGTAAATTCTGTCATCAACGAGCTGGAAGTGGCCACAAAAACCTTCGCGAAAGAGAAGAGCGAACTCGAACTCGGGCTGATCAACCTGGGCCGGTACGAGAAGATCATCGACAAGATTCGACCCCTCGAGACCAGTATGCCAAAGCTGGAGGGCTTCGAGGTTACTGTTCTTCTCATCCAGAAAGAGTTCAAGGATGTCATCGACATCATCCGGAATGCCCTTGCAGAGATAACAAAGCGGCAGTTTGAATTGATGTCTGCCGAACTGGATGAAACCACCATCGCGGCGGTGACAATTTTCAACAAGCGGTATTCGGAGCAGGTACATTCCTATTTTTTCAACCAGAATGTGAATGAAGTCCGGTTACCCCCTGAGTATCTGGGAAAACCTTTTAACGAGATTTTTACCCTGATCGAAGAGAGAAAAACCACTACAACTCAGGATATTTCCCGACTGAATACTGAACTTGAGAAAATTTCTTCGACGTGGTACACTGAGCTCAGCGCATTTCACCGGATTCTTGGAGAGAGAACTGAAGAACTGAGTATATTCTCAAAAATCGGCCAGACTGAATATACATTTGTATTAGCCGGATGGATTCCGAAGAAGTCTCTTAAGGAAACCAAGAATGTGCTAAAAAATGAATTTAAAGGACGGGTAATTGTCAACGAACTCACACTCTCTCCAAATGAAATGGCGGAGGCCCCGACATTTTATGATAATCCCAGGTTTGTCAAGCCGTTCGAGTATCTTATGAAAGTCGTCAGCCCGGCCAAATCCACTGAATTTGATCCCAGTCCTCTTATGGCCATATTTTTCCCAATATTCTTCGGAATCATGGTGGGAGATATTGCGTACGGCCTGATTATCATGGCTTTTGCTTTTATTGTAAAGTGGAAATTTCCCGAACGGGGATGGCTACAATATCTTATGAATATTCTAATCATTTCGTCAATCTGGGTAATTTTCTTTGGTTGGCTGTATGGAGAATTTTTCGGAGACTTAGGCGAGCACATGGGATGGCTCGAGCCACAGACATTTCTCGGCATTACCTGGAACCGGATGGAGGCCATTGTTCCATTCCTCCTCATCTCTATTGCGATCGGAGTGTTTCATGTCTTTTTAGGCCTTGGACTCGGGATTTTTAATGCTTATACCGAGATAAGCTGTAAAAGACACGTCGATAAAGCAAAGAAACATATCTGCGAAAAGACAGGAATGATGATTGTGATCACCGGACTCATTCTGGTGATTGTGGCAACCGCCTTGGCGCTCCCGGCACCGCTGGTGACGACGGGGGCGGTTCTGATTATCGTTGCAATCCCGCTTATTATCATCGGGGGAGGCTTCTTCGGTGTTTTTGAGATAATGAGTACCGTTGGAAATATCCTCTCCTACGCACGTATCATGGCAATAGGGATGGCATCGGTCATCCTTGCGGTCGTTGCCAATAAGATGGGGGGAATGATGGAAGTGGCGCTGGTAGGATTGCTGATTGCTGCCCTCCTCCATACGCTTAACATAGTCCTTGCCATGTTCAGTCCTTTCCTGCACTCCCTTCGTCTGCATCTGGTTGAGTTTGACTCAAAATTTTACGAGGGAGGAGGAAAGATGTACAAACCTTTCAAGAGGGAAAATGGGGGAGGATCAGTTTGATCCATAAGACCGGAGGTATTCCGGCCGCAGTTCATCATTATCTCACAGGAGAGGAGTTGTTCATGTAATTGAAGCTTATGATAAGGATTGATTATTTCATCGCCTTATGCCGTGATGAGATACGTTGAGATAAGAACAGAATTATGTAAAACGATGTGCCGCCTGTGCAGGGGCGGCGCTTTGGATGGAGGCTGATGTGAATGGTTGATTTCGGAATCCCCATTGGGGCAGGCATCGCATTCGGGCTTGGAGCGCTCGGTACCGGGATTGCACAGTCAAAGATTGGCGCAGCGGGAGCGGGAACGATTGCAGAAAAACCGGAAACTTTCGGACTGATGATTATCCTGGTGGCAATTCCTGAGACCCTTGTCATTCTTGGTTTTGTGGTTGCATCCATGATCATGATCATGCTGGTGTGAACCGAGAAAAGCGAGAATCATATGGTAATCGAATCCCTCTGGAACATCGAAAAGAATGGGTGAACCATGGCAATTGACGATCTGATCAAGGCTGTAGAAGTGAGCGGCGAGGAACGTATTTCCGAGATACAGGATCGCTCAAAGGCCGAGGCAGATGAAATTATCAGTGAGGCACAGGCAAAGGACCTGCCAATTAAAAAACGGTTCATGGAGGATGCAACGCAATCGGTGGCAATACAGAGAAACAAGATCCTTTCCGAGGTTCGGGGAAAAAGCCGCATGGAGGTCATAAAAGCCAAAAACGAGGTTTATGAGAAAGTTTTTGAAGAAGCCGTCCGGAATCTGGGATCCATACGTGAACACCAAAAATACAGGGAGATCCTGAAAGTATTGCTCGGGGAAGCACTGGGGGATCTCGGTAGCGATGGAGTTATTCTTCACATCGATAAAAGGGATGAAGCACTCCTGAAGGATATTCTGAATGAACAGAAAGTCTCCGGTGAAATAATAGCGGATCTGACCTCTGCCGGAGGGGTGAATGCATACAGCCATGATGAACGCTTTGTAGTATTTAATACCCTTGAATCCCGGCTCAAAAAAGCGAAGGAGATCTATAGGCCCGAAATGTTCTCAGTGTTATTCGGTGAGTGACATGGAGTATGCCTACGTCAATGCACGGATAAGGGCTATGAAGAGCCGCCTGCTTGATCCATCGCTTCTTGAACAACTTATCAACAAGCCTGATATTGATTCCCTTATTACCGAGCTTGAAAAAACGGCATACAGGGAAGAACTGGAAAAGGCAGGGGTGCTGTATTCTGGTATTAACCGTATTGAGGTCGCTATCCGAAAAGACCTTGTAAAAAGGTTCAGATCGATCCTGACTCTCATCAAGGGAGGTGATACAGAGGCATTTCTTGCTATTATCCTCAGTCGCTGGGATGTTCAGAATATCAAGACCATCCTCAGGGGAAAAAAAATTCAGGAAAATCCATCTGAAATTCTCGAATGCATGATTCCTGCAGGAGAACTTGATGAGGCAGCACTCACCGAACTGGTAAAACAGCCTGATGTCAAGGCAGTCATCGATCTTCTCGCTACCTGGGGCATGGTATATGCACGCCCCCTGATCCTCAACTTCAAGGAATTCACTGATACCGGGGACATGCTGGTGCTTGAATATGCCCTTGACACATTCTACTATGAAGACGCCATTTCAAAGGTGAAAACCTCGGAATCGGACGATGCCCGTGTCCTTAAGAATATTTTAATCACTGAGATCGATATCAACAACATAAAAACGGTGTTACGTGCGATACGGGACCGGATAGATCCTGATGAAGTAAAACGCTATTTCGTGAAAGGAAGCCCCGAATTTGATGCCAATAAACTCCTCACGATGATGAAAACTGGAACAATTGAGGGAGCGCTGAAATACCTTGAGCAGACGCCGTACCAGTTCATCACAAAGATTCCTCCGGAATACATCGCAGCAGAAAAGATTTCGGCCTTTGAAAAGGAACTGGAACGATATCTCGTTAAAAAGGCGATAAGTCAGTTTCTCGGAGATCCCCTCTCCATCGCCATACCGATTGCATACATCTGGGCAAAATATACCGAGGTTACGAATATCCGCGTCATTGCCCGGTGCAAGGTCACCGAAGTGCCTGAAAAAGATCTCAGGGAGGCGCTCATCAGTGTATAAGTTCATCGTCGTAACCGATCCTGATACCGCTCCCGGGTTCCGCCTTGCCGGAGTTGATGTAATGGAGATCCAGAATTCCGAAGAGGTTCGTCAATTGCTTCCCTCTCTCCTCCTGAAAGATGATACCGGCATTATTGCAATTAATGAGGATTACATGATGTCACTGGACGAAAAAATGATGGAGAAAATTGAGAAATCCTACCGACCCATCATCATCCCAATCCCTTCCCGTGCAAAGAGGCTGGACAGGACCAGTTATATCGAGGGGCTGCTGAGAAGAGCAATCGGGTATAATATCGTGCTGAGGAAGTGACTGTATGATTGTTGGTGGTATATCCAGAATTTCGGGCCCTGTTGTCCTCTCTGAAGGGATGCGGGGATCCCGGATGTATGACGTGGTGAAGGTAGGGGAGCAGAAGCTGAATGGTGAGATCATACGGCTGGATAATGATCAGGCCGTTATCCAGGTCTACGAGGATACAACCGGCCTGCAGATAGGCGAGAAAGTTACCAATACCGGGCTGCCACTTTCAGTCGAGCTCGGACCAGGCCTCCTCTCTTCTATCTATGATGGTATTCAGCGGCCGCTCCCTCTTCTCGCAGAGAAGACCGGAAGTTTCATCTCCCGGGGAGTGACGCTCCCCGGACTCTTACACGACGCTAAATGGGAGTTTACGCCAAAGGTGAAGAAGGGCGATCAGGTATCCGGTGGTGACATCATCGGAACAGTAACAGAGTATCATCTCGAACACCGGGTCATGATACCTCCGTATGTTTCCGGGACTGTAAAGGATATCCACGGTGGCAATTTTACCATTGATGAACCGGTTTGTATCCTCGATAACGGTGATCAGATACCTATGCTGCAGACCTGGCCGGTAAGAAAGGGGAGACCCTACCAGAGAAAGATGGACCCTGATACATTGCTTGTTACAGGTCAAAGGGTATTTGACACGCTTTTTCCTGTGACCAAAGGTGGGACTGCGATGATTCCTGGCGGATTCGGTACCGGAAAAACAGTAGCAGAGCAGACACTGGCCAAATGGTCCGATACCCAGATCGTTGTCTACATCGGTTGCGGAGAGCGGGGGAACGAGATGACTGACGTGCTCACCGAATTCCCAGAGCTTCTCGATCCAAGAACGAAGCGCCCCCTGATCCAGCGTACAATTCTGATTGCCAACACTTCCAACATGCCTGTTGCTGCCCGGGAAGCCTCCATCTACACCGGAATCACCCTCGCTGAATACTACCGCGATATGGGATATGATGTCGCTCTGATGGCCGATTCCACTTCACGGTGGGGTGAGGCATTACGTGAGGTTTCAGGCCGGCTCGAAGAGATGCCCGGAGAAGAGGGCTACCCGGCATACCTGGCAACACGTCTTGCCGCATTCTACGAGCGTGCAGGGCGTGTGGTCTGCCTTGGTTCTGACGAACGGAAGGGGTCAGTAACCGTGGTCGGTGCTGTCTCTCCGCCGGGCGGGGATTTTTCAGAGCCGATAACCCAGAACACCCTGCGCATTGCAGGTACATTCTGGGCTCTTGATACGAGTCTTGCATACCGGAGACACTTCCCCTCAGTGAACTGGATTAAGAGTTACTCCCTCTACCTGGACCAGATCAAAGACTGGTTTGCCACAAGCGGTTTTTCTGACTGGAAGGATCTCAGGGCACTTGCAATGTATCTCCTCCAGAAGGAAGTTGAGCTGCAGGAAATCGTGCAACTGGTCGGCCCGGATGCACTGCCCGAAAGCGAAAAGGCAATTCTTGAGATTACCCGGATGATTCGGGAAGATTTCCTCCAGCAGAGTGCCTATCATGACATAGATTCCTTTTGCTCACTTGAAAAGCAGTACTGGATGCTCCGGGTAATACTTTCATTCTACGAGCGGGTGAATCAGGCCATGGGGAAAGGTGTCCCCCTCGCCAAGATCCTGAAGCTGCCCGTGAAAACAGAGATAGGACGAATGAAGGAGCTCACCGATATTGAAAAAATAAAGGACCTGATCAACCAGATTGATGGAACTCTTAGTGCGCTGGAGGCAGAGCGATGAACAGAATCCCGCTTTTTACCAAAGAGGCCAAAGCAATCAGCTATGTTTCAGGCCCGTTGATATTCATCCAGAATGTCAAAGGCGTTTCATATGGTGAAATTGTCCGGATTATTCTACCCACCGGTGAGGAACGCACCGGGCAGGTGCTTGATATCTCAAAGGATATTGCAGTCACCCAGGTGTATGAAGGCACGAGTGGTATCGATAACAAAGAAACCCGGGTCCGGTTCACAGGGGAACCTCCGAAAGTCAAGGTCTCTATCGAGATGCTGGGGAGGATTTTCAATGGTGTCGGAAAACCACGAGACGGAGGACCGGAGATTATTGAAGAGGCAAATCTGGACATCAACGGGATGCCCATCAATCCTTCAGCCCGTGACAAGCCCGCTGATTTCATCCAGACCGGGATGTCAACCATCGATGGTCTGAATACCCTGGTCCGGGGGCAGAAACTGCCTATTTTCTCTGGTGCAGGTCTCCCTGCAAACAAACTTGCTGCGCAGATTGCAAGACAGGCCAAGGTTCTTGGAGAGGAAGAGAAATTTGCGGTAATTTTTGTCGCAATGGGAATTACCTACAAGGAAGCTTCATTCTTCATGAGGGATTTCGAGAAGACCGGCGCACTGGAACGGGTTGTTTTTTTTATGAACCTTGCAGATGATCCAACAATCGAAAGGATAGCGACTCCCCGGTGTGCACTCACAGCCGCAGAATTCCTGGCTTATGAGCACGATCTTCATGTTCTGGTCATCCTGACCGACATGATCAATTATTGTGAAGCATTACGGGAGATCTCAACGGCGCGCGAGGAAGTACCTGGCCGGAGGGGATATCCCGGTTACATGTACACCGATCTTGCATCCATCTATGAGCGTGCCGGCAGGGTGAAAGGAAAGAAAGGATCCATCACCCAGATCCCGATTCTTACCATGCCGGATGATGATATCACCCATCCTGTCCCTGATCTTACCGGATACATCACTGAAGGACAGATTGTTCTCTCCCGTGATCTCTTCCGTAGGGGTGCTGATCCCCCGGTCGACACCCTCCCCTGCCTCTCACGTCTGATGAACCTCGGGATAGGGCCGGGGAAAACGAGGGAGGACCATCGGAATGTTGCCGATCAACTCTATGCCTCCTATGCTTACGGCAGGGATCTCAGACGCCTCGTGGCGATTGTCGGAGAAGAGGCGCTTACTGAACTTGACAAGAAGTACCTGAAATTCGCGGATGAATTCGAGCGGCAGTTCATAACACAGGGAGACGAGAACAGGAGCATCGAGAGAACCCTTGGAATCGGATGGCAGTTGTTCACTCTTCTGCCTGAAGAGGAATTGAAACGGATCAAACGTGAATTCATCCAGAAATATCATCCAGCCTCTCAAAAGGGATAGAGATGGAACAGATCAATCCAACACGGATGGAGCTTATAAAGAAGAATGCCCAGATCAAGCTTGCAGAGCAGGGGCGTGATCTTCTCAGGGAGAAGATGGACGCGCTCATACAGGAATTTTTTAATGTCATGGAATCGGTATCACAGTCACGAGGCGAGCTTGAAAAACTCTCCGATATCGCCCAGCATGCTCTGCTCATTGCCCAGGCAATCGACGATCCTGTTACCCTGAAGTCTGCCTCATTTGCAACCCGGCGGGGCGTCACACTTGATATCAAGGGGAAAAATGTGATGGGGGTTCCTGTGCCAATCATCGAGAAAAAGCGTTTCGTTAAAAGTCTCTTGGATCGCGGTTATAGTATCCTCGGGGTGAGCAGCCGTATTGATGAAGCTGCAGAGAAATATGAAGCGGAACTGGACCTCATAATAACCCTTGCCGAGACTGAAACGTCGCTCCGGAGACTTGGGAGCGAGATCCAGATGACCAGGCGGAGGGTAAATGCACTTGAACAGGTCCTCATCCCGGAGTTGAAACGACAGGCAAAATACATTGAGATTACCATCGATGAGAGAGACCGCGAAGACCTCTACCGTCTTAAAAAAGTGAAGAAGATCATAGAACGGAAGAAGAAAGGGATAAAAGAGGTCTGAATCTCAAGAAATCCTCATTAATATTTCATTCATCTCACTGACAGCATCTCCCTCCATCCGATTCATGCTCTTTACCTGTTTTCCGATTCTGATGATGGCATCGATATCCTCCCGGCGGAGTCGTGAAAAAGTGCACTGCCCCCAGCTGCGACGATCCATGGAGACCCAGCTCTCCCCCAGCATATACTTCAGGATATCGATATCAGAAACTGAATAGAGTTTCCAGTCCACTCCCATGGTCTGTCTGATCTTTCCCAATGCCGTCTCGACAGCCATCTCCTTGTGAATCTGGAACACTCTCCTTCCCCGTTCATCATCGGTCACATCAGGCATATGATTTCTACTTACCCTAGAGTAACAGGTACGATTTATATTTTTTTAAGGTGCCCTTTTTTATAGTGGTACCGGACGACAATAAACGTGGTAAAAAAATCATCCTGCTCTGCAATCTGTTCATAATTCCAGGTACACTATTATCCCGTTTCAGCGAAGGCTCCTTTTTCAATAATTTTTTGCGATGTGTGTGAAAGATCAGGAATTTCCTCTGCTGCCTTTTCTGGCAATCCGGTCGTAGATACTCACAAGATGGTCAGTTCCTTTGTCACCGAGTGACTTGCCTGTTCTCATTGTCTGTATTACCATTGTTAATTGCCTGTAGGACCTCATGAGAATATACTCCTCTTTCGATCAATATCGTCTATCGTCTCCACTGATCAATAAACCAAAACAAATTGAAAATATATTAATTTGCCATGCACTAGATTATGCAAAACCAGAAAGGGTTTTTGTGTTATTACTATTCAGGTTATTTTTTCATCAGGACAGTCATACTTTTTTCTGCAGCAGTCCTCCCGCTGATGACAGAATCATGTATATCTCTCCCGAACCTGATAAGTTCACGGAGTTCGATTCCGGACAGCCTGGTAAATGCAATCTGTTCCCAGGAATCACGATCGATATAGATCCATACTTCCGCAAGCACCGTTTTGAGTGCTTCGATATCCTGGTGGGAATAGAGCGACCAGTCTGATCCCTGTGCCTGGCGTATCTTCTCAACCGCCTTTTCCACCTGTTTCTCCTGTTGAAGCTTGAAAAAACGCCTCCCTATCTCTGTTTTTGTCGCTTCCGGCATTTTTTGTATCACTCCTGTTAAGGTATGCCTGAATTGTCTGCTCCAGTATAAAAACAAGCTGCCGGTCAGGAGCCTGTTAACCAGTTACTACTTTTAAAATAACTGTAATTTTGAACCATTTTGACAAAAGAACCACTACTGTCAGTTTAGAATGATTAATAATGAAGGAATTTCTAACACATGAGGAGTTGATTTTACGATGATAGAACTGGCATTCCTCATACTTTTTCCTGCCATAATCGCACTTCTTCTGCTTCTGGTGAGAAGCGGGCAAATCCGAAATGCGGTCGTAAAGATCGCGGCAGTGCTGATCGGGGCAGGGACTCTCATTCTTCTGATAACCTACTTCAGTTCCGGGATGGTGCTCTTTTCTGTCCCCTTTGAACCGACTGCGAAGCTTATGTTTATCGCCGAGCTCCTCATTGCAGGGTTCCTTCTGTATCTTGGGATAAAGCACAGAAAATATATTGCAGTTGGTCTTGTCATAGTCCAGGCACTCCTCCTTATTGGAATTGAGAGTGGACTGGCAGGAGATATCCATCCCCTTTACACCCTTTTCATCGATCAGTTCTCTCTTATCATGGCCGCCATCGTCGGCATTATAGGTACACTCATCTGTGTGTATGCTCTTGCTTACATGGAGACCTACCATGCACACCACCCGGAGATCCAGGACCGGCAGAACATCTTCTTCTTTATGGTGTTTGTTTTTCTTGCCGCCATGTTCGGGCTCATCTTCTCTAATAACCTCCTCTGGGTATTCTTTTTCTGGGAGATTACCACTCTTGCCTCCTTCATCCTGATCGGATATTCCAAATCTGCAGAAGCTACCAGCAATGCATTCCTTGCCCTGGAAATGAACCTGCTCGGGGGGATAGCATTTGCCGGTGCAATTATCTACCTTCTTATCGCTGATCCGAGCGGAGAACTGCTAGGTATTGAACAACTTCTGGCGTCCGGACAGGCAATTGCCCTGGTCCCGGCGGTCCTTATCAGCTTTGCCGGGATTACCAAAGCTGCCCTGATGCCGTTTTCATCCTGGCTTGTCGGAGCGATGGTTGCTCCGACCCCGGTCTCTGCCCTCCTCCATTCAAGCACGATGGTCAAGGCCGGCGTCTATATTATTGTCAGGTTTGCGCCTGTGTTATCGGGAACACCGGAAGGTTTGATCATAGGGCTCGTGGGCGGGTTTACATTCCTGCTTGGTTCTGCAATCGCCATATCGCAGAGCAATGCAAAGAAGGTGCTTGCCTACTCAACCATTGCAAACCTTGGGCTCATCGTTGCTTGTGCCGGTGTGGGGACCTATAAACTGGTCTGGGCTGCCATCCTGCTCATCATCTTCCATGCCATCGCGAAGTCACTCCTGTTTCTCTGCGTTGGCACTGTTGAACACCGGATTGGCAGCAGGAATATTGAGGATATGTCGGGCCTTATCGTGCGCATGCCTAAAATTGCAGTGATGATGCTCGTTGGGATTGCGGGAATGTTCCTTGCACCATTCGGGATGCTGATCTCGAAATGGGTCGCGCTCGAGGCATTTATTGATGCCCAGTTCGGTCTTATTTTCGTGGCAATCCTTGCATTCGGAGGGTCCATAACGGTCTTTTTCTGGTCAAAGTGGATGGGAAAGATCATCGCAGTCGATCCTCATGTGCACAGACAGGAAGATACCATGAGGAAGGAGAAATGGATGGTGCTCTATATCCTGACTGGCCTTACTGTTCTTGTCTGCCTGATCTTCCCCCTGATCTCATCCTACCTGATCGAACCATTTTTACTCTCGGTATATGGTCAGACAGCCAGATTGTCACAGGATAACATTATCATCATGGCCATGATGCTGTTTCTCCTGCTGATAATGCCTTTCTCGATGCTTATTCCTGGAAACGGTGCCAGGAAGGTCGCGCCATACATGGGCGGCCGGCCTGCCAGTGCTGATATGAAATTCCTCGGTTCGATGGGTATAACCCGGGATGTGACGCTCACCAATTACTACATGAACGACCTCTTTGGCGAGAGGCGGCTTCTTATGGCCGGGACAGCTCTCGGATTCGGGCTCGTCCTGTTATCCATGGTTATTCTTGCGGGGATGATCCTGTGATTTCCCCCGTATATGGCCTGGTATACATCCTGCTTGCTCCGGTTGCCGGGGGAATTGTAGCTGGTATTGACAGGAAAATAACTGCAAGGATGCAGGGGCGGGTAGGCCCTCCCCTGCTCCAGCCGTTCTATGATGTGGGAAAACTTTTCGAGAAAGAGAACCTCATAGTCACCAGATCCCAGAATCTCTATGCGCTGAGTTACCTCGTATTTATGCTGGTCTCAGGGGCGTTGTTCTATGCCGGGGGAGATCTGCTGCTGGTAATCTTTGCCTTCACCCTCTCGCATATCTTTCTGGTGCTGGGCGCATATGCCTCGAGCTCCCCTTACAGTTTTATTGGTGCAGAGCGGGAACTGATCCAGATCATCGCTTATGAACCAATGATAATCCTTTCAGCTGTCGGGATGTACATGGTCACGAAGAGTTTTTTTGTAAGCGATATTGCTGCTACCACAATACCGATTATACTCTATCTCCCTGGCATATTTATAGGATTTTTAATGGTTCTTACAATAAAACTTCGAAAATCCCCCTTTGATCTCTCCACTTCCCACCATGCTCACCAGGAGATTGTCAAGGGTGTTACCACTGAATTTACCGGTCCAAATCTTGGAAAAATTGAGATAGCCCACTGGTACGAGACCGTCTTCTTGTTCGGGTTTATTTTCCTGTTCTTTGCGTTCAGTGTGCCGATTGCTCTGGCAGCGATCGTCATTGCCTATCTGATAGAGATACTTATCGACAATACATTCACCCGGGTAAAATGGCAATTCACACTGCGAAGCGCATGGATTGTCGCGGGGATGCTCGGACTCGTTAATCTGGCGGTCCTCTATTACCTTTCAGGAGGTATCCAGTCATGACATACCTGAAACGTTCCCCCTGGATCATCCATTACGATGCATCAAGCTGTAATGGATGCGATATTGAGGTACTGGCCTGCCTTACTCCGATGTATGATATCGAGAGGTTCGGGATTGTGAACACAGGCAATCCCAAGCACGCTGATGTCTTTGTGGTTACCGGTAGCATTAACGAGCAGAACAAAGCCGTCATCAAAAATATCTACGATCAGATCCCGAATCCCAAAGTAGTTGTTGCGGTGGGCATCTGCGCCACATCCGGGGGAGTGTTCCGGGAATGCTACAATGTCTGTGGGGGTATCGATAAAATCATCCCCGTGGACGTGTATGTGCCCGGATGTGCAGCCCGGCCTGAATCGATTATTGATGGAATTGTCAAATCACTGGGAATTCTTGAGGAGAAACGTTTAAAAATGAAAAATCCGGATACAGGGCAGAGTTCTACCGTGGGGCGGAAATGATGAAGATCGAAGAGCAGACCACCATTGTTATCGGGGTTGAACACCTGATTGGGCGGGTGGAGCAGTTCCGGAAAGGCGGATATCGTCTTGTGCAGTTGAACTGTTCAAAAATCGGTGAGCAGTTCGAGATCAACTACTGTTTTGAGAGGGAGTACCGGTTCGAAAATATTAGAATCGTGATCGATTTTGAAACCGAAGTGCCAAGCATCAGCGGGATGTACTGGGGGGCATTTGTATATGAAAACGAGATGCACGACTTGTATGGTGTTGCAGTAAAAGGAATGAATATTGATTTCCAAGGGAATTTTATCAGGACCTCAGTTCAATATCCGTTCCGGAATCCATCATTCCAGGGGGAGGGGCCATGTCAAGAAAAATAGTTATCCCCTTCGGACCTCAGCATCCGGTGCTCCCCGAACCAATCCACCTGGACCTTGTTCTTGAGGACGAGACGGTCGTTGATGTGATACCCTCGATTGGATATATCCACCGGGGACTTGAAACGCTGGTTGCCAAACGGGAATTCACCGAATACGTTTATATTGCCGAACGAACCTGTGGAATCTGTAGTTTTATCCATGGTTTGACGTACTGCCAAGGGGTGGAGCAGATAATGGACCTCGAAGTTCCTCCCCGGGCGCATTACCTCCGGACAATCTGGTCAGAATACTCCAGGCTCCACTCCCATCTCCTCTGGCTTGGGCTCTTTGCCGATGCGATGGGTTTTGAGAACCTTTTCATGAACTCATGGCGCCTGCGTGAGTTTGTTCTCGATATTCTGGAAGAGACAACCGGAGGGAGGGTTATCCAGGGCAGCTGCAAAATTGGCGGGGTGCGTAAGGATATCAGCAATGAGAAACTTGCCAGTATGGCAGCAGACCTGAAAGGCTTCGAAGCGGAGCTGAGCGATCTCTCCGATGTATTCCTTCATGATGATTCAGTCAAATCGAGACTGGTTGATGTCGGGAAACTCACCCGGACCGACGCATACGATCTTGGAGCAATGGGACCGGTCGCACGCGGGAGCGGGGTTGGAATCGATCTCAGGAAAACGGGCTATGCTGCTTACAGGGATCTCCGGTTCGAACCGGTAACCGAGACGGCAGGGGACTCCTATGCCCGGTGCGCAGTGCGTGTACGTGAACTATTCGGCTCAATCGACCTCATTCGTCAGGCAATTGAGAAGATACCTGAAGGGGATATCGAAGTAAAAGTGAAAGGAAACCCGGATGGAGAGTATTTTTCACGGTCTGAACAACCGAGAGGGGAACTTGTTCATTATCTGAAAGCTAACGGCTCAAAACATCTTGTCAGGTCACGAATCCGGACCCCGACTCTTACTAATATCCCTCCTCTTGTGAAAATGCTTCAGGGCTGCGAACTGGCCGATGTACCGGTGATTGTGCTCAGTATTGATCCCTGTATCGGGTGTACGGAGAGGTGAGAGGGATGGCTTTTTTTGAGATGGCAAAAACAGCAATCCGGACAGTGGTAAGCCGGCCGGCAACACTGATGTATCCTGCCCGGCCGGGGAAAAAAACAGGGCTCTCACGGGGGCATGTGGTTATCGATCCCTCCCGATGTATCTCATGCGGGATGTGCATGAAAAAATGCCCCTCCGAAGCAATCTGTGTCGAAAAAGACGAGAGAATATGGAGAATAGATCGGCTCCGTTGTGTTGTCTGTAATTCATGCATCGAAGTGTGCCCGGTAAAATGCCTTAGGATGGATCTTCAGTATTCACCCGCCCTACTTTCTCACAGTGGTTTGGAGACGTTTTTAATAACTTACGTAAAACCCGAGCGCCCAAAGAAAAGTGAGACTGGGGAGAATGCCGATGCATGACCGGTTATTGGAAACGCACCTTTTTTTCAGTCAAGAAATCCAGAAACCAGGATTATCAAGGGAATTATAATTATTTTTCCATTGTCCGGCTGCTCAAGAAAAGAAATCCCGGTATTTTCGAGCGATGATATCTGCTATCCGGACAGGTTCAGGAATGCGGTGGTCGCATGTTGTTTCAAGAACCATCCTGACAGCATAGGGAAGACTTGTTTGATATCCCGCCGATACGTAAACAGGAGGCGTACCTCGCTTTGTTCTTAAGGAAATCCCTGTCACCTCTCCGTCCATGACAACCTCTTCACATGATCCGCGTTCCCTGCCTGGAATTTTCACCTGCCTGGTAAACGGACTTTTGGCAATTCCGATTGTGGGTATACCAAGAACCGCCCCTGCATGGCAGGCATAACCAAACCTCCTGGGGTGGGCATACCCGTGCCCGTCAATAAAGAGGAGATCAGGGTTCTTTTTTATTTTCTCAAAAGCGGCCATGATAAGGGGGAGTTCCCGGAATGCAAAAAGTCCCGGAATATAAGGAAACAGAACCTGTCGTTTCGCATACACATGAGCAGTTAATTCAAGAGAAGGATACGAGAGAGAAACCACTACCCCTATTCCATACTCACCGGCGTATGCCGCATCCGCGCCCGCTATGGTCTGAATCTGAACCGGATCCAGGATAATTTTGTCACAACCAATTCGCTCCTTCATCCGTTCCTGTACAGTCCGGGCGAATTCATTCAGGTCGTTTCCCGCCCGGTTCTGGAATGGTTCCATATATCCTTGATACATTATGGTTACCTTATCCAATCAATGTGGCTGATTCCTGGATGATTACTCCCATCTCCTCGTGATAATAATCCGCTTAAAGGAATATCGCATGAACCATCCGGTTATATCATTGAATTGACCGGTCGGAGAATGTTTTTGATTCATCAGGACGACTTATAATACAGGAGGCAGGGGCAGGATGACAGAACAGCACGAGGAATCAAGAACCATTGTGCTTGAACAGGCGCCCGATTATTTTAACGAACTTTCAGAGTACCTTGAAGTGCTTTCAAACAGCCAGCGCCTCAAGATCCTGAAAATACTTGAACGACGACCAAAAGATGTACGGATGATCGCATCCGAGATCAATACGAGTTATGAGAATACCAAGAAACACCTTGATAAGCTCATCAGCATGGGACTTATCCGAAAAGAGGTGGGACTCGGACAACAGACCTCAAAGGGCGTCCACCCGGTCTGGAAATATTCTCTTGTACCGGGGGCAATGGAGGCAATCGTCCGGAATCTCGGTATCTTCTCCAACATGCGGATCAATATTGATGATGCCGATCTTAAAAAACGGCTTGATGATGTGAGGGAAGTTGTCGAAGACGAGATTGCAGGGCACAAGCCGATGGTCATTCTGCTTGGGGGACCAGATGACGGAAAACTCTACATCCTGGAGAATAACGAATCCCGGATAGGGAGGATTGATCCCTCCCACCTATCAACAGGGGGCGATGTCATTCTTTCTGCAGATTACTCATCTGTGAGTCGTATCTCAAAACCCCATGGCGTTATTAGGAGGGAGGGCTTACGGTACATTTTCGAAGATCGCGGGAGCACCGGTGGCTCTTTCCTCAACAGCACCGAGCTGCAAAAAAGGCAGCCTGCCATCCTTCACGATGGAGATCTTATCGAGCTAGCAAAAGGTGCAAAAGGCGCCCGACTCCTGGTAATCCTGCCTGACAGCAAATAAATTCTGTAACGAATCTGGCCATGAAAACCACTCCGGTATCACTCCTCGTATTCGCTCTCATTCTTACCGGGGTATTTTCCGCTATAGCCGCCGCAGACGGGTATTACGTAATCACTGCAAATGCCGGACCCGGCGGTTCAATCGTTCCATCGGATGAGGTCCTTGTCATCCTGAACGGCACACAGATATTTTCGATAATCCCTAACCCCGGATATCGCATTGATACTGTTCTGGTCAACGGAATATCGGTTGGTCCTCGTTCTGTATATACATTCAGCGATGTCTATTATGATCAATCTATCACGGCGCAGTTCAGCCCTCTCACGGGTTCTATCTCTATAGAATCAGATCCCTGGGGGGCAATGGTCTTTATTGACGGCGATTATATTGGCAGAACAAAGGCAAAAGGAGCTTTGGTTATTGATAACGTTGCCGTTGGAACAAGGACGGTGGAACTCAGGGACGAATGGTATACTCCATGGAGCAGCCAGGTCCTTGTGAGACAGGGAGAGACAACAATAATCCCGCTGGTTGTCATGGTCCCTGTGACAAATCCCACAACTGCCCCCACAACTACCGTACCAACTCCCCTCCCAACCACAGTTCCAACAACACCACCAACCACAATTCCAACCACGATTCCGACCACCCTAACGCCTACCCCAACAACAACCACTACCACGAAACCTGTTACAACAACTCCAACAACAACAGTGACCACAACGCCCACCACTGCTGCCACCACAGTTACCATTACTACGCTTCCGACAACTGCTGTTACGACATTGGTGACCACGACACCTACCCCAACTGCCACCACAATCCCGGTGACAACAAATACCCCTGCGACAACCAGCACCACCATTCCGCTCACTACAGGGACCGCCACAATCACTACCGTTCCGACCAGTACATCAACCACCGCGACAACACAGGTAACGGTAACTCTTACGGGAACAACGACAACCCCTGCTACAACCGGGACAATTTTCCCGACAGTATCGATTACAACTTCTGAAACCTCTGCTTCCGTAACTCCAGGCATAACGTCAGCGGATACGACTCCTCCCTTCAACAGCAATACCACCGGAGGTACGCCGTTTCCTGCCATTCCCGGCGGCCTGAACCCCCTCATGGTGTTACTCCTCACCGGAGGGCTCTGCATCGTCCCCCTGATGGCCGACCTTGTCATAAGGCCCCGTTCTCCTGTTACTCTGCCAGGCAGGACGAGGGAACTGATATCACTCTCTTACGGGCTCATTATTGCGGGACTGACGGGAGCGGTGTTCCTTGTTTATCGTACCGGAATATTGCGCGAAACCATCCCTCCGTTCATTGCGATTATACTCCCTGTATCAGCGTACCTGGTAATCTCGGGTCTTGCTCTCTTTACCGGAACCCTTCTTTCCCAACCGCTGCGGTGGACAGCATCGGGCCACCTGCTCTTTTCCCTCATAGGGGTATTTGTTGCTGCACTGGCACTGATCAATACACCGGCTGATCTTCGCATCCCGCTTATCCTCATCATTTCCTGTGCACTTGCCGGATGTGCAATCGCCCGGTGGGAATCCCGTTTTTTCAGTTCTATTTCCCCGCCCGAAAGTTCCGGCTTATCGCCTTCTCCGGAGACCATCATCTCCCCGAGATCTCCCACGATACCGGCAACATTCCCTGAAGAACTTCTTGAAAAATACAGCGAGCCTCAGCTGATAGGGATGGGGGGTGTCGCCCGCGTCTTTAAAGCATATAATAACCAGACCGGAGAAGTTGTTGCCCTGAAAATCCCTGTTCATTTCAATGAAACCGCTGGAAAATGCTTTATGAAGGAGATCAAGGCATGGGAAGATCTTTCCCATGAGAATATCGTGAAGATTCACGAGGTCAATATCCTCCCTGTCCCTTATGTTGAGATGGAGTTCATCGGAACCTCACTTGCCGACATTGCAAAACCCCTTCCATCCGGGGATGCAGCCCGTATCGTCCGTGATATCGCACAGGGTCTCGGATATGCCCATTCCCGGGGAATCATTCACAGGGATATCAAACCCCAAAATATACTCATGAGCGACGAAGGTATTCCCCGCATAACCGACTGGGGTATGAGCAAAGTAATGGGTACAGGTTTCCTTCCCACCATTACAGGATTTTCACTCTCTTACGCAGCACCCGAGCAGATCGCGCCGGACCGGTTCGGTGAAACCGATCAGCGGACCGATATCTACCAACTGGGAGTGGTGTTCTATGAATTACTTACGGGAGAACTACCCTTTGGAGGAGATGATATCACGCGGGTAAGTGCACGGATCCTCAACGAAATCCCGCATCTTCCATCTGATATGACTCCCGCAGCCGTGCCATACGACAGGATTGTCAGTAAATGCCTGGAAAAAGATCCGGCAGTGAGATATCAATCGGTAAAAGAACTGGTTGACGAGCTTGAGCGAATCCTTGTCACGCAAATCGACATTGAACGATACGAGATCTTCGACGAATAGCTGGTTCGATCTTCATCCCCGGTATGGAGTGTCTGGATGCAACATGGGGCTTTCTGGAAAGCGCCTTTCAAGGGATTCCATGGATGCACCCATTTCCTTTGAGATCTGATTATTCGTGACATTGGATTTGGTGGTGCCTGCTGTGGCAGATTACTCGTTTGACCAGTTGTGGAGGAGCCACCCCCAATTGAACATGATCCCTGCCCTGTCTGTTTTCCAATGCAGAGTCTGGGGGTTCGTCCGGCATGCTCCACCACAAGTATCTGGCAGAGTTACCCGTATAAAATGCCAGAATGAGAGAAGTTCACCTGATACACCCCGGTTATCATTCAATGAACCGGGAGGTTGAGCAGTACTCTCCCGATACATCCTCTCATTGCAGCCTTTCAGGTGTCATGCCCGGGATTTTTTACCTGGTTTTTTACTGCGACAAGACTTCTGCCAATTGCCTTAAAAGCATTCTCAATATCGTCAAAATTCGGGATTTGATTGTGCCGGAGCACACTCAGTCCTCCCTTCATTGATTCGCCCCCTATCATACACCCGACAATCACATTCCTGGTATGCCCGGAAAACCTTGAGATCTCAAGGGCAAGCTGGGTTGGATCGAGCACAGCTGAAGGGACCGCAATGATTACCGCGATATCCCATTCTTCCTGGAACTTTATAAGCGTGTCAAAGACCCGGGCAAAGCGGTCAGCTCCACCGTCTCCGATAATATCAAGAGGATTATCCCGGTTCCAGAGCTGAGGGAGGAACCCGTCAAGCTCTTCAAGGATGGCGGGAGAAAGCGGCGGCAGAGTTACTCCAAACCTTTCGGAATAGTCTGATGCAAGGACACCAAAGCCACCTGCAGTCGTAACAACGATAGCACGATTCCCGGGGGGGTATCCTTCAGATACCAGGAGTTCTGCCACGTCGAATGCCTCCCGTAACGAGAATACCGGTATTGCTCCAGCCTGTCGGAATGCAGCCTGGTATACCTCGTAATCTCCAGCGAGTGAGCCTGTATGGGAAGCGGCTGCCTTCTTACCATGCGAAGATGAGCCCGACTTAAGCGTAATTACCGGAATCGTCTCAGTTATTTCCTTCAGTACATCGAGAAAGGAACAGCCGTCTTTTATCTCCTCAATATAAAGGATAATTGCCTTCGTTTCAGGTTCGGCAGCTGCAAACCTGACAAAATCAATGAACCCGAGATCGACCTGGTTACCCACACTGAACACTGAGGAAAAACCAATCTCCTCAGGTACACTCCAGTCCACAATTGTGGTAATGACTGCCCCGCTCTGGGATATAAACCCGATATTCCCTTTCCTTGGAGTGGTCGGGTCAAACGTTGTATTGATCTGCAGGTGAGGGAGAACAATGCCAAGACAGTTGGGACCGACAATACGGATCCCTGCTTTCAGTGCGATATCAAGAATTTTTTCTTCCCTATCCCTGCCTTCTTTTCCCATCTCCCGGAACCCTGATGAGATGATGATGGCAAGCCGTGTGCCATGAAGCGCAAGATCCTCCATAACCCCAGGCACCAGAGCTGAAGGTACTGCGATTACAGCAGTATCGACCTCTCCCGGAATATCAGCGATGCAGCGGTATGCACGCCGCCCGAGGACTTCATTCTGGTTCGGGTTTACCGGGTAGAGCGTTCCCGGGAACGGGAGGAGATTCCTGAGGATTGCATACCCTATCTTTTTAGGGTCTGCTGATGCACCGATAACTGCTATGGATTTCGGATGCAGCAGATCGGGATCAAATGCCTGTTTTACCTGCGGGATACATGAATCCGCTTTTCCCCTGTATATACGTGCATCAACTGCACAGGACCCATGCTCGTAGAGGATGAGCGGATTGATATCAAACTCGGTGATCTGCCCGCTCTCAAACATTCTGACAGCACTTTCAAGGCATTGGATCATCTGTCCTTCATCAAGTGGCGGTTTTCCACGATATCCACTGATGAGCGGATAGCTCCGTAAATCCCTTATCATACCCGAGAGTTCGTCGCGGCTTACGGGTAGGATACGGAGTGAGAAGTCATGGAATAACTCGATTGTTGTTCCTCCGAGGCCACAGGATATCACCCGTCCGAATGCCGGATCGATCTTTCCGCCAATAAACAGTTCAAGGCCGGGAGGGAGCTCCTTCTCGACAATAATCCCCGTAACGGGAGCTTCAGGATTGTGATATCTTACGCTCTCAAAAATACCGCTGAATGCTTCAGACAGACGTTCATGTGAGTCAATTCCTGTCTTCACACCTCCGACCTCACTTTTATGGATAATTGCCGGAGAGATTACTTTTAGCACCACGGGATACCCGATTCGTGCCGCTGCTGCTATTGCCTCCCGGACATCCCTGACAACTTCATAATCAGGCACCGGAATTCCGAATTCTGCAAGAAGACGGTATCCTTCATCCTCCGGGAGCAATTGTTTCTGTTCCATATTTCACCAGATCGTTAGGAGGAGTGGGCAAGTTATCCCATAATAGTTCCTTATTTACACAGGAAAACCGATAATTTCATCACATAAAATCTCCGATGCAATACCTGCCCCGCAAAGGATAATCCTGCATAAAACCCACCAATCTGCATGGCCGGCGATGAGATTCAGAAAAAATTTGAGTCCTATGCAGGAGCCCGTGACCAGTTTTCCCTTCGTGAATTCAGGGACAGCTGCTCCCCCGGAAAGGATCTCACGTCACTTCTCATTTCGATTCTTCCCACACTCTCACGGCTTTCACTGGGATGGCGCGGATCCGCCAGGGATTATCGGATATTTCGGATTTTACCAAAACAGCACGTTATTCTTCCTGATTCTCCTGCCCGGATACTCACTGCGCAGGTGGGCACGGGTCCCGCACTTGCCGGGCTTCAGGACCTGACCGAGCAGTATATAGAATATAAAACAGGCAAATCCTGGAATGACCCGCTGGTTCTCCAGAGAATCAGAAGTGCGGTTATGCAGCAGAAATGGCAGTACTGGAAGGAAGGTGAACCAAGGAGAATCGGGTACCGGAAAGGGTATGCAGTCATCGCATACCTGGCATATCACGCGCCCGTGTATTTTTCGCAATTCCAGCATGCATTCCTGATGCTGATAAAAGACGGGCTTATCCCGAACCATGCAAGGATTCTGGATGTTGGATCCGGTCCTGGAGTGGTCTCCCTGGCAATCTCGGCCTGTGCCCGTGAAATTCCGGAATTCTCGGCAGAACTATTCGCTCTTGAACGATCAGAAGAGTTCCTTGAGTCTTACCGGTTCCTGGTCAACCGTTTCACCGCTGGTGAACCGCGCATCACCACTTATCCGGCAATTTCCGGTGATCTGCGTGATGCAGATACCCTTCGGCTCCCTTCGGCTCTTGATCTTATCGTGATGCAGAATGTGACAAATGAGCTTGTACAGGAAAGCCCCAAAAAGCGGGCCGAATACCTGAAAAGCCTCTCACTTCTTCTTGCAAAAGGAGGATGCATGATTATTATTGAGCCAGCCGAACTCCGGAACGCAACAGAACTCAGGCAGACGGTCCAGGCAGCAACAGGTCATGGTCTTCAGATTCATAGCCCATGCACCTGTATCTGGCAACCCCGTTGTGCAGCAGAACGCTGCTGGAGTTTTATTGAAAAGCCACCAATCCAGCCGACCCGCCTTATGAATGCTCTGGCAGGGAAACGAGAAGCCTTCCGGTTCCTGAATACTGATATCAAGTTCAGTTATGCAGTGCTCGTGAATGATGAGAGGAAGCGTCACTGTTACATCGTTAACAAGGATTCATCATTCAGTCGCTTGTCATCCCTGAAGGGCAGGCTTGGCCGGCAGGTAAATGTTGCGGGAGCCCTGATGTCAGGGGATATTGGAAATAAGGGGACTCACGTCTTCCTAATCTGCGATGGCACGTCGAGGCAGCCGGTCTATGTCGTCCTTCCCCATTTTCACCTCTCTTTGGAAAACCGTGAACTTCTCTCTCTTCCCTACTCGAGCATCTTCGAGATAAGCGGTGCACTTGTCAGGTTCAACCAGAAACATGGAGCCTGGAACCTGTTTTTGACGCGGGACTCAAGGGTTACCCCGATCAGCAGGGCATCCCTGTGAAAATATACAGTAAAGTAATCCAATAGTCTCAAAAAGGAACAGAGCCAAACTTGTATAAAGGCGGAATCCGGTCAAGGGGAGCGCCGGAATATCCTAACTGGAATCCACCTGAAAGGCCCGGGGGATTGCCATGAACCATATCATCTCGATACGTGACTTAGAGCGGCCGGAAATCGACTGCCTTCTTGACAAAGCTGCGCTTATCCAGGCGAACCAGTATAATGAAACTGCGCTGAAAGGAAAGATTCTTGCACTCCTCTTCTTTGAACCCAGTACCCGTACCCGGATGTCATTTGATGCCGCGATGGCCCGGCTTGGCGGCACCTCGATCGGCGTCGACAGCGTTGAGGCAAGTTCGATGGCAAAAGGGGAGACGCTTGCCGATACTGTCCGCGTTGTGAGCGGGTATGCAGATGCCATTGTTCTCCGACATCCAAAAGAGGGCGCTGCACGCCTTGCCGGTGAATTTTCCTCTGTTCCGGTTATCAACGCAGGAGATGGCGCAGGCCAGCATCCTTCCCAGACGCTCCTTGACCTTTATACTATCCGGCAATCCATGCCCCTTGATAGAATCCAGGTCGGGCTTCTCGGAGACCTCCGTTATGGAAGAACTGCTCATTCACTTGCTCACGCTCTTTCACGGTACGATGCGACACTCCACACCATCTCCCCCAAAGGCCTTGAACTTCCCTCCGCAATCGCTGAGGAACTGGGAGAGGATGGAACAGAGATAATCGAGCATGATGATGTGAGCAGGGTGATTTCGGAGCTGGATGTCCTTTATGTCACGAGAATCCAGCGTGAACGATTCCCGGACTCTGCATCATATTTCAAGGTGGCATCAAGTTACCGGATTACTCCGGAACTGCTTACTGGTGTAAAAGAACGGTTCATCGTGCTTCACCCTCTTCCCAGGCTTGACGAGATAGATCCTCGTGTGGATTCGCTTTCACACGCCCGCTACTTCGAACAGTCAAGGAACGGGATACCTGTCCGGATGGCGATGCTTCAAAAGGTGATGTCCTGATGAGGAGAGATGCACGGGGCGGGCTCCTCATCAGTCCAATCCGGAATGGAACAGTGATCGACCATATTGCCGGCGGGGAAGCCCTCAATGTCCTGAAGATAATCGGGATTACCGGCGCCACTCCAGAGTCCATATCCGTTGCAACAAATGTAAAGAGCAGTAAAATCGGAATAAAGGATATTGTAAAGATTGAGAATCGTGAACTTCGCAAGGAAGAAGTGGACCGGATAGCATTGATCGCCCCCCATGCCACCATCAGCATCATTCGTAATTTTGAGGTGTATGAGAAAAAGGGGGTAGAAATCCCGGCTTTCCTCATCGGAGTAGTCCGTTGCCCGAATCCCGGCTGTATCTCGAATACAAATGAACCTGTCCCCTCCAAATTCGAAGTACTGCCCAAAGGACTCCACTGCCTCTACTGCGAGTGGATGATCACAAAGGATATCACAAACCATATCCTCTGAGGAAGAGGATGACCCAACCCAAAATCTCCTTCGTATGCCTGTTATTTCTGTTTGCGCTTTTTTTTGGATGCGGTACTGCAGGTGCAGATAACCTCGCAGCAATCGATCATTACAATAAAGCAGTAGACTTCGCTTACAAAGGAGAATTCCTGCTGGCTCTGAACGAGACCGATTATGCTCTCCTGGAAAATCAGAATTTCACACTTGCCTATATAACCCGGGCAGGAATTCTCAATTCTCTCGGCAGGTACAATGATTCCCTTGATGCTTCGGAACGGGCTATAAAACTGAATCCAAACCAGTCTGCAGCCTGGAATAACAAGGCGTACGCCCTGATACACCTGGGCCGATACAAGGAAGGTCTTGATGCTGCGGTGCGTTCTGTAGAGCTTGACCCTGCCCTGACTGAAGCCTGGGTAAACAAGGGTACAGCCCTGATTGCGCTTGGCAGATATGAAGAGGCGGCAGCCGCATCCGGGCAGGCCCTCATGCTCGATCCTTCATCAGAAGATGCCAGGAAGAACAGGGAAACAGCACAGGAAGCTCTCACAAAAATCTCCCCTACAAGTGCCCCGCTGCCGGTTCTTATTATTCTCGAAGCCCCGGGTCTTGCCGCAGCTGCAATCATCTTCAGAAGAATGCAGAAATGACTCCATCTCGTTTTTGAAATCTCTAAAAAGGGGATGCTTTGAGTATCAGGTTTACCTGAAGAATTTTTGTTTATATAATATCCTGATCAGTGTGGTTGAATCCTTTAACCACCGGGTTCTTCTCTCTTCGTTCTGGAATGGTTGTCGTCAGAGGCTATTTGAGTTGAAGGAGCCGCCCATGCTCATCGATCTCCCCCTTGTAAATACGTGTGCTTGATATCCATCGATTGTCTTCTGCAAGAACACATGTGATCTGATGGATATCCACTTTCTGTTTTCCCTTTTCATGGCGCATAACATTTATCTCACGGGCAATCGGCAGCGTCTCCTCGCTCACTACAAGCGCATCAAAATCTTCTGATGCTGCAGAGCCGTACCGATCATTCAGGGGCTCAATCTCGTATTGTGCAGAAAACCCGCATTCTTTGATATATTTCTCGAGTAAGAATTTACGAACAGAATAGACCTTTACCGGGTGGCTTTTCCTGCTTGCGAAATGATCAGTGGTGAGTCCGATTGTCACCCTTCCCTCTTTTCCGGCAAGCTCGAATGACCGTGTGATCAGCCGTTTATGGCCGTCATGGAGGGGATCGAAGGTTCCCCCGACCATAACCTTCATTGTGGTAGATAATAAACCTCCTATGTTATTATGGCTGCGGATAGCGTGCAGAGTGGGCAGGTCTTTATTGCACCCAATGCTACCGTTCTCGGGGATGTGACACTTGGACATGAGACCGGCATCTGGTATGGAGCCGTTATCCGGGCCGACAAGGACCGGATTGTAATCGGTGACCGGTCAAATATCCAGGATAACGCTGTCCTTCATACGAGCTCCGGCTTTCCGGTTTTGATCGGAACCGACGTCTCGGTCGGCCATGGAGCAATTCTTCACGGCTGCAGAATAGCAGACCGGGTGCTGGTTGGAATGGGAGCGATTGTGCTGAATGGCGCTGAAATAGGGGAAGATTCTCTGCTCGGGGCAGGGACTGTTGTCACCGAGGGGACGAAAATCCCGCCAGGTTCTGTCGTCGTTGGGGTACCTGGCAGGCCGATCAAGCAGGTCTCTGATGAACAGCGGGATCACATTGTGAAGAATGCCCGGAATTACTGGAATCTTGCGAGGAGCTACCTCTGATGGGTGATGTGGTAATTATCGGTGGGGGGGTAACCGGTATCCAGGCTGCTCTCGACCTTGCCGGCCACGGCATCAGGGTTCATATCATCGAACGCGAGCCCTCCATAGGCGGCCACATGGCACAGCTTGACAAGACATTTCCAACTAATGACTGTTCGATGTGTATTCTCTCCCCTAAAATGCTCGATGTCTCCCGTCATCCTCTAATCACGATCTATACCTGTACCGAAGTGATCGGCATTGAAGGGGAACGGGGGCATTTTCTGGTAAAGGTGAGGAAAAATCCCAGGTATATCGATGATGAGCTTTGTAATGGCTGTGGGGACTGTATCAGGATCTGCCCCGTGGAGGTTTATAATCGGTTTGATGCCGGTATCGGGATACGGAAAGCTATCTACAAACCCCATCCGCTGGCGATCCCTGATATTGTTATCAGGGATGCGGAGCACTGCATTGAATGCGGGCTCTGTTATGATATCTGCGGAAGGGATGCAATCCGGAAAGAAGACACATCGTCTGAATCTGTCATCGAAGCTGCGAGCATCATCATCGCATCCGGATATGACGTCTTTGATGCTGCACAAAAGGAGCAGTTCGGATATCTTCGGTGTCCTGATGTGATCACGAGCCTTGAGTTTGAGCGGATGATGAATGCAAGCGGCCCGACAGGGGGGGCGATCCGGCGGCTTTCTGATGGAAAAACTCCCCGGCATGTGGTTTTTATCCAGTGTGTTGGATCAAGGGATGTGCCCCTGGGCCGCCCCTATTGCTCGGGTGTCTGCTGCATGTACGCAATGAAGAATGCAATGCTGCTCCGTGAAAAGTACCCTGACACCGAAGTAACGATTCTCTATATGGATATCCGGGCATACGGGAAGGGATACGAGGAATATTTCGAGCGTGCGAAACGGATGGGGGTCCGATTCCTCCGTGGTATGCCGGCGGAGATTATTGCCAACAGACAAGATATGGAAATCAGGATTGAGAATACTGAGACCGGGAGAATGGAAGATCTCCGGCCCGAACTGGTTGTACTCTCCGTAGGGCTCAGCCCTGCGCAGGATTCAGCGGCCGTTGCCGTTCGTTGCGGTATTCCCGTGGAAAAGACAGGATTTTTTACTTCGCTGGATGAGAAGATCAACTGCATTGCAACGATTAAGCCCGGAATTTATATTGCCGGTGCAGCTGTCTCACCAAAGGATATTCCTGACAGCGTGGCCCAGGGGCAGGCTGCTGCGATGCGTGCATTTCTTGATGCTGTGATGGACTGCTGAAATGAAAGCGCTCGAGACAATCTCCTGGGATAAAGATACCCGGTCCGTCCTTCTCATCGACCAGACGAAGCTACCTCTATCCTACCGGATTATCCGCTGCAGGACTGTTGATCGCCTTATTACCGCTATCAGGAGACTGGAAGTAAGGGGAGCCCCGGCACTCGGGATTGCAGGAGCATATGGGGTTGCATTGGCTGCGTTCACTATCAGGGAGAGAGATTTTCATCATTATTTTCATCTTTTAGAGTCAGCTGCCCTTGAGATCGGAAATGCCCGTCCGACAGCGGTGAACCTGTCTTGGGGAGTACTACGGGTCCTTGCAAAAATCAGGCTGGCGGGATCCATAGAAGAGGTCCGCGTTGTCGCATTGAAAGAGGCACAAAGAGTGGCGGATGAGGACGCGGCTGCATGCCATTCCCTCGGGGACTATGGGGCAGCTCTGCTCCCTGAAACCTGCACCGTGCTTACCCACTGCAATGCGGGGGCTCTCGCATGCAGGGAATGGGGAACAGCACTGGGGGTCGTCCGATCCGCAATTGAGAGTGGAAAAAACATTTCCGTTATTGCATGCGAGACACGCCCCCTGCTCCAGGGTGCACGTCTCACTGCATGGGAACTAAAAAGGGATGAGATTCCTGTGACCGTAATCCCGGATTCGGCCGCTGCCCACATGATGCGAAAGGGGGAGATTGACTGCGTGATTGTCGGAGCTGATCGCATTACCCGCGACGCGGTCTTTAACAAGGTCGGAACGTACATGCATGCAGTCTGTGCAAAGTCCCACGACATCCCGTTTTACGTAGCGGCACCCTTCTCCACGTATGATCGGGTACACACCGAACAGGAGATCGAGATCGAGGAGCGTGAACGTGATGAAGTGGCACATTTCTCAGGTCACACAACGATCCCCGATGGGGTACCGGTAAGAAATGTTGCCTTCGATGCCACTCCAATATCCCTCATCACTGCCCTCATCAATGAGAGAGGTGTGATCCTTCCTGCGTCAGGCTGGGTAGAACTTGCGGAAAAACGCAGAATTATATAAAATACCGGGCTATCTTCAATGCAAATGGATGCCGAGATATCTCTCCTCAACCAGTTTATCTTCATCATTGGAGAGATTACCCTCCTGTTTATTCTTGGCAGCATCCTCTTTGCAATCCTGATGGTCACCCTTGCCCTGATCTCAATCCGGAGAGGAAAGATCTATTTCCCCTCACTTATCAAATCCGGAATGGTTCTTCTCGAGGGTCTTATGAGGGCACTTTTCCGGCTCATCGGACTGGAAGACGTGCAGGTACATGCTTTCTTCATCCAGTTGCATAACTCCATGAACAAGAAGGCTTTCGAGGCAGTTCCGGTCAGGGACCGTGCGATATTCCTTCCGCAATGTCTCCGGTCCGCAAAATGCCCGGCGCACCTGACACCCGAGGGGCTCAAATGCAAATGCTGCGGACTGTGTATGATTGGGTACTGGCTCCCTATCCTGGAAAGGATGGGTTACCGGGTGTTTTCGGTCCCGGGATCTTCATTCATCAAACGGATGGTCAGGAAATACAAGCCGAAAGCCATCATCGGGGTGGGTTGTCTTGTCGAAGTGAAGGAAGGGCTTGAGATGTCTGATAAACTCGGCCTGATTTCGATGGGAGTTGTCACCCTGAAAGAGGGGTGCGTGGAGACCCTCCTTGACTGGGAAGATCTGATAGAGATTGCAAAACTTGGTATTGACCCTGATACAATTCCTCCCGACCTGGTTTCCCCTGCCGGGAATAATCTCCCTGCATAAATCGCAGCATCACAGGAACGCGGCAGAGAGAGTAAAAACGATGAGTGATGAGAACATACCGATTTTTAAAAGAGTACTTGCTCCTGTATCCCTGACACAGGCCGGCAGGCGGCACCTCAGCGGCCGGGCGGTTGCAATAAAAATCACTGCATCCACAACAAGAATCCCTGCAAGATACAGTCCACCCCACCAGCGTACGGGATAGAGGCTTCCGGCCATTGCACAGAGTGCAAAGAGGAGGGAAAGGAATACCGCCACCCGGATACCATATTCGACCGGGATGGTAAGGGCTCCTGCAGCAGCGTCTCCCTCAACATCTTCAGCGGCTTTCAGGAGCTCGCGGGAAAGCATGGCAAAAAATGTCATGATTGCTATCGCAGCAACCTTTTCGATACCATCAGTCCCGTAAAATGCACCTCCAAAAAGGAAAATGGATGAAGAGAGATAAGCAACTGCCATATTCCCAATAAAAAGCATCCTCTTGAGCCTGGCTGCATATAGATAGAGCAGCAATGCATTGAAAACTGCAATGGTGAAGCAGAGCGGGTTGGTAAAAAGGGAAAGCAGGATACCACATGAAAAAAGGGCAAACGCCAGAAACGCTGCCTGACCCATACCCATCTCACCGGCGGGTATCGGGCGGTCGGGGCGGTTTATTCGATCAATTGCAACATCAAAATAATCATTGATCGTATTTCCCCCGGCTGTTATAAGAAATACTATAATAAGGAGGGTGAGAGTCTCAGGAATCAGGGTTCCTGATGCTATGAAATATGCCAGGACGGCAGCAAACCCTGCAACGATTGCATTAACCGGTCGCAGGATTCGTATCTGCCCGGGAATCTTCAACTCCTGCCAAACCTCCGGTAAATAACACATCGTCTTTTAGTAATATCAAGATACAGGATAAGGTCTCGTATTGTTCCTGGGAAAACCCGCCTGCAACTCTGCTACAGTTCCAGCCATCAAAAAATCCTTTCCCGTGAGCAACCTTAAGGCCAATGATATATTATGCTGCAGGGAATTTGACAAGAAGAGAGAAAACGGGCGTGGGGGGATTTGAACCCCCGACCTACAGCTTAGGAGGCTGCCGCCCTGTCCAGACTAGGCCACACGCCCGCAGCATTATCAATAGACGAGGAGAAGGTATAAGGTTTTTGCAATTCTACCAATGAACGGCTTATGGACCTTATTGAGGTGGAAGAAGGCACTACGAGGTTTTTTGTACCACAACAGGATGCATCCTCGCACTTTCCCCCTGGGAGCGCCCACGTTTTTTACAACAGGCGTATGGAGCTCAACCGTGATGGAACGGTTCTCTTTGTCACTGTCATGAAACCTTCAGAGTACCTGGATGCGATGGGGGCAACAGGTGTCCGTGGTCTACGGATTGCTGCGGAATGCGGTACAGACGTGACAATCAATGACAGGGATCCCGAAGCCTGTGAGCTCATCCGGAAAAATGCAGCCCATCCGGATCTGGGGATCAGGGTAACCTGTAGAAATGTGCATTCACTACTCGCAGAACGAAGATTTGATGCGGTTGATATTGATCCCTATGGTTCACCCGCTCCTTTTATTGACTCAGCAATACGTGGTACCGGCAGGTTTCTTATGGTTACTGCCACTGATACCGCGCCGCTTTGCGGTGCCCACCTGCGTGCAGGTATCCGGAGGTATTTTGCGAAGCCTGCAAACAACGAGTATCATGCCGAGACCGGCCTCCGGACTCTTCTTGCTTTCACGGTCCGGGAAACAGTAAAATATGACCGTGGAATTGAGCCGCTTTTCTGCTATGCACGTGAACACTATGTCCGGGCCCATTTCCGTCTCATGAACGGGGCCGCGGCAGCCGATCGTGCATTAGGAAGGATTGGGTATGTCTTCCGGTGCACCTGCTGCCCGGAACGAATCGAAAAGGCAGGCCTTATCCCAGAATCCATGAAATGTTTTGGATGTGGAGAAATGATGACGCCGGCTGGTCCCTTATGGCTGGGAGCCGTGCAGGACCCAACGGTTATCATGGCCATGAAGGAGGCACTTTCCCGCCTGGAACTGAATACCGTACGGCAACTGGGGGTGCTTATTGATGTGCTTGGGGAGGAATTGCCGACTTCGTCCCACTATGATTACCATGCCCTTGCAAAACGGGCGAAGGTCTCCCCGCTGCCTGTTGAAGAGGTAATTCGGTTGCTCCGGGAAGTGGGCTACCGGGCGAGTCGTGCCCACTATTCCGGAACTGCATTGAAGACTGATGCCCCAGCTTCCCTCATCCTCTCACTACTTAAAAAATGATCAGGATATCAAACAATTATCAGAAAAAAATGATAATATCTCAGATATTTACCTATTCCCGGGATGGATTTCCAATGTGGAGATAGATATTCGGGGATTACGTACCAGGCAATGACTACTTCCGGAAGCACACCGGATAATGTGAGGGAAAGAATCATGTGTTCGACCATTCATGGGAGGTCAGGTTCCAATTTTTTTAGACCTGAGTATTACCTGATTCAACCAAAAAATTATCATTTTTTCAGATGGTGCATCAGAACCGATCATTATTGACCAAAGACAACACCAGAAACATCAAATCAAAATTATATTATGCCAAGGAACTGACTAAAAGAGGTATACTCAATCCTGAGGGGGGTCAGGATAAGTTCTAAACGAAAAGACTTAGTCATCCCTCAGGTGGCTGGTGACTGGGATTGACTATTCAAAATCTGAATAAGAATCGGATTATATATATTGCTCTTGTATTCTTCGTGTTCTGTACCGTCCAAGCTGTGGCTGTCTCTCCTGCCAATGTTGCGTCAAAAGCAATTTCCGAGGAGCATGCCGGGGAACTTGCTGAAGCTGCCCTTGCCCATTTTATCCTTTCAGGAAGTCCAGGGGTTGAGAATGGATCGTGGGATGGTGCAAGTATCTCCCCAGAACCTCTTATCATCTATGACCTGAACGGACAGCTACTGTTTTACCATTTCGATGTCTTAAAAGAGGATGCCCGGATCGGGGGGATTAAGATCGGTGCAAGTTCGTTATTGCCAGCATCCGTAATGTCAATCGATCTTACTCCGAGATACTGGGGTTCTCCCGGTTTGGATAGGCAGGCTGAAGAATTCCTTGCCTCGCGATATCCAGGCAGTAAAATAGTTACCTGCATTCCTGTATGGTATCGGGACAGCAGGATCGGACTGAAGATTGAATATATGCAGCAGGGACAGTCGCATAATTCATCAGTTATTATGGATGCTGTGACCGGGCAACCAATCGGACCAGACATGGCCTGGTCGTATTATGATGCCCTCCCCGATTCAGATATCAAGAAAAATCTTGACCAATGGGAAAGAGAGGAAAGGAACCACACAGCGGTCCTGAACAATGCGCGAATAAATTTCGACAGGGGAACTTCAACCCCTACCATTAAGAATTCCGGGAGTGTGCAGGAGCTACAGGAGGATGCGGGTCTGACTCTTCTGTCCCAGATAACGACAGAGAACCAGCAATCGCTCTACGGATCCCGGAAAGAATTTTCCGTGATACTCCGTCCGCAGGAAACAGATTACTATTGTAAGGTTGCAACCACCCAGATGATATGTGAATATTATGGGTACAGGTTTTCCCAGTCAGAAATTGCGAGGGCATCCAATGTCGTCATTGGCGAAGGAATGGCAATTGCCGACCAGATTTATTTTATCGAATCACGAATTTCAAAGTGCTGTGTATATGATAACACGCCAACATTCGGAGAGTTCCGTAATGAGATTGATTCCACACGACCATTTGACGATGGGATCAGAGATGGCGGGTACAACCACGCCCGGTTAATTATCGGGTATGATGATACCACCTGGTCCCAGCCTTATCTCAAGGTTAACGATCCATGGCCTCCGGGTGATGGGGAGAGAAGGTGGGAACCATATTCTGCAAAATATCATCAGGAAGCAGTGTATGTAAAAGATTGTCAGAGTAAGCCCGATTTCCAATACAAAATCATTTCCTGTCCAAATATACTCAGTCCCGGCCAATCTTTCTCACTCTCAGATGAAATAAAGAACACTGGGAGCAGTCCGGCCGGTGCTTCCTCGAATTATTACTACCTCTCGACAGACAATTCCTATAGCACAAATGACTACCCGCTCGGATATAGAAATGTCCCGGCCCTTTCTGCAGGTGCCTCAAACACACAGTCAGCTACCCTGGCCGTTCCGACATCAGTTCCGGCAGGTAATTACTACCTCATTATCCGGGTCGATGCCAACGGTGTAGTCCTTGAATCCGATGAAAATAACAATGTCTGGTATTATAACACCCTGATCACGGTCTCCCGATCCGTGACTCCTCCGGTCGCGAGTTTCCGGTATTCAGTCAGCGGAAAGACGGTCACGTTCACTGACACGTCCACCAA
>JAJFVA010000006.1 GCA_021371995.1 Methanoregulaceae archaeon | reverse complement strand
GTCATATCCCTCTGCCTCGCTGTCGTGATGTTCATTTACCCGATAGCTTTTGTGGCACTTCTGATGTTAATAGGAGGAATAGTTGTCCTGTTAATTGGGGTCACGTTGCTTCTGAATGGTATCAGGCTGAAGAGGAGAATGGAAGTAAACTAACAGACATTCGGAAATGAGAAATATGCTTTAATTGGTTTTATTTTGCTAAAATAAGCCTGATATGAACATTATTCCGAAAAGGAGCCCCAGCCGTGATTTGAACACGGGGCCTGCTGATTACAAGTCAGCCGCTCTGCCAGCTAAGCCACTGGGGCGCCATATAACATTCGCGTTATATGATAAAAAAGTGGTGAAGGATGGATAAAACCGGAAAGGAGTGAGAAAATCTTCTTCACCGGGTCACGATGATGAGGATACATCCAGAGAGAAGACATTTCACCATCAATGAGTATAGATCTTTTCATCTATGAACCAGTACAGACTTACTTGCCTCTTCGTATTCTTACTTTTCTGTATCATGACTGCCGGCTGTACGATCGATCGGGAGAGTGCCCCGCAACTCCCCTGTTCAGGACAGGAGCCGGTTGTTGGTGCCTGGATTTACGATCCCGCCGGTCGGGGTGATGCGGTATTTCTGTATATTTTCAAGGAGTACGGCCGATACGATGCTATTGCCCTCCCCCGTGCCGAAACCAGCCCTCTCACGTATGAGTTATGGGCAACAGGTTCATGGATTAAAGCGGCAGAATATACCTATAACCTTACCGGACAGGTTCTGCTTCACGATTTTAATACCGATGATCTCCTGGCGGGAGATAATAATGAAACCCTGACCTATGACCCGGGAAGGGATATACTCTTTAACAAGAACCATCCCAGGGGGATATTCACCCGGATATCGTGTCTCCCGCAGGTGCCGGAAGGGATGAATGCCAGCATCCCGTTTGACTGATGGCGCTCATCATACACCCTTCTCTTTTATGAATCGTACCTGGTTTTAACAGGCCGGCCCCTTTCCCAGACATTCCTGCCCTGGTAGCATATCCGTATGAGCCTGTGGTAAGGGATGGCAGTTGTTCCATTTTCTGATTCAATCTCGATATAAAAGGGATAGAGGCGGATAATACGGCCCCCCCATATACAGCTCATATCCCGGGGGGCACCCCGGTTGACATAACAGATCTCCACGTCAGCAAACCGGTATTCCGGGTCATGGTAGAGACGGAGGAGAATCTCCCTGCTTTTTCGCATCCTGTTTTTCCTATTAGGATTTCCACCCCAAAAATAATTCTCGCTTTCGTGAATCCGGAAAAAGAGGGGGTACTTTTATTCTGCAAATGAAAACCTTTTCATGATGGCCACAGATGCGGATCATGCGGCTGTTTTATCGGCGCACCTTTGCACGCTTGACATCTTCGTCCTCTATGCATGTATTAATCCTAAAGAGCACGGATACTTAGGTGATGGCGCAGCTCACCGTTGATATTGGCGGAAAGCCAGGGATCAACTGCCGGGGATTCTGCGATTATTGTTATTTCCGGCATGTCAAAGAGACCCATCCCTTCGGGTGCCGCCACTGCCCACCCTACCGTGTGGGATGCGATTACTGCAGCAGGAGCGTGCGCGAATATTACCAGGGGTGGAAGAGTCTCAGGCAGGTGGGGGACGAGACGCTCGCCACCCTCCAGATGATGACCGGAGAGATCGACCGGGTTACCATCAGTGGAGGAGGTGACCCGAGCTGCTACCCGGAATTTACTGACCTGATCGAGCTCCTCTCGGGCATGGAGGTCCCGCTCCATATCGGATACACCAGCGGAAAAGGGTTTGATGATGTGGAGATAGCTGATTTTCTCATCGACCATGGGCTCACCGAGGTGTCTTTCACCGTCTTTTCCGTGGATCCTGCAAAAAGGAAGCGGTACATGCATGATCCGACCCCTGGCGTCTCCCTGAAAATTCTCGAACGGCTCTGCGGTGAGATCGACGTTTACGGAGCTGCGGTCGTTCTTCCGGGAATAAACGACGGGAAAGCATTGGAAGAGACATGCCAGTGGCTCGATGACCGAGGGGCAAAAGGACTCATCCTCATGCGGTTTGCCAACAGCACTGACCAGGGCCTCATCCTTGGCAATTCGCCGGTTATTAAAGGGCAGCGTGTCCAGTCTCCGCAGGAGTTCCGTGATATGGTAACCGATCTTGCCAGCAGGTTCTCCATGAAAATCTCTGGAACCCCGCTCTGGGACCCGGCTATCGGGTCGCCTTTTACTATAAGGAATGAGCCTGACCTCCTAGACAAGCTCCCTCTTCTCCAGCGGAGCGCCACCGTGATTACCGGGAGTATCGCCGCCCCGGCAATCCAGGCAATCCTCGATGCACGCGGAGGAGGAGTGAATGTCGTGGCGACTAAAAAGGAGATCGCCTGCCTCATCACCAGGGATGACCTCAAAACTCTTGACCTCGGGGAGATGGACGATCTTGTTGTTATCCCCGGTCGGGCATTTGTCCATGACCGCGAGGCCGAGAAGATTCTTACATCTGATGGAAAAGAACGGACTGTGCTCCGCGGCCCAGAGATGCTCACCGCCGACGCGGAAACCAGCATGGGGATGGGGAGGGATGGAGTTCTCTTAATGGAGATGGAAGGATTCGCCGGGCTGATCACGCTTATCAACAGGTACGGGCATTCCGGCCCCTGATTCGTTCGATACGCTTATTATCTGCCCGGCTGAAATATAGGCAGGCACACAGAATGTGCTGGCATGTGTAAGTCCGACGTGCTATAAAGCACGGCCTAGCTTTTTCCAGGCTCGGGATTACAGGAGAGTCAGCAGAGGCGACTCTTTTTCCGGATTTACATTGTGTCATATGGAGGTGAACCATGGCACGTATACACGCACGCAGGAGAGGCGATTCAGGATCGGTACGTCCTCACCGCAGTGAGGCTCCCGCCTGGTCAAATACCGACGTGAAAGCAATCGAGAAAGTCATCATTGACTTGAAAAAAGAGGGTTACTCGAGCAGCAGGATCGGTCTTGTCCTCCGTGACCAGTACGGCGTCCCCGACGTCAAGCTGGTCATGGGAAAACGGATCGACCAGATCATAAAGGAGAACGGCCTGCAGTCAGAGATACCCGAGGATCTACGCAACCTGATGATGAAGGCACTCGGCCTTCGGAAACACCTTGTGGAGAACAAGAACGACCTGCACAACAAGCGGCAGCTGCAGCTGACCGAATCGAAAGTTCGCAGGCTGGTGAAGTACTATGTCTCCAGTGGACGGCTTCCCAGCGGCTGGAGCTACAAGCCGGAAACCGCGGAGATCCTGCTCTCCCGCTGATTTACATGTCCCTCGAAGAAGCCGTATCCAGGGTCGCTCTCAATCTCGAGCGGCAGGACTTTGTAGAGGTCTATGCCCACCATGATGCTGACGGTATCGCTGCAGGGTCCATCCTGTGTACTGCTCTCTATAGGAAAGGGATCCGGTTCAGGCTGCGGACTCAGGACCGCATCAGTCCCGCATCCCTCTCACCCGATACACCCGCAGTGCTCTGTGACCTTGGATCAGGACTCGAGGATCTTCCTGGCGGGGTGATGGTGATTGATCACCACATCCCACGGTTCGAAGGCGAACTTCACGTTAACCCGCGGCTTGACGGGATTGATGCCGATCGGGAGCTCTCATCGGCCGGAGCTGCATATCTTGTCGCAAACGAGCTCGGTGATAACCGTGATCTTGCCGGCCTTGTCATGCTCGGAATTATCGGGGATGACCAGGAGCTTGCCGGGAAGAACCTGGAGATCTTCAATGAGGCGATAGGAGAATCTGTTATCACGACAGGGAGAGGCTGCCGGCTGGCGGGAAGGGACCTCCATGAAAGGTTGCTTTGCAGCATCAACCCTTACCTGCCCAGGATCAGCGGTGATGAGATGGCAGTTGCTGATCTTATCGAGACTGCCATCCGGGAAGACGCGATTGAGAATGATACGCTGATCTCACTCATCGTCATGCGGATCAGTCCGTTTGTCCCGTCAAGGACCCTGGCTTCCCTGTATGGAGACCGGTACTCACTCGACCGTGAAGTCATTCCCGACGCCCATTCGTTCACGGCAGTAGTGGACGCGTGCGGCAAAAGCGGACAGGGAGGGCTCGCTGCATCTCTGTGCTTCCGTTCTGTGGAAGGGATTGGCGAGGCATGGGAGGCTGCACAGGGTCACCGGAGACGGGTGATCCGGTCGCTCTCAGAAGCAACGGGAAAGGAGAAGCAGGACGGTTTCTACGAGGTTGATGAGACATCGGTAGCAAGCGATGTTGCCGATGCACTCGCACGGGACACCCTGCAGGATCAGCCTGTGCTGGTGGCAGCCCGGAATAAAGAACTCTGCCATATCTCGGCCCGTGCTCCTGATGCCCCTGGTATAAACCTCGGTGATTTGGTTCACGAGGCTGCAGTCCGGTGCGGGGGGTTTGGCGGGGGACACAGGAAGAGAGCCGGGGCGACCATCTCCTGTGCACGAATCGGGGAGTTCCGGGATGCCCTTGCAAAGATGGGGGCAGCATGAAGGAGATCGAGGGGATTATTATCACCAGGCACCGTCATGCCGGATGTGTTGCGGGGGCTTTGTGCCCTGACAACCTGTCGGGTATGCATACCATTGCATGCGGGGACGATGTCAGAACGGCGGTAACATCGAAAAAAATCCGTTCCCTTATCGCATCCGTTGATGATTACCTTATGAATTGTGCAATAGCGGAGGATCTATGCAGGTACGCTTCCGATTAGAAGCAGAGCTCCGGTTCAGCGCTCCGTTTACCAAGGAGTCTGAGGATGCCTGCCGGGTGCTGATCGATGAGGCAAACAGGGTGCTCTTTGTAAAAGGAGTCCCGAAAGGAGTGGAACCCGGTGAGGTAGGTCATATCACGGGATCCGGATTTTTGGGAGATGTTCTCACCCTTACGATTGAGAGCGGAGCATACACCCGCGCTCATGATGCACTCTTCCGGTTCAGAAAACAGGTCGCACCAACGCTCGGGAAATACCGGCTCGGGATCCGTGAGATAGTGGTGAGAGACTACTCGATCACGATACGCGAGCAGTTCCCGGACAACTTCCGAGTCCCGCGGCTCCCCTTCATCCGGAATGCGACCCTTTCTGACGGAGTGCTCTCATTTGATCTCACCGTCACCGCCTCTGATCTTGAGAACCGGATCCCTGACAGACTCGTCCGGCTTGTCGAAGAGAAGATCGAAGCGGCAGGCTATGGGGGGAAAGGAGAACACTGGGAACTTATTTACGAGAGTGGCGCGAAACCGCGCCATTTTGAGGGAGATCCGACCGCGGAGATGATCCAGCGGGGCTGGATCAGGCATGCGCTCTCCCGTGGACAGTGGATCCATGGTCCACAGTCAACCCAGCTCTTCCGGGCATTCGAACAGATCGTAATCGATGAGATCATCAGGCCCATGGGATTTTCAGAGATGATCTTCCCGAAACTGGTGCCCTGGGAAGTCTGGATGAAGTCAGGGCATGCAAAAGGGGTCTACCCGGAGATCTACTATGTGTGCACTCCTAAGACCCGTGATGCTGCATACTGGGAGGATATCGGGGATTACTTCAAGGTAACCGGTGAAGTCTGGGTCGATGAGATACGAAATCGCATCGATGGGCCAATTGGAGGCCTTTGTTACGCGCAGTGCCCCTCCTTCTGGCCGTTTCTCCAGGGTGTTACGCTGGCAAACGACTGCCTCCCCATCCATATCTTTGACCGGAGCGGTACATCCCACCGCTATGAGAGCGGAGGCATCCACGGGATAGAGCGGGTAGATGAGTTCCACCGGATTGAGATCCTCTGGCTCGGAACCGCAGAACAGACCGTTGAGACTGCAGACCGACTCCATGACGCCTATACCTACGTATTTGAGGACCTGCTTGAGCTCGAATGGCGCTGCGCAAAAGTGACACCGTGGTTTATGGCACAGGAAGGGATGATCGGTGCCGATACCTCGTGCGGTTGTGGCGGTAGAATCGGTACTACGGATTACGAGGCGCTCCTCCCGTACAGCAGCAGCTGGCTTGAATTCCAGAATGTGAGTATCAACGGGGACAAGTATCCGAAGGGATTCAATGTAAAAATTCAGAGCGGCGTCGACTGCTGGTCGGGCTGCTCCGGAATCGGCCTCGAGCGGTGGACAGCTGCATTTCTTTCCCAGAAAGGGCTGGATATCGAGAAATGGCCGGATAAAGTTGCGAAACTGGTTGGAGAACCAAAAAATCTTTTCAAATTTCTCTAAGGTGATATTATGGCAAAGAAAAAACAGGTTGGACGAAGAGTTGAAGGCTGGAAAGCCAAGAGCTGGTATAAGGTATACACTCCTGACATCCTAGGAAAGTCATACATTGGTGATACCATCGCAAATGATCCCGAGAGTGTTGTCGGCAGGATCATGCAGACCACGCTTGGCGAGATCATCAATGATTATTCCAGGCAGAATGTAAAGATGAAATTCCGGGTCGCAAATGTGACAGGAGACGCCGCATACACCGAGTTTGTGGGCCACGAACTTACCCGCGATTACCTCCGGTCTCTCGTTAAGAGGCGGACCTCCCGGATCGACAGCCATGTCCCGGTCCTCACAAAGGACGGAAAAATCGTTGAACTGACGGTCACATGCTACACCCTCACACGGGCAAATCTGAGCCAGACCCATGCAATACGCGGGCTTCTTACCGCGAGGGTCCAGGAGCTGGCAAAAGAGGGAGACTTCAACGCACTCCTGAACGGAATCGTTACAGGGGATATCTCAAAAGAGCTTTTTAAAGCAGTAAAACCCCTCTTCCCTGTCCGCAGGGTGGAGATAATCAAGTCCAAGGTCGGGGCAGTCAGGGCGGTATAACCTGCCCCTCGTGCCCTTTCTCATCATCATTTTCCTTCCTTTTCATATGCCTGTTGAGCCGGTTCAATGGTGAAACATAATACTGTGCAATCCGTATCTTTTCAGGATGACTGCACGAAAGGTCCTGCTCCTTGTAATTGACGGCGTATCTGACCGGCCCTGCAGGGAACTCGGGGGACTGACTCCACTCCAGGCTGCACGGACACCGGTCCTCGACCGGATGGCAGCTGAAGGAGTCTCAGGGATCATGGATCCCATCAGTCCGGGGATCCGCCCCGGTTCTGATACGTCGCATCTGAGCCTGCTGGGGTATCCACCTGAAAAATATTATACCGGTCGCGGTCCCCTGGAAGCGGAGGGAACAGGGATCAGGATGGAGCCCGGTATGATTGGATTCCGTTGTAACTATGCAACCGTGGATGAGAGCGGAAGAGTTGTTGACAGGAGAGCTGGCAGGATCCACCACACCGGCACACTCTCCAGCGCAGTAGAGGATAATGTCAACCTCTCTTCGTTTGGTATTGAGTTTATCCTTCGATCCGGGGTCGGTCACCGTGCAGCTCTGGCCTTCCGGGGGGAAGGACTGGGAGCCTGCGTCACGTCAAATGACCCGAAGAGGGAGGGAGTGTATCCTCCTCCCTTTACCCCGCTCCGGGACTCAGCCGCCGACCGGAAGACGGCCGATGCACTGAATGAATTTATCAGGCAGGCAGTGCCGCTTCTCACCAGACACGCCCTGAACAGGGAGCGAAAGGAACAGGGACTTCCCATGGCAAATACGATACTCATACGGGGGGCCGGGCAGATGGGCACCTTTGAGTCATTCACAGAACGATATGGGCTTTCAGGTAGTGTCATCTCGGCAGCAACCCTGATTACCGGAATCGGAACAACAATTGGTCTCCGTTATGTTCCGGTCGCTGGGGCGACCGGGTCTGCTGATACAAACCTCGATGGTAAGGTGAAGGCAGCACTAGACGAGTTGAATGAGCAGGATTTTGTGCTTCTCAATATAAAGGGAGCAGATGAGGCCGGGCATGACGGCCTGGCTATTGAGAAAAAGAACTTTATCGAGCAGGTCGATACCGCTCTTGAACCCCTGCTTGATGCCAGGGATCGCCTGATCGTTGTCTGTGCCGACCACAGTACACCCTGCAGCATCCGGGACCATAGTGCGGATCCCGTCCCGCTGGTCATCAGGGGGGATGGTGTCCGGACCGATGCAGTCACCCAGTTTGACGAGATAGCATGTGCACAGGGCGGACTTAACAGAATATCAGGAGGAGCACTGATGCCAATTATCTGTGACCTGATCAACCGGACAAAGAAATACGGGGCCTGATGAGATGCAGAGCCCTGCAGAAATCCTTGGTCTTGATATCGTTGAATTTATCGAGCCTTCCTTTGCTAACCTTCCGGATAGCCGGTTCAATGCACTCCTTGAGGAAGTTGACGGGGACCAGGGGCGTCTCCTTATTGACGAAGAGTCAGACCCGGTATGCATAGCAGTGCATACCAGAGAGGATAGCTGGCTAGCCGGCTGTTTTCATCTTCGCAAACCGACAGCAGCACTTATCACTCGCTTTGAGGATCTTGGCGGCGATATCTTCCAGGAGGAACGGGAGATATGGGAAGCAGCAGTCAGGGGATATTACAGCAGGGGGATAGCATCAGGAGTTACCCCCGCCCTTGAAGATCTGAATCCCACCCGTACAGGTCTCGTGGACTCCCTCATTGAAGAAGTCTGGGGGGGAGGAGCAGGGCAATCCTGCCTGGACTGCGGATGCGGGTCCGGAGTCGGATCCCTCGTCCTCCGTAACAGGGGATTTTTCCCGCTTTCCTGCGACAACGACCCTTCTCTCATTTCGCTCGGCTTGGCGAAAGGACGGCTCATTCCGGAAGAGACGATGTGGATAGATGCATCGCTCCTCAGGAACTATATCGGGCATTGTGATACCGGGCTAGGGCTCATGTTTGGTGAGATCCATGAGTTCAATGCAGGGATGTGGGAGCAGATTACCATGGAACTCATCATGCTGACAGATCGTTGCCTCATTACCCTGGGAACCGAACAGGAAGCAGTACGTATCAGCCAGTGGGCACACGAATGCGGAGCACACACCGAAATCTCTGAAAATACGAGAGACCCCATTTACGACCGGTGGGTGTGCATTATATCCCAATGAACAGGAAATTCCTGAATCCTGGCATTAATAACGGGAAACCCTATTAAAATGTCCCGCACGAATACATTCACCACTATGCCGGAGGATACTCAAAAAGTCTTACGAGAAGTGTTGCCCGGCCGTACCCTGAGGACCCTGTATGTTCTCTACCTGCTTATCATCGTTTGGGGGGGTATCCTACCCTGGCTCATTCCACTGGCGTTTTTTTCATCCCCACTCCTTACCCTGGAAATAAGCGTTCCACTGCTCCTGGTCATCATTTTTACACTCTGGTGGATTGGTGCCTATTACCGGACCATCAGATACCAGTTCACTCCGTTTGAAATCTCATGGGAGAGGGGAGTCTGGTTCCGCCAGACCGGGATTGTCCCTTATCACCGGATAACCAATATTGATATCATCCAGGGCCCCTTATCCCGTTTTCTCGGGATCTCCCACTTGAAAATACAGACAGATTGCTCTGGATCAGCCACGGAATTTAATATGAACGGTATCACCGAACCGGAGATACTCCGGGAGTTTATCAAGATGCAGATGCAGAAAGGACATCAAACGCCGCGGAGGGTATAAAAAACCAGTTCTGCTGACGAAAAGATCCCTGAAGAACTGGTATCAATCCGCTCTCTTCTCGGCGAAAAGCAGACCTGACCGATCAACCCCGTGCTTTTTTCCCCTTTTCGCGTTCCCTGACTTTTTCCCTTGACTCTGCACATTCAAGTTCAGTCAGAATCTCGATTGGATCCCGGTACCTGTTTGTGAGAGAAAGGATTTCCAAAAGACGTTCTAACCCGATAAAATGTTCAGCCATGACCCGGGCAAGAGGCATCAGCTCGATCTTCCCGTTCGCCCTGCGGACCAGCCCCCGGTCGAGAAGAATTGGGAGGACCGGTTCAATGGTCCCGACCATGATAGCGCCAATCTGCTCAAGCTCAATTTCATCTCCCCCGCATACAACCGCATTCGCAACATATTCTTCGGAGCTCTGTTCGAGGTCATGCTCAGGAGCCACCTCCTCCATCTCCCCCTTGAGGAGCCGCATTGCTACCTCTTCTTCAGTAAACGAAGACCCCCTGGCATACGTGCCGCCCGGCTCTGCAAGGATGACCACTTTTCCGAGATCGTGAAAATCGGGCCGGCCGGCCCGCCCTGCCATCTGGTTGAACTCCTGTACTGTGAGCCACGAGATTCCCATAGCGAGAGAATCGAAGATAACCTGTGATGCAGGGAAGTCAACTCCGGCACCAAGCGCAGCGGTCGTAACCACCGCTTTTGATTTGCCTCCAAGGAACTGAGCTTCAACCTCACGGCGCTCCTGGGAAGTGAGGCCTGCATGGTATGCTGCATATCTCGGACCCAGAGCATCGGCAATCACATGACACCGGGCTCTGGAGTTCGTAAAAATAATAGTCTGGCCATGAAATTTTTTTGAAGATACATGCGTGAACTCCTCTTCACAGAGTTTTTTCAGGGTGGGTATCTTCTGCTTGTGCTCAAGGAACATGAGATACCGCTCAAGCGAGACCGGGCGGTCATCATACCGGACAAGGGTCGCCCCGAGCTTTTTTGCGAGAATTTTTGGCATTCCTATGGTAGCAGAGAGGTAAAGGAACTGGGCTTTTGGGGCAAGGTACTTTAGCCGCGCGATCAGCCCGTCAAGCCGGTGACCACGTTCATTGTCCTCGAGCATCTGGACTTCATCGATAACAACGGTCCCAATCTGGCGGAGACGGGTTCCGCACCTGATGAGATGATCGATCCCTTCGTAGGTCCCTACAATAACCGGGGCTCCTGTGTTCCTGTCGCCGGCCGGACGATTCTCAGGAAGGTTGATCCTGCTCTTCCCGATCATAATCCCTACATCAGCAAAAGTTCCGTACCTTTCATTGAACCGCTGGTATTTCTGGACCGCGAGTGCCACCAGCGGGACCAGAAAGAGAAACTGCCCTCTTCCTTCGACCAGATTCTTGATCCCTGCCATCTCCCCGATAAAAGTCTTCCCGCTGGCAGTTGCGGAAACAACCAGGAGGTCCTTTCCATAAAGCAACCCTGCATCAACAGCCATCTGCTGTGCGGGCATGAGGGTCATGACACCTGATGCCTCCACAAAAACACGGGGGAGGGGGAGTTCCTCTATTCCTGCGGTTTTCTGGATCGGGTGAGCCTCGAGCCGGTCAAAAAGGGTCTGGGACATCCGTATCTGCTCGGGCTGGATGCTTGCCAGTACCCGGTCTACATCACGGTATTTGGAGAGAAGCGCCTCCATGTGCGACATTGACTGACGCCCCATCCTTCCCATATGCGCCAGTTCACGGCGAAGTTCCCGTTTGGCACAATCGGGACAGATCGATTCAGAACCCCGGTAGCGGACTGCAGTCTTGGCGTTTATCGGGGTTATCCGTTCTTCAAGGAGGCATACCCGGCAGAGACTCACCAAAGAGAAAGGAACCTGGAAATCGGCAAGAAATCTCTCAAACGACTCATCATGCCTGGTAAGGAATACTTCGCCCTTCCTCAAAGAGGCGATCAGATCTTTTGTCGGAGTGTTCCGGTACTGCTGCCTGTTCCCCCATCTGAGCCGGTACTGAACCGGCCTCGGGCCCTTGGGGGTCTCCGAGATTTCCGTGAATGCAGCACCCCTTATGCTATGCTGATCAAGAAAGAGGATCTTGTAATTTCCTTTCTGGGGGTTAACAACGATCCTCATGCAGCGACCAGGTCATGAATGATATAGGAGATTCCGACACCTTCGAGCCTTTTTAAGAAATCGGTGAACTCCTCATCAACGATGAATATGGCGCAGTCTATTCCATGAAATGCCGCTTCGATAACACCCTCCCTTGAACCAAAAAACATGTCGGGAATCCTCCCGGCCTGCTCCAGGGCTACATATGCTTCAAGTCCGACTGCAGCAACCATCCCGGCATGTTGTGTGACGGAGAGGATCTGATCCTTCTTTACTTTCCGCGATCCGCCACGCTGCACCCTTGGCACCTTGCAGACATGAATCACTCCTTCGGTATGATCAATAATTCCCGACAACCGCGTAACGCCGACATCATCACCCTTGCGGGCATCCATCACAACGATACCTGTTGCACTCCGGGATCCTTTGGACGCATAGAGCCATCCATCCTTCATATAAACCCCGACCTCATCACCTTCTTTGAGATCATGGGCAGCGATGGCCGTCCAAGTCGAAACCTGCTGGATGATATCCCTCCTGATGTGCCGGGCATATGATTCCAGCGCCTCAGCATGGTTCAGAACCCATTCAATACCGGAACGGGTGACATCATATCGTCCCCGCCCATGGGCTGCAACCATACCATCATCCACAAGTTCCCTGATGTATTCTGACACTGCCTGAGGGGTCACACCGAGCTTCCCGGCGATCTCCTGCTGGCGTATTGCTGGCTGGTGCTCTGCAATCTCAACAAGTATCTGGAGTCGTGTAACCTCCCTCTTGCTTCTGAGAATTGAATAGAGGGGGTCTTCACTGGCTTCGGTCAAGCAGCACCAGCCCCTGGCCTTTCACATCCAGATGGGGGATACGCTTTGCCAGACCCTTGATAAAGGTGGGGCTGACCCCGAACTTGCGTGCGATATCGTTGATCGAACTGTTGCCGCTTGACAACTCCTCCTCGACCTTTTCGACAACTAGTCTCAGTTGTTCATCGTTCGAGACTGCAATGTAGAGGAGGTCTGAGAGGTCTGTCAGGTTACACTGGAAGTTAGCTCTGAATTTATTGTATGTTGCCCGGAACTCCTTGACAGGCCGTTTTCCCGGCTCCGGCATCCGCCATTGCTCTTCTATGAGATTTCCCTTCTTCAGGATGCTGATACAGTGATTGACACCCTCTTCCTTCAGATGGGCACTCAACTCCTCTTCCGTCATCCATGACTTGTTAAGAAGGTCATAGACCTGCTTGTAACAGGAGTTGTTGAATGTGATGAGAAGGGGGATTAATTCCACCGGATCATTCACTATCCTGATATGGCCGGACACAATAAAACCCAATTAGTATATGGCGCAGTAAATCCATAAAGTTTTGTAGGAATCCGATGCGCCGAAGCGGGAGAATAATCGTCCGTGGAATTGTCCAGGGCGTAGGTTTCCGTCCTTTTGTATTTGCCCGTGCACATGAATATGGAATCACTGGCCGGGTAAAAAATCTGGGGAGTGAAGTAGAGATTTATGCAAAAGGGGATAGATTTGAAGATTTTCTTGCATCGGTAAAGTCCGGGCCCCCGCTTGCCCGCATCGATTATGTTTCCGTTACACCATGGGAAGGACCCTATCCTGAAAATTTTTTGATACTGCCAAGCACCGCCGGAACTCTGTCAGGCATGATCCCCCCGGATATCGCTACATGTGATAGGTGTCTCGCTGATATCGGTTCGCACGGTGGAAGGTATGAAACTTACTGGGCAACATCCTGTGTGAACTGCGGCCCGCGATACAGCATCATCACAGAGCTCCCCTACGACCGTGAACGGACCTCCATGGCACAGTTCCGGACATGCCCGGAATGCTCCCAGGAGTACACTGACCCTTCCTCCCGCCGCCATCATGCACAGACCATCGCCTGCGGACAATGTGGGCCACGACTCATGCTTTTTGACCGGGAGGGTAATGATGTGGAATGCTTTGATGTGATAAAAGAGACAGCACGTCTCCTTGATACCGGCGCTCTCGTAGCAGTAAGGGGAATCGGGGGCTTCCATATTGCATGCATAGAGGAGTCTGCAGGTGAACTGAAGAGAAGACTGGGAAGGTCGGAACAGCCTTTTGCAATCATGGTCAGGTCCACCGACCACATTGATCGGATCGCAAGAGTCTCAGTCACTGAACGGTTCCTTCTCGAGAGTTCATCCCGGCCAATTGTCGTTTTCGAGAAACGGGACCCTACTGCCCATAATCAAATCAGCAACCTTCACACTCTCGGTTGCATGCTGCCGTATACCGGACTTCACCACCTTCTCTTCTCATACCTTGTCCATCCGTTACTTGTCATGACCAGTGCCAATATGCCCGGTTACCCGATGATCACCGATATTGACAGGGCCATGGCCAGGCTCAATCGGGATGTTGATTTTTTCCTTTCTCACGATCGGAAAATTGTAAACCGGTGTGATGATTCAGTTGTAAGGGATGGGTTTATTATACGGCTTTCACGGGGGATGGCACCCAAAAGAACCGGTATTGACCTTGGGGAGCGGACAATCCTTGGAGTGGGGCCTGAGCTGAACTCCAATATTACCGTCTATAAGGACCATTTTGCCATAACATCGCCCCATGTTGGTAATGTCCGGAATCCCGGAACCTTTGAATACCTCAAAGAGACCGTCCATACCTTTAGCAAGCTCCTTGGTGCGCAGTATGAGGTGATCGCCCATGATGCCCATCCGCAATTCCTCTCTACGAGGTATGCCCGGGAGCTTGCAGAGACATATGGCGCAGTGCTCGTTCCCGTCCAGCACCACCGGGCCCATATCGCAGCAGCTACACCGGATCCATGTATCGGTATCACTATAGACGGGGTGGGATATGGCGATGATGGGACGGTCTGGGGTGGCGAGGTTTTTGCCGGTCAGGTCCCTGACTATGAACGGGTTGCTCATCTCGAAGTGGTCCCTATGCCGGGAGGTGACCTCGCTACAACCTACCCTGAGCGGATGCTCTTTGGTATCCTGCCAGAGGCTGAAATAACGGAGATCCTCACATCCCGTGGATGGACCGATCTCGAGCTTGGTATCCTTGAGGCACAACTGGAAAAAGGCCTGAATGTTGCCCTGACGAGCAGCACGGGCAGGGTGCTGGATTCCGTTTCAGCACTCCTTGATATCTGCCGTGAGAAGACCTATGATGGTGAACCGGCAATGAAACTGGAATCAGCGGCTGCCGGAGGAAGACCTCATAACTGGGATATCTCCTTTTTCCGTGATGGATCTTGCGAAGTTCTCTCGACACGTGGGCTCATTAGAAAAGCACTTGAAGAGTATATCCCCGCCCAGTATGGTGATGTCCGGAAGATTTCCGACATTGCAGCCTCTTTCCAGTATAACCTTGCGAGAGGGATTGCCGGGCTCGCAATCCATGCAGCACGGGAGCGGGACATCCCGCTGGTCGTTTTATCCGGGGGTGTAGCCTATAACCGGGCTATACGGGAAACAATTACAGACCAGGTAAAATATGCCGGTCTTGATATTCTCATCAATGCCGATTACCCTCTCGGAGACGGTTGCATCTCGTTTGGGCAGTGCAGGTATGCCGGGATGCTTACAAAAGCGATGTGATCGTGCTCTCCCGCTACAACCCACCTCATCTGAAAAAAGGGGTTGTTTTCAGCAAATTACACAATAGACAACAGCGATCCTATGTCGGGGATAAGAACGGTCGTAACAGTTGTCAGTTTCCCTGCCGTTATCTGGACTGAACGAATATCGTCCTGGTACCCGGTAAGAGTCAGCCGGACCACATGAGTTCCTGGAGGGATTGATCCAAAGATTCCCGGACTGGTCCCCCTCAATACATCGTCAATATATACCGAGCACCCGAAGGGCATCGAATAGACAAACAGACTACCCGTTGAGGGGCCTGGGGGGATGGGGCTGATGGTGGTCGGTACTGTTGTTGGTTCTGTCGTCTGTATGGTTGTAGGTATGGTCGTAGGTATGGTCGTAGGTATGGTTGTCGGACCGGTATCAGGTTCCAGCCTTACGGAGGGCAAGGCGATATACTTCCCTGCTCCGAGACTTACCGGGAATGATTTTGACTTATACCCGGCTTTTTCCAGGGTCACCTGCCGGGTTCCCGCGGCGACCTTGGGAACAATTGCATTCGTCTCTCCCCGATCAATACCATCGATAAGGATCTTCGCACCGGTGGGGTAGGAAGTGATTACGAGAGTTCCGTATCCTGCGGGGGTTGTGGGGATCGGAGTTACGATGGGAGACAGGGTCTCATTGACCATAGTAGTCTCACCAGCAACAACGCTGATAGTCTCTTCCCATGGTTCATACCCGGTTGTGTTCAGTTTCATGACGTGGAGACCTGGAGTAACGCCAACAATTGAGAGAGGCGTGATACCTTTGAATACGCCGTCAAGGTACGTGTTTGCCCCGTCAGGATGTGATTCAACTTCGATATCTCCTGTTGTCGGCGGTGGCGGGACAGGTTCGAGAACGATGCTCACAACGGTCGTGGAACCCGCAGAGACGGTAATCATATTCTCCCAGGGCACGAATCCGGTCTTCTCAATCCGTACTATATGCAATCCGGGAGAGACTCCGGGGATGAGGGCCGGGGTAATACCTGCCATGATCCCGTCAAGGAACACATTTGCATCAGAAGGATCTGACTGCACGTTAACAGATCCGGTGGGTGGTGGCGGTGTTGGAAAGAGGGTTGCGCTCACAAGAGTGGTTGCACCGGCCGATACACTCACATTACTCTCCCATGGCCCATATCCAGTCTTTTCAATCCTAACCGTGTGCGACCCGGGAGCGACTCCCGGGATCAGGACCGGGGTGATCCCTGCCATCATGCCATCGAGGTACACATTCGCATCTGACGGAGTAGACTGCACATTTATGGAGCCTGATGAAGGCGGGGGTGGAATAGCAATGAGTGTGGCATTCACTTCTGTGGTGATCCCGGCGCTCACTCCTACTACTTCCTCGCATGGCTCATATCCTCCCTTTTCGATGCGGATAAGGTGTGTTCCAGGGGCTATCCCGGGAATGAGGACCGGAGTTATCCCCCGAAGGACTCCATCCAGGTAAACATTTCCTCCCTCTGGATCAGACTGCACATTAATCGAACCGTTCGTCAACGGAACAGCACTGAGTACGGCACTTACGTTTGTAGTCTCTCCCGCAATGATAGTCACGGGATTATCCCATGACACATACCCTGTTTTTTCAAGCCTGAGTGTGTGAATGCCGGCAGGGACATTCAGTAGCGTAAGCGGGGTGAATCCACGGTATGCCCCATCAAGGAACACGAACGCGGCTGACGGCGTCGATTCAACATTCAGGGTGCCGTTCACCGGGATCGGGGGTATCGCGCTCAGGGTGACGGTTACGTTTGTCGTCCCCCCCGCGACAATGGTCACGGGATTCTCGAATGGCGAATACCCGCTCTTCTCAAGCCTGAGTGTGTGTATGCCCGCCGGGATACCCTGGATAGTGAGAGAGGTTATCCCCCGATAAATCCCGTCGAGAAAAACATCTGCCGCTCCAGGAGTTGACTGCACGTTCAGTGTTCCGTTTACAGCGGGGGGTGGAATGGCTGTGAGAACTGCGGTCACGTTCGTCGTTTCACCGACATTGATAGTGACCGGGTTCTCCCACGCCACATACCCGGTCTTTTCGAGACGCAGGGTGTGGATACCTGAAGGGACATCAGGAATGCCCAGCGGGGTCACCCCTTTGTTCACTCCGTCAAGGAACACTACTGCTGCTGTGGGGGTTGTCTGCACATTCAGTGTTCCGTTTACAGCGGGGGGTGGAATGGCTGTGAGAACTGCGGTCACGTTCGTCGTTTCACCGGCATTGATAGTGACCGGGTTCTCCCACGCCACATACCCGGTCTTTTCGAGACGCAGGGTGTGGATACCTGAGGGGACATCAGGAATGCCCAGCGGGGTCACCCCTTTGTTTACTCCGTCAAGGAACACTGCTGCTGCTGTGGGGGTTGTCTGCACATTCAGCGTGCCGTTTACCGGGACAGGGGGGATTTCACTCAGGACGGCATGGACGCTGGTAGTCATCCCGTTATTTATGGTAACGAGATTTTCGAGCGGCGAATATCCCGTTTTTTCGACCCGCACGGTATGAAGGCCAGTGGTGACATTAGGAATCACGATAGGGGTTGTCCCCTTGAAAACCCCGTCAAGGAGCACATCCGCAGTTGATGGGCTTGATGTCACATTCAGAGTGCCTGTCAGAGCGGGCGGGGGTGTGCTACCAATAATTATTGTACCGTTCTGTACAGAAGCAGCGATGCTGAAACCATCCTTGTCCTGAATGTCATCAATGGTGATGTTCAGTCCGGTGGTCCCGGGATTGTCCCCACGAACATTCAGGGTCACCAGTTTAAAACCGGTAAGGCTCTGGCTCGCGTTCCCGTAGAGGTCAACAATCGTGATTTCAACCGAATCGGAAGGCACACTTCCAATAACGGCAAACGGCGGGTTTCCGGCCCATTCGGGAATAATTACCCCCACGATTTCTGCTTTCGCTGGATCGCTCAGCGAGACGGTAATCTCAAACCCGGAAAGTCCATCCGGCAGGGAATCTGCAGTGAGGGAGAATTCCTCTGTGCCCCCGAGGGTTGGAATCGTTCCTCCCTCTGCTATAATCGTGGTAGCCGATACCACCGGGACGAGGACGCAGAGGAGAAGGATGCTGATAATCGTAATTTGTGATCGTTTTTCTTTCATGATGTCCTCCTTATTCCTGATTCGTGCGTATTCCACATTTTTTAAAAAGTGGTGTGACCTGATCACACCTGCTGGAAGAGCAGGATCAGGTCATTGAAGTCAATCAACCCGTTGCCATTGTAATCAAAAAATGGCACATACTGGTTATCCCGTATCCACTGCATGTTCTGGAAATAGGTTGTCACATCGTTGAAGTCGATGTTGTTGTTACCGTTCACATCCCAGTAGATCTGGTTGCCGAAGGGATCTTTTGGTGCGTTCGCCTTGTTCGGGAAGGGAAGCAGCCGGACTACCTTGATAGTTGCAGGCAGGTTGTTAGTACTGATCGGGTTGCCAAAGTCATCGTCAAGCTCGTTCGGGGTAACATTGAACCATATTACCATTGGCTCGAGACCCGTGAGGTTGAACGAGGCGAGGAACACATTCATCGCACCGGGGTTGATCTGGTCGAACATATCAACGGCTTTTATCGTGACGTTTGGTGCCGGGAGGGGTCCTGTAGATTTGTTGGCAGCCCACGCAGGGAATTTTACAGGCGGAGTGATTTCCCCAGCAGCGGTATCTCCGTAGAAGACAAAGAGATCATACCCGGACAGCCCATTCTCTGTTTCCTGGAGGAAAAGGTTGAGGGGTGTCGTGTCATTGGTCGGGACGATGATGGTTCCGTTGGGGAGCACCATCGTTGATCCTGCTGCGAAACTGAGGTTCGGGTCACCGACCTTGATATAGGCGCTCTCGTTTTTCCAGTCGCAACCACAGAAGTTACAGGCCTGCAGCCGAACCGTATAATGCCCTTTCGTGGCATAGGTGTGTTCCGGATTCTGATCGGTTGATCCGCCCTGTCCCGCACCGAATGTCCAGGTCCAGTTACTCGGTCTGCCGGTTGAATTGTCAAAGAAGCTTACATCGAGCGGGAAAAGTCCGCTGGTAGGAGTCGCATTGAAATCCGCGACAGGAACAGCACGAATATCGATGAGATCTGTTTTTACCGTGGTATTGTTGCAGCAGTCGACCGTTGCGGTGAGCGAGACCGTGTAGAGACCAGGCTCTAAATATTTGTGATTGATACCCACCGGATTAACCGTCGCATTAGTGGTCGCGTTTGTTCCATCTCCGAAATCCCAGAATAACTGGTCCGGGTTTCCAACAGTATCGTTGAAGAACCTGATGGTAGAGTTGCTTCCGACACAACCAATAGTTTTGTTCGTTGAGAAATTCGCTTCAATCGAGGGGCATACCCTGATATACTTGATTCTTGTCAGTGAGGCGCTGCCATCCTGATTCGTTGCAGTGAGAGTGACATTGAATCTCTTCGAGGTTGTTCCGTTCCGGTAATAGACATGGACTGGATTCTGATCGGTGGAATTCTTGCCGTCTCCAAAGTCCCAGAACCAGCCAGTTACCGGGTAGGGACTGTTACTGGTGTTGTCAGTAAAGTTGACGGTAAGAGGCGAACACCCGGATAATGGCTCTCCGTAAAAGTCAACCGCGGGAGGCACTTTCACGATCTTAGTGATGAAGGCATCATTGTACCTGACCGGGGGGAACCCGGCAAGGTAGCCTTGGTACGGGTTTGCAAGCGGGAAGTTGATGGACTCGGTGAAGCCGGTGAGGGTGATATTCAGGCCGTCATCGGTGATAGCAATTCCGTGCCCTTCATCATAGTACGTACCGCCAAGATAGGTCGAGAAGAGCAGACCTTCCCCGGTCTCATTCATGATGGTCAGGAACACATCTGATACCAGCCCGTCTCTCGTTGCCTGGAGAGGATACTTTTTCGGGAAGTTGTCAGAGATTGTAAATCCTGTGACATAGGCGGCACTATTATTATCGACGGCAATATCATATCCGCGGTCCTCGAAATTCCCTCCCAGGTAGGTTGAGTAATTCAGTTGTGTTAAAGCCGGATTCATCTTTGTGATGAATGCGTCATACTTCCCACCTGCGTAGGTAGACTGAAATGCTCCGGGCGTAATCGGGAAGAGATTGATTGGATTCACTGGTGATTCAGTGTATCCGGTAATGTAGGGATATCCGTAGAAATCAACAGCGATAGACGACCCGATATCATCCTCAGTGCCACCAAGATATGTGGAGGAGGCTATTGAGAGATCTCCATAGTTTAATTTGGCGATAAAAGCATCGATCTGCCCTGCATTATTCTTCCTGAATGCGGGGGTTGAAGTGGGGAAGAGTAACGACTTTGTTGATCCCGTAACCCAAATATAATACGGAGCGGTGTGTTCCCATGCAACTCCATACGCATAGTCGTAATTTTCTCCGCCGAGATATCTTCTGGCTTGCTGGTTCCCGGCAGCATCGAATATGATGATAAAAGCATCTGTTGCACCGCTTAAAGAGCCGGGGAAGCCCCAACTTCCGGTTAAATTATCCGAAGACGTATATCCTGCAACGACAACGTAATCCGAACCGGGATTATCCAACGCAATTGAGGTGCCAACGTCAGTCTTGTTTCCGTAAATAATTCTCGACCAAACGATACCGTCACCGGTAGCATTCAGACGGGTGACCACTGCATCGGTATTGCCTCCATAGACATCGGCCAGGGGAAGTGGACTTGGGTAATTTTTCGATTCTGTTGATCCGGTGAAGATTACTTCTCCACTCACATTGTTAACTGCAAGCCCCCCTGCAAGATCGGTCGAATTTCCCCCGATGTAGGTCGAATATATCAGGTCGCTCCCGTCCGGTTTCATTTTTGCCACAAAAATGTCCCATGTCCCGTTCAGGTCTTCCTGATATACCGGTGCATTGGGCAGCGGAAGGTTGGTGGACTTTGTCGATCCGACTATGTAAATATAACCAAGGTCATCAAGTCCGATATCCACTCCCTTGTCATCGTTATTCCCCCCAAAGTAGGTTGAGAAGTCGATAACAGGATCGATAATAAGGGGCAGTTCGGGGTCGTATGAACCGATGGAGAATGTCACGAGGTTACCGGAAATGACATACCCGCAGGGTATAGTGACCTGCTGTCCGTCCACCACCTGGTAACAGAGCGGTGCGGTCTCAATGAGCGTGCCTGCCGGAGTTCCAATCAAAATGGCCCCGCTTTCATCGAGAACGAGGGAGTCCTGGCCGGCATACTCCATCTTTATGACGGAAGGATTGGTTCCCGGTTCGATCACGAACTCCCGCTTCAGGACTCCTTTTCCGCCATGATAGACGAGTGTAATCCCGTCATAGAGTCCATCGTACCTGACGGTGGAGTACATTGGCACGTCCGTAACCCATTCTTCCTCGACATTGCCTATGAAGAAATTGGCTTTGCCTTCAAGTATATCGCCACCATTCACCACCGCAACGTTGGCACCAGGATAGGTGATACTAACCGCTGCACCCGCATCCGCAGTGCTCAGAACCTGACCATTACTGGTAAGATACAGTGTGTATCCCGGAGCATCTGCAAAGAAAAGTGCCTGTTCATCAGTCTGTCCGTTGTTCTGGATAAAGCAGAGAGGAATGGCAGTCGAACTCATTTCGGCCGCGCTTACTGCAGTGCCTGCAAGAACAATGCTCACAAAGAGCAAAATTACTAACGATTGAATCTTGATTTGCATACCTCATCACTCCATCTAAAACAGACTCCCAGTTCTCAGCCGCAGATGGCCCGCTGCCCTGCATCCCTGATGCAGGGCATACCCCGTCAGTATCACGGCCCTTGAGAATAATCGAGTGCTGGGTATTCTCCTGTACGGCAGGAAACTGTGACTCTGTATCTGATCAGATATTTTAAATTATCCCTGTTCGTATGAGTATATAAATATTGCCCATATTTTAACGGATAGTTCAACCGTTACTTATTGCGCAGAATATCCTGAAAATCCATTATTTTCGCCCGAATCAGGAAAATATTTGATATGAAGGCGCAATTATCCCCATCTCGCGATATGTTTATGTAAGGTTAGATCAATATAATAGAGAAATCATTGAGAGGTGTAAAATGGAACTCGCAAATGCCTTTGTCGGCTTGATTCAGCTTATTATTGCCATAATTTTGGCAGTAGTGGCATTGTATATCGGATTTTCGGTATTTTCACGGATTACAAAGGGTATGGACGAAGAAAAGGAGCTCATGAAGGGCAACCCGGCCGTTGGTATCATCATTGCTTCAATCTTCTTTGCCATTGCACTTGTCGTCCAGTCAGGAATTGCAGGAATTTCTGTAGGGATTATGAAGGCTCTTGCCGGTGACTGGCTTGCCATTGTTGCTTCGCTTATCCAGCTCATTCTTGGAATCATCCTTGCAATTGGAGCGATTTACCTGGCACTGAACATACTCGACCGCCTCACAAAGGGAGTCGATGAGTTTGAAGAGATCAAGAAGGGCAACGTTGCAGTAGCGCTCATGATGGCCGGGGTTATTGTTTCTACCGCGATAATTATCCAGTCCGGTGTTATCGGCATCACCTCTGCATTGCTCTAATCTTTCTTTTTTAAAAAAACAATCCTGAATCCAGCGGTGACCACAATGTTGGAGAGAGAGATGTATGAACCGCCCCGATATTTCATTCGAAGCCTGCATTAAATGAAATATTCCGGATAAACCCTCAATTCCGGAATGGATGTATCATTCAGAAATGGATGAAATCTGGGATGGGGTCGATTACTTCTTTCCGGTATTATTTTCATCAGGGGATTGAAGGTTACAATCCACTTCCGATTTCATCTGGGGAAAGAGGATTACCTCTTTTATAGAGCTCTGGTTTGTGACCAGCATCACGAGACGGTCGATCCCAAGCCCTACACCACCTGTAGGTGGCATACCGTACCCGAGGGCATTGATAAAGTCATAATCGAGCATCTGTGCTTCCAGATCCCCGGCCTTCCTCATCTGTTCCTGCCGCTGGAACCGCGCAAGCTGGTCAAGAGGGTCATTCAATTCCGAGAACCCGTTTGCTATCTCCATACCGAAAATAAAGAGCTCGAACCGTTCAGTGAAACCCTCTTTTGAACGATGTTTCTTCGCGAGAGGCGAGTTCTCGATGGGGAAATCATAGATGAAGGTTGGCTGGATAAGCTTCTCTTCCACAAGTTCTTCAAAGAAGAGAACCAGCATTTCCCGCCATGATGTTGCATCATCACATCCTTTTATCCCTTTCTCCTCTGCAATGCGCTTCAGTTCATCAAGGCCGAATGCCCGTACATCCAGCCCGGCGAACTCCTTCACCGCATCTTCCATGGTGATTTTCCGCCACGGCGGGGTAAAGTCAAGGCATTCGCGACAAAAAGGAATGTGATATTCTCCATGGATGGAGCTTACAAGGTGCGAGATGATTCCTTCGGTGAGGGCCATCATGTCTCTGTAATCTCTGTAAGCCTCGTATATCTCGACCATCGAGAACTCAGGATTATGTTTTGTGTCGATATCCTCGTTACGGAAATTCCTTGCTACTTCAAAGACTTTCTCAAATCCGCCGATTACAAGACGTTTCAGATAGAGCTCGGGGGCAATGCGCATGAACAGGTTCTGCCCGAGACAATGGTGGAACGTGGTGAATGGGCGGGCGTTTGCACCACCGTACACAGGCTGGAGGACCGGGGTCTCAAACTCAAGAAAGAGACGGTCGGTAAGATACGAACGTATTTCAGAGATAAGCCGGCTCCTCTTCCGGAAGGTTTCCCGGCTCTCGGTATTAACGATAAGATCAAGATACCGCTGGCGATACCTTTTTTCAACGTTTGTCAGTCCATGGAATTTTTCCGGAAGGGAATTTAACGCCTTTGTCAGCAGAGCAATTTCGTCAACCCATATGGTCAGTTCACCGAGTTTTGTCCTGAAAGGGTATCCCCCGACCCCTACTATATCACCTCGCTCAATGAACCTGTTGAACAAATCAAATTTTTCCTCGCCAACATCATTCTTTCTGACATAGAGTTGTATTCTTGCACCTTCATCTCCGAGGTCGGCAAAAATCGTTTTCCCATGGTTCCGAACCGTGTAAAGGCGGCCGGCTGTAATGACGCGGGACTCAGATTTCTCGTGTCCCGCAGAAGAGAACTTTTCCCTGATTTCCTGAATCGTCTCTTTTCTTTCAAATACCGGGGGATAGAGTGAATAGCCCGCACTGCGCAGTTCCTCGAGTTCCTCAATCCGGTGCTGGTCAAATAAAAGACCCGTATCTCTGATATCCATGCATTTACTCCCTGCCCTGGATCTGAATCCGGGAACAAACGGCCTCCCCTTATAGTAGGGAAGAAACGAATGACTCTCCCTTAAGTGTTCCCCGCCAGATGTATTAATAATTTATAAAAAAGTGAGATCACTGATCATGGCTTCAACTTCAGCCACTGATTTGAAAGGTTCCGTTTCCGGTTCTGACAGGATATAATGCCCAGAATTAATCTTTTACTCCCTACTGATGCATGGTCCTTTTAATTTCATCGAGAGATTCGTTTATGATCTCTTTCACTCCCTCAATCTCATGCATCAATGCTCTTCTTAGTGGCAATATTGCCCTTTGATCTCCGATCTTTCCAAGTGCCCATGCAGCTTTCTGCCGCACCCTCCAGTCCTCATCTGTGAGCGCAAGGATAAGAGGTTCAACCGCACGCTCATCCCTGATTCTGCCCAGTGACTCGGCTGCTTTCCAGCGCTGCGAAGGGTCTTCCTCATCAAGCATTGCAAGAAAATGCTGAAGCCTTTCATCGTTTTCAGGCTTTATTTCTAGGTTGTCCTTTTGCTCATTCATATCGAAATCTGCATGCATACCGAAATCCTTGGAACAGGCAACAGGAGATATTTAGATCCTCTTTTCCGCTTTGTATGAACATCGTTATCCATAATATAAAATGCCGAATGACATTTACCTCAATTCCAGAAATTCGTAAAATCTTGTTTTTATCGTGGATTGATATATCAGAATCTTTTGATACAAATCAAAAACTTTAATCAACGCTGAAATACACTCCTGTTATTGTTTGAAGGCTGATTGTTTCCGATGCTGACGACTGTCAAAAAATAGTTAATTTTATATTTTCATGAGTGCACTCATTACAAGTAACATTCACTATAATGATGAAAGTTAATCGGACCGATTAATGTTTGGTCTGGGGGGACCATGCCAGAAGCCGGAAACAGCCATAATCTGAAGAGCGGTGCACCAGCCCTGCTTCGGAATGGCTACGCCCCGGAATATACTCTAACTTCGGAGTATACCATAACGACAATCTATTCCGTTTCTCATAGTTCCCCCAGTAATCCTAAAGAGGTTCATGTTCCGAATGTGCCGGCAACCATTCCTGTGACTAGAATTCCTGGTATAGTATTTCCTGAAATGGGATGTCATGATATCCCCTGTCTGCCCTCTAATCACGATGACGTCATTCCGGATTCTGACTGGAAGCAGGCTCTTTGTATGCCAGTCAGCCCTGCCCATATACCTTCAGGATCACAAGGAATTTTCAGGAGAATCCTCGATCCTGTCAAATCAGGATCTCTAATTACAGTCCTGTCAGAGCGAACGGATCGGGACCTGACAAAGATCGGGGAATCGGCAGAACCCTGCACAGGCAAACAGATGGAGCTGCCGAGGGGAAAATTCCGGGCTCTGAAGAGGGACATAGGATTACTCTTCCTCATCAGAGATCTGAAGAAAGACGCTTTCACCGGATATTGCAAAATCCAGTATGTTGAAAGGAGAATGGTCCTTGTCTTTGGAAAGGGAACCGTTCTGCTTGCTTCCTGCGATAATCTTGCAGGAGACCGGGCGCTCGATAAGATTTGGTCCAATAAGTATTCCTGGGTGGATGCCATGCTCCATGATCTGGATGATGCACAACTGCAACTTGCTCTCGAATTCAACCCATCCTACAGAGTTACCGAAGATCCCGAATCCCTTTCTGAAGAGCGGGAAAATGTCCTTGACCTGCAGGCATTGCATCAAATGGAGAGAGGGGTTGAATTTAGGGTCCTGCATCCTGAAACACATGGAAAGGATACCGAAGAGACTGGTTTTGATCCTATAAAAAACGCGGCTGCAGAACCGAAACCGGTCTTCACAGATGAATCTGCATCATCCCTTGAGGATGAAGAAGACACTGGCTGGAAGAGAGCCCTCACCATGAAGGTATCATCGGGATCGAACAGGATGGAGCTGCTTCGGGAGTCCCCAAAAGAGATTGTTGCGGGGGCTCATATGGATCTTCCGGAAAAAAATCTGACGGCTTCTCTGAAGTTTGAACCAATCAGCCCTGATTCGGACCTTTTTGAGAGAGGATCTTTGGATCTTCAGCATGCCCGGATCGTCGCTCCCGAACGCAAAGAGCTGTGGCGTTCAATGCGGATGAACGGGCTTCAGAATAACTCTGTCTGATTCCTGCGGTGAATAGGATTAATCACCTGGCTTGCGAAGATTTGTTTCCAGCATTTCTTATCAATAAAATATTTCCATGAGAAGGCAGATGGTTGCCCTATGAAAACAGGGTTCGGCTGGATTATAATCGGTGATGTCACCTATGAGCATGATGTTGTTATTCATACCGACACTTCAGTGACAAAACGGTTGAAAAAAAGATCCCGGGAACTCAAAGAGAGATACGGGCACACACCCCTGTCAGAAAATGAACTTGACCTTCTGAGAGAAGAAAATCCTGATGTGGTCTATATCGGGACCGGGCAATACGGAAGCCTCCCTCTCACTCCCGGAGCAAAAGAACTTTTACTGAACTATCCTACCATCATCCTTCCAACCCAAGACCTTGTTTTAAAAATTGGGCAGGAAAAGAAAAAATACCTCGCAATCATCCATGTCACCTGTTGAACAGGATGTTCTGGCTGTATCTGATGAAGGTTTATCCAAATTCATACCTACCACAACCGTCCCGAACAATAAATCCATTCCCGTGCCACGAGCTTTATTAAGACATCACTATCCAACCCAGATAGAGATATCATGAAAAAGGTGATGCTTCTCTGCGGAAGCCCGAGAATCAGAGGGAATACGGCACAGGTCGTTGAAGAGTGCGCTAAGGTGATCCGGGAGAGCGGTCTTGAAACTGATATTGCCTCTCTTGCCGGAATGAAGATCGAGTCCTGTACAGCATGTTACCGGTGCCGGGAAGAGGGAAACTGTGTCCTTGAAGACGGGCTTTCTGGCATTATCGATCGTCTCAGGGATGCTGACGGTTTTATCGTTGCATCACCGGTCTATTTCGGTACAGCGCGCGGGGATGTCACGGCGGCCCTCCAGCGCATCGGAATGGTCTCTATGGCCACCGACCATTTCCTGTCCTGGAAGGTGGGAGGTCCTGTCGCAATTGCCAGACGTGGGGGGCATACCGCAACCATCCAGGAACTGCTCATGTTCTTCTTTATCAATGAGATGATTGTCCCGGGTTCAAACTACTGGAATATGGTCTTTGGACGAGATCCCGGGGATGTCTGGAAAGATGAAGAGGGAATGGATACCCTCCGCCTTTTTGCCGGAAATGTCGCCCGGTTGATAAACAAACTGGAATGAATCTGCATAGGATTTGTCCGGAGGGGGATAATGAGTGAAAATATTATTTCAGTAAAAGACCTCTATCACCGCTACGGCGATTTTACCGCAGTTGACGGGATCAGTTTTGATGTTAAGGAGGGTGAGATCTTCTCTTTCCTAGGGCCAAACGGGGCAGGAAAGAGTACCGCGATCAATGTGCTCACCACGCTTCTCCCTCTCCAGGAAGGATCAGCAACAGTTGCGGGACATAATGTTGCAGAAGATCCCCAGAAAGTCCGGGAATCTATCGGAATTGTCTTCCAGGATGTTACTCTTGACCGTGATATGACCTGCCGCGAGATCCTAGACTTCCATGGAAACCTGTACCGGATGCCAAGTACAGAACGAAGAAAAAGGATTGATGAGCTTCTCGCACTTGTCCAGTTGGAGAATAAGCAGGATACCCGCACAAAACAATTGTCCGGTGGGATGAAACGCCGCCTTGAGATCGCCCGCGGGCTCATGACGCGCCCAAGGGTCCTCTTTCTTGATGAACCGACAATCGGGCTTGACCCCCAGACCCGGATGAGGATGTGGGATTATATCAAGGCGGTGAACGAGGAAGGTACTACCATCTTTCTCACCACCCACTACATGGACGAAGCTGACCACCTGAGTGATCGTATCAGCATCATTGACAAAGGACAGATCATTATTACAGGAAGCTCCTATGAATTGAAAAATACACTGGGGGAAGATCTCATCTATCTCGAGACCAGCGACATGTCCGGCACGATACCAATTTTGTCGGGTATGGAACTGGTGAAGGAAGTCAGGAAGAAATCAAAGGGATTGACTGCAATGCTTGACGGTGACGGCACAAAAATCCTCCCGAGGATTATCGAGACCTTGTCTGCGGAAGGGATCAAGGTCTCTGTTGTCAACCTGAAAAAACCTTCAATGGACGATGTGTTTGTTCATTACACCGGCAGGGAATTGCGGGATGAAGGTGCGGAAAAATCCTCATCGGCTATCACACGGGCAGGGAGGAGGTAGCAGGTGCATCTCGGATTTTTGACCATCTATTGGCGGGACATGATCAGGTTTTACCGGTTCAAGACGCTCCTCATATCGTCTCTTGTCCAGCCTGCGCTCTGGATGGCGTTCTTCGGGATAGCCATGTCCGCCAACTTCAACCGGCTCACTTCGGATATACCTCCCTTGCCCGGCGTGCCTTCTGTTGATTATCTCACGTTCATGGCGGCAGGGGTAATCGCCATGACCACGCTCTTTACCAGCCTCTTTGGGGGGATGAGTCTCCTCTTTGATAAAAACTGGGGTCTTATGCGTGAGATCTTTGCAAGCCCGCTCCCAAGGAACCATATCATTTTCGGGATCGCACTGTCAGGCATGACCAAGTCCTTCATCCAGTCGATTATCATCATGGTTTTTGGTATCATTATCGGGGCCCAGTTTTTTTTCGGCTACTCCGCAATAAAAACTCTGCTTGCTGTTCTAGGGATACTTCTCTTCGTAGCGGTATTTTCTCTTGGTTTTCTCTTCCTTTCCGCTGCCATATCCATTTCTCTCGAGAGTCCTGAAGGGATGCAAGGGATTATGACGCTGCTCACGATGCCCATCTTCTTTGCAAGCAACGCATTGTATCCCATAAATGCATTCCCACCCGCGCTTCAGGCAATTTCAATGGTAAATCCGCTCACCTACCTGGTGACAGGGATCCGGTATTTTGCAATTGGGGATAATTTCCAGGCGATTGGGATCCACTATAGTTATACACCGCTCCAGATCGGGCTTGCTTTCCTGTTCCTGATCGGGTTTGCGACAGTGATGTTTACCCTTGCGTGGTGGCGGTTCAGAAAAGCGGTGGTTACATGATGCCTTCTTACCCTGGGTATTCTTACCCGTGAGAACCAATGAGAATTACTTCTGAACTCTCAAAATCCTTGAAAAATTCCTGGTAATGGTAATAATCAGTAAGCGCCATCTCCCGGAGGAGCTGGGGGGGAAGCGCCCCTGCAAATTTCCAGGTCTCATGACCGGGAATTTTCAAATCTTCTGCCCCTTCATCAGTTTTTCTTTTTTGAAGTTTCAGGAGCAGGTCATACATCCGGAGGGCAGCATTCTCCTTCCCTGCATTTTTTACTGATAGAGAGAAATCATGATAACTTACCGCCAGTTTCCGTTCAGCCCCTGCCCGTATCATGGAAGCGAGGATGCGATTGAACATCCTGCCCCTGAAAGTAAGAATAGTGACATCAGGGCCTCTTTTTCCCGGTTTTTCCATGACATGCATCCCGCCTGGGATCAGGGGGGGAAGAGCCTCTATAAGTCCGGATATATTCTTCTGATCAGGTTCCGGAAGGGGGAGAGATGACCCTCCCTCCGAGATGATCCGGCCAACTGCCCGGCATACCATGGGGGAGAATCCAGCCTGGCCACCGGTCCAGAATATCTCGTTTTTCCCCCCCTTCCCTGGAACCACTACAACGAGTTCATGCGAATCATCACTTTTAAGGAACGTCCAGCTCTTGCCTCCAAGGGAAAAACTCCTCCCGCTCTTCCCGGCAACAAAACGTGCATCAAGAGTCCCAACCACCTCGCCATCAGGAGTTACTGCCCGGAATTCACTGCCTCCGCTAATGACAGAGTATAGGTCCTTCCAGTTGGATCTCCCAAAGGTCTGTTCTGCTCCGGGTCCCGGCATTAGCATATCCCCGTCACTGACAAGGATGCCGGAATCCCCAAGGAACTGAAGAAGGGCATCCAGTTGACGGGTCCTGATGTTTTTAAAGGCATTGAGCCCTTTCACAAATCTTCTGATGTGGGATATGGATGTTCTCCTGTTTCTGACAATCTCAAGAATCACCTGCTGGACAAGCACGTTATAGGGTTTATCCGGAGGAGTGAGGGGCTCCACCTCCTTTCTGCTCGCTGACTCGATTACCGCTGCCATACAGAGTAGTTCGCAAGCATCTTTCAGAATGCATGCAACATAGGGGGGTTTTCCCCTCCTCCCGCTCCTTCCCATCCTTTGAAGGAATGAGGAGACACTGTGTGGAGGCCCGACCTGAACAACAACATCAAGGTCCCCGATATCTATTCCCAGTTCAAGGGTGCTCGTGCAGATGATACAGGCGCTTCCGGATTCAGAGAATGATTTCTCGGTCTCGCGCCGGCTTGCCGGTGACAGCGAGGAATGATGCACAAGGAGCTGGTCAACCTGGCCGGCGAGTGCTGTATTGACCGCTTCGGCATCACTCCTGCTGTTCACAAACACCAGTGCCTTTTTTCCTTTGACGATCCGAGCCAGTGCTTTTAACCTGCGATGATCATTTCCCTCAACAACAAAGGTGAACTTCTTCGGCTGTGGCGGTGCAGGGATCTGGACCAGCACCTCCCCGTGCCTGCTCCCGGAGAGCCAGGCAAGGATTTCTTCAGGGTTGCCAACGGTAGCCGAGAGGCCGATCCGCTGGAGTTTCCTTCCTGATAGCTTGTCCAGACGATCGAGAAGTACCCTCATCTGTACACCCCTGTCCGATTCAACGAATGCATGGAGTTCATCGATGATGATATAATGAAGATTCGAAAGACCCGCAGAAAGCTCCCTCTCCATAAGGAGCACTTCTAGCGATTCCGGTGTGATCATCAGGATGTGGGGTGGTTCATCGTCCTTCCATGCCCGGTCCCCTTTCGGGACGTCCCCGTGCCATTTCAGGATCTCAAGCCCGTTTGGCAGGCAGAAAGCAGAAAACCTGTCTTCCTGGTCATTAATAAGCGCCTTCAGAGGCGCGAGGTAAATTGCAGAAACCCCCGAAAAACCTCCTTTCAGAATTCCGTCCACGACCGGGATGAGTGCTGCCTCAGTCTTCCCCCCTGCTGTCGGAGCAATCACAAGGACATCTTTACCGGCATCCACTGCACAGTATGCCTCTTCCTGTACCGCCCGAAGCTCATTCCACCCGAGCCGGTGGGCGAGTACCTCCCTGACTCCTTCGTGCAACCGGGAAAACGTGTCCATTTGCTAACCACCATATCTGGCCGGACGCCTCATGTCGCTTTCGGCCGGGAGAGCCCAGTGATCCCTGCGGGTCCGGATGAGATCTTAAATCCTGACCGGAGCTCCCATGATAATATTCTGATATAGATCACAATGATGTTTTCAGCTCCGAGCATCAAAACCGGTACACCTATCATCTCCTTATCCCGACAGCCCGGACAGGTGGCAGGGACCGCCGGGATTTTTTCAGATTGATTAAAAAAGGCTTAAATAGTGAAAAAGTAACCTGAAAGATCAGGTAAACCGGAATGTCCCGCTTACAGGATACCACGAACAATATAATCCTGCAGCACTCATTCGCATTTTTCTTTTTCTTCTTTAGGTAGGGGACCCGCTTTTTCAGCCGGTTCCCCTGTAACGGACAATTCATGAGATTACCAGAAGGTTTGAATCATGTTTGGAATTCCTGACCCACAGATATGGATTGCGTATCTGCTCTGCATAGCGCTTGCTCTTGTGTGTATTATCTATGGCTACCTGAACTGGAACAGGGGGAGTGATTGATCGATGGCAGCCAGTACAGCCACTGTTGTTGTTGTCGCTTCAGTATATATTCTAATCATGCTCGTTCTGGGCTATATCGGTTACAAGAAAACCAAAAATACCGAGGATTATCTCGTAGCAGGCCGGAATGTACATCCGGTCGTGATTGCGCTTTCCTATGGGGCCACGTTCATCAGCACATCGGCTATTGTCGGTTTTGGCGGGCAGGCTGCTAATCTTGGCATGGGGCTTATATGGCTCACCGTCTTTAATATCGGGGTTGGTATCCTGCTGGCGTTCGTGATATTCGGAAAAAAGACAAGGGAAATTGGGCAGCGTCTTAAGGCTGTCACCTTCCCTGACCTCATGGGAAAGGTGTATCATTCCCAGTTCATGCAGGTTCTCACAGGTGTTATCATCCTTATTGGTATGCCCCTTTACACTGCTGCAGTGCTCATCGGGGGTGCCCAGTTTATCAGAGAGACTCTTGGGATATCCTATGGCACCTCATTGATCGGTTTTGCAGTCATTGTGGCCATTTATGTCGTTTTCGGCGGGCTGATTGCTGTCATGTATACCGATGCCGTACAGGGAGCTATCATGCTCGTGGGAATGACAATCCTTCTTGTCGCAACATATCTCCTTCTTGGAGGAGTCAATGCTGCCAATACAGCATTGACGAATATGGCAGATCTTGTTCCAGCGAAATTAGCAGAACAGGGGATGAATGGTTGGACCGTTATGCCTGATTTCGGATCACCCATCTGGTTCACAATCATAACCACTCTTGTACTCGGAGTAGGAATCGGAGTTCTTGCGCAGCCACAGCTCGTGGTCCGGTTCATGACTGCAAAAGACAACCGATCCCTCAACCGGGCGGTTCTTGTCGGTGGCCCCTTCATTCTGATGATGACCGGTGTCGCATTCACTGTCGGTGCACTAACAAACGTGTATTTCTATCAGACTGAGGGTAAGATCGCAATCCAGATGGCTTCAGGGGGTAATATTGACACCATCATCCCTATCTTCATCAATAGCGCAATGCCTGAGTGGTTCGTAGTCCTTTTCATGGTAACCCTTCTGGCCGCGGCGATGTCTACACTCTCCTCGCTTTTCCATGCTATGGGCACGGCACTGATCTGTGATGTATGGGGAAGGGGGAGGGAGTGTGCGCTTTCTCTCCGGTCAAACCAGCTCGGAATCCTCCTTATGATTATAATAAGCGTGATTGTCGCTTTCCTGATGCCCGGGAGTATCATCGCAATTGCCACAGCGATGTTCATGGGTTTGTGTGCGTCGGCATTTCTCCCGGTTTTCGCCGTCGCCGTATATTGTAAAAAACCGGATCCACTGGCTGCTAAAGCAAGTCTGGTTGTTGGAGCATGCACCTGGTTCATCTGGGCCCTTTTTGTCAATGCCCGCTATGCTGCCATATTCGGACTCTCGAAAGCACTTTTTGGAAAGGTCGGAATTCTTGGATATCCATGGAGTGTAATCGATCCGTTAATCATCGCCCTCCCTCTTTCAGCGATCACCATTCTCATCCTTCAGTTTTCACGAGGAGGGTGCAGGCGGGAGGCACAGGCTGCCTGAAGGGCATAATAATTTTTAAAATATATTCTGACTAAAGAAACCGTGATTGAAAAAGGGACGATTAAGAGGTTCAGATGTCTTCCCGCCACCGTTTATAGAGATGATGATCCACCCCGAATATATCCAGCGCTTTTCCCACAACATGATCGACAAGATCTGAGATCTGTTTCGGCTTGTGGTAGAAACCGGGCGCAGCAGGGAGAATGGTAACCCCGGCCTCAGCCAGGGTAAGCATGTTTTTCAGCTGAATCACATTCAGGGGAGTCTCCCTTGGTACCAGGACGAGCGGCCGCCGCTCTTTGAGAGTGCAGTCTGCAGCCCTGAGGAGGAGGTTGTCGGCAAACCCACAGGCAATACCGGCGACGGTCTTCATGCTGCATGGGAGGACCACCATCCCGGTATTCCGGTATCCTCCGCTCGCGAGCACCGAGGTAAAATCATTATTGTCGTGACACCTGGTGGCAAGACCTCTTACCTCGTCACTTTTCCAGCCTGTCTCGATCTCTACCATCTTATCGGCCATACCTGTCATGACCAGATCGGTCTCGATATCCAAGTCATGCAATACCTCAAGCATCCGGATCCCATAAATAATACCGCTGGCTCCGGAAAGCCCCACTATCAGGCGCAAGGGATTCACCATCCACTAATGATAATGCCGCGGGTGATATAATAGGATGGATGGCGGTGTTGCCCCACGGGCGTTCATTCATTCAGGTGAAAGACCTTGTTTATCCGGGCCTTCAGGGCATCCTTTGGGTAGGCACCCACCACGATATCTGCCACTGTGCCATGTTCAAACAGGATAATCGTGGGGATTGCCGAGATTCCAAATCCACCTGCAATACCGGGATTTTCATCGGTATTGCATTTTGCGAATGTTACCTGCCCCGCATATTCACGGGAGAGCTCCTCTATTACAGGTGCTACCATCCTGCAGGGTCCGCACCATTCTGCCCAGAAATCCATCACGAGAAAGGGGTTGGTGGCGAGCATCTGGCGAAAATTGTCTGCATTCACAGGATGGACGGTAAGAATTTCACCCCCATGCAGGCGCTCCTCCATCTCGCGGAGTTTCTTTTCCCTGATGCGCTGCAGTTCTTCATCCATGCAATCCGGTTAGCGACAGGACCACTTAATCCCTGCCACAGGGATGCGTCCGGAGTTATGGAGTAAACTATATGTTCAGCGATTGTCAATATCTATACTCCTGCCGGAAGCGAGGTGGGGTAGTCAGGATATCCCGACGGGCTCATAACCCGTAGATCGATGGTTCAAATCCATCCCTCGCTACTTTCTTTTAGGAATAATTCCTGCACCTGTCAGGTTTCATTCAAAGAGCTCAAGTTTGGTCTGGTATGTCCCGTCCAGAAAATCTATGGCCGGAGACTTGGACATCTCCCCGGTTATTGCGACCGGATAGCAACCGGTCAGGCACCCTGTGCAGAGATGTTTTTGATCGATTCCAATCGATTCAACAAGCGCTTTGAGGGAAATATGATGGAGGGTATTTGCCGTTATCCTTTTCCTGACTTCATCATCGACTTTGTCACTTGCGATCAGCTCTTCACGGGTCGGGATATCCACTCCGAGGTAGCAGGGAGCCTTGATTGCAGGGGAACCTATCCTGACATGCACTTCTTTCGCACCAGCATCACGGATGATACCGATAATTCTCCGGGATGTTGTCCCGCGGACAATACTGTCATCCACGAGCACAATTGATTTCCCTTTCAGGTGTTCGCGGATCGGGTTGAGTTTCATCCTGACCGCCTTTTCCCGCTCCGATTGCGAGGGCATGATGAATGTCCTGCCCATGTACCTGTTTTTCATGAGGCTCTCGACAAATGGGATATGAGACGTCTGGGAATACCCTATTGCATATGCCGTTCCTGAATCAGGTACCGGGCAGACAGAATCTGCATCGACGGGTGCCTCTTCATGGAGTTTTCCCCCGATATTCCTTCTGACATCATAAACAAGGGCACCATCAAGCACTGCGTCAGCCCGGGCGAAATAGATATATTCGAAAATACAGTGTGCACGGCAGTCGGACACCGCGATCTGCATGCTCCTTATCCCTTCTTCATCGATGCAGACCAGTTCTCCTGGTTTTACATCGCGCAGAAGGGTCCCCCCCAGCGCATCGATCGCCACACTTTCTGATGCAATAATAATCCCCTTGCCGGTCTTTCCGATGCACATGGGTTTGATCCCGAGCGGGTCCCTGAATCCGTAAAGGACTCCGTCAATCATCAGGGCAACCGAATAGGATCCCCGGAGGATTCTCATGCACCGGTGAACCGCATCTTCAATGCACCCCGAGTTGCTCATCTCATCTGTGATCACCTTGGCGATGAGTTCGGTATCAGTAGTAGTACAGAAGATCTGCCCCCTGGCTTCATATTCATCTCTGAGCTCTCGGGCGTTCACAAGGTTGCCGTTATGGGCAATGGAGATAATATGATCACGGAAAAGAAAATTAAAGGGCTGTGCGTTCTCCGGTCTGTTTGCTCCGGTGGTTGGATATCGTACATGGCCAATCCCGACGTTTCCTTCCAGCCCCCGCAGTATTGCAGGATCGAAAACTTCGGCAACGAGGCCCTGCCCCTTATGTTTATAAAGCCTCGTTCCGTCAAACGTACAGATTCCTGCGCTCTCCTGCCCGCGGTGCTGGAGAGCATACAGTGCATAATAGATGGAGAACGACACACCGCCAGCATCTCTGATGCCAACGATTCCGCACATGATCGCTCTCTAATGGGTAGGGATCTTTGGTCTCTTGTTTATCCAATTGTACTTTCTCATCCGCGTGCTTTTACCAAACCCGCAGGCAGAGCAGGTTCTGTGCCGCAGATGGTAGGATATGCTCCCACACCTTCTGCAGGCAATATGAACCTTGCCTGACCGCTTTCCCATTGATGGAGTGCCCTTTGACATTCTTCACCTTCCGCACTATTCATTCCATAGATGGAGAGATATAAATCACATTGTCGCCGCGGACGATGAGGGTGCCGACGCTCCGCACCTGCTCGCCCTCGACCTCTTCCGCTTTATCCAGCACAAGGTTCATATGGACATCATATCCCTGCAATACGCCCCGAAGTTCCCTGCCACCCTTGAGGGAGACGATTACTGGCTGCCGGTTCAGCACCTGATCCAAAATATCCAACGGCCGCTTTGTCATACGAATTCCCAGTGTCCATCACTTTGGAGTAATATATGTGCGTAAGAAAGATACTTAAAACTTGGCGAGCGACCCTGGGTCTCCCTCAAGGAGTAGTACCTGTCTTCACGCACTCATATATGCCACTCTTGCTGAAATGCTTTTTCATGATCCGATGAGAGATACAATGGTAACCTATGGCAAAAATCACCGGAAGAAAACGGCACAGTATCAGGAAATCACAGGCATCAGCCCTCTTCGCAGGGTTGCATGAACAGATAGGGGAATCTGCTGACCTCTTCATGAACGAACGAGTGGAGTTACTTGAGACGAATGCAGGGTTTTCGCTCTACCTCATTGATAAAAAACCCCAGATTATGGATTCCGGGGAATGGGTCTTTCCAACACTGAAGGGGCTGCTTGAACATCCCATCCCCGAACGGCGGATTGTTGTCGATTCAGGCGCGGTCGCATTTGTGGTGAATGGCGCCGACATCATGCGGCCCGGAATCGTATGCGTTTCAGAAGATGTCAGGGCAGGCCGGCCGGTCCAGGTGGTGGAAGAGCGGCACGGAAAACCGCTCGCGCTTGGAATTGCTCTCTTCGATGCGGGAGAGATACGGGAGAAGAGATCCGGCAAGATGGTAAAAACAATCCATTATATCGGGGATGAACTCTGGAATGTCGAGTTTTAAGAGAGAATCCATTCTGTGTTGCGGTTGTCACAGTAAGACCGGGCCGCGAATACCGTTTTTTTTCGGAATAGATACTATTAAATAAAAAATAAAAGACAATTTTTGCTATGGTAAAGTTTCTCGATTCGCTTCTGGGCAAGTCAACTCCTTCTACTGAGGATGACTACATGGACCTGGACCTCGAGGCCTTTGAAGAGGCCGAGGCGTCAGCTCCTGCAATGTTTGTGAAGATAGCCGCAGTTGGGGACATCAAGGACAGCCCGAGGATCAAAGATGAGATTTACAACGGGAATGTTGTTATTGCAGACATCTCGCGGCTCAAAATGGACAAGGTCATGTACGAGCGTGTCCTGAAGGACTTAAAAGAGGTCGCCAAGGACGTAAACGGCGATATCATCGGGCTTGGAGATCAGAGGTATGTGGTCATCACACCAAACTCTGTTAAGATCTCGCGGGACAAAATTGGAGGGGTCGAATAGGTGCGGACCGAAGTTCCTGGTCCGTGCCCTGTCTGCCAAACCGAGATAAAATATCTGTACCAGACTGATACAATTCCCTATTTTTCCGAGATTCTGATCATCTCTGCACTCTGTCCTTCTTGTGGTTATCGTTTGGCTGATACCCAGATTCTCAGGAGCGCAGAACCTTCGCGCTGGGAACTTGGTATTGAAAATCCGGACGATATGATGATCAGGGTGATCCGGAGCATGAACGGCACTATCTCGATTCCGGAACTTGGGGTACGGATCGATCCCGGTCCTGCATGCGAGGGATTTATTTCAAATGTTGAAGGTGTACTGAATCGCATCGGAAAAGTGCTCGACAGTCTCTTCTCTTGGGCAGATACCGATGCCGAGCGTGACCGGATCCGCTGCATTCAGGAATCGCTGGAGAAGGTGAAAGAGGGGAAGCTGGCAGTAACCCTTGTCATTGAGGATCTTTCAGGAAACAGCGCGATTATTGCCGACAGGGCAAAAGTCTGCAGGATCGAAGTAATCGAAGATGAATATGACGGGCAGTCCTGAAACTATTACGAGAACTTCTCTCCAAGAAGCCTGACACCTGGTTCTTCTGTGATTATCCCTACCGGTCGTGCATCAGGCACCAGCGCTGTGATATCCGGAAGACTTGTTTTTGGTGCAATAATGACATAGCCCATGCCCATGTTGAAGGTCCGGTACATCTCACGGTCACTGACCGATCCCGATTCGCAGATCCAGCGGAATATTTCGGGGGGTTTTATCGGATAATCAATGCTGACGCCATAGCGGGTAATCCGGGAGAGATTGAGCAACCCGCCCCCAGTGATATGGCACATACCCGTAACCGTGGTGCTCCTGCAGACCGGCAGCACTTCTGCATAGATACGGGTCGGGTGAAGGAGTTCACGGCCGATGGTTTTTCCGTTTGAAAGCCGCTCTTCCCATGCGTCACGCGCATCCACCACACTGCGGGCAAGGGTAAGGCCGTTGCTGTGGACGCCTGATGAAGGAATTCCAATGATGATATCACCGGGAACAATCTGGTCCCCTGTTACAATCTGCCCCTTTTTCTGAACGCCAAGACAGGTCCCGGCAAGATCAAGCCCCTCAACAAGACCTTTCAGGGTAGCAGTCTCCCCACCAACAATATCAATATTGGCCAGTCGGGCACCTTCATTCAGCCCCTTTCCGATCTGAGCCATTTTTCCTACGGATATTGCATCCGATGCAATATAGTCCACGAATGCGATCGGTTCCATGTTCATCACGTAGAGGTCATTCACATTCATGGCAATACAATCGATGCCTACCGTGCTCCAGTCTTGCTCCCTGTCGGCAACAAGCATTTTTGTCCCAACGCCATCGACAGTCAGAGCAAGAGAGAGGTCACCAAAATCGATGAGTCCGGCAAAGTGCCCGACGCTTCCCATCATGGAGAATGCCCCTTTTCTCCTGTAGGTAAGGGATCCGATAAGCGCCCTGATACCCTCTGCCTCGCGGTCGATGTCCACTCCGGCATCACGGTATGAGAAGGACTCAGGCATGATCCTCCTCGGACAGCCTGAACTCGTCGTGGAGGATACGGACCGCTTTGGGTCCGTCTGCCTGTTTTACAACAAACGAGATGTTCACCTCGGAGGACCCCTGCGAGATCATCATCACGTTCACCCCCCCGTTACCGAGAGCCGTGAAGATCCTGCCCCCGGTCCCCTTTGCCCCTGCCATACCCGACCCGATTACTGCAACGGCACAGACATCACGGTTGGACGTGACCTCCCGTACAAGACCCCCCTTTACAAGGACTTGAAGAGCCTGTGTAGCGATGGTAAGCTGGCTCTCCTCAATGATTAGCGAGATATTTGCCTCGCTCGAACCCTGCGAGATCATCATCACGTTCACTTCTTTTTCTGCCAGCGCAGAAAAAATTGCCCTTGCTACGCCCGGTCTCCCGATCATCTGTGCCCCGCAGATGTTGATCAGGGCAACCTTGTCGATATAGGTGAGCGCTTTCACCACACGGCTGTCACGCTTTTCCCCGCGAACAATGGTGGTTCCCGGATGAGAGGGATTGAATGTGTTCTTGACCCTGACGATAATGTTCTTCTTCATGGCCGGTTCAATGGACCGGGGGTGCATCACTTTTGCTCCAAAAAAAGAGAGTTCCATCACCTCCAGGTAAGAGATAGAAGAAATCACCCGCGCATCAGGAATCAGGCGGGGGTCGGAAGTCATGATTCCATCAACGTCTGTCCAGATCCAGATCTCTCCGGCATCAATACCCGCCCCGATAATCGCGGCGGAGTAATCAGATCCGCTCCTCCCGAGCGTGGTGAGGATTCCCTTTTCAGTACATCCCATGAATCCCATGATTACCGGGACCATCCCGGTAAGCAGGGGCTGCACCCTGCTCCGGATCCTCCCTTCACTTTCCGGGAGCGCCATTGCTTCTCCGTGCTGAGTCGTAGTCAGTATCCCTGCCTCGCATCCGTCCATTACGACGGAGGGGATACCCTGCTGTCGCAATGCTGCCGATACCACGAGTGAGTTGAGCCGTTCCCCATAAGTGATGAGATAATCAAGCGAGCGGGGAGTAAGTTCCCGCAGATTGTGCACGGCATGCAGCATGTTTCCGAGTTCGCAGAGCCTCTCTTCTATCTGCCCCCCGATTTCAGCGGTGAAATCCGCTCCTACTTCTGAAAGAACGGATTTATGGCGGACACGGAGTGAACTGATGAACGGATCGATAGCTGGAGTGTTGCGGTTCCCGGCAACCTCGTTTGCTATGGCGATAAGCTGGTCGGTCACTCCACGCTGGGCTGATACCACGACGGCAATTTCATGCCCTTCCTTGCGATACCCCCAAACGATATCCACCACCTTTCTGACAGTCGCGGCATCGGCCACAGAAGTGCCGCCAAATTTCATTAAAAATCTCATCCGGGCTCACACGGTCCTTTGCATCTATTTATGATACTATATGACTCACGTAATAATAAGATGCGTTCTGATGCGGTGGATACGGCGCATGTGCTTGTAATCGGAAGCGGTGGGGCCGGTGTCCGTGCGGCGATAGAAGCAGCAGGGTACGGCGAAACCCTGCTTGTCTCAAAGACACTCGCAGGAAAAGGAGGGTGCACAACCATGGCCGAGGGTGGTTACAATGCAGTACTGAGAGAAGCTGACTCCTGCGAGATACACTTTGAGGATACCCTGAAAGGGGGTGCTTACCTCAATGACCATAACCTTGTGCAGATCCTCGTTGAAGAGGCTCCGCAAAGAATACAGGATCTCCTGGAATGGGGAGCCGTCTTTGATGTGACTGACTGTTGCGAGGTCGCACAGAGACCCTTTGGCGGGCAAAGGTTTCCCCGGACCTGTTACGCAGGTGATCGTACTGGTCATGAGATGATGGCAACCCTCATCGACCGGCTTCATAACACCGATGCCAGGGTTGAGAATGAGGTCACCATCATTTCGCTGCTTCTTGACGGCCCCAGGGTAAGCGGAGCAATAGGGCTGGACCAGCGAGGTGAGTTGCGGGTCATGCTTGCCGATGCCACCGTACTTGCCACCGGAGGGGGTACAAGGATTTATGATATTTCTACCAATTCCTCAAGCGGAACCGGGGACGGCTATGCCCTTGGATACAGAGCAGGTGCGGAGCTGATCGATATGGAACAGATCCAGTTCCACCCGACCGGGGCAGTCTACCCATATGATGCACGGGGAAGACTCGTTACTGAGGCGGTTCGCGGGGAGGGAGGTGTCCTGAAGAACGTGGAAGGCGAGCGGTTCATGAGACGATATGATCCTGAACGCATGGAACTTTCCACGAGGGATATTGTCTCACGGGCTATTGCAACAGAGATTCTTCAGGGACGGGGTACAAAGAACGAAGGAGTATATCTTGATGTCACGCACCTGCCCCGATCCCAGATTGAGAGCAGGCTCCCTGTGATGCTGGAGCAGTTCCTCAAGTTCGGGGTCGATATCCGTGACGTCCCGATGGAAGTTGCCCCGACTGCCCACCATATCATGGGCGGGCTCCGGATTACGACGCATACAGAGACAACGCTCCCCTGCCTCTTTGCATGCGGCGAAGTAGCAGGCGGGGTTCACGGTGCAAACCGGCTTGGGGGAAATGCCCTTGCGGACACCCAGGTCTTCGGAAAACGTGCGGGGGAGGCTGCAGGGAAGGCAAAGGAGCGGAAGAAAGAGGTAGAACAGAAACAGATTGAGACTGAGGAGGAGCGGCTCGGAACCTTCTTAAGTGGCGAGGTCCCTCCATCCACGGTCGTCCGTTCCCTTCAGACAGCAATGTGGGAAGGTGCCGGCATCTTCAGGACCGGTCCTGAACTTGAAAAGACCCTCGGGATAATCAGACATCTTCAGACATTCCGCCCCAGGGCAGTATCGCCGGCCAATCTTGCCGAGTGCTGCATCCTGCAGAACATGCTCGTGACTGCTTCCCTCGTGGTCAAGGGGGCTCTCCTCAGGAAGGAATCGCGAGGGGCCCATGTGCGGCGGGATATTACCCAGAACTGGGATGCAGAGCATTCTCCATACAGGCATACCTTCCTCTCGCTCTCGCGGGAAGGGATTGAAACCGGGGCGAGTTTATGAAAGAACTCTCGGTTAAGGTCTTCCGGTTTGATCCGGAATGCGATGATTCTCCTCACTTCCAGAATTATCTTGTCCGCGTGAATGAAGGGGCACGGATCCTCCACGTGCTCCATGCCATTCACGATGAACATGACCCAACCCTCTCGTACCGCTACTGCTGCGGTTCAGGCCAGTGCGGAAGCTGTGCCGTGCGGGTGAACGGTGAACCGGTACTCGCATGCATGGAAGAGGCCTGCGATGAGATGACCATCGAGCCACTCGATCTTCCCATAAAAAAAGACCTCATTGTCGATATGGAACCCTATCTCGACCGGATCTCTTCCCTGGTCCCGGGAGCTGAGTTCAGGATGCCCACCGCAGAAGAAGTTGAGGAGATCAAGCCACTCCGCAGCTGTATCGAGTGCCTGGCCTGTGTCTCGGCCTGCCCGGCCCTGAAAGTGGTGGAATTCGCGGGACCTGCTGCCATGCGGGAGGATATGCGCCTCTCCCTTGATCCCAGGGAAAACTGCGACCGTGTTACCGAAGCAGTGAACGAGGGCCTGTTTACCTGCACCTCATGCCAGGCCTGCTGGAAAGTCTGCCCCAAAGATATCCAGATTCCCGGGAAGGCAATCGAGAAGCTGCGTGCACTCGCCAATAAAAAAGGCCTCACCCTCCCGCGTCACCAGGCTGTGGAGAGACTGGTCAGGGAGACCGGAAGAAGTGTTGACCGGATCTGTACAAGCTTCCTTGAACAGGTCCCCGAAGTGCTTGAGCCCTACGGCGAATTGAAGGGAACTGTCGGCTTCTTCGTGGGATGCATGTACAATATGAGACTTCCAAAGACAGCACTTGATGCAATGGAGGTCCTCCGGCGAAACGGGATACGGGTGATAATTCCAAAGGAACAGATCTGCTGCGGATCACCCCTCATCAGAACAGGGCAGGTCGACTTTCTTGATACCCTGAAACGAAGAAATATCGATGCGTTTGTCTTCCGGAATATCGATACTGTCCTGACGATGTGCGCAGGGTGCGGATCTACGCTCAAGAATGATTACGATTGCCCCTTCAGGGTAATGGATATCAACGAAGTGCTTATAAAATACGGGATCGAACCTCCTGCCCGTCTGCCACTCAGGGCAACGTACCACGACCCCTGCCACCTGCTGAGAGGGCAGGGAATTAAAAACCAGCCAAGGGAACTGATCACGCAGGTTGTTGACCTTGTGGATATGCCATCAATCTGCTGCGGATCAGGGGGCGGCGTCCGGTCCGGAGTGCCCGAAGAGGCCGCAGCCCTGGCCGAGAACCGGCGTAAGGAGATCGAGAAGACCGGCGCAGATATCGTGATCAGCTCCTGCCCGTTCTGTGAGTTCCACATCCAGGAGCACACAGACCGCCCGGTGAAGAACATCGCCACAGTTCTCCTCGAAGGTTACCGGGAGAAAGACAGGAAAAACGCCCAGGTAAAGCCCTGCTGAAAAAATTCTCATTTTTTCAAAATCCTGCCATCAGTGTCAGTGCAACGCAGACAAACACCGGGATGGTGAGATTGTCATCAATAGGAGAGAAGAGTTCCACCAAACCTGCGATAACCGCTGAAACAACTGCCTGAAAGGGGGACAGGAGCGGCAGAAGGGCAAAAGACGTGAGGAGAATCCCCGCAATAGTCCCTTCTGCGGTCTTCCCCTGCACGATCAGATGTTTCCCGTAGTAGTAGCCGACCAGTGTTGCTACACCATCAAGGAGGGCGAGGGCAACGATGGCGGGGACCACCACCTCCTTTTCGAAAATCACCAGGCAGAAGAGCGAACTCAGTGCAAAATAGAGAGCCCCTTTTCCCGGACGGACATTCTCCCGCTCAAGCTTGTCGATGAGGTCTGATACCAGCGGGATCCGGTATCCCCGCACAAGGGCATCCCTGAAGACGATACCGGCAAACGTGCCGATCATAAGCGCCGGGAGCGCTATACTTACAGGGGCGAACTGGATGAGCGCGGCAATACCGAGGCCGAAAATGATATGGACCAGTTTCCGGAAAAACTCGCGCATCTGAAGGAAGGTAGGCGACGGTGGCCTTAAGATATCCGATCCGGGCATCAGGGCCAGAGTTGATAACAACGCCTGCTGATTAATTAATCGGAAAGAAGAGGCAATGGATCTCAGCGGATGTTCTGAAAGAATTTTTTGGAGAGCTTTGTTACCCTGCTCAGGTCCTGTTCCACATATCGAGACGATTGATTCCGCGGGGATCAAAATCCGGCGCTATAGTGGTGAGTTCTGGACTTCATCCCAGAGAAAGGCAGCTTCCCTCCATGAAATCTCATACAGGGCTTGTTTCAAGCCCCAGCTCCCCCGGTTCTTTATTGCCAGCCTGACAAATGAGGGAGAAAGGGTCTACGATCCGTTTTCAGGCCGGGGAACAACGGTACTTGAGGCGGGCCTTCTCGGGCGAATGGTTTCCTCAAATGATGCAAACCCCCTCTGCCGGTTCCTCACAATACCCCGCTTTTTCATTCCCACAGAAAAAGAGGTCGCAAAACGCCTTGCCGAGATCCCCTATGAGAATGGGCTGAAAGCCGGGATCGACCTTTCGATGTTTTATGAGGAAAAAACCGAGAGCGAGATCGTATCACTCCGGAACTATCTCCTCGCACGCGAGGAGGATGGTGATACTGACTCTGTGGATTCCTGGATCCGGATGGTCGCAACGAGCAGGCTGACCGGTCATTCCCCTGGCTTCTTTTCAGTATATACGCTGCCCCCAAATCAGGCCGTCTCCCCAGAACGTCAGGCACGGATAAATATCTTGAGAGAACAGAGGCCCCCGTACCGTGATATCCGCGACCTTATTTCAAGAAAGACCCGGTCCCTGGTGAGGGGTCTATCTCCCGGGGAATGTAAAAACCTGAAAAATGCAGGGACTCATGGTCTTTTTCTTACGGGAGATTCCCGTAAAACCCCCGCTATACCAGATGAATCGGTCAGTCTTACGGTTACATCGCCCCCCTTCCTGGATACCGTCCAGTATGCAAAGGATAACTGGCTCCGGTGCTGGTTTAACGGACTCGATGGTGCGGCACTGGAACGCGATCTCACTGTAACACGGTCTCTCGACAGCTGGTGCAATGTAATGGAGGCAACGTTTCGCGAGCTCTTCAGGGTCACGATTCATGGAGGGTATGTTGCGTTTGAAGTAGGAGAGGTCCGGAGAGGACGCATTCGGCTGGATGAGCAGGTACTTCCCCTTGGCATTGCAGCCGGATTTTCTCCCCTCGGAATTCTCATTAACCTCCAGCAGTTTACAAAGACCTCCCATATATGGGGTATCGGCAATAATGATTCGGGAACCAATACCAACCGGATTGTAATCTTCAGGAAAGAGTGATAGTGTGTATCACTTCACAAGGTAGTCGTACGCTGAAAGAGCCGCCTTCGCCCCTTCCCCTGCTGCAGTGATGATCTGTTTTGTCCTTATATTCGTGACATCGCCTGCAGCAAAGATGCCCGGAACACTGGTATGGCAGTCGATATCGATAATGATCTCTTTTTCCGGGTTCATGTCCACGAATCCTTCCAGGAACGCAGTATTGGGAATCCATCCTACCTCCGCAAACACACCATCAACAATCAGATCGGTCTCTTTTCCGGAAGTCCGGTCTTTAAGGGTGATTCCGGTCAGCATGGCGTTCCCCTGAAGTTTTGAAACGACGCTGTTTTTATGGGTGACAATATTTGCCTTCTTTTCAAACGCCTTTACATAGGTTTCATCCGCTTTTATCGTGCTCCTCACAATAAGGTGAACTTCGTGCGCAATCCCGCTCATCTCGATTGCAGTCTGGAGTGCAGAGTTCCCCCCTCCTACGATAGCAACCACCTTGTCCCTGAAGAGCGGGCCGTCGCAAGTCGAACAGACCGAAAGCCCCCTTCCAAGATACCGCTCTTCGCCCTCAACACCAAGTTTCCGGGGTTGTTTGCCCTGCGCGAGGATAACCGCACGGGCACGGTAGGCAGCTCCTGTAGCCGTGTTAACGATGAAATCATTTCCGCTCCGGTCAAGGATCAGCACTTTATCGATTTCGAGCTGGAGGTCAAGCACCCTGACCTGCTCCTCAAACTTTTTCATCAGGTCATCCCCGGTAACCATCCGGTACCCCATGTAGTTCTCAATCGCCCAGGACTCGCTTGCCTGTCCCCCGATATTTTCACTGATTAGCAGCGTTTTTAATAATTTCCGGGCACAGTATACCCCTGCTGTTAGGCCTGCCGGTCCGGCACCGATAATCAGCACATCGAAGACTTCCCCGGCCTTCTCCTCTCCGAACAATTCGTTCAGGCGCTGTGCATCAAATCCCACGATGACTTCTTCATCAACCGTGACCACCGGAACCCCATACTGGCCCGAGATCTCGATCATCTTCTTTGCCTGCTCCTTGTCAGTTCCAACATCGATTGTGAGATAGTCCACCCCGTGCCTTTCCAGATACGCCTTCACCATCCGGCAATAGGGGCAGTTCTGGGTCGAGTACACCGTCACCTTCGGCATGCAATCGAGATTGCTCCTCACCGGTAATTAAAGTGTGGGAGCAGAAAGGAGAGAGAGTACAAAAATGACAGGTAATCATGTGGGGGGTTAATTGATGCTCCACCCTGATTCAATCCCGTACTATTTCATGACTGAAAAAAGGGAGAGAGAGAAAAATCGGGTTAAAATTAATCAGGAAGGTATCACTCGATAGTTTTGAAAACCTTCCGGACTGCACTGCAGATGGGGCATTTTTCAGGAGCCTGTCCGAGAAAGATATTTCCGCAGACCGGGCAGAGGATGACAGCCCGGTTTGACAGGTCCTGGCCGTGATTCAGAGCATTCATTGCCTCCTTGTACAGGTTGGCATGGACCTCCTCGGCCTTCATGGCATAGGTGAAAACGAGGACAGCATCGCTCTTCTTCTCGGCCTCGGCCTCTTTGAGGAACGCCGGATACATCTCGGTATATTCATGCGTCTCACCGGAAATGGATCCCTGGAGGTTCTCCTTGGTGGTCTTGATCTTGCCCATCACCTTGAGAAGTTTTTTGGCATGGACCGCCTCAGCCTCTGATGCAGCCTTGAAAAGGCGTGCGATATTCTTAAAGCCCTCGGAATCCGCCTGATCAGCAAAGGCAGCATACTTGCGGTTTGCCTGTGATTCACCTGCATACGCTTCCATCGCATTTTCCATGGTAGCCATGGTCTTAACTGTGGCAAGGGAATCACATCAAGGTATCCTTTCGGGATGACCGGGCATCAGTCTCTCCCCGACAGGAAATCAAAACCCTTTTTGAATATTGCAGATATAGTGGTGATATTACAATCTTCCGGCAGGAAACACGATGAAAAAGATGCAGGATATTGAAGAACATGATCGCCCACGGGAGAAGATTAGGAAGAGAGGGGTGTCCTGTCTTAACAACCAGGAACTCATTGCCGCAATTCTTGGAAGCGGGGGGCCAGGTCGGAATGTCAGAGATCTCGCAAAAGAAATTTCAGATATGATTGACCAGAACCCGGATGAGGTAGGGTATCAGGATCTTGCTGAAATCAGGGGGATGGGGCCTGCAAAAATATCCCAGATCATCGCCTGCCTTGAACTTGCCCGTCGAAAATATTCCTGCGATTGTAAAAAACCAAAGATAAGCTCACCTGCCGACATCCTTCCACTCGTTTCCTTTTTATCTGGAAAAAAACAGGAACATTTCATCTGTATTACCCTGAACGGTGCAAACGAATTGATAAATACCCGGACAATCACCATGGGACTCCTCAACCACAGCCTGGTTCACCCCCGCGAAGTATTTGCCGATGCTATCACTGACCGGGCTGCATCAATCATCTGCGTCCACAACCATCCTTCCGGGACTCTTGACCCAAGTAGCCAGGATATTGCAATCACCCGTCAGCTGGCTGATGCCGGAACCCTTATAGGGATCCGTTTACTGGATCACCTGATCGTCACCGATTTTGGGTGGCTATCAATGAAAGAAAAGGGGTTTATTTGATTTCTCCCTGCTCATTTAGCAACCGGCCTAACTCCAGCCCTTTTCTATATGCTTCTTCCATAAATTCAGGCCGCTTTGTCAGGTCCTGAATAGTGTCCATATCCCTGATCAGGAGATCGTCCCAGTATTTCACATCGATGATATCAAAAAAGGCATTGACTGTCAGCTTTGCCCCGTCAAACACGTACGGAAGGTTCATTCCTGATATTCCAAGATAAAGGCCGAGACGGGTTTTTCTCTTCGTTTTTGTTACAAGAGAGTTTTTCCTCACGTATTTTGCCATAAAATAGACCTGGAACCGGTCGATAAATGATTTCAGCATACCAGGGATACCCATGGTCATCACGGGAGTAGCGATGATAATCCCGTCAATATCCCGGAATTTTTCATATATGCCGGTCATATCATCCTTCATTGCACATGTCTCATGCTCTTTACAGAAGAATATCTCCCGGCAGGCCCTGAAATTCAGGTTTGTAACCTCTATCTTCTCCACTTCGACACCTGCATCGTTTGCCCCCTGGATTGCCCGGTCCAGCAGTTTTGCCGTGTTACCGCTTAAAAGCGGACTTCCGAGAAGGGCAATGATCTTGACTCCCATGAAGAATAGTTCAGGGAGATTTCCCTTATAGCTTTGGACCGGGTTCGGGGGTAAATTCCGATTTTTTAGGCCCTCTTTTCACGTTTTGCACCGTTTGGATGGAAGAATCAAAAGTCATATATAACTTCCACATCCATATCAGGATTTGGTGATCAAACTGCCCGAGAAAGCAAAAGCCGGAGAGAAAGTCGGTCCTGGGAAGTATGTATGCATCGACTGCGGCCGGGAGATGACGCTCGACAAGGTGGAGCAGGACCTGAGGAAGTGTCCGCAGTGCGCCTGTGAGGAGTACCAGTGCTTCCCGATGACCCACATCCGTCCGGACATCAAGACCCCTGAAGATGCGATGAACCCGCCCAAGCGGGGAAAGAGCAACCAGTAAGCGAAATTTTTCTGCACAGTTGTGGATAATGAGGGTAGATGCTTCTGCCCTGAAAAGATGCACCACAACTTTTTCTTATGAGAGCCTGGCATACGTTAATGCCCAGATCAGCACATTCAAGTGATATACAGACAAGTCACAAGAGGTGTTGGAATGGTGAATGTTTCAAAGGAAGGACAGGTTTACGAATGTGAAATCTGTGGAAACGTCGTCGTGGTCAAGGTAGTTGGCGGTGGCGAACTGGTCTGCTGCGGTCAGCCGATGAATCTCATCCAGGTGAAATAACCATGGCAGAGGATATGAAGGACCTCGAGCGGATGATCGGGAAGGTACCGAAATTCTTCAAGGAACTGACGGTAAAAGACCCGAAAATGTACGAGATGGTGATGAAGCTTGAGGGACATATCTGGGATGATGGTGCCCTGACCCGGAAAACCAAGAAACTCATCGCTATCGCTATTGCTGCATCCCTGCGTGATCAGCATGCAGTTCATGCCCAGCTGATTGGAGCAGCAAATCTGGGAATCAGCAAAGCAGAGGTGGAAGAAGCGCTCAGGGTTTCGTTTCTCCTGGCCGGGATGCCTGCCTATGTCTATGGAAAAGCACAGCTTGATGAAGTGATGAAGGAGTGAGAGGGATATGTGCGGTGAATACGGTTCAATGCCGATCCTTGGTGAGCCAGCCCCTGACTTTGAAGCTCTGACCACCAACGGCATGGTCAAGCTTTCCGATTTCAAGGGAAAATGGCTCGTGCTGTTCTCGCACCCGGCAGACTTTACCCCGGTATGCACCACCGAGTTCATGGCTTTTTCCTCGATTGCGGAAGAGCTGAAGTCCCTCAATGTTCAATTGATGGGTCTCTCCATCGATTCTGTCCATTCGCATCTGGCATGGATACGAAACGTTAAAGAGAAGATGGGAGTTGACATCCCATTCCCTATCATCGCAGACCTGGACATGAAGGTCGCAAAAAAGTATGGCATGATTCATCCCGGTCAGAGCAGCACTGCTGCGATAAGGGCTGTCTTTTTTATTGATGACAAGGGGATACTTCGGGCCATGATATACTATCCACTCACAGCAGGGCGGTATATGCCGGAGATAGTCCGCCTTGTAAAGTCCCTGCAGGTCACGGACAAGTACGGTGTCGCCACCCCGGCAAACTGGCAGCCTGGCGATAAGGTTGTTGTCCCGGCACCAAAAAACAAGGCAGAGATGGAGAAACGCCTTGCCGAAGGATACGAATGCAAGGACTGGTATCTCTGCTTTAAAAAGCTCTGAAATAGCAATTTTTTTTCCTTTTTTAACTTACTCCCTGGGCATACCCTCCGGGGCAATTGCCTCCTATTGACCTGGAAGGGTTCAACCACAGAGTTAAGGGGGTCAGGATCCTGCAGTGTATCAAACCCTTTATCTTGAAAAACCCCCCACATGAGACCTATGCCGATCAAAGTCCTCGCCTTTGCAGGAAGTCCCCGGCGGCATGGCAACTCAGAGACGCTGCTTGACTGGGTTCTTGATGCAATGCGCAGGGAGCCGGATGTCGATATCGATAAGGTGGTCCTTGTCGATGCCGATGTCAATCCCTGTCAGGGCTGCAACGCTTGTGAAATCTTAAACAAGTGCATCCAGCGCGACGGTATGGATGTCCTCCATGACAAGATTATCGATGCTGACGTCATTATCCTCGCTGCGCCAATCTTCTGCATGGGAATCTGTTCCCAGGCTAAAGCCCTCATTGACCGTTTTCAGGTCTTCCGGTCAAGAAAGTACGTCCTTGGCCTCCCCATCATCCCTCCCGAGCGGAAAGGAAAGCGCCTGGGAGTATTCCTATCCACGGCAGGACAGAACTGGGACCATGTCTTTAACGGAGCCGTCCCTTCTGTCAAGTGCTTCTTCCATGTCATCGATGTGAAAGACAAGGATATCCAGTACCTGATGGTAAACGGCGTTGATGAAAAGGGAGCTATCAAGAAGCACCCGAATGCACAGAAGGACGCAGAACGGCTCGCCCGTGAGGTCATTACCGATATCAGGGCCAGGCTTTCAGGGTGAGAAAGCGCATGCCTGTCAGGGTTCTTGGCATTTCGGGCAGCCCGCACCGGCACGGGAATACGGAGACCCTTCTCGATGCCTTCCTCGAGGGGGCTGAAAGTGCCGGAGGATCCGTTGAGAAAGTGATCCTGAAGGATCTCGATTATACCCCGTGCCGGGGGTGTAATGCCTGCCATAAGAATGGCGAATGCATTGTGAAGGATGAAGCCCCACCTCTTTTTGACCATATCCTGTTGGTAGACTGCATCGCAGTGGCCTCCCCGATATACAGCATGGGAATCACGGCTGAGCTGAAGGGACTGATCGACCGTGCCCAGTATCTCTGGGCACGTAAGTTCATCCTGAAAACTCTTTATTTCACTGACGACCACGTCCGCAGGCACAAGGGAGTCTTCATCTCAACGGCAGGACTGTCGTGGGACAATGTCTTTGATGCTGCATTCCCGGCAATAACAGCGTTCTTCAACACGATTGGTTTCGAATACTATGATAACATCATCGCAAATGACATGGATCGGTATAAAGGGATCCATGGACACCCTACAGCGTTGCTGCAGGCGCATAGCAAGGGACAGGAATTGGTCGGAGTAATTACACATATGAAATCTGAATAATTACTCTGTATTTTCGGAGGCTTCTGGCAGCAGTGAGACAGGAATGTTCACTCCATTCTCCCGGGAAAAGTCCCTTACACGATCGAATATCCGTTGAACCATGCTTTCGGTGGTAAGAATTACTGATCCTTCACCAAGCAGTGCCTTCAGGATACATTTGTCAATCACCCCGTAGGTAAAATCCATGGTTATCTGATAGTCCATTGCCCGCTGTTTCGCCCGGGTTCCCATTGCACCGATCGATAGTTCCGGATTTTTTGAAAGCCAGGCCCTGAATGAATCCATTTCAGCTAAATCGACATTGTATACCATGATAGCCCCGGGTTCTGAACAACAGGGGCGGTTGTGAAATGCCCGGTCGATCACATTCAACATGTCAAGAATTGTCCTCGGCTTTCTTTCCGGCAGTGAAAATCCCCGTTTCTCGAGTTCGAAATAAAGCTCGAGAAGGGTAGGCATTGAAAGATGAGCTTTCCTGACGTATTCAGGACTCCCGAATGCCACGTCAGGGATATCCTCCTGGAGAATCTTCCCGCCTAAAAGCAGGATCACTCTGTCGGCCCACGGGTATGCGAGTTCAATATCATGAGTGGAGATGATGATGGTCTTTCCCTGGGAGTTGAGTTCATCCAGGAGTTCCATGATATCCTCTGAACCAGAGGGGTCAAGTCCTGCGGTTGGTTCATCGAAGATGAGGACATCGGGATCCATCGCGAGAACCCCTGCAATCGCCACCCGCTTCTTCTCACCTCCCGAGAGTTGATGAGGGGGACGACGCTCGAATCCTTCGAGCCCGACATACCTGAGTGCCCCACCAACCGCTGCCTTCACCTCGCTCTCGCTATATCCGAGGTTGACAGGCCCGAAAGCAACGTCCTGGTAGACGGTCGGCGCGATAATCTGCCGGTCAGGATTCTGGAGGACAAAACCAATCCGCTTTCGAATCATCCTCAATGAGGACTTGTCATACCGGACAGGCTCGTTGTCAAACAGCAGGATACCGGAATCCGGGCGGATCATGCCATTGAACAGCAGCATAAGAGTTGATTTTCCCGCACCATTGGGCCCGACTATTGCGATTTTTTCACACTTCCTAATGTGAAAGCTGATGCCACATATTGCTTCCAATCCCCGTGGATAACGATACCGGATGTCCCTTGCTTCAAGAATGATGCTGCTCATGGTCCTGCCCCTATAAGAGTAATGTTTCTCGAGATGACGACGACAAGGGAGGATAGTATCAGAAATACTGCCACTGCGAGGACCGGTAAAAACTCAACCGGCCGAGTCTCTCCAAGGATTGCGAATTTTCCTGAGTAACAACGTGCATCCATTGCCCGTATAAGGTCCTCACCTGATTCCCAGCTAGCGATAAATACAGACCCGCACATGGTGGCAAATGATTGTATGGATTCACGGAACGATCCGTATCCGAGGCGCATCACCTGGGCCTGGTAGGTCTGTTTAAGTTGTTCCATGATCATGAAGATACTCCGGTATATAATCATCGCAAGATCCAGCACTACTTCAGGGATACGGAACTGCTTCATCACGACAAAGAGATCGGTCATCGGCGTGGTGACCGCGATAAAGATCAGCCCCGACATTCCTCCGATAACACGGCAGAATACAAAGAAACCTTCATTGATACTCTCACTGGTGATTGAGAGCGAGAACCAGGGCAGCGGGTTCCAGCTCCAGTATACCTCTCCACCCCCTGAAAGAAGGACAATAACCACAACACTCATGACCGCAAACGAGAAGGGAACAATAAAAAGTTCTCCGTATGTCCTCAATTCAATCCTCGCGAGATACAGAATTGCCATGGAAAGGACACTCGCAATGAAAAGTGGGGGAATATAGCTGGTGGAGAGGAGGCAGAGGAGGATTGCCCCAATCCCAGCGATGAGCTTGAGATAGGTGTTAACCCCTCTTAAACCGTTGGTCTGGGCAATATCCTCCAGGAACTCTTCATACATATAAGATGTATCCCGTTTATTTCACAGGTTCTCTCTTTTTCTGACCTTTCCAGTACCCGAAAACCCATCCGACCAATATTCCGCCAATGGCCGCCTGGAGTGCGAAAAGGCCTGATTCGATCTCACCGCTTGGAGGAGCCCACTGCCAGATCAGCGGCTGGAATTCCTCTTCTGCTTTCCCCGTCATTTCTGCAATCTGGGTTGAACCAAGAGTATCAGATCCGGCAAACTCTGCATCAGTCATGATTGAACTCGTGTAGAGGAAGAGCGCACAGAAGCCGAGGACCGCTAGTATCGAAAGGATCTCCAGCCTGTACTTGAATACCATCAGGCCTCACTCCTTGCAGCTCTGATCTTTTCTTCTGGAAAAACCTTCAGGCGGAGAAGAATATCGGGTTTGAGCTGGACAATATATTTAAATACCAGTGCGAGAACGACACCTTCCACAATAGCGAGGGGAACCTGCGTAACGGCAAAGATTCCCATGAACAGGACGAATGAGCTCGCGATGCCACCCACCTCTGCAGGGTAGGCCAGGGCAAGTTCGAGAGAGGTTGTGAAGTAGGTGAAAAGGTCTGCAAGTGCACAGGCAAGGAAAACCACAAGATACATGTTCAGACGGGTGTCACGGAGTGCACGGTATACGATATACCCGGCGAGAGGGCCGACAATTCCCATCGAGACAATATTGGCTCCGAGAACCGACAGGCCGCCATGGGCAAGAAAGAGGCTCTGGAACAGGAGCACAATCGCACAGATAACAGAGGTTATCCACGGTCCGAAACAGATTGCTGAAAGACCAGTGCCGGTCGGATGGGAACAGCTTCCCGTCACCGAGGGTAATTTTAGGGACGAGAGAATGAAGATGAACCCCCCGGTAACTCCGAGCAGGGGTAAGGCTTCGCGATCAGCTTCAAGGATTTTTTTCAACTGGTAAATGCCGAAAATCAGGCTTGGCAGTGCGATTATCCACCAGATAACCGCCCAATACAATGGCAGGAAACCTTCCATGATATGCATCGAAATACCTCAATTTATTTTGTGTTAAAGCAAATTAAATTGTATTATATTAAACCTTGCTAAACGCTTTCTCTTTCCCGAGCGAAAAGGGGTAATTCATGATATTTAAAGGAGTACCGGATAGAACGTGGCAATCAGGACTCCGAACGCGGCAATAATCAGGACTGCAAATATCGCAGGGTTCCACGCAAGCACTTTTCTCCCGTCAAGCACGCTGACCGGGAGCATGTTGAAGGCGGCGATCATCGCATTCACCTGCAGGCCGACCATGCCAGCCGTAAGAAGGATGCTTCTTGAGGAATAGGCCGGGTCCAGCCCTCCGCTCACCAGGAGAAGGATTCCAAACGGGATACATAAGAGGAGGTTTGTCACAGGGCCTGCAGCAGAGATCTTCCCGTTCTGTTCCCTTGTCACCCCGGAGCCGTAGATCATTGTTGCACCCGGTGCAGCAAATACAACACCAACGAGAGCAGCGAGCACCACCGCAACAAGGAGCATGATATTGTCCTTCCGGAACTCTGCCCAGTACCCGAAATGCATGGCGGTAAACTTATGGGCCAGTTCATGCAGGACAAAACCCACCCCTACCGTGACCATCGATAGAACAAGAAACAGGAGATATCGTTCGAGGTCTGCCCCTCCTGGCCGTACAAAGATCAGTGAGAATGCGATCGAGATGGCAAACCAGGCGATGATAAGATCGTACCGTTCCCTTCGTGAGATTCGTTCCAGCATGGTTCTGTCTGTTACTTGTATAGAATTAATCCGGGATATCTGTTTTTAAAAAGGAGCATCAGCTTTAAATTCCCGTCAGTACCGTTACTATATGCTATGCCGATAGATGCCCTGAGAGCGGAGATCAACAGGATCGACCTGCAGATAATCGATCTCATCGCCGAGCGCCAGAAAATTGCAGGAAAGATAGCACAGGTAAAAACCCATGAGGGGCTGCCTATCCACGATCATAGAAGAACGCATGAGGTTCTCGAGGCTGCGTTCAATGGAGCAGTTGAAAAGAATATCAATCCCGTCTACGTCCAGAAAATCTTTGAGACCCTCATCGAGATGAGTGAAGAGCGCCAGCGTGAATGCTCCGGTGAGGGGAACCTTCCCTGAGTACACCCGCCAGTTACAGGTTTTTAAACCCCCGACTGCCGATTTTTTTCTTTTTCCTATCGTGGCCGGGTTGAAAGAGGCCCGGGAGATTTTTCGCGAATTCTTTTTTTAAAATTTTACAATCTGCGACTTTCTTTCCATCAATCCGGACCTGAAGGACCGGGAGGGTTTTCTGGATAAGGGGTTTTAAAAAAAAAGGGATGGATTGGCAGACATCCTGAACTTCCCTTTTACACTATCTCGAGAAGCAGGATTATCCCAAGCAGGATCATGACCGCTCCCATGATAACCCTGACTCCTTTGCGTGAAGCGGTCTGCCACTGCTCAAGGCGCTCAACAGGGAAGCCAATTACGAATATGCCGAGGATGATCACGAGCGGGAGGATGAAGAAGAGGTTATAGAGGAGCAGGTAAGGAATACCTTCCATAACATTCATCCGGTTTGAAAGGAGTGATAAGATCGCCAGATAAATGCCTCCCGTGCACGGGAGCTCAAACATTCCAACCAGGAGTCCTACGGTGAACGCAGCAGGGATCGATGCTTTTTTGATATACGGCTCAATAATCCCTTTTCCACGCTCCGGTATCGAGAGGAATGCTGGACCTTTCTCACCGCTCATGACGGACAGGATACTGACCACCCCCGCAGCAATTGCGATTGCAGCTGCGATCAATGAAATTATCCGGGATATCCCGGCTGACTGGACGATTGCAAAAATGCCAAGGCCTGACAGGAAGTAAAAACAAAAGACCGCGAAAATGAATACCGATCCTACAATAAACATCTTCTTCCGGGACTCAAGTGAGATAAGGGTGAGCATCAGGAAGATAAGAACTGCAAACGCACACGGATTGATCCCGTCGGCAAGCGCTGCCGTGACTACAAGAGGAATAGTAAGCGTGCCCCCGGAAATCTCTCTGTCTGCCGGTATTTCATTGCCAGATTGATTTACTGGTGTGCCTTTTACGGCATCCGGGAGACCTTCTATGATTGCATCATAACCCGAGAGAGTTACGTTTCCAATAAACACCGTTGGAACAGGCACAAATCCTGTGCCGTAATAGTCTCTGAAAGACTGAAAAAGGGCAAGGTTTTCATCACTCTCTCTGATATCGATGTAATGCATCACCACATCCGGGTGTGTTCCCTGAAATTCCTCGATGTAGGGGAGGGTTTTTAAGCAATCAGCACAGTTACGGTTGTAGAAAAAATAAAAAACTGGTTTTCCGCCTTCAAATTGCGCAGGGGAGAATTCTCCATTATTCCCGTCTGAAAGTATCGATACTTTACCTTGCCTGGGGATTTCTTCCGCAAAGGAAGAGGAAACAAGTAGGAAGGCGAAGAGAATCAGCAGTACGACAATGTTCAGTTGTTTCCGAAATGCTCCCATCTTTCCTGTCATGTCAATGATTAAGCCCGGTGGATCATAGTGCCCACTCCCTCGTCAGTGAACATCTCGAGGAGGAGATTATGGGCAACATTTCCGTTGATGACATGACCAAACTCCACTCCTGCCCTGACAGCTCTCACGATAGAGCTGACCTTTGGGATCATCCCCTCACTGACCACTCCGTTCGTGATGAGATCCTCGGCTTCGGATATTTTCAGCCGGCGGTATACAAGTATCCGTGCAGGATCCATGATCCCGTCCACATCGGTCATGTTGATGAGTTTGTAGGCATTGAGCGCCACTGCGATCTCTCCCGCAGCAGTATCGGCATTGATGTTCAGGCTCTGCCCGTTGCGGTCAATTGCAAGAGGAGCTATCACAGGAATATACCGGTTCTCGAGAAGCGTATGGAGCACCGCAGGGTTAATCTCCTCAATCTCACCGACATGTCCCAGGTCGACTTCCTGTTCCCTGCCCTCAACACTGACCCTCTGCGGGGTCATCTTTCTCGCGATAATCAGGTTGCCGTCATTTCCTGATATTCCGACAGCCTTCCCCCCGCATTTTGCAATTAGGGATACAATATTGCTATTGATCTTCCCGACGAGTACCATTTGTGCAATCTCAAGTGTCTCTTCATCAGTGATCCTGAGGCCTCCGACAAATTTCGGCTGTTTTCCAAGCGCCTTCATCTTCTCGGTAATCTCGGGACCTCCACCATGGACAAGAACCACCCGGATCCCTACCAGTTCAAGAAGGACAGCATCAGAAATTGCTTTTTCAAGAATGACGGCATCAATCATCGCATGTCCGCCCAGCTTGATTACCATCGTCTTTCCATGGAACTGCTGGATATAGGGCAGTGCCTCGGTAAGGACCTCTTCACGCTTCATGTCGTATACCTCCCGTTGATCTCCACGTATTTCTCGGTAAGATCGCAGCCCCATGCTGTTGCAGACCCGGGACCGGCATGGAGATCCAGCAAAAAGATTACTTTCTTTCCATGCATCGCCTGTTTTGCCGTTGCAAGATCGACAACAATCTTCCCGTCGCTGACAAGTGGGTGTGAGACACTGCCGTCACTAATACGGAGATCCACTGCATCAGGGTCAAACCGGACACCTGCCCTCCCGGCCGCGGCTATCACTCTGCCCCAGTTAGGATCTTCACCGTATAGAGCTGTCTTTACAAGAGGGGATGCGACGATCGTCCGTGCCACTGATGCCGCTTCCTCCTCAGACGGGGCTCCGGTGATGGTAACCTCAAGAAGCTTCGTAGCCCCTTCCCCGTCCATCGCAATCTGGATTGCAAGGCTCCTGCAACAATCCTCAAGAGCTTGGGCAAATTCATCATGGTCAGCGGTTCCTGAAAGCCCTGTGGCAGTGCAGAGAGCAATATCGTTTGTGCTCATATCCCCGTCAACGACAATCCGGTTGAAAGTCCGGTTCGCTGACTGTCTGAGGGCGGAGGAAAGGTAAGACGCGGGAATATCTGCGTCCGTGTACAGGAAAGCCAGCATTGTACCCATATTTGGAGCAATCATCCCGCTCCCTTTCGTTATCCCCCCCACAGAAAATCCGTTTCCCTGTACAAGAGCATGCTTCTCGGTCAGATCGGTGGTCATAATAGCCTGTGCTGCAAGGATCTCTGCCCGGCTGCTCTGCTCTATCAGAGGGGCAATACGGTTGCACTGGTCTTCAATGCGAGGCAGGTCAAGATAACGGCCAATCACTCCGGTGCTTGCCACCCCCACGTTTTCAGGGTCGACCCCAAACGCTCGCCCGCCAATCTCCCCCATCCTGACGGCATCGCTGCCACCTTGTTTTCCTGTATATGCATTTGCACATCCGGAATTAACGATCACTGCATCAAGATAGCCACTTTGAATCCTCTTTTCCATGAGCACGATAGGGGGTGCCCTCACAAGGTTTGATGTAAATACCCCGGCAGCGGTTCCACTGGCCCTGATTAGGGCAAGCCCGAATTTACCTTCTTTGATGCCGTATGCCCTGACCCCTTCTACACCACAGATACTTTTCACCGATCTCCTCTCCCGGAAATATTATCCGACGGTTCCGCCTACCCCGCGGATAATATCCGCTTTTGCAACAATTCCTGTGAGATGCCCGGCATGAACGACAGGAAGACGGGCAATCCTGTGCGAGAGCATGAGTGCTGCAGCGTCTTCGATATCTGCTTCCTCACCGATGGTGATTGCCGGGTGGCTCATGATCTTCCTCACCGGCGTTTCGCCAATATGGGTAAGGGCTGTCCTTGTCTTTTCCCAGTTGATGATCTCCCGCAGTGGCACTTCAATCACCTCAAGCGGAGAGGGGAGCCAGAGGTCATCAGAGAGCTTGCCTGTCTCAAGAAGGGAGATAATATCTGATTCTGTAACAACTCCGATGATTCTGTCCTTCTCCATAACCGGAAGGCCTCCAATCCGGTTCGTCCTGAGAAGACCTGCAGCGATACGGACCGGATCATCAGCCGATACCGTTATCGGATTTCTTGTCATAATATCTCGAACTTTCATCTCTTTTTCCTCCATTCAGGGCAGCAGACCGGGCGCCCGGAGACCGTCCCTCTCGTCAAAGCCACAGATAATATTCATATTCTGAATCGCCTGTCCGGATGCTCCCTTTCCAAGGTTATCAATCGCAGACACCGAAACAACGCGTTCACCTTCACTTTCTGCTCTGATATCACAGAAATTGCTTCCGCGGACAGCAGCAAGGACCGGGGTCTGATATCGCACGAAATACTCCCCCTCATAGTATCTCCGGTATATCGTTTCCACTTCTTCCTGTTCCATCGGTTCATTCAGGAGTATATGTGCTGTCGAAAGGATCCCGCGGTTGACGGGAACAAGATGGGGAGTGAAATAGCAATTAGTCTTCGGGTTTATCCGGCTGACTTCATTTCGCATCTCGGCGAGGTGACGGTGAGCAGTCCACTTGTAAGGAGTGATATTATCCGCTACGTTTGGATAATGGGTGGTCGCTGATGGATTGTCCCCGGCGCCACTCACCCCGGTTTTTGAATCGAAGATGATGGTATGGGCGTATGGCACTAGCGGAGCAGCCGCCAGGGTCGCACCTGTCGGAAAACATCCGGGGTTTGAGACAAAGTCCGCGGTCCGGTACTCATCCCTGTGCAGCTCGGGTATCCCGTACGGTGCTTCAAAGTAATCCGTATGGACAACCCCGTATACCTTCTCGAATATCTCCTTTGGAAGCCGGTAATCTGCAGAAAGGTCGACAACTTTGATCCCGCGATCAAGGAGCGCCCGGGCATATGCCATCGCAGCAGTATGCGGCACCGATAAAAAAGCGACATCAGCGTCAATTGCATCGATTGAGGGGTTTTCAAAGCTGAGACGGGTATACCCTTTAAGATGGGGATGCACCGAATCCAGAGGCTTTCCGGCAAGCTTCCTTGAGGTGGCGCAGGTCACTTCTGCCTTGGGATGGGAAAGAAGCAGCCGGATCAGGTCTCCGCCGGCATACCCGGAGGCCCCGATAATCGCGATCTTCATAAAAACCTATTCGGCGCGAGTATTTTAATGCTTTTTCCCCGGAAAAAAGATACAATTTTTCAATCCTTCCATTTTCTCTCTTTTTTCCTTACAGCCCGGGTTCGCGCGCTTTATCCTGTGAATATTCCGGACCGGGAGTGGATTAAACCCAGGGAAATGATAACCTCTACGGCGTCAATCCAATTCAGCAGGTTTTATTATTATAATGATTAATCATTATAATACACTCCGGAGGGGTAGAGTCAAACATAAGAAATGCTGGAGCCAACCTGAGGCTGACTGATATATCTGGTCTGCCTCCCTGCACGGTGAGATGAAAAAGCACTACAATCTTCGCAAGGAGGAATGCGTTCAGCGGATCATGGTTCCCGGTGCACCCGGGATTTCCATGCATTCATTCGGATGCAGGATTTGGATGAGACGATGGAAGGATCGTACACGGATAAGGAGTAACCTTACATGGCAGAATCATTTGAAGTGTCCATGGCCGGGGAGGAGAAATACTACATCCCCGACCCGTCATACAAGGAGCAGGCGTGGACAAAGGACTATGGCCGGGCCTATAAGGAATTTTTGGCCGATAAAGAGGGTTTCTGGGAGAGACAGGCCCACCACCTCGAGTGGTTTAAAAAGTGGGACAAGGTTCTCGAATGGAACTACCCCTATGCCAAGTGGTTCGTAAACGCCAAGCTTAATATAACCTACAACTGCCTGGACCGGCATGTTGCCAACCACCGCAGGAACAAAGTTGCACTCATCTGGAGGGGAGAAGAAGGAGAAGAGAGGATCTTTACCTACAAGAAGCTCTACCACGAAGTCTGCCGCTTTGCAAACGGGCTGAAGAAGCTCGGGGTCGTAAAGGGAGACAGGGTCTGCATTTATATGCCTCTTGTCCCCGAACAGGTGATTGCGATGCTCGCATGCGCACGGATTGGTGCGGTGCACAGCGTGGTCTTCGGAGGATTCGGGGTAAACGCCCTGAACATGCGTATCAATGACGCCGAGGCCAAGATTGTAATCACCGCAGACGTAACAATACGCCGTGGGAAGACAATTCCGTTGAAGACCATCGTCGAAGAAGCAATTATCAATGCGCCAAGTGTTGAGAAAGTAGTGGTTCTCTCGCGTGAAGTGGACCAGCCGGTCGAGCTCCACAAGGAGATGGAGATAGACTACTATGAGCTGATGGAAGGAGTTCCAGCCGAATGTAAACCTGAGGTCATGGATGCTGAAGATCCCCTCTTCATCCTCTATACTTCAGGATCGACGGGGACCCCAAAAGGGATTGTACATACCTGCGGAGGTTACATGGTCGGGACATATTACACGACCCTGAATGTGTTTGACCTCAAGGACACAGATGTGTACTGGTGTACCGCCGATACCGGGTGGATTACAGGCCACAGCTATGTCGTGTACGGACCATTTTGTGTCGGTGCAACAGTGGTGCTCGCCGAAGCCGTTCCAGATTATCCGGATGCCGGTTCCTACTGGAAGATTATTCAGGATCTCGGGATAACGATATTTTATACAGCACCGACTGCTATCCGCATGTTTATGCGGGTGGGGGACGAATGGCCTGACAAATATGACCTCTCGTCACTCCGGATTCTCGGGTCGGTTGGGGAGCCTCTGAATCCCGAAGCCTTTGAGTGGTATTACCGGGCCATAGGAAAGGATCGGTGCCCTGTCGTTGACACCTGGTGGCAGACCGAGACCGGGATGCAGATGATCACCACGATGGTGGGGGAACCCATGAGACCGGGCTTTGCCGGGAAAGCCATCCCGGGAGTGGTTGCCGATGTCGTTGACAAACAGGGAACGCCGGTAGCACCTGGAAATGGCGGATTCCTGGTAATCAGGGAGCCGTGGCCCGCCATGTTGCGAACGGTGTATAAGAATGATGAGCGGTACAGGACATACTGGCATACCATCCCCGATTGCTATACAGCCGGTGACCTTGCTGTCAAGGGCAAGGATGGCAACATCATGATCATCGGCAGGGCTGATGATATCATCATTATGGCCGGCCATAACATCGGTACCGCTGAAGTCGAGAGTGCGCTCGTTTCGCACCAGGCCGTTGCAGAGGCTGCTGTTATCGGGAAACCCGATCCATTAAAAGGCAACCTGATCAAAGCTTTTGTCATCCTCAGAGTGGGATTCCAGCCGAGTGAGAAGCTCAAGTCTGACCTTATCTACCATGTCAGGATGACCATTGGACCGATCGCAATGCCCTCAGAAATCGAATTCATGGACAAACTCCCGAAAACCAGGTCCGGGAAGATTATGAGGAGGGTGTTGAAAGCCAAAGAGATGGGGATCGATCCCGGGGATGTCTCTACCCTGGAGGAGTAACTCTTCATATTTTTAAGGAGATTTGCTGTGAATGAGTACTGAAGAGTCTTTATTTGGTATGCCGGCTGAAAAAGGCAGGTGGGGCCTGGTTCTCCTCGGCATGATCATCAACCTGTGTCTTGGCACGATCTACTCCTGGAGTGTTTTTGTCGGGCCGCTGACCAGTTATTTCTCAAACACACTCGGCCAGACGGTAACTGCAGGTGAGATCCTTATGCCGTTCTCGGTATTCCTGGCGTTTTTTGCTCTCGCCATGCCCCTTACCGGGAAGTATATCGAAAGTATCGGACCCAGGCGGATTACTATTATCGGAGGGATACTGACGGGTCTTGGCTGGCTGCTCGCCTCGACTGTAAGCTCTGTCTGGATGCTTTACATCGTATACGGGGTTATCGGAGGTATCGGAGTTGGAATTGCATACGGTGTGCCTGTCGCAGTTGCCGCCCGCTGGTTCCCTGACAGGCGGGGGACTGCAGTAGGCCTCACCCTCCTCGGATTTGGGTTTTCTGCTTTCATAACCGCAAACATCGCCGGGTACCTGATTGGAACAACCGGGGTGATGAATACTTTCAGGATCTTTGGTATCGCATTCATCGTCCTCATCATCCTCCTGTCACTTCCCCTCCGTTTCCCTCCTGCGGGGTGGAAGCCGGCAGGCTGGACACCCCCCGTTCCCAAACCCGGTGAGGAAGTATGCGAGTGCGATCGATCTGCAATGATCCGGACTCCGGCTTTCTATGGCCTCTGGTTCTGCTACTTTATCGGATGCCTGGCAGGCCTTATGGCTATCTCTATATCAAAACCTGTCGGGACCGAGATTGGAATTGCAACCGGCCTGGCAACGGTGCTTGTGGGATTCTTTGCCATCTTCAATGGTGGAGGCCGGCCGGTCTTTGGCGCGCTCACGGACCGATTCACCCCGAGGAATACTGCCATCGTCTCCTTTGTGCTTATTGCCCTTGCGTCAACCCTGCTCTGGCAGGTGCCATCGGTGCCGGTCTATATCCTTTCCTTTGCCATCCTGTGGGGATGCCTCGGCGGCTGGCTTGCCATTGCCCCCACAGCAACAGGGAGCTACTTCGGCACCTGCGATTATCCCAGGTGCTACGGCATGGTATTCCTTGCATACGGGGCAGGGGCAATCGCGGGTCCGCAGCTGGCAGGGTTCATCAAGACCACAACGGGCAACTACCTTGCGGTATTCCCCTACGTGCTGATCCTCTCCCTGCTTGGAATCCTGGTGGCGATACTCCTCATGAAACCCCCTAAAACAAGGAAATAATTCTGCTATTTTTTTAATAGTTCAGTTTTGGTTCTTGCCGGAAATGTGTGCCCTGAAATGGTACACCTGACCCCGTTCATCAGTTCCTTGAGACTATAACGCAGAAAAAAATACAATAATACCCAATGAAGAATACCAAATCCCGATTTTCATTCTGTTGAAAGGGACAGTCCGGATCTGACGAGAACATTGCACCCGATAATACTTCTGTGACTCTATTGTTTGCAGATAGTTTTGAAAACAGTAGAGATGGTGGTAAAATCCTGGCCATCTGTTCCTACTTCTCACGGATCCAGACAATAATATCTTCCTGCTTACTATTCTGTTCAGGAATACGTGGAACTATGACGGTCCGGAGAGAGGGGATTGGAAAATCCAGGCTTGAATCGCTGAGTGACGGTATTTTCGCGTTTGCCATGACATTGCTTGTGATCAGCCTTGCTGTACCCGTGATTCCAAAACGGGATGCCCCTGATCTCCTTCCCATGCTGATATCGGGAATGTTCTCCGAGTTTCTCATCTTCGCAATAGCATTCTTCATCCTTGCCGGGTACTGGCTCTCACACCACCGCATTCTCCGGTCAATCGAATATGTCGACGATCACCTAATCTGGATCAATATCCTTTTACTTTTCTTTATCGTGCTGATTCCATTCACCACGTCAATCTCGGGCGATTATGATAATGTGCTCGAGGCAGTCCTCCTCTTTCATATCAACCTTCTTTGTGCGAGTGCGCTCCTTACGCTTGTCTGGCTGTACATCAGGGAACACTATGAAGAACTGACAATTGAAGAAGAGCCTAAATTGGGATTGAAAAGAATAGAGAGTGCAGAAAAGTTCCGGGCGCTTGCAATCCCTGCAGTAACAATCCTTGCAATCGGGGTATCTTTCATCGACCCCGCAAAGAGCATGTGGTGCTACCTCCTGATCCCGGTAATTATGGTGATTGCAGGGCGGGTGTATCCGAGGCTGAGGAACACAGCATGATTGGGATCCGGGATTGAAAGAATGAGATCATCACGCGAATACGGCCTTCCCCCAATTCTCGGGAAAGACCCCGCCGTCCTCGTCCTTGGGAGTTTTCCCTCAAAAAAGTCACTTGAAACCCAGCAGTACTATGCAAATCCCCATAACCAGTTCTGGAGGATTATGTCAGATCTCCTCATCCCATGTTGTATGAAAAATATTCCCTCTTTTTATGAGGTATTGAAAGATCACCATATTGCAGTCTGGGATATCATCGGCTCCCGGAGTTTCCAGCGGGGGAGTATGGACCGCGATATCACGGACCCCGAATTTAACGATATCCCGGGCTTAATCCGGAGCCACCCAACAATCAGATTTATCGGTACAAACGGGGGAAAATCATGGGAGTTTTTCCAGAGGTCATTACGAAGCAGCCCATTAGAGGAGCATATTGTCATGGAACGGCTCCCCTCAACCAGCCCGGCTTATGCAGCTTGCTCTTATGAAAAGAAATTATTACGGTGGCATGTTCTTCTTGAGCACCTTTGAGTAAGGGATTCGGTATCAACTCAGCTCGGCATCGGCTAACAATGTTGACCGGTCAGACTGCAGATGCGTGGGGGTGAGGGATATCACGCGATACGAACAGTTTCTCTCTCCCGCCATTATTGTGAATGATACTACCATTATGGTCGATTCCCGTCACAGTTAATCCAAGAATAGTTACTTATATATAACACAATGTTATATTATTATAACATAAGTGAGAAATAAATCACTTTTAAAGATGGTACTATGCAAAAACAACAGAGATCGTTCTTCAAATCACGCACATGGATCACCGTTCTGTTCATCTTTGGTATAGCCCTCCTCTTTGCCGGACTCAGTGAAATGCTTAATATGCCAATCAATGAACCAGGCAGCACAGCTGTCCCGTTTGTGACCTTCGGATTCATCCTGGTATTTCTTGCCGGTGCACGGCTCTATCGCGACGATAACAATTTCCTGCAGGATGAGCGGACGAGAAAGATCGGAGCTTATGGGCTCTCCTGGTCATGGTTTCTTACTTTTATCGTGCTCTTCGGCTTCTTCTGGCTTGACTACCTTGGCATCTACAAACCGGATGCAGGTGCGCTCTCTGTAATCCTCATCCTCTTGATGGGAGTATCTGCCAAGGTGTTCCAGTGGTACCTTTTCAGGAAAGGTGATGTGGAGTGAAGCGAACAGGAGATCCACATGAAGACCCGGATTAAGGAATACCGGGCACGGAAGGATATGACCCAGGCAGATCTCGCAGATGCCGTTGGGGTCCGGAGGGAAACAATCGTTTTTCTCGAGAAGGGGAAGTATAATCCCTCGCTCCAGCTGGCCCATGATGTTGCGAGAGTGCTTGGAACAAGGATAGACAACCTGTTCATTTTCGAGGATGATTTTGAAGTAGTCCTTGAGGAATAATCATCTGCTTTGGATAGCCGTCCTTATCACGAAACATAAAATAATTGAGGGGGATAATCTTCACACAGTGATGGAATGAAACCCGCTTTCCTTGTCATTATTATATTCTTCCTATCAGCTGGTTTCGTCATCCCAGGCTCCGCAACCTATTCCTTACAGGACGTAACAGTGACTCCCTCTGCAGATACCTATCCCTCGGGCATATCCCTCAACTCCTCTGCGGTTCTCCCGATTATCCCTGCCGGTCCAACAACGTTTATTGAAGGATATACCATGGTACTCTCAACCGATCTTAACCAGGCAGGATGGAACATCAGGGTAATGGTAGACGGGCATCAGGCTGCAGTATTCCAGAAATTCGGAAATACAGTTTTTATCAACGGGTACCTTCTCTCCTATCCGGTAGCCAGGGATGTTGAAGTGAGAGTTGCGCTGGAAGGATCAGTTCCTCCTTCCGGAGCAGAGAATACGTTTTCGGTTCTCCGGGTGGTTGAATTGAACAACCAGGGACAGGTTGTTTCCGGGTCAGAACAGACCGTGAATGGCGCCATTACTATCCCGGCCACACTCCCGTCCCTTCCCCTGCAATCAGAATCAGTTGCTGAATTATCGACAACCGCGGCAAATGCGGGAGTATCAATGGCTCCCGTTATGGGAAGCATTTTCCTGATTTTCTTCTTTATCCGGAGAAGAGAGGGATGATTTAAGATACATCATTTATCCCCTCCTGTTTCCATTCTGGGTAAAAGATGAGGCCATTCAGAACTGGTTGAAAATTTCAGGACTGAAAAGAGAACTGGGGGTGCATTCAATCGATCATACATCCAGGGAAATGGGTGTTCCCGGTGTATTTTATCATCTATAATAGCAGGATTACTTGTCCGAGAATGACCAGTTTCGCGGTCATGCTGCAGGTATAGGAAACTGCTGTTATTTTTTCCCGGAATTTTCCGAAAAGGGAAATATTGGGGGGAGGGTATAGCGCAGATAAATGAGCGTTATCACCATCATACTTCCGACAAGGAGGGTCGTCAGGGCAGTCTTCACCACGAGAACTCCGGTATTCATGAGGGAAGCTACCCCCGCATAGCCTGCATAGGAGCGAAGGATTTGGGCCACGAGGGCAGTTAAACTCTCGCCAGGGTGACCTATGGCCCCGAGAACCGGCTCAAAGAGGGCCCCAATCAGATCCATAAACCCGTAAATGGGGAGGCTGGTGAATACGAGAACGGCTATAATGGTGACAGGTATAATTCGCATGAGCTGGGGCCAGGCTTTCCTGAAACCTTCCTGTATACTGCGGCGGGAGAGGGAGACTGCAGTCACTGGGTCTGGTATCGTCTCGCACATGGCGAAGGGACCTTTTTTCGGAGGACCAGCCTTGTGTAGAGGCTGGCTCCGAAAGTCTGGAGTAAGCTTGAGAAGAGGTTGAGGAGGACATGCAGGGTGCCGATTACCGGCCCGAGGAGTACGATTGCCGCCGGGAGATGCACCCGGAAGAGGGACTCGCCGAGAACGATGGGAAAGGTACTCATCATGAGAGTGGGGCTGATCTCCTCTTTTCCAACCTTCTTATCATCATAGAGGCCTGCATACATGGCCTTTCCTGCTGTCAGGTTGACAAATATTGCAAGGATAGATGTGGTTGAAGCCTGAGAAAGCCCGGAGATATGGCAGAGAGGTGGGGTAAGATGGTTAAGGCGACCAAGATCCCTGTTTCAACAAGTATGTTCGCAAGGATAACGCCCAGGGTGAGTGAGGAACAGTGCCTCGATAAGATATGTCAGCAGCACAGAGAACGATGCGATTGCCATGAGCATTCAGGTCATTTATTTTCTGACCGGGAGAGATTTATGACAATCGAGATGATACCATTTCCGGGGGGTAGAGGGTAAAGATTCCTATCGTTTTATTTATATCAGGTGACTTCTCATCACTCGCTATGCACCAGACAGGCATGACCTTCATGGAACTGACGCGGTACGAACATCTGACTCCCTCCGATCAGAATCTGAAAAAACCACCACCCCCACTGTCAAAACCTGTTCCCGGTGGTGTTCACTACATACCACTCCCCAAACCGGGAACGATCACAGTCCCGCCAATGGACCTTCGTCTGGCGATTGAAGAGAGACGATCGCTTCGTCACTACCGGAAAGATCCTCTCACGATCGAAGAACTTGCTTACCTGATCTGGTGCACGCAGGGGATTGTGCAGGTTGTGGATCCATTTTATACCCTCAGGAACGTCCCTTCGGCAGGGGGGCGCCATGCTCTTGAAACCTACCTGCTCATAAACAGGGTTGAAAAACTTTCACCGGGCCTGTATCGGTATGTACCATTCCCTCACTCCCTGGTGGAAATCGACAGCACTCTTGGGATCACCGACAGAGTGATGGCTGCCTGTCTCGGCCAGGCTTTTGTACGTTCTTCAGCAGTCACCTTCATCTGGTCAACAGTCATCTATCGGATGGCCTGGAGATATTCCGAACGTGCATACAGACTCGTTCACCTTGATGCCGGCCATGCCTGCCAGAACCTTTACCTTGCTGCTGGCCAGGTAGGATGCGGCACCTGTGCAATCGGGGCCTTTGACGATGAACTCATGGCTGACCTGCTGGGTATTACTATAGAAGATGAATTTGTAATCTACTGTGCCGCGGTTGGGAAGAAGCCTGAAAAACCGGTTGAGCAGTCCTGAACCGAATATTCCCCGAATGAGTAGACTACCTCCATTTTTTTAATCCGGATCAGGCACGGAAGGACAGCACTGGATAGAAGGGAAAAAAATATTGTCAGATCTTCTTCCATCTGTATCAACGTATGAAGGCTGCCAGCGGGATTGTGCTAGGCTCGCCGGTCTATATTGATAATGTCTCACCGGCCAGATGAAGGTCTTCATCGACCGGCTTGCTGATGCAATTCATTATCAGACACTGTCGGGGAAGTATGGTTGTGCGGTGACGACTACGTGGAGTTCGGGAGGAGAGGACGTTGTTTTTTACCTGAACCGTGTCCTCAATTACCTCGGAATCCTGTCTCTCGAAGGAATCAGCGTGGCAATCGGGAATGACCCGGAGGTAATCGATAGGGAAGAAGAAAAAGCCCGGAAACTCGGAGAGAGACTTGCATGGGCATTAAGGACCCGGGAGAAGTATCCCGGACAGCCGAAGATCATCGAGGAGAACGGTCGTTTTTAACACGGATTGTGGAGCAGAACCGTGAATGGAGAACCGATGAGTACAGAGAGGGTCCGGAATGGATGGATCGATTGAACAGTTTTTTTGCTGCCAACTCCTTCAACTCAGTGAGGTGGTGAACCATGAACCTGGGACGATTTGACCAGATGAATAATCCGGAGAAACGTGACTATCTCGAGTTCCTCCTCTGGCATTACCGGGTGGTGGACGCTTTCTGGTTTCTTTATTGTGCAGAACAGTCCGGGCAGTCTGTTGCTGAATCGCTCAATGAAAAGGTCTGGGGTTGCGTCGCTTCGATGGCAGCGAAAGACATCAAGAACCGTTTCGGTATAACAGAAAAGGGACTCTCGGGATTTGTAAAGGCGCTCCGGCTCTTTCCCTGGGCAATCATCGTCGATTACGACATAGATGAGAGAGGTGATGAAGTGATTATCTCGGTTCCCTCCTGTCCGACCCAGGAGGCACGCCTTCGGAGGGGGCTTGGCGAATATGTCTGCA
>JAJFVA010000036.1 GCA_021371995.1 Methanoregulaceae archaeon | reverse complement strand
CGCTCGCGGTTTCCCTATAATCCCGTCTCCCGGATGATTGTCGGGATCCGGCGTGCCCTTTCCGGAACACAGGACCCGGTCGACCCGGCATCGATCGATGTCTCCGGCTATGACTGTATCGTGATCGGGACCCCGGTCTGGGCAGGACATCCCACCCCGGTAATCAACGGGGCTGTTGCCACCCTGAAAGGCTGTGCCGGGAAGGAAGCTGTCGTGTTCGTGACCTGCTGTCTTGCAGCAGGGGAAGCTGCAATGATCCTTCGGGACTCCCTTACAAGAAAAGATATCAGAGTGAAGGGTTCGGTTGCTGTCCACCGGAGCGAATGTGAAAATTATCCATACCTGAACCGTATTGTCACCATGATCACGGATACAAGCTACGGGAAGATACCGGTTAATTAACAGCAGTTTACACCTTTTTTGGTGGAGGGAGTTTGATGCAGCAGATCATCGGAAATTCATTGTTCTTACGGAATTCCGGATATTACTCGTTATTTTTTTCTATAGATCATGCTGACAAAAAAGGCATGGGGTACTGAAGTTGGATTACGTTTCTTTTATGTAGATAATGGAATACCTCATTACTGTACAAAATATGGAGGTGTACATTCTATGGGTATGATAAAAGAGTTCATGGAATTTCTGTACGAGTACAAGGTCATTGGACTTGCCATTGCTTTCATTATCGGTGTCGCAGCAACGGCACTCATCAAGTCACTTGTAGACAACATCCTTATGCCGATTATAACATTCTTTATCCCCGGGGGGGAGTGGCAGACTGCTTCGGTCACCATAGGACCCATCGTTATCACATGGGGGAAGTTCCTTGCCGATCTGATCTATTTCATCATTGTAGCATTTGCCGTCTTCCTGATTGCCAAAAAGGTGCTGAAGGAAGACAAGGTCGCCAAGAAATAATACCCTTTTTCTTAATTTTTACGTTAAATTGTATCCGGATTCTAAAGTATCATTTAACCTGATTGTACCCTGTTCGCGATATCAAAATTACAGATACTGGCAGATTATGGATTATTTACACCGTTTTTGATAATCCTTCTCCGATCTTTGACCAGACAGGATTATGGGCAGCTGATCCACAATCTCCCTCAGAGCAATCCTCATGTACCAGAAGAGATCAGGTTTCTTTCATGAACAGACCGTATCCCTTATTCCTCATCTGTATCATTGGAGCTGCAATCCTGTGTGTCGGTTGTACAACACAGCCTGGCAGTGAAGTCACCCCTGTTCCGACCACTGTTCCTGCCACGGTTCCGACCACCATCATGACAACCGCAATCCCCGCTACGACCAGTACCCCCGGAAGTACCCTCACCGGAGAGACGGTGACCGCCACGACCGCTCCGGGCGTTCCCACCGCTTCACCCACTGAAGATCGGGCTGAACGGCTGAAAATTAAAGCGAATAACTTCGCCTTTGATGTCTCCACCATAACAGTCCCTGCCGGATCCCGGGTCATCGTTGAGTTCGAGAACGAGGAGGGGGTTCCCCATAACGTGGCATTTTACACCTCCCCTTCACTCTCTTCAACCATTTATAAGGGCGAGATCATTACCGGACCCCGCGAGATCACGTATACGTTCACCGCTCCTGCGACTCCGGGGATCTACTACTTCCGCTGCGATGTCCACCCGGACATGGATGGCCAGTTCATCGTGACCTGAATCTGAAATATCTTTTTCATTCAAGGCACTTTGCAGTGAAATCTGACGGGATTACCTGTAATCCCGCCCTTCTATCCCTGTCCTTTCTTATGAGGCTCCCGCCCTCCCCTTCAATCTCTTCACAACAAATGCCCCAACCGCGACTACGGCAAGACCATTGAAGAGCATGAAAATCACCGGGTTTTCCATATCAGTGCCGATCAGGTCAGCATGGATGATCCCGAGGATGAGCGCCACCCAGATCAGGGCATGGAGAGCCCGCCAGTATCCCGGAATAAACCGGCGGAGCAGGATCGCTGCAACGGCAATGTAGATCAGGATGAGGGCAGGCCTCCCGGCAAAAATCAGGAGATCGTAGAATGGCCAGAACCGCGGAAGGAACACGGTCGCATTCATCAGGCGTATTGCAAGGAATACCGGGTGAAGGGTGATCAGGATAAGTCCGGAGATTGCAAACATATGGTGAAATGGTACAAACGAAGTTCCGAAGTTCCGGTAGATCTCCCTTGACCAGGGAGTCATGATCGCCGCTACAGCAAGGAGGACGAACCCGGCGAGACCTGCAAACCGGATCCAGTTTGTTAAGAGAGACGGAGACGGGTTTTTTACAACGACAGCTCCTGATATGAACAGGAGAACCGCGATAATACCAAGTAAAAGGTACCCGTTCCGTGTCACGGCCATATATGGTCCCGGTTTATTTCCGGGTCATATAGCAGTTTCCTTCTTTCCAACAATGTGACGGTTCTCTAAGAGAGCCGCGGAGGGTAAGACCCTGTTCTGAAAGGCCGGTCCTTTCCTGTTATTCCGCCAATACCCAAATGCCCCGAATTAACGGGAATTTCCCGGGGGCCGTACACTTGCCATGATGGTCCTGGTCACCATCGGGTTTGCTGCCTCAGGGGGAAGGCCGATCTCCTTCATTACGAGAAGAGTAAGCTCGCCGGGGTCGATTCCGGGATGGGCGGCCATCATATCCCTGACGGCCCCGGATACCTGCTCCACCCAGGCATACCCGTCATCCATCGCCCAGTAGACCTCTTCACCCTCGCGTGATTTGTCCCACGAGGAGAAAAGGTACTGGATCCCCTCGATATTCATCAGTCTCTCGACCGAACGGGCGGATTCAGCCGGATTATCGTATACCGGCAGGTTGCCGGGAACCGGGATGGCATCACCGGAGAACAGCGCCATCTCCGGCCGCAACAGGAGCGAGATCGATCCCGGGGAATGTCCCGGCGTATGAATCACCTCAATGGATCTTCCTTCCCCAAGAGGGACTATATCCCTGTCATCGAGCAGCCGGTCCACGTGTACCGGTCCTCCGATGAGTCCGGAGAACCCCGGAACCGGCCGTTCCTTCTCCTGGCGCTGCGTGTCTTCAATCCATGCCTTCTCGAGCGAATGGGCAGCGATGGTGCAGCCGGTTGCTTCCCTGATTGCTTTTGCCGCTCCCATATGATCCGGGTGGGAGTGGGTCAGGATAATCGTTGAGATCTCTTCCGGTTTCCGGCCGGTTTTCCGTATCTTCCCGAATATGGTTTGCTCAGAGCCGGACACTCCCGTGTCAATCAGGAGAATGGATGCATCGGTGCAGATGAGAAAGGAAAAAACAAACCGGGAGACCGGGCCCGAAGGTGCAGGAACGATAAAAGGTATCCGGACCGGATGGATCGTTACACTGCCAGGGGTCATTGTGAGGTTCGTCCTGCTTTATCTGTTCTCTGTGTGCTCCAATGATAAAAAACGATACGGTGGGGGTATGAATGAGAATGAAATTCTCCTTCACGAGCCTGTAGTATGATTTTACTCACGGGAAGGGTTATCATGTGTATCCGTTTTCTCCATCCTCTCGACCAAGAGCCGGATGGAGCTGGAACACAGATTGCGTCACCCGTCAGTCGTATTTCCATTGTTGAAGGAATTCCTGGATTCCGCTCTGTTCCGGTGGTACTCCACCATCCCTGCCGCCTCTTCGACGGCCTTTTTCTTATCATCATCCCCGGTAAACAGGATTCGTATCCCTTCAATATCGTCCTTGAGATACGCGGCATGTTCATAGAGGATGAGGGTGATCGAACCATCAGGGCCGAAATGATGCTCCTCGACCTCGCCCTTCATGTACCGTTGCCGCTGATCCCGTGAAGGGGCGGCATACTTGTTCTCGAACCGGAAGATGCCCATACTATCCCCACTACTATGATGCAGAAAGAGATAGAGGCACCGCCCCCATGGTTTTCAGGTTGCAGGATTTCAATCGCATATTTCCCGGGAATACAATGAACTGGAAAGCTCAGAAAACATTTAACAGATGTCTGCCATTGGATAGTTCATGAAACCGATCGTCCCCGCCCTTGCATTCGTGTGCATCGCACTCCTTCTGGTTGCAGGATGCACAAGCCCGATTTCGCCTCCTTCTCCCCCTGAAACACCCTTCCCGACGTCAACACCGGCACAGGTACCTGATCTTGTGCCAGAACCAACTGATGTTGTTCCTCCGTACCAGCAGGTTTATGTCCAGGTCACCAAGAACACGGTCTCAACAGATCCATGGATTTCGGTGCTCTTTGCGGGAGGGGCCGGCCAGTCGTATGTGGTCCAGATGACCGCAACGGTCATCCACCCTGATGGAACCATCGAGACCCAGTCAGCCCGGTCTCCTGAGATGGGGACCAATCTGATGTTTTCGGGGACGACAAAAACCGACCGTGCGATTGTGAATATCACGTATACTGATGGAAAGACCTACACCGTGAAGGACGAACTCGTCCCGTTCCAGAACATCAATCCCTGATCTTTTTTTCCGTGTTCCGGACTCAATCGTTTTATACAGGAATATCAAATCCCGGAATTTTTTTATGACTATGTTCTTACCCGGGATCCGGAGTTGTAGCATTGTGCAGGGACAGTAAACCCGGGCCAAAAACAGCCCTCCCGCTACGTTGCCCGGGAAATCAGGTGCCGGATAGATGAATTGGGACAAGTATGCTATGGCTCCTGGAATACTTCATGTCCCTGCAATTCCCACACAATTCCGAAGTGCCAGTGGAGGTAATGCCTGAAAATTTTTGGAGGGTCGTTTACATTTCAAGGTCTGACAACGGAGGAAGTTCATCTCCGGAGGCTGCGCATTCTTTCAGGTTCTTCCTGATATTATAGAGCATGAGGAACAGGATCCCGAAACTGATGCAGAGGATAGCCCATAAGAAGAATTCCTGCCGCTCCTTGAACATGGGGAGCGATGCAACAACGTATCCGAAGAGCACAAAACCGATCGCCCACAGGAAACCTCCGATAATATTGTATAAGAGGAATACAGGATACTCCATCCTTACAATGCCGGCAACAAACGGTGCAATCGACCGGACACCGGGGACAAACCGTGCGAGAATGATCGTATTTTTCCCGTATTTCCGATAATACTGCCGTGTAGTCTCCACGTGCCTCCGGTCAATGATACATTTTTTGCTCCGGAGCAGGCGTGAACCGAAATAGGTGCCGATCCGGTAATTGACCGAATCCCCGAGAATTGCTGCCGCTGACAGCACAACGATGAGAATAAACAGATTCAGACCGCCGCCTGCCGCAAGAAACCCCATCAGGAACAGGAGGGAGTCCCCAGGGAGAAACGGTGCAAAAACAAGGCCGGTCTCGCAGAAGATGATTGCAAACAGGATGAGATACACCCAAATCCCATACCTCTCCATGAGAGCAGGAATAGATCCCTGGATATCTCCCAGGAGGCTGGAAAGGGAGAGGATGTCCGGCGCTGCCATCTTCTATTGTTTCGGACTGCCAGCTTAATAGACTACTGGAATCGGACACAAATGTTTAGCCATCAGGGTATTTGATATAAATGATTTGGCAGGATGGGAAATCAGCACCCCTTCCTGTCGTTACACTGGATTCCCCGCGAATCTGATGCATCTCATCCAACTCCGGACTCTCATACACTCTTACGGCCATACAGGAGAATTCTTTTAGAGTTCCCCCCCGCCCCCATCCCATCCGGAATTCACATTATGGGTCCAGAAGTCTGCTCTGGAGCGGCTTTCCTCATCTCGAAGCGTTCATGTCCCGGTGATTCCTGGTCTTGGAATCCCGGTCTGGTTCATGTCCGGTCGATCCAAAGGAGCCTCTCCGGATGGCATTGAACCTGGTCCCATTGAACCCGGCGTTCCATTCATACCCTCTGGTGGCATGGGACGAACATCGGTTGAATTCCCCGGCATTCCCGGCTGCATGGAGCCCGGTTCCATTGAACCACCGGTTCCATTCCCGAATGCCATTGGAGGGACCTGACCATCTGTGACATTTGCCAGCCTCTCCCTCTCCTGGGGAGGTACCGCCGACTGATTGTCTGCAACTGCTGTCCCTGCATCTTCCGTGATACAACCTGCACAGAATACGGCTAAAAGCCCGATACTGATGAGCAATAGTATCTTTTTCATTCTATTGTGCCTCAATGATCTTTTCCTGAGGGGGAGTCGTGCTCCGCCCTTGAGAAGGACAAGTCCTTTCTTTTCATTGTTTCTTTTCCTTTCACTGAATTGATCGGCAGGCATGAGGGCCATCACTCTGCCCTCAATGCCTCGATGGGATCCAGGTTTGATGCACTCCAGGCCGGGTATACTCCCGAGAGGACACAGGTAACAAACCCGATGGCCATGGCAAATGGCACATACATGACACTTGCCGGTGCAAGGAAATACTCGGTGCTGCCCACCATGGCGAGAACTACGACCCATCCGATAGTCAGGCTTGCCACGGCCCCGATAACCGCCCCAAGCCCCCCGAGAATCGCGGATTCGTAGATGAACATCTTCCGGACCTCATTCTTCTGGGTACCGATGCTCCGGAGGATCCCGATCTCCCTGATGCGTTCGGTAACCGACATCATCATCACGTTGAAGATGGAGACCGCTGCGACGAGAAGCGAGATACCGGCAATCGCCATGACAAAAGTCGTCATCGTCCCAAGGGTTTCGGTGATGCTCTCGAGCATGCGGCTGCTGTCCTGGACCGTTACCTGTTCTTCCTTCTTGTTCAGTTGATCCGTAATTTCGGTGCTGACTGTTTCAGCATCGTTGATATCATCGAGAACAATATTCACCTGGCCATATTCCCCCTCACCACCGTAGATTCCGGTGAACAGCTTCTCGCTCCCGATAATGGCTGAATCCGTGTTCAGGTCCATAGACATTCCTCTCTCCTCGATGATCCCGACAACCCGCACCGTAGTTGTCGGCCCTTCGTCCGAATCACCGATATCGATCTTACTTCCAAGCGTCAGATCGAGGCGTTCAGCAAGGGATGGCCCGATAATAACCGAGCTGGTACTCTTGGGGTATGCCCCGTCGGTGAGGGTCAGGATATCCGGGATGACACTTTCATCGAGACCATAGATGGACGCCCTCCTCGTTTCATCGCCGACTTCGATCGTGTCAGATTCAGAATAGAGGGCATACACGGTCCCGTATTTTGAAGCAATCCTCTCGATATCCCTGAACTGGTCTTCAGGAATATAGTCTTCATCACTGCCAGAGCCTCCCCCGCCTCCAGGGCCAGGCATGCCTCCGCCACCACCTCCCCCGGATTCCTTGACTACCAGAATATTGCCCATCTCCGACAATTGTTCGGTTACAGAGAGTGTCATGTTCGCTCCCATCATCCCCATCGTGGCGATGGCAACGACACCGATGACAATCCCGAGAACGGCAAGGGTGGACCGGAGAAAGTGAAGCCGGATGCTCCTGACTGCGAGCCGGAAGATGATGTCTTTTCCTTTCATGTGATCCTCCCGTCCCGGATGACAATGGTCCTTTTTGCGCATTCTGCAATTGTGGGATCATGGGTTACCATGAGCACGGTTCTCCCCTGTTTATTCAGGGTGTCAATCATCTCCATGATCTGTCCTCCGGTCACCGAATCGAGATTTCCGGTCGGCTCGTCGCATAAAAGTATCTGCGGATCATTGACCAGCGCCCGGGCAATGGCCACACGCTGCTGCTGGCCCCCGGAAAGTTCCGGAGGTTTATGGGCAGCGAGAGATCTGTCGATTCCCATCATGGCGAGAAGACTGGAAATGTGACCGGTGTCATCCTCTTTCCGGTGTTTCATGAGATACGGATACTCTACGTTCTCGTATGCTGACAGAAGAGGGATGAGGTTGAACTTCTGGAAGATATAGCCGATGGTGTTTAAGCGTAATCCCGTCAGTTCGTGGTCATCCATCTCCCGTGTATTTCTCCCGGCAATCAAAAGGTCACCTGAAGTAGGGCGGTCAAGGCATCCCAGCTGGTTCAGGAGCGTGGATTTTCCGGATCCGGAGGGGCCCATGATGGCTACGAAATCCCCTCCCTGGATTGAGAGGGATACCTTGTCAAGGGCCACCACATCTCCGGATTTCAGGGGATATACTTTTGTAACATCCCGTAGCTCGATCAGCGGCTGATCATTCATCCCCTTCACTTCCCCGCTCATTTGCGGAACCGTTCACGAATCCTGTTCAGGTACCCTTTCCGCCACGCAACGATACCCACGATACCAGCGAGGATGATGACAAGGATCGGGACGATCGGAACCTTACTTAGGCCGCTTCCAAATCCCATTATGCCTAAACCTCCTCCTCCCTGGCGACCGTTCGTTGATGGCGCTCCCGGCTGGAGCTGGGAAGATCCGGAGACAGTTGAGTTTCCGTTTGTCCTGGCCGATATTTTAAAAGTCTCCTGGTATGTCTTCCCTTCTTCATCCCTGTATGAGACAACCAGGGGTATCTCGGATGCGCCCTGGGCCGTGCAGGTAATCTCAAAGCTGGAGAAGTCATCCGGTTCAAGTGCCCCGATCACGTAAATCGGGTCCGGGTCGACCGGTTTTGCCGGCTCACTGACCGTAACGGTGACTGATTTTGCATCTTTCAGACCGGCATTGGTGACATCGCCTGAAATCGTCATGCTCGATCCTCCTCCGGTCACTTCTATGCCGTTAACCACTATCTCTGCAGCCACTTTCCGGTCGCCGATTTTCACCGGCAGGGTCAGGGTTTCGTAGTGCTGGTTCGGACCGTTCCGATAGGAGATAGTAAAGACGAGCTCAGTAGCCTGTTTGGGAGTGATTCCGAAAGTCACCTGTTTCTCCTCATCAGGCTTCAGGGTACCTATAAAGAGTGCAGTCTGCGACGAAGTTATTCCCTGGCCTCCGGGGATGATGGTCACACTGTTCACTTCATTGTCCCGGGGGTTGCTTACCGACAGGGTGATTTCATCCTCTTCCCCTGCCGAGAAGGTATCCGGGGAATTAATCACTGATACCATTATGGTGGTATCATCGACCTTTACCGGGACCGGGTACCGCATGCTCCCCGCGTTCGTGAAATCGACATAGAATATGGGAAAGAACGTTCCGTCCTTCCCGTCTGCTTCGAGAACGAAGGTGAAGGAGAGTGAATTTCCTTCCCCGAGGGTCCCCACTTTGTCATAGGTCTGGTAATTGACGACCTTGAGTTCTTCCGATAATAGTTCAACTCTGTCGATTGCCACCGGGGATGTCCCCGAATTGGCGATCCGTACGGTCAGGGTTCCCTGATCGTCCTGCATGAATATCGCGGGATCGAGCGAGACGTTCGTGATCGCTACCTGTGCTTCTGTAGATGCCTCACTCGTTGTTTCTGCACCCGATACACTGGTGCAGATGCTGCCAAAAGCGAGGAGAACAACAAGTATAGAGAACAGCAATAGTCTGCCGTTATTGGTTTTTCTTCCTTTCATCATGGTATTTCTGCCTCATGACCATCAAATTACGTGTCAAAGAGAAGTGAGAAGAGGAGGTGGAAACCGATCTACTGTAGCAACTGCCTGAGGGACTGCCTGGTCCCTCATTCCCGGATCAGGCATATGATGGCTGATATGGGCTGTGGATTCACTGCAACCGGTCGATCGGTGTTTTCCTTCTTCATGCATTAAGGGTCTGGTTTTCTTCCGTTCCAGGGATATCCCTGCATCCTTTTCCCATTTCGGGGGGTGCAGGTAACTCGTCTTTGTGCTCCTCCATGAACTGCTTCATAAGAGAACGGGCGGTATCCATATCACCGCTTTCAACGGCAGTCCGGATTGGGGTCATGTCATAGCCCTGCTCCTCAAGGTGGTCGAGCCGGGCGGTCATCCGGTCTTCTCTCTCTGGCGGTGCAGGTAACTCGTCTTTGTGCTCCTCCATGAACTGCTTCATAAGAGAACGGGCGGTATCCATGTCACCGCTTTCAACGGCAGTCCGGATTGGGGTCATGTCATAGCCCTGCTCCTCAAGGTGGTCGAGCTGAACGGTCATCCGGTCTTCTCTCTCTGGCGGTGCAGGTAACTCGTCTTTGTGCTCCTCCATGAACTGCTTCATCAGGGAACGGGCGGTATCCATGTCACCGCTTTCAACGGCAGTCCGGATTGGGGTCACGTCAAACCCCTGCTCCTCAAGGTGGTTCAGTGAGGAGTTCGTCATGCCACCTCCCATCTTCCCGCCCGGGAACCCGGTCTTTCCACCAGGTACGGCATATACGGGGATGATCAGGCAGGCAAGCACGATCATCACTGCCAGGACGGTAAGGACTGGTATGAATTTTTTCATGATATTCACCAGCAGATTGCTGTATGCCAGTTGGTCCGGCACGTATAGTATGTTTTACATTATGTTATATAAAATTTACTAATAGTCGTAAAAAAGAAACGATACGTGCGCTTCCCTGAACAAAAATTAGTGAATTTGTGGAAAAAGAATCCGGCATCGGAACAGCGACACTGTCAGGATGTTTCACCGTAGATGAATATCTCCTCGATGCTGACATTGAAATACCGGGCGATTTTGAAAGCCAGGTCAAGCGAGGGATCGTACTTGCCCTTCTCGATTGCGAGGATTGTCTGCCGGGTTACCCCGAGGTCGTTTGCCAGGGCTTCCTGAGTGAGATCATGCATAGCACGGAAGACCTTAATCCTGTTCTTCATCAGTCTCCCACTCCCCGTACTTCCGGGCGTAGTAGATCCTGAACCCGACATACAGGAAAAACATCAGGAAGAGCAGTGCCAGTTGCAAATAGCCGAAATGTCCGAGACGGATGAGCCCGTTATCCGGTGCTCTTATGCTCTCGTTTGACAGGCCCAGCCCGTCAATCGGTTGCCTTGTGCTTTGATTCAATAGCTCCGGACCTATATCAGAGGGTCTGGGAGGTCGGGGAAAACTGGGGGCTCCAAGCCCGATAACGGCACTGCCAAGGCTCGTCGCAAAAAAGATCACCCAGAATACCATGAACGTCGCCATTCCCGCTTTCTGGTTGATGAGGACTGCCCGTTCATCCACCTGGCGGTCTGAAATCCGGCGCCAGGCTGCATAGAGGAGCACAACCCCCGCGATGAATATCGCAGATATCAGGAATGGCATCAGGTATTGCACAGAAAACCAGAATGCCCCGACCTCGATCAGTCCAACGATACCGGCCAGAACATAAAATGTATTTTGTTTCATACGATCGCTGATGTATGTTAATTCAGACATTTAGTAATAAATATTTAACTTTAGCCAGAAGAACGAAACATCCCGAAATTGATCCTCCAAAAAAGCTCTGGCATAAAAAAAATCCAGCCTTGTATACTATTGTGTGAATAGGGAGAGTTTTTAATTTGTGTAACGGATGAGCAAAATTCCGAATAATTGTGTCAGAGGATTTACACTATGTGATGTATTGACCGGGCAGGGATGTTAAGGCATAGAGCTGGGAAAATATAAAATAAAAACACTTATCTCCTGAAACATATTTTCCACTATGAGGCATGCGGGGCAATTAAAGAGCGCACCGGCTGTCTGGGGAGTGATTTATAGCTGTGGCTCATGAGATTCTTATTAGCTATGCAAGTGATAGCAGGGACTTAGCATACAATATATGTGATTACTTCGAGGATAACGGGATTCAATGCTGGATAGCACCCCGTGATATCAGGGCAGGGATTCCCTACGCTGAGCAAATCACCGATGCACTTCAAGCGAGTAAATTGATGATTCTTGTGTTCTCGGAAAAGGCCAATGAATCACCCTTCATTTATAGTGAAGTGACTTCTGCATTTAGTGCAAAAAAACGAATAATTACCGCCCGAAAAGAAGATATTCCCTACTCAAAACACCTCAATTTTTACCTGCAGAACCTGCAATGGCTCGATATTTTCCCTCCGCCATATGAAACCCACTTTAAGAAGCTCCTTGATCAAGCCCAGTACCTGCTTCCACCAAAAGCTGCATTCAGTGCGAATGGAACAGAGGGAAAAGTACCTTTAAAAGTTCTGTTCAGTGACAAGTCGAGCGGTTCCCCGGTTAAGTTCGAATGGGATTTCGGTGACGGGGGCACATCAACTGAAAAGAATCCCGGACATCTTTACAAGAAAGCGGGGATATATACCGTCAGCCTTACGGTTACGAATGGGGGTGGATCAGATACCCTTACAAATACAGATTTTATCACGGTTAATTCACCAGTCCTGCTAAAAGCAGCCTTCAGCGCAAAAGGAACAAAGGGGAAAGTCCCGCTGAAGGTCCAGTTCACCGATGAATCGACCGGATCCCCCGCCAGGTATGAATGGAATTTCGGTGACGGGACTACATCAACTGAAAAGAGTCCCGGACATGTCTACGAAAAAGCGGGAGTCTACGATGTCAGTCTCACGGTAACGAATAGTGACGGGACCGATATCGAAAGAAAAAGCGGGTTGATCACCGTTGACACTCCTCTTCTCCCAAAAGCTGCCTTCAGTGCCACGGTAACGAAAGGGAAGGTCCCCCTGAAGGTCCAGTTCACCGATGAATCGAGCGGATCGCCGACCGGGTATGGCTGGGATTTTGGTGACGGCGAGATCTCGAATGAAAGAAATCCCGTTCACCAGTTCAGCAAACCCGGCTCTTATGATATCAGGCTTATCGTGATGAATGACAGCGGTACCGATACCGCTGTTAAATCCGGATACATCAGGGTCGATGCCCCTATCCTGCCAAAAGCTGCATTCACAGCGATAACAACGGAAGGAAAATCTCCTTTCAGGGTCCAGTTCAATGATGCGTCAGCCGGTTCACCAGCAGAGTATACCTGGGATTTCGGTGACGGGGCCACATCAAAGGAGAAGAATCCAGGGCACGTCTATACAAAAGCCGGGATTTATGATGTCACCCTCATTGTTAAGAATGAAGACGGAGAGGACAGGGTCAGAAAACAAGGGATCATCCGGGTTAGTTCCCCTGAAGGTAAAACGACATCGGTAGAGATGGCGGCACGTCCTGTCCCTGCACTCTATTATATCGTAGGTATCATAGCAGTGGCCCTTATCATTGGAGCCGCTTATACCGGGATGACCCTTATGGGGGGTTCTGGCGGCCACGGAGGGTCTCTGGAAGCCCCGGACTTTACCTTTTCCCCGGAGTCCGGAACTGCCCCCTTGTCGGTGCAATTCACTGCTAGCAGCCCTGAAACACCTGATAGCTGGTTCTGGAATTTTGGCGATGACTCGACATCGGACTTACCAAATCCCCTTCACCTCTATAATGATTCAGGGAATTATACCGCCACTTTGCAGGTAGGAAATGACGGGGAGAATTCCCCCCTGGTATCAAAAACGGTCCAGGTACTTTCACGATCCCCTTCTTCCCTTGTTGCAAAGTTCACTGCAGACCCGATGAAAGGAAAACCACCTCTGACGGTGCAGTTCAGGGATGAATCAGTCGGAGAGACAGAATCAAGGTCATGGAATTTTGGCGACGGTTACACTTCCACGGAGAGAAACCCTCTCCACACGTATCAGACTCCAGGAAATTATTCAGTAGTTCTGGCAATTCAAAGTGCCTGCTGTGAAGATACGACCACACTCCCGATCATGGTCGAGCCCGAAGTCGGGCCGTCCGAAGGACCCCCGGTTGCTGATTTCACCGTGAAAAAAGGGATCGTTACCAGTTATAGTGTATTCTTTGATGGTACGATTTCACAGGGATCGGATTTGAGTTATATATGGGGTTTTGAAGATAATACCATGTCAACCTCACCTACGCCCGTGAAATTTTACCAGGGCCCGGGAACTCACCAGGTCACCCTGAAAGTCGCAAATGCCCGCGGCCAGGATAGCATTACGAAAAGAATTATTGTCTCTGCCGGAGGTGACGTTGCCTTTGAAGACTGATGTGGAATATCATTCATCTGTCTTTTATCCTTCAGGAATAGTGGTACATAAAAGTGCATTACGGATTGGAGGAACCATATGAAGAATTCGGCAAGAATTGCAGGAGTTGTCTCCATCCTTATCGGGATGATACTCCTTGCAGGGTGTGTATCTGATACCCCCAATCTCAGTTCTGATAACAAAACCGGCCCGGTGGGTCCTGAACCAACAACACGTCCCCAGGAAATACCTGCTGTTATTGATACCAAAGAATCCGGCACCATGGGAAGCGAGGGACAGGGTTCAGCAGAATATCTTACCGATTATGACAAGGGAATCGATCTGATCCAGAAAGGCTTATACGATGAGGCTATTGACGCATTTACTGAATCAATCAAAGCCAACTCATCTTTTACCGAAGCTTACTATCAGAGAGGCCTGGCGAATTATGAACTTGGCAGAATATTCATGTATGAAGGGACAGATCTCAGGTATTTTGAAAAAGCCGTAGAAGACTTCTCCACGGTGCTGCAGAGCGATCCATCTGACACGAAATCCCTGACGATGAGAGGATGGTCCTATCTCTGGATCGGAATACATGTTACCAATAAAGTATATGAAGTAAATTCTTCCTTAGTATCCAATTATGAACGGGGAATTGATGATTGCAGCCAGGTTCTGGAGAAAGAACCTACAAATATTGATGCATTGAACTGCCGGGCATTGAACTATTTCTGGCGAGTGCAATCTGGATATACATTCCCCGCTGATCCCTCATACCTGGATAAGGCATATGCCGATGCAGAAACCTCTTTGAAAATAAATTCAACAAATCCATGGGCATATGATGCTCTCGGTTTATACTACTGGTATAAAGAGGGTTATACCTTAGCTGACGGAGCATTTTCAAATGCTATTAAATATGAACCTGATGAGGCATTTTTTTATGTTTGGCGAGCAAGGGCAAGAATGGGAATCGACAAATACAAAGCTCTTGATGATTTAACGAAAGCAATTGAACTGCAGCCCAAATATGCCGGAGCTTACAATGGCAAAGGAGCCGCCCTTTCATACATAGGAGATGACTACGAATCCTCACTGTCCAATTATGAAAAGGCAATCGAAATTAATCCTTCAGTTTCCATGTATTATGTTAACTATGCAAGGGCGCTCTGGAATGCAAGAGGATGGGACGAGAAAGCCCAGGTTGAAGTTTTGAAATTATTAGATAAAGCACTCGAAGTTGATCCAACAAACTACGAAATCCATGGCGATAAAGCAATTCTTTTCGTTTGGTTGAACAGAAACCAGGAATCGACCAATGAGATACTTATCTTCCAAAATCATGCAAGAACGAATGAAGATTTCAAGTATGCCGAAGAAATCCTTGCATACAATGGAGCAGAACCATGGTATTTCACTGATATTTAATACTCAATTTTTATTCTTTACACGCAGGTCCATCTGTCACCCGAATAATCTTCAAATCAAGTTTTTCAAGAATAGAGGGGATTGCCCGTACCGTATTCCGGTCATAATCCTTGATCTCGTCATCAAGAAGAGAATAGGGAATCAGGTATGGCGAAATCTTTTGACTCACATTCCTGGGCGAACCATACCGCCAGCCGTTCTGGATTCGCTCATGCATCCAGCGTTCATGCTCCCGTTCAGCAAGATATTCAAGTTCGCTCTCTGAAAAGAGGAAAAGGGATTCATCCCAGGAATCTGCAGGGACAATATCAAGGCCTATTGAATAAAGTTGAGAATACATGAAATCGGCCTGGTCGTAATTCGATGCTTTCAGTTCTTCGTTCAGTTCGTTCCACTCCCTGTTTGCCGGATCATTCTCATCAACACCCCCTGATTCCCTTTTCTTGGCGAGATACGTATTGTGGATAGCCCGGGCAATTAATCCCCTGTACCCGTTTAAGATGAGATCTTTGCAGCAGGCACAGGATACGATCTGGAAAGGGTGAATATTCTGAAGATTACCAGAATTGACCCGCAATTCATCCAGCATTTTTGTGAATCCATCGATATTAATACTCTGGACAATGATCGGGACTTCTGGATCATGGATTCTTTCCTGCAGTTTCAACGCAAGTGACAAACCCATCGCTGTGTCTTCAAGGGTGATGTACACGGATGTCGGGGAAAGAATTTTTTCGTTGCCGGCAAGGAACGATCCCCTGATGAATTCCTGCGACATGAATTCTATCGGATATGGAATAATTTCACAATATACGGCGATCGAGGGATACTGGGTCTCAAGAAGGGCCTTAATGTTGTCTGCATGACGATCAACAATCGATACCACCAGTTTTTTCCCTGTTTTTCCATAGAGATTCCGCCATTTTTTCGCAGTCCGGACTATCAGGGTTTTTCCCATTTTACCGGCACCAAAAACCAGGATATGAGTGTCCGGGGCTGACCCGCTCCCTTCCTGGAAGGGGGGGAACGCTTGTTGCAGGCAGTAACCAGCAATCGAATAAATATTGAAAAATTCCAGTTTGAATTTTGATCTTCCCTGCATACGCAACTGGTGAGATTTCAGCACTGAGCATAACGCAGTATCCGTCAGATGGATATGACAGACAAGATCTCCTTCACGGTGAAAACAGGATTGGGATTTGATGGCAATTTCCAGGTTTTTCACGTCGTTTCCGGTCACTGCAAAAATATTGCTTGCTCGTGAGATATTGGCTTTTTCCAGCAGCCCTTCCTTTGTCGCATCACCCGTGATAACGATTGCGCCCATATCCCGGCACGTCTCAATCTCGGTATTCAACTGGTTTGCCTCAATGATAACAACATTTTTGCCCTGTTCGATATAATTTCGCGCAATTACCGGCCCCAGATAGCCAAGCCCGCAGATAATAACGTGCTGATTCCAGAAGAGGAGCCTGAATCGTGTGAACTGGTCATAGCAGATAATAAATATAATGGATATTATTGCATAAAATGCAAGAAGAGGGGCAAAAAACCGGGCAAACTCGAGCTGCAGATTGTTTACCGTAACCTTGGTGGAAACCATGAGCTTGAACAATTGGAGTGTGTGGTAGGTAAGGTCTTGAGGCGATGCGCTGATAAGCTGGGATGAAAATGCCAGATAATATCCCCAATAACCAATGATAAAGGTCCCGATGAAAAGAACAATAAAAATACCGATCTGGTGTTTTTTTATTTTATGCAGCAGGGATCTTATTTTTAAAAAACTCATATGAATCGTTTATCCGTAGCTCACTCGAATAACCTGATCTCTTCCCCATTCTAATAAAATATATCGGATGAATTTCCGTTTCCCGTCGGGCTGACACCATCTTATGTTTTTAAAAATAACCAAAGAAGGTTATTGCTATCAGTAAAACTCCCTAATGCAGAATACTATATAAACAGCACTGTTCTATCCTCCACATTGGATTGGGAATATGCCAGAATTACCGATTCACTGTGTTGATTACGAGGATTTTCCCCCGGATTTTGATATGGTGGACAATAAATACGACTATATTTATTTTAAACCCCTTGCATCGGCCTTAGCTGTTGTTAATGAGAAACTGACTCCGGTCTATATTACGTATGATCGTTCAGCAATACGGAGACAATATTACCACACCGTAATTACAAAATTGTTTATTGCATCAGGAACCATTGCTGTAATCGCAGCAACGATTCAGCTAATCAATAAAACGTTAGACATTCCCCACATTTTTAACCTGCCGGGAATGGCAATTGAAATGATTGCTGCAACCCTTGCCTTCATTGCTGTCATTGGGGGAATACTCCTATCTGTTCAAAGACAGTGGCTCCTTGATCGACATAAAGCAGAACGGATACGATTGTTAAAATTCGGTTATCTTATTGATTCCCGTATCTGGGAAGGGGAGGCAACCTGTGTCAAGGAAGCGGATGAAGATCTTGAGAAGTCTCTTAAAAAGATTGAGACATTGAGTTTCAAGGATATTGACTCATGGATTGTGAACATTTCAATCCCTGAACCGGCAAAAAATGTATCATGTGGTTTTGAAAAGGAAAACGTCGTGGCATTTATTGAGTATTATCGGAAGAAGAGAGTGAAATACCAGAAAACCTATTACTGTAAAAAAATTAACCAGCTGTCGGGATTGAATCGAAAAACAGAAAAAATTCCACGAGTCTTCTTCTTTCTCGGTATTATTGCTGTTCTTGGGCATTTCATCATCGATTTGCTTCCCAATCCCTCTCTTTTCCTTGGTATACTCAGCGTGATACTGGTAGGTCTTGCCATTATCCTTCCCTTCCTTGGAGTGGCTGTCCGTTCATTCCGTCTGTCGTTTGAATTGTCACGAGGCGCCATCCTCTTCAAGGCAAAATATACTGCATTAAACAGCTTTGATGTCAGGCTCAAACATTTTAGCGACAATATCGAATCAGATTGGAAAGAAATTATCAAGACATTATGGGAATGTGAGAATTTCCTTGAGACTGAGCATCGGGAATGGCTTCTTTTAATTGAGAATTCCGAGTATCTGGTTGAATAATTGGAACATATAATCCAAAGGCCCGTTTTTCATAAAAAGGGGGGTTATGGATCATATAATGCCTGTATGGCAGCGATTACGCGGGAGATGCAGGCTGTCGGGATTGCTCATTTGTCAAAGCAATGGGGGGATTTCACACGGTGTATTTTCCGGCTCACTGCCAAAAAGGAATGAAGGGAGAATAGAGCTCATGGGGAAGAACCTGTAGCTTCCGGGACCAGATTATTTTTATTCCTTTCTTTCGAATTGACTACCAGGATGAAAGGACTGCTCGGCTGGATAGTGGTTGCTCTATCCCTGTTCATGGTTATCTCATCGATTCCCGCGGAAGCCGCACACGCCGGATCGTCATCTTCCGGGGGTTTTGGATCTTCCGGCAGCACTTCCATGGAAAGTCCTGGTGTCACTCAAAGCAATGGTGACACAGCTCCTTTTGTATCCAACTCCGGGTCATTCTCCGTTGATATTCAACAGGAAGACCACGGGATCTCAGCAGGCATGGCCAATTCCGGAAATTCGCCGGTATCAGGCATACAGGACGGATATGCGTCCTCAGCACCCGGGACTCCTGCCGGATCAGCAGGTCCTGATGATGAAGCAGACCCCTCTGACAGCAGATCAGAGACAGGTCCTGATGGCGGATCTCCGGATGATTCCCCCATTGGCGGGACGGGAAAGTCAGCACGGGATTTTGATGGATCAGAACCCGGCTCCTTCGCGGATGGCGGGGCAGGATCACCTGCCCGGACGGGTGTCACGGGAAAGGATCACGCAGAGCAGGGACCGGAACCTGCGCAGGTGAAGGGCATGCAAGGTATTCCGGGACAGTCTGAATCCGGGCAGGGATACCTGGCAACACCCCGGGAAGAGGGGGGATCTTTACCGGGCCGGAATAATGGTGAGGGACGAACAGGGATCGTAGCTGCATCCATAGGAATTGCAGGGGTTGCCCGGCCGGGATTTGGGAATGGCGGCGGATATGAATCTGCCGGAGAAAACCCGCAGGGACCGTCTCCTCAAAGGCAGCAGCAGGGGCCCCCGTCACAATCAGGGCATTATCCCTGTGCCCCCGCACAGACCAGCCCGGTTCCTCCGGTTCAGGGGTCGGCTGAAAATGAGCCCAAATCCGAAACCAGTCCCCGACCACGATCAAAACGGACAAGGTTCCTGTTCATCGGGATAGAACGGGACGTTCCTGATGCTCCCTCTCACCTTGGGGTGCCACTCTTTCCGTTCAGCATGCTGCTCTTTGGCGGGTACCGGAGGATCTCGAAAAAGAATGTACTCGAGCATGACGCCCGTCATATCATCTATACAACAATTACCAGGCATCCGGGCATTGACGTAAAAAACCTTGCAGGGTTAACCGGGATCAATGAAAATACCCTGAGGTATCACCTGGTAAAACTCGTGGAGACGGGAAAGGTCACCTATCTTGTCAGGCCGGGCGTTGTCCGGTTCTTCCCAAACCAGGGAGCCTATAGCACCAGCGAACAGGTACTCATCCACTACCTGCGGACTGATACTCCTCAAGAGATTCTCCGGCTGCTCTACCAGTCTCCCGGAATGACACGGCAGCAGATCTCAGATGCCCTGGCGATATCCGGCCCGTCCGTTACCCGGCAGATGGATCACCTGATCGATGATCGGGTCGTGGAAAACCGTTTCCCGGGACGGTCAAACCACTATTACCTTACCGATGAAGCCGCCAACTCCTTCGCACGGATTAGACCGGGTATTTTGAACGAAGGTGAGGACTGGAAGATGTTCTCCTCATCACACGAGGCCCGTAGCCCTGTTTCATCTGCGGCGTATCCTTCTGAAATGCCTCGTATTCCAGGGATATAGGGAAGAGAACCTCTTCTTCCCCCATCGTTATTTGATGGACGGTCGGTGTTCAGCGAATCGGGCCGGCATGTAGCTTCCCGTTTGAGAAAAGGTTGATAAACCCGGCCGATTTTCTGATAGGGACGGGAGAACCGGGATTCTCTCTTCCCGTTACCCGAATATCCAGGAGATGGAATATATGATAAAAAGATGACACTATGCGCCGTTCTGACCTGATTCTCGTTCCGGCATTCGCGATGGCTGCCGGGGCACAGGGACCAGGTCCGTGATAATGCCTGGACCCAGACGCGCCTGAAGAACTGATCCTGCGGCAGGAGTCTGAACTTTTAAAAGAATTAAGGTCCCCGGGAGCAAGTCTTGGGGGAACATTTTTTCCCTATCTTTTTCCGGTTTCCTCTCATTATCAGTGATCCGGAAAATTATAAAGGATTGAGTTACTTGAACGGAACCAGCTCGTCATAGACTTTGATCTTTCCTACTCCGGGTGCAGTCGTCCAGATCTCAACCCGGTTCTGCCAGGTGCTGCAGGGAAAGGAGACGTTCTGGCCTGAGTAATGCGGCTGACTCATGGTCTTTGATTGTTTTGTCCCATCCGGTGTTATCAGGATAGCTTCGACATCGGTAACATAATTCAAGCCGTTTCCGCCATTGATGCCTACATACGTAAGTGGATCAGTGGTCCTGCCGTTTGTCTGGACCTGGAAGGTGAGGGAGTACTGGGGTGGAAGGGTCTGAGTGGGACCTGGAGTTCCCATGCCTGCCGGTTGTGTGGTGGTTACGGGAACGGTAGTCTCGGGCGGAACCGGGGTAGGGGTTGCCGTTGCAGGAGGAGTCTCGGGAGCCTGGGTGCACCCTGCAAAAAACAGGAGCAGCGTCACAAGGGACAGAGCAAGGATCAAGGAGATCTTTTTCATACCTTGTAGTGGCACTACCTCCAGATATAATCATTGTTACAATTATCTGACCGGATTCATTGCGCACCGGACTCTCGCACAGGACCAGGATACGGCGCTCGCCCAGAGTACGATCGATAACTGGCTCGATGGGACCACCTATTCTGCCAAGCCGTTTAACTCTGAATTACAACCTTATTATTTCCTGATCAGCGGACCAGCTCATGGCGGGATAACGGTTGCAGGTAGTGGTGAAATACCTGATATTGATCAGATAGCACAATCGATGGAGGGATCCCCTGGGTATCCGGTCACAATCAAACTAAGAGTCCGTCCTGAACAGATCAATTACTATCCGAAAATTCTGAGGGGACAAGGCAATCGGCTCCTGACATCGATCCCTCACGTTCTTTTCAACTATATCTCTTTTTCATCCTTCCAGCTTTTCCGGGTAAACCTACGCCGCAGGAAAATCATAAGGAGGATCGTTCCGGCAATAGCTGCTAATGCCACGGTAAGACCAAGTACCAGATTTTCCAGGATAAGCCGCCAGATCAGTTCCGAACCCAGGGCAAAGGCCAGGCTTTCAACAGCCGCTCCAATCCCGACGGCTAACAGTATTTCCCCCGGGGTGAGGCCGGCCATCAGTCCAACCACGGTCGCCCCCACCCCGCCGGTGCCCTGGAGGGGGAGCATCACAAAGAAGGCCACTCCCGGGATTCTCCACCGGGCCATCCAGGGGCGCCCGGCCATAAACTCCTTGCCCGTGGCGGTCGTTTTTTCTATCCAGGGGCCAAGTCGGGGAACCCGGAGCATGAGGGCGAAGTTCATGATCATGAAAAGGGCCGTGATGACATCGAGCAGGGTCAGGGTCAGTGCCATCAGCCACCATGGAATCCCGAGTCCTATCCCGATCGGGATGAGCGATTCCTTACCAGACGGCGGGATAAAGTACGCTATCATCAGGCCACCGAGGATCAGGAGCCGGTCCCGGGGAAGAATGAGAAAACACAGGATAAAAAAGATGATCGCGAGAATAGGAGGGATGAGAAGGCGGATATACGTGGTACGCTTCGAGATGTCCTGCTTCTCCCTTGTCAGCCAGGACAGGTCCCGCGTGCTCATGTTCTCTTCCGGAGTATTTGCCACAACCCCTCATCTCTCTTTCCCCCCGGGATGACAGGGAACGCTGAAAGGAGGGATATGAAACTTCCTCTAATATCCCTTATTTTCCTATCCGGACCATGTACCGGTTCTCGGCCTCCTCTTCCCATGCAACCTGGTACCCGTTGGTGGAGAATGGGGCACAGGTATTGTCCACCTGTTCCCTTGTAGCGAAAAAGGCAAGAGCGTCACCTGGAGGGAGCCGGTTTAACATAATTTTTAACTTGATCATCAGGTTGGTACAGGTCAGTTCGGTAAAATCGTTCACTTTTACAGCATCCATTTCAGCATTCTCCTTGTTTAGAAAAATATCATCCTCGTTGCGGAAAAGGCGTTAACCGGATCATTTCCCCATAGGATCCCGGAAATTTCGGGATTCCGCACCTTTTTGATCTTTGAAAATTGTTCCGAAACGGTAATTCCCCGCTCTTCGAGCGAGGGGGCGTGCACCAGGTAGCCCAGTGCCGGAACATCGGTGGTTGCGGCTATCATCTCCTGGACATTGAAGACTTTATCATTCTGCGGTATCTCGTGGGTCCCGCAGAGTGCATAGACCCCCTGTTCGATAAAGATGACCGTGGTCGGCATCCCGTCCATCGCTGCAGCAAGGGCAAGTGATAACCCGCCAAAAGTCCATTCGGTGCCATAGGGAGGATTTGTGATAAAAATGACCAGTCTCGGAAGCGCAGTCGACTCCCGGATTCCCGCACCTGCCACGATTCCTCCGCACATGTGCGACAGTATTGGATGGTTCCCGGAGAACCGCGAAAGAATCTCTTTCAGGGGTCGGATCGTGATATCTTCGATGCAGGAGGACGGCTCGCAAAACCCTGTCCCGGGGTTCATCTGGTAATATCCCCTTGCCGTTGCACATCGAGAGCAGGCAGCAAACCAGGGATCCCTGCCTGACTGTTCTGCAGCCCCTGCGATGGCCGAGACATTCCTCCCGATGTTCTCAAATTCTGAGGGACGCTGGCCATTGTGCACGTTATGGACACCGTCAAGATAGGTATATAGCTCCGGATGGAGTCCGGCACTATGGGTATTTGAAAGGAACCGGAGCATATACACAGGGATCCGGCTCATGTACGGGGAATGGCACAACAGGAATGCCGCCTTTCTTGTGCCATTCCATTCTTTCGCCAGGGTTAAGACAAGGCTCTGCCAGAATGGATCCCTGCCACCGCTTCCTGTAATCGTAACTCCGGGGAATCCTGTTGCAACAGAATCCAGCATTCCCTGTAATTTGAGTTCATCGCCATCTGCAATGATGCATAGTGAGGGAAGAGCTGACAGGGCATTCCATGAATCCCGGTTCTGTGCATCCACAAGGCTGAACAGTGCATCACCGGTAAGAAAAACCTTGATTGTCCCCTGGTTTTCCGGATGAAGCCTGACTCCTGATGTGATACACTCTGTGCACCAACGTACACGTTCTGGTGATAGCATCTCGCAGAAAAGGAAGGTGGATGCCATCATGACTGACTCCTCCACAATTTATGCTCCAAACCCGAGGGCTCTCATCAGGATAACGACCCATCCGGACACAAATGATGCAAAGAACACAGATCCAACGCACATCCCGATAAAGAAAAATCCGGCCTTATAACTCCCTTCCGATGCCATCACGGTCTGGCGGATGGGGCAGCCACCAAGCAGCATGCAGATAAAACCGACAAAAAATCCGGGTATTGCAGCAAAAATCAGGTAGGCTGCAGGGTTCAGCCCGGCAGGGGCTCCCGGGACCGGTGTCAATGGATTACTGGTAAGAGCCCAGAAGAAATGCTCCATTGCGTCGGGTGTCAGGAACCAGAAAAGGAGGTATCCCGCAAACGATGCAGCGATCAGGGTCAGGTATCCGGATAAAAGCCTCGTGTGCCTGAAGAGTACATAGTCACGGAATCCTCCTATAGAGCAATACCCGGACCGCTGGGCAAGATAACCGATCAGGACGCCGAGGAGCAGGGTAACGAGGGGGACTGCAATGACTGCCATCTCTTTTGGCAGAATCCCGGTCGCCATCAGTGCTCCTCCTTTTCGGCCATTCTGAGCATGAGGAGGGTTCCAACAATTACCCCGATTGCCATGGTGATGATGAACACCAGTGCGGTGATATCACCATACCCTGTCCTGAGGGCTGCACGGTAGGGGCATCCCCCAAAGATCATGGCGAGTTGGAGGACCACAAAACCACCAAGGAAATAGACGAGGTATCCCCGGTTATCGGTCCTTTTTATTTTATGCTCGCGGTGGACTTTTGCCGAGAGGAATGCTCCGATCAGGACTCCTACAACACTCATCACCGGGAGAATTGCATTCTTCGAAATAGGGGCAAGGGCCAGACTGGTGTCTGCAATGATATTTGTCATTCCGTTTACAAGGTCACGGGTATGGCAGGCGACACAAAACCCATATGCCTCGGGCCCTCCGGCACTGATGAGAAGCGCTTGTGAGAATGCCGCGAGGATTCCGATAAGGGCTCCAAGGAATGCCGGGTGTCTTGACAAGCGTGAAAACAGATTATTTATTGATATTGTATCGGGTACAGTTGACATGGAAGTTCATAGGTATAGGAAAAATATTAGCATAAATGTTTTTATTTGCTATTTAATGCCCATATGAGCGAAATTCCGGTTTCACAGGGAGTTCCTGCAGGGATCCCGGACTGGCCAGTTTACGCAGGCAGGGAATCTTATCTAACAAAAAACTATTCCCATCTCCCGGAATTTAGTAGCATATGGATAATTCATTTATATTCACGCTCTTTGAAGGGCTTGACCGGCAGGGGCCCGGGAGCGATGCCTGCACGAGACGGATGTTTGATATCCTGTCTCCTCCGGAAAATTCCCGGATCCTTGATATCGGGTGCGGGGCAGGCAGCCAGACCCTTGCCCTTGCCCGCCACTGCAGGAAGTGCCGTATCACTGCCGTGGACATCCACCAGTCCTACCTGGACGCACTCCGCACCAGGGCGGATTCGGAGGGACTGGGTGGCAGGATTACCACGCTCCGCGCCTCCATGGACGATCTCCCCTTTGCTCCGGGATCCTTCGATGTCATCTGGTCAGAGGGGTCGGTCTTTATCATCGGCTTTGAGAAGGGCCTCTCCTACTGGAAAAAGTTCCTCAGGGAAGGCGGATCTCTTGCCCTCTCCGAGATGGTCTGGTTCACCAATCACCCCCCGGAGGAGGTTGCCGCTTTCATGCAGGAAGCATACCCGCCCATGACCACCGTTCCGGAATGCGAGCGGATGATACAGAACGCAGGGTACCAGGTTGTCACAAGTTTCAGGCTCCCGGAGGATGCGTGGTGGAAGGGGTTCTATGACCCGTTACAGGTGAAAATGGAGCGGCTGGGAAAGGGATATGCCGATACCTCTGATGCCCGTGCCATTCTTGACATGACACAAAAAGAGATCGATCTCTTCCGGAAGTATTCTGATCACTATGGGTACCAGGTCTTTTTACTCCGGAAAAACGGGTGATGAGATCAGACCCGGATTAAAAAAAAAGTATCAGCTGAACATCGCGCTTGCCTGCTCATCGAAAGGATTGGTCCTTACGGCGAGTGAGAAGAGATACGGGTAGTGCCCTTTCAGATAATGCATGTATTCAAGCCACTGGATGATCAGGAGACGGTACGCCCGGCAGACATCCCCGGTGAGGTGCCGCTGGTCATTCTCCGGTAGCCCGACAAGGTCTTTTCGGTGCCTGAGCTCAGCAGTAAGGTGAAAGACCGCCTGGAGCAGTTCGGTGAATGATTCATGTTCGAGCAGCAGAGGGTTTTCCAGCAGGCGCATCAGGAAGTCTTCCTTTGTGGTAAGGAACGTCTTAAGCCCCAAAAGGTCCATCTCGCTGATTTCCACCATGCAGGTATATCCGGACAGGGTGGCACTCACCCGGGTAAAATCCGTCTCTGACCAGCTGTCGGATATCCTGAGGTCTTTTCGTAGACCCTGCATCCGGGGATCATGGTCCGAGAGGTAGGCAAGGAGATCCGTTCCCACGGTAGAGAAGAACGTCCCGATCACCATATTCAGCTTCTCCAGCCTCATCTTTCGATCCCGCGTCTCAAGCAGCTGGTGCAGGATGAGGGTCACCAGCAGGACTTCGATCGGCAGGAAGGCAATGTCCCCGAGCAGGTAGATCCCGATATGATGGAGATCATGAAAGAGGACAAAATGGAGGAGGTAGAGGACGACTGACAGGGCTACAAGGACTATAGCAAGAGTGAGGGTCCATTTTTTTTCTGACATGAGGATCACGGTGCCGAATAATTATGTACTGAACACATTGCAGAATGTAACTAAAAAATTCTGCTGGTTATGAAGGGGTAGTAACTGTTCTCCTTTTTCTCATGCTCCACCTGAGGAAGGGGAAGGTACAGGGCTAAAGACCCGGTGATCAGCATGATCGTTATCACCGACTCATCTCTGAAGACGAGGATGGCAACAATCAGGGTTGTTGCAAGATTCCGCTGTGCTGTTCCCTGGGCGAATACCTGCCTGATGTTCCGATCAGCCCTTCCTGCTGCGTATCCGGCACTAAACGATAGCAGGGTGAGAGGAAGAGCCGCAAAAATACTCATCGTGCCGGGAATCTGGAACCGGGCTGCCCATTTGGCGTCCTGATTACGAGAGGGATTCTCCATGTCCGGATGTCACAAGGGCGAAAAGATGCCATCTGATTTGTGGACTTTTCTCCGTGTTCCGGATGTCCGCAGGATATATATAGAGGGTTTGGCGAGAGTCTACTATACGATTCTCCCCTGTCCGGACTCTCTGGTGCTGGATAACAGAATCCGTCCAGGGATATCGTCAAGGTGGCACAATGAAGCGTTATTCAGGATATCTACTTGTAAGTGTTGTTCTCATCACTGCACTGATCAGTCACTGTTCTGCCGGGGTGGCGTGTCCTTTTGGAGGTTCAGAGGGCGGGGGATTTGCAGGCCCCTTCTCCCCTGATTCCCCGGGTGGTGGGGAGATCTCTCCTTTTGATGATGCCAGTGGCGGCGGTCCCGCTGACCCTTTCCCGGACGTCAGCGATGCTTCCGGGATCCCATGCCCGTTCGACGATGCCAGTGGCGGCGGTCCCGCTGATCCTTTCCCGGACGTCAGCGATGCTTCCGGGATCCCATGCCCGTTCGACGATGCCAGTGGCGGCGGTCCGGCTGATCCCTTCCCGGATGTCAGTGATGCTTCCGGGATCCCATGCCCGTTCGATGATGCCAGTGGCGGCGGTCCGGCTGATCCTTTCCCGGATGTCAGCGATGCTTCCGGGATCCCATGCCCGTTCGACGATGCCAGTGGCGGCGGTCCGGCTGATCCTTTCCCGGATGTCAGCGATGCTTCCGGGATCCCATGCCCGTTTCCACAAGGCCTGGCATCTGCCGGAGAGACGGGAATGACAGCCATGAGCGAAACGGTTTACTACCCTGCCCCTGGTGATCCTGACGGAGATGGCTATTATGAGGATCTG